>NZ_KE384285.1:0-106790 GCF_000424985.1 Arenibacter latericius DSM 15913
TTGACCACAAAGTTAGTGTTGAGTTCATCGGTCGGATTTCCGGTGCCTGAGGCAAGAGCTGCATCTATTCCTATGAGGTGAGCTTCAACATTTGCAGCATCAGGTGTATAATTTAACGGTGTTGCATCAACAGGTACCTCTATAGCTTTTTGGTCATCTGTACCGCTAACTCCTGGAAGCGTTGACAAATCAATAGAACCATTGAAAGCTGAGTTAGTGCCTGTAAAATCTAAACTAGTATTGTTTAGTTCTACTAAGGTAATAGCACCATCAGAATCGCCCCCACCAGATAGAGCAGATAAATCAACTGTTCCTCCACGTTCAAGGGTTAATATGTTGCCTGATTCTAGTGTTAATTGCTGGTTGTCTGTACCAGCTCCCAGGCCACTCAAATCAATCTCATTATCCGCTGTTGCTGGATTGGTTAAGGTTAAAATACCGTTATCTGAATCAAAAGATAAATCAGATAGTTGATTGTCAACATAGTTTTTTGTAGCAGCGTCTTGTGCTACAGTAGGATCTGCTAAATTTTGTATAGGATTAGCGTTAGCATCTGTTCCACTAGCTAAAACACTTGCCAAATCTTGATCAACACCTGCACCAGAAAGCGCAGATAAATCAATAGAACCGCTGAAAGCTGAGTTAGTGCCTGTAAAATCTAAACTAGTATTGTTTAATTCTACTGAAGTAATAGCACCATCAGAACCGCCCCCTCCAGATAGAGAAGATAAATCAACTGTTCCGCCACGTTCAAGGGTTAATATATTACCAGGCTCTAAAGTTAATTGTTGATTGTCGGCACCACCTCCCAAACCACTTAGGTCAATTTCGTTACCTTCAGTCGCTGGATTAGTCAAGGTTAAAATACCATTTGCGGAATCAAAAGCTAAATTGGTTAGTTGATTTGTGCTATTATCAACATAATCCTTCGTAGCAGCATCTTGTGCATCTGTAGGATTTGGTAAGTCCTTAATAGGATTGTTGCCTGCACTTGTTCCTGTAGTTAAGACTTCTGCCAAATTTTGATTAGAACCGCCGCCAGATAGAGCAGATAAATCAACTGTTCCTCCACGTTCAAGGGTTAATATATTACCAGGCTCTAAGGTTAATTGTTGATTGTCGGCACCACCTCCCAAACCACTTAGGTCAATTTCGTTACCTTCAGTCGCTGGGTTAGTTAAGGTTAAAATACCGTTTGCGGAATCAAAAGCTAAATTGGTTAGTTGATTTGTGCTATTATCAACATAATCCTTCGTAGCAGCATCTTGTGCATCTGTAGGATTTGGTAAGTCCTTAATAGGATTGTTGCCTGCACTTGTTCCTGTAGTTAAGACTTCTGCCAAATTTTGATTAGAACCGCCGCCAGATAGAGCAGATAAATCAATAGAACCATTGAAAGCTGTGTCTGTACCTGTAAAATCTAAACTAGTATTATTTAATTCTACTGAAGTAATGACGCCATCTGCTCCACCTCCAATAGTTAATGGAGTTAGGTCAACGGTTGCTGAGTTGCCATCTTCGATATCAATTTTTAAAACATTATCCAAACCAAGGGTAGCACCTGTTAAATTCTGATTATCAGTACTTCCACTGTTTGCAATACTTAAATCGACGTAGTTTTTTGTAGCAGCGTCCTGGGCTTCTGAAGGATCAAGTAAGTTTTTAATCAGACTAGCGCCAGCATCAGTTCCAGTAGCTAAAACACTTGCTAGGTCAGGGGTGCCACCGCCTCCAGTTAAGCTAGATAGATCAACGGTTCCTCCACGTTCAAGGGATAATATATTACCAGGCTCCAAGGTTAATTGTTGATTGTCGGCACCTTCAGCAGATAACGAGGAAAGGTCTGCTATACCCGTGCTTCCTCCCGAAAGGCTTAGGGTTAGCTCATTAGTAGTGTCATTAAATGCAAATGCGGAAATCGTCTGGTTTTCCGTTCCGCCTCCGCCACCCCCTCCGGTAGGAAGGTCATCCCAAATCACAGCTGTACCGTCTGCACTGGTTCTTAGGACCTTGTTCGCCCCACCTGGTGCAATATCTTCACTTAAAATAGTACCATCTTTAATTTGTAAGGTTGTAATCCCACTCTCTGCTACTCTTAGTCTCTTAGATTCCTCTATTTCTCCTGTTCCTCGAATAGTTTTACCATCAACATATATATCGGTAATACCTCCGCCACCACCCCCTGATCCTGGGGGGAGATCGGCCCAATAAACATTTCCAGTAATCGGATGTGTTGTGAGGTATTTTCCAGGTGAATCCGGAGTGATTTTTAGTTCGTTGCCGTCTGCACCTGTTCCAGTAATAGTAACTCCATCAACTTTTACAGTGCCGCTACCACCAGTATCTGCTGGTATGGGTGCCCATTGCACTGTTTGGTTTTCATCAGTTATTAAATATTGTAAGGTGCCATTAGCAGGTTTAATCTTTAGAGGGTCAGAATCGGTTCCTAATCCAGATAAGGTTTCCTCATCTGCTACTGCTCCATTAGCACCCCCGCTAGGGAGAGGAATGCTGCCGTTAAAGGCTTTACCTATGCCCGTGAATTCTAAGTTAGATCCGTTTAGTGTCACCTCAGAAATAACACCATAACCAGGCATTACTGATAAATCTATTTCGCCCGAAAAGGCTCCAGCCTCTCCCGTAAAGTTTAAGTTGCTGTCTACTAATTCTACTTGTGTAACTGCTCTGTCTGGACCCCCACCACCGCCTCCGCCTCCGCCTGCGCGAAGATCAGATAAGTCTATAGTTGGACCGCCATCGGTTAAGGAAATCTTATCTCCCGATCTACTTAATTTCTGATTCTTGTATTTACTTAAATCAACCGTATTTCCACGTTCAATCGCTAAAATATGTTGATCGTTTAAAGATAATTCCTGATTGTCTTCTACGTTGCCACCAATTTCATTTAGCTTATTATCTACATAAAGTTTTACCGCCCGTTCTGTAGGGTACTTAACAGAGGAAGTTCCTAAAATAATATTATCAGATTTATTGCTAAGGTTCTCCTTGGTATTTAGACCCTGGGCGTTTTTGGTTATTCTTTGTAGTACTGTATCTGCAACCTTTAACGGATCTGCAGCAATACCTTTTCCTTTAATGGTAAGCTGGTCTGCAATAGTAGCTCCTATTTGATCTCTGCTTACCCACAATACCTGTCCATCATTATTGGTAAAAAGCAATTGATTAAACCCCCCAGGTTGCATGTGCTTGGGTAGTATGGTTTGGTCTATAATATTGACACTACCCACAGAGAATTCTGCCAGCTCGGTATTGCCTACAGAGTTTTCCCGTAATTGTGCGGCTCCAACGGAATTAAGTCCTAGCTTAGATTGAGTTATGGACCCGTTGGCTAAATCTTGGCCAAAAATAGTGGCATCTACAATCTGATCCCCCCTAATTTCTCCCACTCTTATCTCCTGAGTATTATTGTTGGGCGTGATAACAATAGTAGAGTCTCCCGCAGTAATAGGGAGCGATTCTGCCACGCTTTCACATACATTTACCCATTCGGCATCTTTATAATAATGCAGGCATCCTACATCGGTATTGTACACCAAAGCGCCAGAAGGTGGGGTAATGGCATTCATTTGTGCGGTGGTGACTCTAGTGATTACCAATACTTTGGAAGTGCTTTCTAGTTCTAAGACAGCACTAGGATCAATATTCTGTGGATTGTCCCCGATTTTTACCTGCGCTTGGACTACTACCCCTAGTAGTAAGCAAACTAATAGTAGTAAATTTTTCATGTTCTCTAGATTGTGTTTTCTCCTTTCTCTAATGCTGTAGTAGCCCAAGGCCATACCAGACATTATAATCCCATGGCATAGTTAGGTTACCATTAGCTACCATCTTACACACCAAATTGAACGATGTGATGGATAATACAGAAAGCCACAATACCCCTAGTTGAAAAACAGCGAATACCGGTAGCTTAGATCCAATAAATGATAAAGGTTTGTTCTAGAATTCAGGGAGTAACAAAAATAAAATTATATCCATATAATGTTAGATTAATCGGATAAAATGCGTTACTACTTGATGAAGTGGAAAGGGATTTTAAAAGTGAGGAATATCCTTACTTTCATAGGGGGATTTTCCTGCTTCAAAGATGCGTGCAGTGCCTGTTCCCTTTAGTGTTCTCTGGTTTCCATCAACAAGAATATAGTTCCCTTCACGGAGGCCAATAACAGGAGTATTATTTAGCTGATGGAACTCCCGTATTCTAGTTTCCCTAGTCTCTCCTTTATGAGTGCTATTAGGGTCTGGATCTAGGTAGTGTGGATTTAGATTAAAGTTTACCACTCCCAAGGTATTAAAACTAGGAGGGTGTACTATAGGCATATCATTGGTAGTTTTCATGCTAGGGCCAGCGATATTACTGCCAGCACTAGTGCCCAAATAAGGGGTGCCTGAATTAATCTTATCTCTTAAGGGCTGCATTATTTCCAAATTATGCAATTGCTGTACCAGAAGAAAGGTATTCCCTCCTCCGGTGAAAAGGGCCTCGGCCTTATTTATACCTTCCTTGGGGTCTTCATAAGTGTGGAGTCCTATTACCTTTTTATCGATTTTAGAAAAAGCAGTAGCGGCTAGTTCAGTATAGGCATCATGAGTAATTCCCCCTGGCCTAGCATAGGGGATAAAAGTGATGGTATTTATTTTAGAAAAAAATTGGGATAATTCTGGAAGGAGGTATTCCAAATAAGATTGTCCGAATAGCGTGGAAGTACTTGCAAGTAATAGATTTTTCATAAGGCTTCTAAAATTGTGCCTAAAAATACACCGATTCTACGAAACAAATAAAAAATCTGCTGATAGCAATTTCAAATTAGAGGGGTATCTTTGTAATTGCCCCTGCATAGACTAAAATCTTAACAAAAGTTTAGAGAAGAAATGTCTTTGTATGCGGTAAACTTAGTATTTCTTTATATCTTAATTAAAATTGTGAAAGAGTGCTTAATCGTTTTATTAGCACTCCTAGCTTGTAAATATAATTCACCAAATATCTCTTTTTAATATGCGAATTACACTCCTATTCTTGCTTACTCTATTTACGGTTTCTTTTGGCTACTCCCAAGACGATGAGCGTCAGTATCTAAGAGGGCAAGTAGTTTACAGAAATGTCGCTGTTCCTAATCAGAACGTAATTAATGTTAATACAGAAACTGCCACTATTACCAATGATAAGGGGGAGTATGGTATTAGGGTAAAGGTAGGGGATCAAGTAGTATTCACTGCTGTTAACTATCAGTTGAAAGTGGTTGAGATTACCCCGGCAATTCTTGCCAATAACCGTTTGGTGGTGGAAGTTACCGAAAAGGTAACGGAGTTAGACGAGGTGGTGGTAACACCAGAAAATCAGGAGAAATTCCTTCAGGTAAAAAACAGGGAACTACTCGTCAATGAATATGAATATGAGATAGATCGTTCAACAGAAGTAGAGAATATAGCCCTTTCCCAAACGGAGCGGGGAATGAAAGACGGTCTAAATTTTGTAAATATTTTTAAAGCCCTCTTAATGGCTACCAAGGGCGACAGCGATACCGTAGAACGCGAGCCGCTAAAAGTTAGTGAGGTACTAAGACAAGTGTATGATGATAGATTCTTTGTGGTAGATCTAAAGCTGCCACAAGATAAGATAGACGACTTTCTATTGTATTGTGATGCTCAACTTCCTGGTAGAGAACTATTGCAAAAACGAAATGAATTTCAGCTAATAGATTTCTTGGTTACCCAGAGTAAAGATTATTTAAAAAATATTGAAGAGGAGTAATTATTTGTGTTGCTCCTTGTTAATTGCCTCCGCATAAGCCGATGAGGCATAGAAGGAAACAAACCAATAACAAATTAAGCCTCCCTGAACAATACGGGTACGTCTGGCTGCATAGGTCGGACAGGCAAATGTAGAAGGATACTAAACTCACCTAATGCATAAAACTGGACAATTGAGCTTGTGTTTAATGCCCATGGGAATACCCCTTAAAGGATCTATAATAAGTAGAAATTTGAGTTTGGTCTGCTTGCTGCTAGTTAATACAGCCGTTTTTAGTCAGACTTTTGGTGAAAAAAAGATGGAGGGTAAGGTGTACAGTTCCGATGGGGACGTAGCAGCTACCCACGTGCTGAATACCACAACGAGAAAAGCGGCAATTACAGACGTTGAAGGTTTTTTTACTATTGGGGTTCATTTAAATGATACCCTTGTGTTTTCTGCCGTTCAGTACCGAAAAAAGACCATGGTAGTTACTGCTGATATTTTAGAGAGTAAGTTTATTTCCGTGGCCTTAGAAGAAGCCAATATTGCCTTAGATGAGGTAGTAGTAACGCCGTATAACCTTACTGGGGATCTCACTAGGGATATGAAACGCTTAAATATACCGCCTCCTGTAACGGCTAGTAGCCTTGGGTTGCCTAATGCTCATGTTAAGCCCTTATCCCAAAGTGAAAGGTTGCTAAGAGAGGCTTCAATGGGCCCCATTACCCTTGGCACCTTTACCAGTATACCTTTTAATCCCCTTATAAACGCCATCTCTGGTCGCACTAAAATGCTGAAAAAAAGGGTGGCTAGAGATAAGGATTATGCCCGTACAGAACGGGTAAAACGGTTTTATCCCGATTCTATTTTTGTACAGGTACTAAAAATTCCTGAAGACAAGCTAGATGATTTTTTGTATTTCTGTGAGATAGATGCAGCTTTTGCTCCAATTGTAGATACCCATGATAAACTTAAAATTTGGGATTATTTAAAGGGTAGGAGCGTGTTGTATCGTAGGGAGAATTAGGATTTGGTACTGAGTACTAAGAAGTTAGAGTTGAGTATTGAGATAAATTGAATAGCCCCGTGATTTATCACGGGGATTTCTAGTAGAGGGGAAATCTGGCTTTAGCCACCTTTATGGCTAGGTATAATCAACTAGCTTTCGCTATCGTATAATTTCCAATTTGGCAGTCTTATAATTATAAACAAAACTTTAAATTCAAGTTTAGACCCGTATTACTTAGAGAAGTTTTGTTGTAATACGTACTTTATTATATTTCGATAGAAATCGTGACTTTTCCACCGAGTCCCTTTTAATTGCGTCCCTGTGTTCTGTTCCTTTCTTTCTTTAAACGGAGTCTTTGATGTCCTTATAGCTTTTAGTATCTATATTTTTCTTTTTGTCTTCATAGTAAGAATTCATTAGTCCGACTGCTTCGTCGATTTCTTTTTTCGGTGTCTTTTGTGGTTTTTTTGGTAGATCTGCTCAATAGGATAATCAATTTACCCTTGTCGAAGAAGAATCAGAACACACGCCAAATGCTCGCGCCCAATTTAATTTGTGCCTCATAGAGGCCATTAGTACCACAATTAGCTATAAACAATTTTCAAATCAACATATCATCAAATTAACCCATTGCTACATTTCCACATTATCACATTGTTGCATTATCACATTTTCCGTTGATTTTATTTAAAGCATCGAAATTTATATTATGACTTCGACTCCGCTCAGTCACCGGATTTGTGGCTAATTAATTGATGTTCGTGATATCGGGCCCGCCCCGAGTGAGGGACTCAATACTACTTCATTAGACCAGCATCTTCAAATCAACACATCATCAAATTTCCAAATTAGCATTGCTACATTAATTCATTGCTACATTTCCACATTGTTACATTAGACCAGCATCTTCAAATTAGCACATCAGCAAATCAACAAATAAACATTGCATTTCCACATTATCACATTGTTACATTAAATCAGTAATTTCAAATTAACACATCATCAAATTTCCAAATAAGCATTGTTACATTGATTCATTGCTACATTATCACATTGTTACATTAGACCCGCATTTTCAAATTAGCACATCAGCAAATCAACAAATAAACATTGCTACATTGATTCATTGGTACATTAGACCCGCATCTTCAAATTAACACATCAGCAAATCAACAAATTAACCCATTGCTACATTTTCACATTATCACATTGTTACATTAGACTAGCATCAGCAAATCAACAAATTAGGAAATTGCTACATTAACCAATTGTTACATTATTTAATTGCTACATTTGCCTAACAATGGGACTATAAAAAAGTTAACCATATTTTTTATGTAGCTGAAAAACTTCTCATTATATTTGTTCTATGTTTAGCACGATATTTCTATTTATTAGTGGCGCCGAAATTTTCTTTATCATGTTTATTGTGGTAATGGTTTTTGGTGCGGATAAGATTCCTGGAATAGCCAAAGGATTGGGGAAGGGGATGAGGCAATTAAAAGATGCCACAGAAGATATTAAACAAGAGATCCAGAAAAGTGCTGAGAAGCAAGGTATAGATACGAGTTTTACTGATGATATAAAGGGAGAAATCAACAAGGTTAAAGAGAATGTTGATGAAGTAACCGGTGTTATCAGAAGAAAGTAGTATGCTGGAGAAGTTGTTGCATTGGGACCGGGATACGTTTATTTATTTAAATAGCCTGGGCCTAGAAGACTATGATATTTTTTGGTCCATAGCGACCAATTTTTCTACTTGGATTCCCTTATTTCTACTATTCGTTTACCTAGTTTTTAAATCTTATTCTAGAAAGGAAGCACTTTGGGTAATAGGTACAGTAATTTTTACCTTGGCGGTTGTAGCCATGCTTACTGGAATTACAAAAGAGATTGTAGCGCGTTTACGTCCCAATAATACCGAGGAAATAAATACACTTATCCGAATTTTAAAAAGTCCCACTAGTTATAGTTTCTTTTCCGGACATGCCTCTAGTTCGTTTAGTATAACTACTGCTGTTTTTCTTTTTTTAAGACACCGATTTAAATGGAGTTGGCTATTCTTTATTTGGCCCCTTATTTTTGCATTAAGTAGAATTTATGTGGGAGTACACTATCCTTTAGATCTTATCGTGGGTGCTTCTGTAGGGATATTTTTTGCTATCCTTTTTTATCAAGTCTACCAGAGAAGGTTAGCAATTATCAATAAACAATAAACAGTTATCAATAAACAGTTATCAATAAACAATTGTGCTTCCCTGATTAGAGTTGACTATTTAAAATTAACATTGCTACATTTTCATATTATCGCATTTTCCGTTGATTTTATTTAAAACATCGAAATTTGTTTTTGACTTCGACTCCGCTCAGTCATCGGATTTGTGGCTAATTAAATGATGTTCGTGATATCGGGCCCGCCCCGAGTGAGGGACTCAATACTTAATACTAACTACTCAATACTACTTAATTAAACAACCCTACTCAAGGTAAGTCCGTCTCTAACGGGTAAGAGTACAGTTTCTACTCTTGGATCTTCCATTAATTTCTTATTGTAATCTACTAGGGTTCGCGTGGCTTTGTCTTTTGGCTTTAAAGGCTCTATTACTTTTCCGGACCAGAGTACATTGTCTGATAGGATTAAACTTCCCGGTCTACATTTTTTTATACAGGCTTCAAAATAGCGGTCGTAACTTACTTTTTCTGCATCAATAAATACTAGGTCAAAGGTGATATCTAAAGTGGGGACAATATCTAATGCATCACCAGTATGTTGCGTAATTTGATCGCCATATCCACTTTCTTGGAAATAACGTCGCTGCATAGCGCTTAATTCCTCATTAATATCTATGGTGTGTAAGTGTCCACCTCTGGTAAGTCCCTCCGCTAAACAAATAGCAGAATATCCGGTGTAAGTGCCGATTTCAAGGATGTTTTGGGGCGATTTAATTTTGGATATCATGCTAAGCACACGTCCTTGAAAGTGCCCTGTGATCATTCTAGGCTGAATCACTTTTAGGTGAGTTTCCCGAGTAAGTTTTTTTAATAATTCCGGTTCCGGCTGTGAATGATCGGTAATGTATTGTTCTAATTGGGCCGATAAAAAATGCATGGGCTTAACTTTGTATATTTAAGCTTCAAAGATAAGAATCATGGAACAATATATGATAAGAAAGGCCACCCTAGGCGACTTAAATGTTTTAAAAAATATAGAGCAAGAAATTATTAAAGCAGAGAGGCCTTTTGATGAAACCTTAGACAAGGATCCAATTAGTTATTACGATCTAAGGGAGCTTATGATGGCAGATAATGCAAGGGTGTTGGTTGCCGAAGATAATGGGGAAATAGTGGGGACTGGTTTTGGTGTTATCAGAGATGCTAAGCCGTTTCTGAATCATGAGAAATATGCCTATCTAGGGTTTATGTATACCGCCGAAGCGTATCGGGGAAAAGGTGTAAACAAAGTTATTGTTGATGCTTTGTTAGCGTGGGCTAAGACTAAGGGAATAAATGAGGCTCGACTAACCGTATACAGCGATAATAGTCCAGCAATAAGAGCATATGAGAAGTCGGGTTTTAAAAATCATATTATTGAAATGAGGGTAGGATTAGATTAAAGAAATAGTAACGATTACTTCATAGAAGTATAAAAGAAATGCCTTAGTAAATTGTATTTTTGAATTAAAATAAAAAGGATATGATATTTCAGAATTCACTGAAGTTTGCCCAACAGTTGGATGCCGCGGATCCCTTACAAAAATACCGTAATGAGTTTTATTTCCCTAAGGTGAATGGCAAGGAAGTTATCTATTTTACGGGAAACTCTTTGGGGTTACAACCCAAGAGAACGCAGCAATATGTGGATGAAATAATGACCGATTGGAAAGAATTGGCAGTGGAAGGTCATTTTCATGCAGAGAAATCTTGGTGGGATTATCACGAACGCCTGGCAGCGCCATTAGCGAAAGTAGTAGGAGCAAAACCCCAAGAGATTACGGTAATGAATACGCTTACGGTGAACCTTCACCTGTTAATGGTATCTTTTTATAGGCCTACCCAAAAACGATTTAAGATTATATGTGAGGAGAAAGCGTTTCCTTCCGATCAATACATGTTTAATAGTCAGATTAAACTCCATGGGTTAGACCCAAAAGAAGCCATCGTTACTTTAAAAAAGAGAGAAGGGGAGCATTTTTGGCGTACGGAAGATATCCTAGATAAAATTAAGGAAGTAGGAGAAGAATTGGCCTTGGTTCTTATTGGGGGTGTGAATTATTATAACGGACAGGTTTTTAATATGCAGCAGATTACCAAAGTAGCTAAAGAACAAGGTGCTATGGTAGGATGGGATCTTGCTCATGGTGCGGGAAACATTGCACTACAACTACATGATTGGGGGGTAGATTTTGCGGCTTGGTGTAGTTATAAGTATATGAATAGTGGCCCAGGAAATGCCTCTGGCGTATTTATCCATGAACAGTATTTAGATAGAGATGATATTCCTAGAATGGAAGGTTGGTGGGGAACAAAAAAAGAAACCCGCTTTTTAATGGAGCCAGAATTCCAGCCCATGGCAAACGCAGATGCATGGCAAATAAGCAATCCGCCTGTACTGGCTTTGGCGCCTTATTTGGCCTCATTGGAAATGTTTGAAGAAGTAGGCCTAGAGGCACTGATAAAGAAAAGAGATACCATAGTATCCTATTTAGAGTTTATCCTGAAGGAAATTGGGGAGGAGACCAATGCAAATTTTGAGATTATTACTCCAGAAGAAAGAGGGTGTCAGCTTTCCGTATTATTACACGGCCAAGGAAAAGCATTGTTTCAGTATTTAATGGATAATGGAGTTATTGTAGATTGGAGGGAGCCCAATGTTATCCGTTTGGCCCCCGCACCTTTTTACTGCTCCTTTGAGGATATGTTTCGCTTTGGTCAGATATTGAAATCGGGAGTTGGGGGGTAGTATTAAGTACTAAGTAGTGAGTAGTGAGTATTGAGAATTGAGTAGTTAGTATTAAGTATTAAGTAGTCAGATTTTTGAGAGTAAAAATTTAACCTAGGGCCCTTTATATATCATTTTTAAAAATGCGTAATCCACAAATAATATTTTAATGAAATCATTGCGTTTAATCCTCTCTAATCCTAGGTATTTTGGGCCTTCTTGGGTATTTGCTAGTATTAATATTCTGTTTGGTACTTGGGCAATATATATCCCTACTGTAAAAGACAAGCTAGGGATTGACAAGGCAGATCTAGGGGTAGCTATTTTTTTTCTTGCACTTGGGGTTTTTGTAATCTTTCCTGTAGCCTATCGAATTATAGATGGGTTAGGTGTGGGAAAGGCTACCTGGTATGGGGTGTTGTTTAGTTGTGTTTCGGCATTATTGCCTTTGCTGGCGCCCAATTACTATTCTTTAATGGCGGCCCTATTTTTATTTGGGGCTAGTAATGGGTTAACAGACATCGCCATGAATACTTTGGTAACTGAAATAGAAAAGGAAGATGGGGAGAAATTTATGTCGGCCTCACACGGTTTCTTTAGTCTAGGAGGTGTTCTGGCTGGCTTGGGGAGCTTCCTTATTTTGGGGATTAATAATCCCGCATTGCACATGCTTTATGCGGTTCTATTGGTGTTAGTAGTAAACATTATCTTCCATAAACACTATAAACATATTGTTGCCGCTCCTATAGAAAGGGAAGCTTTTAGTTTTAAGCTCTTTAGACCCTTGCTGCTTTTAGGGTTGGTGTCTTTTATGGTAATGGGAGGCGAAGGGGCAGTGGTTGATTGGAGTGGTTTGTTCTTGCAAGAAATTACTATGGCACCCGAAGCACTGATAGGTTCTGGATTCTTAGCATTTTCTGTGATGATGACCCTAGGTAGATTTTTAGGGGACGGTATAAGTGCAAAGATAGGTCCCATTAAAATTGTTGCTATAGGAGCTGCAATTTCTATAGTGGGGTATCTTTTAGTATTAACAACCCATGTTTATTTGGCTATTACTGGTTTTGCTTTTGTAGGCTTAGGATTCTCAGTTATTATACCAGAACTCTTTAGAATTGGGGGAACAGTAAAAGGTATAGATTCTGCCAAAGGAGTTTCTTTTATTGCTGGCACTGGTTATTCCGGATTTTTGATGGGGCCTGTGGCATTGGGTTTTGTGGCAGAGAAATATTCACTTACCCATACTTTTTCCGTTTTGTTAATCTGTTCTGTTTTGGTATTGGCCGCTACTTATGCGCTCTATCGCCGTAGACGATAAAGCATAATTATTAGTTACTCTTTGGGGTGACTTTTAGGTCTGTGAAATATAATTTAAAAGAACCGTCTTCATTCTTATGCATTTTCGCAATTTTTAGTCCGTTCGTGTCCACATAGTCTTCCCAAGTAGTGACAGTAGATGCTTCTGATTGATTTCCGCGTCTAAATACCCATTCTTTAATTATATAATCGGACCCAAAATAGAAGTCATAGGCATCTCCAGGAGTATACCCTCCTTCGTTACCGTACACTATGGTCAGTTGTTGCATAGGTGTCTTACTGATGGGAGCCTGTACATTGTTTTGGTGCTCATAGGTAAAATTGTCCTTATCCCATACCAAGTTGAAAGGTGCCAATAACCAGTATTTGTCATTGATAAATCCGGCATCGGTCTTAGCGATAAGGCTGTCTACTTGTCTGCGATTATAAGTTATTTCCTCGGTCTCTACATTATTGGTTACCGTATTCCAATTCCAGCTACGCTGAAAATGAGTAGTATCCCTATCTACATTAAAGGTGAAGGCTATTTCCTTTATATTTTTAAAATTTTCAAATCCGTGGGCATGGGCTACTTTTTCTAAAATAGTTAACGCTACGGCCTGCTCTTTTATCTCTTCTTTTTTTACTTCTTTGCACCCTAGAAAGCCAATTAAGGCCATAGTGAATATGATATATTTTTTCATCGTCTCTTTTTATCAAAGATAAGCGCTTTTGTACAGAATGTAGAAAATAGACTTTTTAAGTTTTATGATTTGATAAATCTTTTAGAACACATTTTCAGCTTTTTGCAGACCGTTGTAAATGGAGAAATGGGTAATTTGTTCTTTGTTACTCTTTGCTTCAATATTCTATTAAAAATAAAATACTGGGTTTTATACAAAATTTGAATGGGAGGAAGGATTTAGCCACGGTTTTTTATAATAAAATGATTATTTTTGAGACTTAACAAGAAATTTAAAAATGGGATCAAAAAAAGGTAAGATACAAGAAGCGATCGACGAGAAATTGCTTGAAGAGAGAAAGGTGTTTTTGTGGGGGATGGTAGATGATGATTCCGCCAAGCATGTAATTGATCGATTGTTATACTTAGATATGCAAAACAATAAAGAGATACAGTTGTATATTAATAGTCCTGGAGGATATGTTACTTCTGGATTTGCTATTTACGACACTATAAAAGGGTTAAAAAGTCCGGTTTCTACTATATGTTCTGGATTGGCAGCTTCTATGGGATCTATTCTCTTATCTGTTGGTAAGAAAGGAAGACGTTTTATTCAGCCTCATGCGCAGGTAATGATCCATCAGCCAAGCGGGGGAGCAAGAGGACAGGCTTCTAATATCGAAATTCAGGCGAAAGAGATTGTCAAGACTAGAGAGTTGAGCGCCAGAATACTAGCAGAAAATTGCGGTCAGGATGCAGAAAAAGTAATGAAAGATTTTGATAGAGACTTTTGGATGAATGCCGAAGAGTCTATTGCCTACGGAATTGTAGACGGTATTTTAGAATAGCTGAGCATTAATTATTGATGTAAAAAGGGAAAAGTCCTTCGCAGAATTCATGTGAAGGACTTTTCTATATATAGACGCCGAAGCGGTATGTAAGATATATACGTCATAAATTGTGGTTTTAGATGTTTGGTTAGTGAATTGGTGAATCGAAGGGTTATATTGCCGTAGTTTGGTGATTTAATTTAAACTAGAATACTTATTGCAAGTTGGAGGTAAAGCTACTGTGCTTGTCTCTATTCGTAATGGGTTTTTTCCTTCCAATGCCACATGCGTCACTATTCTATATGCTCAGCTATAGAATTAACAAGGGGAATGGCAATGGCTAACCCGCTCTTATTGACATTATTTTATTATTTTTATTTTTTCAACCATTCTATTCCCTTTATTTAAAAGTATATGATACAAACTCCGAAAAATATTGCTATTGTCGGTTCAGGTCTAGTAGGTTCTCTCTTGGCAATATATCTCAGGAAATTAGGACATCAAATAACCGTCTATGATAGACGTCCAGATATTAGAAAAGTGGAGTTCTCCGGACGCTCCATTAATTTGGCGATGAGTGATCGGGGGTGGAATGCCTTACGTGAAGTTGGGGTAGAAGACACTATAAAAGAATTGGGAATTCCTATGGATAAGCGTGCTATTCACTTGGTAGGAGAGCCGGAATATTACCAAAAGTACGGGAAAGAGAAAGAAGCTATTTGGTCTATCTCTAGAGGGGTGTTAAATAGGAGGATGATAGATTTAGCGGAAGAAGAGGGAGCAGATTTTCGTTTTGAAGAAAAGGTATGGGATATAGATTTGGCCGAAGCAAAAATATATACTGGAGAGAGTGATAAAGGGGAGTGGGACGAATATAAGTTTGATATGGTTTTTGGTTGCGATGGAGCCTTCTCTAGGGTCCGACATAAAATGCAACGAAGAAGTAGGTTTGATTATTCTCAGGATTTTATAGATGTGGGGTATAAGGAATTAACGATTCCTGCTAATGAAGACGGTAGCCATAAATTAGATAAAAACTCTTTTCATATTTGGCCAAGAGGAAAGTTTATGTTTATTGCCATGCCTAACTTAGATGGGAGCTTTACATGTACCCTATTTTTACCTTTTGAAGGTGAAGTTTCTTTTGAGAACCTTACTACAAAAGAAGAGGTTAAAGAGTTTTTCACCGAGTATTTCCCTAATATTTATCAGGTAATAGAAGATATAAGCTCAGACTTCTTTAAAAATCCCACTAGTGCTATGGTAACAATGAAGTGCTTTCCCTGGACCTATTGGAATAAGGTTGCGTTAGTAGGGGATTCTGCTCATGCAGTAGTGCCTTTTTATGGGCAGGGAATGAATGCTGGATTTGAGGATATATATGAGCTTAATAAGATTATCGCTAAGCACGGAGACGACTGGGAGACTATTTTTAAAACCTACCAAACAGAACGTAAGCCTAATGCAGATGCTATTGCAGAACTTAGCTACCGTAACTTTATGGAAATGAGTAGTAAAACAGCCGATGCTAATTTTATATTACAAAAGAAAATTGAAAAACATTTTTCTTTAAAGTATCCTGAGCAATGGTTGCCAGTATATTCTAGGGTCACTTTTTCGGACCGACCTTATATTGAGGCTTTGGCTCTTGGTGATGCCCAAGAAGAGATAATGGCAGAGGTAATGAAAATGCCTAATATAGAAGAAATTTGGGATAGCGGGGAAGTAGAAAATAAAATGTTAGACCTTATCTCTAAGTCAAAACAATTATAAAGATGAGGTTGTATTGCGTTAGCAAAATATAAAATAAAAGGCCATCTCGTTAAAGATGGCCTTTTTTATAAGCTTATACTTGCTATTACAACTTAGCGAAAAGTTTATTCATTTTCTCTTGTTGTTCTTCAGCTAAAACAGGGTCTACTAAAATTCTTCCACTGTGTTCATCGCTGATAATTTTCTTACGAGAAGCAATCTCTACCTGTACCTGTGGAGGGATAGTAAAGAAAGATCCACCTGAAGCACCTCTTTCGATAGGAACAACCGCTAAGCCGTTCTTAACGCTGTTTCTGATCCTTCTATAGGCATTAACTAACCTTTCCTCTATTTGATTCTGGTATTCTTCTGATTTGGCCAAAAGCGCTTTCTCTTCTTTTTCAGTTTCCGCTAAGATGTCATTTAATTCACTCTTCTTGTGCTTTAAATGCGCTTCTTTATCCGCTAAACGTTCTTTAGTGGTAGCGATAACTTCTTTCTTCTGCTCTATTTGGGCCTTAAATTCTTTAATGTTCTTTTCAGCCAATTGTATTTCCAGCTCTTGGTACTCTACCTCTTTGGTAAGTGAGTTAAATTCCCTGCTGTTACGAACATTCTTTTGCTGCTCGGTATACTTTTTCATTAAAACCTTAGCCTCATCGATAAGGTTCTTTTTGGCAGTAATTTCGTAGTTGATGGTCTCAACATCGGTCTTAAGCTTATCCATTCTTGTTTTAAGACCAAGAACCTCATCTTCTAAATCTTCTACTTCTAGAGGTAATTCACCTCTTACATTTCTTATCTCATCAACTCTAGAATCTATTAATTGCAAATCGTATAATGCTCTTAATTTATCTTCTACTGTTGCTTCTTTCTTTTTTGCCATATTTAAAAATACTTGATGGGATTTGTTAAACTCTCCGATAAAGAGACTGCAAAATTAGGGATTTTTTTCGTAAGATAGTCAACTAAGAGATTTTTTGTAAACTGCTCTGTTTCATAGTGGCCAATATCGGCAAGGATAATTTTGTTTTCCGCTTCATAAAATTGATGGTATTTTAAATCGGCAGTAATGAAAACATCAGCATTTACAGCCTTTGCAGCTGATATTGCAAAAGAACCACTTCCTCCAAGTACAGCTATCTTCTGAACTTTTTTCCCTAAAAATTGGGAGTGACGTATGCAGGAAACATTCATTTTTTCCTTTACAAATTGGAAAAAGTCCTCCTCGGACATTGGTTTTTCCAAATTTCCGTACATTCCCATGCCTAAATATTGGTTAGAATTATCTAGGGTTTGTATTTCATAAGCTACTTCCTCATAGGGATGATTATTAAAAAGAGCCGCTAATATTTTAGATTCTTTCTCTTTGGTATAGGTTATATTAATCTGAGTTTCTTGCTCGTAATGGGTTTCTCCAACTTTTCCTAAATGGGGGTTAGAGCCTTCGTTGGGTTTAAAGCTACCAGTCCCTTCCAAAGAAAAGCTGCAATTGCTGTAATTTCCAATATGTCCGGCTCCAGCCTGATAGAGCGCTTGTCTAAGCTGCTCGGCATTGGCGTGTGGAACATAAATGCTTAGTTTTTTAAGCGTTCCTTTTTTCGGAATAAGGATGCGGGGATCCTGAAGTCCCAATACTTCACATATTTTGGCGTTTACCCCTTGTTTGCTGTTGTCTAAGGCAGTGTGCATGCTATAGATAGCAATGTTGTGTTTAATAGCCTTTAAAACTACGCGCTCTACATAATTGGCGCCAGTTATTTTTTTAAGGCCACTAAAAATAATAGGATGAAAGCTTACAATAAGATTGCATTTTTTGCTGATGGCTTCCTCTACCACATTCTCTAAGGTATCTAAAGTAACCAGGATTCCTGTTACTGGAGTATTTGCATCTCCCACTAAAAGACCAACATTGTCAAAATCTTCTGCTTGGCCTAAAGGGGCTAGTTCCTCTAACTGGCCTATAACTTCTTTTATAATCATTTTATAATTTTATAGTCTTCCAAAGGTAAAAATATTATAATTTCGTTCCAATGCAACTATTACGAATATTAGCTTTCCCTATATCATTGATTTACGCTTGTGTTGTATATCTGCGTAACTTCTTATATGATCAAAACCTTTTTAAAGGCAAATCTTTTGATACCAAAACGATTTGTGTAGGTAATTTAAGTGTGGGTGGAACGGGGAAAACACCGATGATCGAATTTTTTATTCGGAATTTAAAGGATACTAAGAAGCTAGCCGTCCTTAGTAGAGGCTATGGGAGAAAGTCTAAAGGCTTTGTACTGTCTAACCCCCAAGTGCAGGTAGAAGAGCTTGGTGATGAGCCTTATCAGATAACTAAGAAATTTCCAGAAATTACGGTAGCCGTAGATGCAAATCGGCAGCAAGGGATTGCTACCCTAGAATCTTCGGTGGCTCCGGATATCATCTTATTGGATGATGCTTTTCAGCATAGAAAAGTAAAATGTGATTTCTATGTGCTGCTTACCGCTTATGGTAAGCTATATGTGGACGGCTGGTATTTGCCTACTGGGAATTTGCGAGATAGTAAAAGAGAGGCTAAGCGTGCCAATGTAATTGTAGTTACTAAATGCCCTAAAAATATATCTGATAAGGAACAGCATGCCATTCGCAAAAAGCTAAACCCTAAGGAAAAACAAAAGGTGGTATTTAGTTATTTGGAATACGATACTGAGCTTAAAGGCAGGGCAACAGCGATGTCTTTGGCTGCATTGCAGGGTAGAAAGGTGACCTTAGTAACCGGAATTGCAGACCCGTCTCCCTTAGTAGCATATTTAAAAGATAAAGGATTAGAGCTGGAGCATTTAGCGTATTCGGACCATCACTTTTTTAGCGATAAGGAGATTGATATGTTTAAGACAAAAGCCCTTATTCTAACTACCGAGAAAGACTTTGTAAGACTGTCTGGAAAAATCGAGGAGCTATATTATATAGGAATTAAACACGTATTTCTAGGGAATGGGAAGACCGAGTTAGTAGATAGCTTAAAATTAAACTAGATAGTATTTGATGTTCTGGCCTTAGGGTGATTTTTTTCGGTCATGTGTAGTCCTATCTTGCGATAAAATATTTCTGGTTTAAAAGGTTTGGTTACCACATCATTACAACCTGCTGCATAAAAACTTTCCATACTGTCATCTAAAGAAATTGCGGTTAGCGCAATAATAGGGACAAATCGGTTAAATTTTCTAATTTCTATGGTAGCCTCCTCGCCACTGATTCCGGGCATGTGAATATCCATTAAAATTCCGTCGTATTCGGTTTTTCTTACCATGGCTACAGCTTCTAGACCGTTGTTCGCTATATCACAAGTAATTTCTTTTTTATCTAGCATCTTCTTGGTAATCACCTGATTAATTTTGTTGTCCTCTACAATTAATAGGTGAAGCCCCTTTAGGTCATACTCTTCCTCGGTAATTTCAAATAAAATATCGTCAACAATATCATCCTTGCTTTTTAAGGCTAAATCAAAATAGAAAGAGCTTCCCTTACCTAATTCACTTTTTAATTCAATTTTACTACCAAATAGACCTAATAAGCTTTTTACAATAGTAAGGCCTAGACCAGTTCCGCCATATTCTCTGTTAATTTGAATGGACCCCTGTTCAAAGCTATCAAAAATGTTTTGCTGTTGTTTTAGATCCATGCCGATCCCCGTGTCTTTTACCTCAAAATAAATATTGATCGTTTCTTTTACCATTTCTGTCATCTTAGCGATAACGGTTACTTCACCATTCTTGGTGAATTTAATGGCATTCCCGATAAGGTTAATAAATACTTGAGATAGTTTTATTGGGTCACCTAGAAGGTGTTGTGGAATAGACTCATCATATTTTAAGATGATCTTTGTATTGTTGTCCTTAGCGCTTTGTTGTAAGGAGTTTATAACCTCTGAGAGGATTTTTTTAAGATTGAAACTTATTTGATGAATTTCTAGTTTTTCTGCATCTATCTTATTTATCTGGAGAATGTCATTTATGAAATTTAACAGGTATTCCCCAGAGAATTTTAAAGAATTTAAATGTTCTTTTTGGTTCTCACTCGGATTTTCTTCCAATAATAAATGGGTTAATCCAGTAACCGCATAGAGTGGAGTTCTAAGTTCATGACTAACGGTAGAAAGAAAGTTGGTCTTTGCTTCCATGGCTAATACTGCGGCGTCTCTGGCGGCTTGTAATTCTTTGTTCTTTCCTTGTAAAAGAGCGTTGGTTTTAAGCTTAATCTGGTTGTTTCTATACAGGGCAACAGCAAGGATAGAGATAATCGTTAAAAATGCTGAGGTTAGGATGGCGGTAATCTCAGACCTACTTTTAGATTCACTTAACTCTGTAATTTTTGTGTCCTGCCGCTCTATTTCTTCCTTCATAAAATCGGTCTGGATTCTATCGGAAGTCTGACTCTCAACAAGTAATTTTTCTATATTGAAAACAGAATCTTTTAATTTTAGAATATTGTTGGTATAGGTTAATGCGGGTTCAAAAAAACCAAGTGATGCATTAGATTTGGTGAGTAATTCATTAGCCTTTAATTCTTCTTTGATAAAACCGTTGGCCTGTGCTAGCTTTAATGCCATTTCTCCATCGTAAATAGCGTCTTCATAATCTAAGGTGATTATATGCAGTTCCCCTAATTTTAGGTGAGCATTGGTGGCTAGGTAAGCTTGTTCAAAGATATCTGTATTAACAATAAGGGAGTTAAAGTTTTTCTCTGCACTGGCAAACCTTTCGATTTCTAAAAATACTTCCCCCTCAAAAAATAATATATTGTTTAATAAATTCCGATCGTTGTTTAGCTTTTTGGCCTCGTTTAGCATGGAAATGGCCAGGAAGTTCTTCTGATTATGGAAAGCTAAAATGGCCTCTATATATTTTTGCATACCACTCCCATAGGGGTAAGAGGTGCTTTTTAATAGTGATTTGGCCCGATCCCAATAGAATTCTGCCGTATCAAACCTTTCCATTTTAAGGTATATAATGGAGAACTTTTGATAGCAGTCTATCAGGGTTTTGTTGTTCTTTTCCTTGGCGGCTATATCCATTGCTGCATTAAGGTATTCTAATGCAAGGTCTATTTTGTTTTTGTTGCGAGAATCCCTAGCCTTTTTAAAAAGCAGATCAACACTGGTTTCCGGAGGGGCGGTTTCTTGAGAGTAGCTATAACAGAACATCAGTAACATTGCTAAGAAGCAACTCATACTAATTTTCGTTATTTTTTTATGTGATAAAAGGACTCTCAAACGTATTTCTTATCTGTTAAATAATTTATTAGATCCACTATTCTGGAGCTATACCCCACCTCATTGTCATACCACCCTATAATTTTAACCATTCTTCCAATGACAGAAGTCATTAAAGAATCAAACGTACATGAGTAAGAACTATTGTTTATGTCAATTGAAACTATAGGATCTTCGGTGTAATATAGGATATTTTTGAATTGTTTCTGTGATACTTCCCGAAATGCATTGTTAATTTCTTCAATACTGGTATCTTTTCTTACATTAAAAGTAATATCTGTAAGTGATCCATTGGGAACCGGTACTCGGATACCACATCCGCCTATCACCTCTGAAAGTTCTGGGAATATACTAGTAAGCGCTTTGGCAGCTCCCGTTGTAGTAGGTACAATAGATTGGGCGGCCGCTCTTGCTCTTCTTAAATCTTTATGAGGTTGGTCGTGAAGACTTTGGTCTGAGGTATAAGAGTGAATAGTGGTAATATAAGCTTGTTCTATTCCACATAAATCTTGTATTACCTTTATCATTGGTGCTGCGTTATTGGTAGTACAAGATGCATTGGATATAATATGATCTTCTGGCGTTAAGGTTTCGTGATTAATTCCGAAAACAACCATTTTTATATCTTCGTCTGTAGGGGGAACGGATAAAACCACCTTCTTTGCTCCGTTCTTTAAATGATGGTTTAAACTAGTGGCGTCTTTAAACTTGCCAGTAGCTTCTACAACAATATCAACCCCATATTGGGACCACGGAATGTTCTCTGGAGATTTGTGGTTTAAAAGGGCTACTTCTTTGCCTTCTACTAAAATACCGTTCTTGGTATGGGATATCTCTAAAGGAGATACCCCATGAATACTGTCATATTTTAATAGGTGGGCCAAGGTAGTCGCATCGGCTAAATCGTTTATTGCAACCACTTTTAGGTGAGGTTGCTGACTAAGTAGTCTAAAAAGTGTTCGACCAATTCTTCCGAAACCGTTTATGCCTATTGTTGTCTGTGTCATAAAAATTGGTAAGCCATTATATCCGTTTTAATTCGGATAGCGTCTCGTTATATGTAAAAGTAAGAAGGGGTTAGCGCTCTAAAGAATGTGTTTGTGTGCTTTATACGAGGATCGAACTAAAGCTCCACTTTCTACATGTCTAAACCCTAATTCCAAACCTATTTCCTCATATTTTTTAAATTGGTCTGGTAAGATATATTCCTTTACGGGTAAATGTCTTTTAGAAGGTTGTAGGTATTGCCCTATGGTAACTACATCTACATCTGCGGCCCTAAGGTCTTTCATAGTGGTAATTACCTCGTCTTCTTTCTCTCCCAATCCTAACATAATTCCAGATTTGGTACGGTGCGCACCATTTTTCTTTAGATAAGAGAGTACGCCTAGGCTACGCTCATATTTTGCTTGGATACGGACCTCTCTAGTTAACCTTTTAACGGTTTCCATGTTGTGGGAGATCACTTCAGGATTTACTGCTAAAATACGATCTAGGTGAGTTTCAATACCTTGAAAATCAGGAATAAGTGTTTCTAAGGTAGTAGTAGGGTTCATCCTTCTGATTGCTTTTACCGTCTCGGCCCAGATAATAGATCCCATATCTTTTAGGTCGTCCCGGTCTACAGAAGTTATTACAGCGTGTTTAATCCCCATAATTTTAATGGATCTAGCCACTTTTTCTGGTTCCTCCCAATCTACATCTTCTGGTCTCCCCGTTTTTACACCGCAGAACCCGCAAGAACGGGTACAGATATTACCTAATATCATAAAAGTAGCAGTGCCTTCTCCCCAGCATTCTCCCATATTGGGGCAGCTACCGGAGGTACAAATGGTATTTAAGCTGTATTTGTCTACCAATCCTCTTAATTGGGTATATTTCTTACCTGTGGGTAGTTTAACCCTAAGCCATTTGGGTTTGCCTTTTGGAGGGATTACGCTATCTATAGTTTCTGTGCTCATTATATCCTAATATACTTTGTTGTAAATATACAAAAATGAAGGGGCAGACAGTCGGCTTTTTAGTTAATTGACTTAATCTGACTTCTGGCTTTTTATGATTTCTGCTAGAAGTTTTTTTGCCCTTAAAAGTTTCACTTTTACATTGTTGATGGGTTCTCCCAATCTCTCTGCTATTTCGGCATAGGCAAGTTCCTGAAAGTATCTGAGATTAATGACCTCTTGATAGTGAGGTTTTAATTTCTTTATGTACCCTAATAAAGCTGCTAAATTTTGTTCTGTAATTAGGCTGTCTTCAATAGAAGGAGCGTCGTCCAAAACTTTTTTTATGGCATCAGTATTGCCGCTTTCGCTACCTTGAAGGACGTTTCTCTTTCTCTTTCGAATAAGGTCTACATGTAAATTTTTGGAAATGGCTATTAGCCAAGTCTTAAATTTATAAGAGCTGTCAAAAGTGTGGATCTTGTCGAATGCCTGGGAAAAGGTCTGAATGGTAATATCCTCAGCGTCATTTTCGTTCTGGGTCCTAATTAGTTGAAAACCATATACATCGTTCCAAAAATGATTTAATAAAGAACTAAATGCTATCTGGTTGCCTAATTTGGCCTTTTCAATAAGATTTGTTAGGGATTCGTCTGTCTTTTCCAAAATAAGGGGTGAAAAATGGGGTTAAGAAAAGTATGCCTTAAGAGGCAATACTGTCTTTTTTGCATTCCTGTTCTGCTGGTAGCTTTCCGCAAAAGCCACATGCTTCCCCTTCTTTATTTAAAAATGGACTTTGACTTGCGCAGGTCCCTGCAAATTTACCGTCTTTTTTAGACCATATTTTTAGTGCAATTCCGGCGAAGGCAAGTGCCAGTAAGCCAATGGTTAAAAGTACTAATTTCATATCCTTGCGTTAAATTTCTACAAAGATATGAAATTAATAAGCTACCCAAGAAAGTTTGGGATTAGTTTAGGTATTGTTTTAGTAGCGAATATTAGCTACAATGTTCTCTACGGTAGGGGAGCTATTGCCACCCTTGTTTTCTATAGTAATGTAGCCCATTGCATTTTCACCATAAGGAAGGGCCATTAATTTTTGACTATCACTAGCTTCTTTTATAATGCCTAGGTTGATCATTTCCCCATTTACTTCGGCCCACATTTGATAACATTGGTCCTCTGGTAAATTTGGTAGCTTGCTTACATTGATATAAGAGAGCTTTTTTACAGGGTTAATATAGGCTACCGCTTTTAATTCCTTGGCTTTGTTGTTGCCTTTTACGGCGACCTTTTTTGTCTTTGGATTATTGAGAACTATAAACTGATTGCGAACATCCTCTAATTGGATGCGCATATTTTCTTCCAAGGATTCTATTTTGTTATTTACCAAAATATTTTCCTCTTGCAAACTCTGGTTCTGATTCCAGAAAGTAAAGGAGGCACCTGCGAAGATTAGTGCGGTAAAACTAGCGGCAACGGCATACATATAAAACTTTCTACGGCTCTTTTTCTCTGATTTAACCTGATTTAAAACCTTGTCTTTTAATCCGTCTGGCGTTTTAATAGCATGTTGTTTTGCATACATCTCCAAGTTTTCTTGAAGTTCTATATACGTTTTTCTCACCTCGGGATACATCGCAATATAACGTTCTACCTGTAGTGTTTCCTCTTTAGAGGTGGTTCCCAAAAGATATTGTTCTAGTAAGTCTGTGTCTAAAAAGTTTTTTATTTTCTCTTTCATCGCTTTATGCTTAACAGCGCTTCTCAATTGAATAGACTAATGTAATCAGTAGACATATAATATGGTCTAATCTTATTAAGTTGCTTTGGTTTATAAAAAATGTAACATGCTAGCAAGAAGTAGAAATGATCCATATAGTTTCCTTAGTTCCCTTAAGCCAATTTTTAATCTAGACTTAATGGTGCCAAGAGGTATATTTAATTCGTCACTAGCTTCCTGCTGGGTCATTCCCTGAAAAAATAAAGCGTCTAAAACTATTTGGTATTTATCTTCTAGCTTATCCAAATTGTCCTGAACGTCCATTAATTCCGGATTTACTCCTTCGGTTCCTAGTTTATATACGTCCGAAACGTCTATTTGGATCTCCTTATCAGATTTGGTATTTACACTTCTTAATTTGTCAATTGCTGTATTGCGGACAATTCTAAATAGCCAGGTAAATAGTTTAGCTTTACTGGGGTCGTAACTATCGGAATTCCTCCATATTTTTAAGAAACTTTCTTGTAGTACGTCTTCAGCTAATTCTTCATTTCTAACTACTTTAAAGGCGACACCAAGTAAAGTGTCTCCGTAATGTTCATACAGTAATGACATTGCTTTGTCATCCCGTTCCAGAAGGAGCTCTACAATATGATTTTCTAGTAAGATACTCATATTCTGTAAAGATTAAATGTAAAAATGAAGTTGAAATCATCCAATATGATCTTTCCTCCGTATATAAAGAAACGCTAAAATATTTAATTGATTACTATAATAGGCGTTTATAAAATTTATAAAAGATAAATGTGCAGCTGGTAACTGTGCATTTAATTTTGGTTAGTTTGGTTTGGTATGGCCCCTGTTTTTATTATGCAGGGGCTATTTTATTATATTAACTTCTGGAGTGATAATGATTTTAAAGTTGTTATAAACTGTTGTCATTATATGCTGAGCCATATCCATTATATCATTCCCTGTTGCATTACCGTAATTCACTAATACTAGGGCCTGATTCTTATGAATCCCAGCATCGCCATATCTTTTACCTTTAAAACCACTTTGCTCTATTAACCAGCCTGCAGGAACTTTAAATTCTGTTTCGGATACTTTATAAAAAGGAGCTTCTGGGTTGGAGCTGATAAAATTATGGAAATCCTTTTTACTTAATATAGGGTTTTTAAAGAAACTGCCACTATTTCCAAGTTCTTTAGGGTCTGGAAGTTTGCTTTGTCTTATGGCAACCACGGCATTGGAGATGTCTTGAATACTAGGATCTTCTATCCCTCTAGCTTTTAATTCAGAGGAAATGGCGCCGTAGTCTATTTTTCTCTGATGATTTCTTTTAGTGAGCTTAAGCTGAATGCTAGTGATAATATACTTGCCCTTACCCTCATTTTTAAAATAAGACTCCCTATATCCAAACTTACAGTCGTCCTTACTAAACTGCTGTAGTTCTTGAGTGGCTATTTCCATTGCTTGGCAGCTTACGAAAATGTCTTTTAGCTCCACGCCATAAGCTCCAATATTTTGTATTGGGGCGGTTCCAGAATTTCCAGGGATAAGGGAGAGGTTTTCTAGTCCGCCATAGTTTCGTTCTAGGGTCCATAAAACCAATCTGTGCCAGTTTTCACCCGCATTTACATTTATACAAATGTGATCATCATCTTCCCATAACGTTTCTATTCCCTTTATATTTAGGTATAGTACTAAATAATCTAAGTCTTGGGTAATTAGCATATTGCTGCCTCCGCCTAGAATAAAAAAATCGGGATATCCATCTAAGGTTAACGCTTCTTTTAATTCGTTAACCGATGTAATCTCACAAAAATATTTGGCTTTCGCCTCAATCCCGAAAGTGTTATATTCTTTTAAAGAAATATTTTCTTGGATCTTCATTAATCCTTATACACTTTTAAAGCTTCACCTAGAATATGTACCGCATTTTTTATTTGTTCTTTCTCTAGAACATAGGCAATTCTAACTTGGTTAAGGCCTAATCCTTCAGTGGCATAAAAGCCTGCTGCAGGAGCAACCATTACCGTTTTGCCATTTAAATTAAAGCTGTCTAAAAGCCATTGAGCAAACTTATCTGCGTTTTTAATTGGTAACTTTGCAATGCAATAAAAAGCGCCTTGCGGTTTACCCACTTTTACTCCCTCAATTTTATTTAGTTCTTCAATGAGTAGGTCTCTTCGGGAGACGTATTCTTTCTTTATGTCATCAAAATAACGCTGTGGGGTTTCCAATGCTGCTTCACTAGCAATTTGTGCATAGGTAGGAGGAGAAAGACGTGCTTGAGCAAATTTTAGGGCCGTTTTTATCACTTCATCATTTTTGGAAACTAAGCACCCTATTCTAGCGCCACACATGCTATATCTTTTGGAAACCGAATCAACTACTATAGCATTCTTCTCTAATCCTTTTTCCTGAATAATAGAATAATGTTCGCGACCTTCATAAGTGAATTCCCGGTAAACTTCATCAGCTACTAAGAAAAGGTCGTGTTTTTTTACAATGGCCGCTAATTTTTTTATTTCTTCCTTACTGTACAAGTATCCTGTGGGATTTCCTGGGTTACAAATAAGGATAGCACGGGTACGCGGAGTGATTAATTTTTCGAACTCCTCAATAGGAGGAAGGGCGAAGTTGTTTTCTATGGTAGAAGTTACCGGAACTACATTAAGTCCAGAAGCGGTAGCAAATCCATTGTAATTAGCATAAAACGGTTCAGGGATAATAATCTCATCCCCCGCATCTGCAATAGAATTCATGGCAAATGCTAATGCTTCGGATCCACCTGTAGTTACTATAATTTGAGACGCAGTAACGTCAATATCATTCTTAGCATAATACTTTGCTATCTTTTGTCTATACTCCTCGGAACCTTCCGTACGGGAATATGATAGTATTTCTATATCATTGTTTTTTACCGCATCTAAAGCTACTTGAGGGGTTTTGATGTCTGGCTGTCCAATATTGAGGTGGATGACCTCAATTCCCCTTTCTTTTGCCGCCTCGGCATAAGGAACTAATTTTCTAATTGGGGATTCGGGCATGGATAAGCCTTTCTTCGAAATTGATGGCATAAATATGATGTTTTGTACAAAAATGAGAAATAGGGGTGGAGAAAACAATAGAATTAGATAAATTTTAATCTAAATTTCTCTTGTCGCAGCTATTATAAGAATTTTCTTATTTATAGCTCAGTGCGATCTGTTATTCAAAAGGATGTACCCTTTAACTTGGGGGGTTAGAGGAAGAATTCTATCCTCTAAAACTGTTAAATAACGTGGATAACTGCTTATAAAATCGTAAATTTAAGAGAATGGTATAAAACAAATAGACATGATCTCTTTCTTTAAACGTTCTTGGTTATTGCTCTTTTGTCTGCCAGTTTTTTTATACGCCCAACAATACACCTTGTCTCATGGCAAAAAATATGAAAAGGTTAAATTTAAACTAGTAAACAACCTAATTCTTATTCCAGTAGATGTAAATGGAGCTAAGCTTACCTTTATATTAGATTCTGGAGTGAGTACTCCCATTCTTTTTAATATTTCGGATCAAGATTCTATTCAAATTAACGATGTTTCAGAGGTAATAATTAGGGGACTTGGGAATGGAGAACCTATTGAAGCATTAAAGTCTTCTAATAACACCTTTAAAATTGGCAATACAAGAAACAATCAGCAGCTACTTTATGTGGTAATGGATAGGGCGCTCAATTTCTCCCCAAGATTGGGGATGGTGGTGCACGGAATTATAGGGTATGATTTATTTCGCGATTTTGTGGTATCTATTAATTACACTTCCAAAGTAATTAAATTGTACGATCCTAAGCACTATAAGCCTAAGAATAATAAGAAAACACAAACTTTACCGCTACATATCGAAAGTAATAAAGCCTATCTAGAGGCAAATGTGGTTATGGATGACCGTCAGAATATTCCAGTTAAGCTGTTAATTGACTCCGGAAGTTCTGATGCCCTTTGGTTGTTTCAGGATGAAGAAAAAGGTTTAGCTATTCCACTTAGCCATTATGAGGATTTTTTAGGTCAAGGATTAAGTGGTAGCGTTTATGGGAAAAGAACAAAGATAAAAGGCCTCTTATTGGGCGACTTTCAGTTAAATGAGGCTAAGACCGCCTTTCCGGATATGGAATATTTTAGTGGTATTTTTAATCTAGGAGACAGAAATGGTAGCTTAGGAGGGGAAGTATTAAAAAGGTTTACTATGGTTTTTAATTACGGTGCTAAAACTATTAGTCTTCGTAAGAATAGCCTATTTGACGATCCCTTTAATTATAATTTAAGTGGTATAGACCTACAACATAACGGGATGCGTTTTATTTCTGAGCGTATAACAGATGCTAAAGGGGTGGCTTTGGAGAAGGGTGATTCTTTTGGTAATGTTCAAATTCTTTTTGAAGATAAGACCCGTTTAAGTGTGGTTCCAGAGATTATTGTTTCAGGGATACGTGTGGGAAGTCCTGGGCAGGAAGCTGGGCTACGTGAAGGAGATATTATTTTGGCTGTTAACGGAAAGAAAATTCACAATTATGAACTGCAACAAATCTTAAAAATGCTCAATGAAAAGGAAGGGAAGAAAGTAAAGGTTCATGTGGGACGATTAGGAACTGATGTGATTGTCTCCTATGTGCTTAAAAAGATGTTTAAATAAAAAAAACTTGTTTGATGGATAATATTATCCATCAAACAAGTTTTAAATTATATTGGGAGTTTTTTTACTACTTACCTGGTGCGGCCTTAATCTCCCCTTTTAGTTTTAAAACTACCGTTGGTGTATCCGCATTAGAGATAACCGTAATGGCTTTTCTAATTGGACCAACCCTATTAGTGTCATACTTCACTTGTATCTCACCTGTTTTTCCAGGTAAAATAGGAGCTTCTGGCTTTTTAGGGATAGTACATCCACAAGTAGAACTTACTTTGCTGATTATAAGGGGTGCATCACCAGTATTGGTGAACTCAAAGACACGTAAGCCATCACTGCCTTTAGCAATTTCCCCGTAATCGACGATGTCTGTCTTAAATTTAATCTTCGCTTTTTTTTCTTGAGCGGTTAGGCCAAATCCTAATAGACCAATAAATAAAACTAGTACTAATTTTTTCATCATTTTTAGTTTTGGGTGAATTTCAAAAATAAATGTTTTTAATGAACCTCAGAAATTCTTTTGTTATGTAATAACGTTACTTATTTTTGTTTCGTATTTCTAACTAGGCAAAAAACCATAGGACTACCTCAAGTAACTTTAAAAGAGTAATCATTTTAGTAATCGCCCTATATAGGGTAACAAAAACTGTTCCAAACAATGGGAATACCTTCAAAATACGACCCGCAGACCATAGAAGGTCAGTGGTACGACTATTGGATTAAGCATAATTATTTTCACTCCGAACCAGATGAAAGAGAGCCTTACACCATAGTTATTCCGCCACCAAATGTTACAGGGGTATTACATATGGGGCATATGCTTAACAATACAATCCAAGATGTTTTGATACGCAGAGCCCGTTTAAAGGGTAAAAATGCTTGTTGGGTACCGGGTACGGACCACGCCTCTATTGCTACCGAAGCTAAGGTGGTGGCAAAGCTTAAAGAGCAAGGAATAGATAAAAAGGATCTTAGCAGAGAAGAGTTTCTTGGTCATGCTTGGGACTGGACCCACGAATACGGGGGCGTTATTTTAGAGCAGTTGAAAAAATTAGGCTGTTCTTGTGATTGGGACCGCACTAAATTCACTATGGATGACAACATGTCAGCCTCTGTAATTAAAGTATTCGTAGATTTATTTAATAAAGGGCTTATCTACAGGGGATACCGAATGGTGAATTGGGATCCTGAAGCAAAAACAACCTTGTCTGATGAGGAAGTGATATATGAGGAAAGACAAGGCTTATTGTATTATCTGTCCTACAAGATAGAAGGTTCAGAAGATACCTTAACAATTGCTACTACTAGACCCGAAACCATCCTAGGAGATACTGCAATTTGTATTAATCCTAATGATGAGCGTTATGTACATTTAAAAGGAAAAAAGGCAATAGTACCTATTTGTAATAGGGTAATTCCTATTATTGAAGACGAATATGTAGATGTAGAATTTGGTACAGGATGTCTTAAAGTTACACCTGCGCATGATGTAAATGATAAGGAATTAGGGGATAAGCATAATCTTGAGACGATAGATATCTTTAACGAAGATGCCACTTTAAATAGTTACGGTCTGCATTATGAAGGTCAAGATCGTTTTGTGGTGCGTAAAGCCATCACCAAGGAATTAGAGGAGAAGGGCTTTTTAGTTAAAACAGAGAATCATTTAAATAAAGTAGGAACTTCAGAAAGGACTAAAGCGGTGATAGAGCCAAGGTTATCCGATCAGTGGTTCTTACGTATGGAAGAATTGGCCAAGCCTGCTATAAAAGCGGTATTGGAAGATGAAGACATAAAATTATTTCCTAAGAAGTTTGAGAATACCTATCGTCATTGGATGGAAAATATCCGCGATTGGAATATTTCTAGACAGTTGTGGTGGGGACAGCAGATTCCGGCCTTTTACTTTGGTAATGGTCAGGACGACTTTGTTGTGGCAGAAAGTAAGGAGCAAGCTTTAGAGTTGGCAAAGAAAAAATCTGCGAATCCAAATTTAACCTTAGAGGCGTTAAGACAGGATGAAGATGCTTTAGATACATGGTTTTCTTCATGGATATGGCCAATTAGCGTGTTTAATGGTATTTTGGAGCCAGATAATAAGGAGATAAACTACTATTATCCTACAAATGATTTGGTGACCGGTCCGGATATTTTATTCTTCTGGGTAGCCAGAATGATTGTTTCTGGATATGAATATCGGGACGAAAGACCTTTCCAAAATGTATATCTTACTGGATTGGTACGTGATAAACAACGTCGTAAAATGTCTAAGTCCCTTGGGAATTCACCAGATGCCTTAAAGTTAATTGAGGATTATGGTGCCGATGGGGTGCGCGTAGGGTTATTGTTGAGCTCGGCAGCAGGAAACGACCTTATGTTTGATGAGGCGCTATGCCAGCAAGGGAAAAACTTTGCAAATAAGATATGGAACGGTTTCCGATTATTAAAAGGTTGGGAGATAGCCGATTTACCGCAACCAGAAGCATCGAAGCTAGGAATTGAATGGTATACCGCTAAATTCAATAAAGCTTTGGTGGAGATAGAGGATCACTTTAGTAAATACCGTATTTCTGACGCCCTAATGGCGATATATAAATTAATTTGGGACGACTATAGTTCTTGGTTGTTAGAAATTATTAAGCCAGCATACCAACAACCAATAGATCGTACCACATTTGATGCGGTAATTAAAATATTTGAAGAGAACCTAAAACTATTGCACCCATTTATGCCTTTCCTTACGGAAGAGGTTTGGCAGCATATAACCGATCGTACCCCAGAAGAGGCGCTTGTAGTTGCAAGTTGGCCAGAAATACTACCGGTAAATGAGGAGTTGGTTGCAGGGTTCGATTTTGCTTCCGAGGTTGTTTCTGGTATTAGAACTATTAGGAAGGAGAAAAATATTCCTATGAAAGAATCCTTGGAGCTTTCTGTATTAAACGAAGGGAATATAAGTAAGGAATGGGACGTGGTGATTGCAAAGCTTACCAATGTGTCTCAAATTTCTTATGTAGACGCTTCTGTAGATGGTGCCTTGACATTTAGGGTTAAATCCAATGAATATTTTATTCCGATGGCTGGAGCAATAGATATTAAAGCTGAAATTCTTAAATTGCAGGAAGAGCTAAAATATACAGAAGGCTTTTTGGCTTCCGTGCAAAAGAAACTTTCTAATGAAAGGTTTGTAAATAATGCTCCGGAAAAAGTAATTTCAATTGAGCGTAAGAAAGAAGCAGATGCTATTGCCAAAATAGAAACATTGAAAAAAAGCTTGGCGAGTTTGGAGTAAGATTGCTAAGCCAGTAACAGCATAAAGCCTGTTTTTTTAAATGTATTTTGGAGAAGAAAGTTAGCGCATTGATATTGCCGTAAAATAACTTTAACTAATAATCTCCTTGCTGAGTTATCTCAGCAAGGAGATCTTATAAAGAATACATGACAAAAAAAATAATTAAAACAGGTGTATTATCCTTCGGGATGTCTGGGCAACTCTTTCATTCCCCATTTTTAGAAGTGCATTCAGGCTTTGAGCTTATGGCTGTGGTTGAAAGGACTACCAAAAAAGCAAAGGAAATCTATCCTCATATAAAAAGTTACGATAGCGTAGAGGCGCTTTTATTGGACCCAGAAATAGAGTTGGTTGTAGTAAATACTCCAAATTTCACTCACTTCGATTTTGCTAAAAAGGCCCTAAATGCAAATAAACATGTGCTTGTAGAAAAGCCATTTTGTGTAACTACCGAAGAAGCTAATGAGCTTTTCTCCTTGGCTCGTGAAAAAGGTAAGCATATTCTCCCTTATCAAAATAGGCGCTATGATAGCGATTTCCTTTCTGTAAAAGAAGTTTTAGATTCGGGTAAGTTAGGTACTCTTGTAGAGGCGCATTTTAGGTATGATAGATATAGGCATCATATTGGTCCAAAAGTAGCCAAGGAGACTCCTGTGCCAGGTAGTGGATTGCTCTACGACTTAGGACCGCATCTTTTAGATGCAGCTATAGCACTCTTTGGAAATCCTATAGAGTGGAGAAAGAATACAGGGCAATTTAGACCCAACACCCAAGTAGACGATTATGCTCATATTCATTTAGTGTATCCAGAAGGTTTTCAGGTGTTTATTACCATGAGTATGCTGGTGGTAGAGCCACAGGCTTCCTTTGTGCTAAATGGCTCTAAAGGTTCTTATATTAAACAACGGACAGATATTCAGGAGACACAACTTTTAGCGGGAATGTCGCCGAACCATCCAGATTTTGGAAGAGAGGACACAAATAAAAATGGAATACTCTATACAATCAATGAAAAGGGAGAAAAGGAGCAGGAGGAAACAGCTTCCATAACTTCTAATTACTTGCATCTTTTTGATGATGTTTACAAAACTATAGTGGACGGAATCTCATATCCCGTAGGAGAGGAAGATATTCTTCAGCAATTGGAAATTTTAGAAGCCTAAATTTTTTAGTGCTTTATACAAAGGACTCTAGTTTTGTACTAGAGATTGTACGTTGAAAATCCCTTTTTAATAGAGTGCAATACCATTATCTATGCCGATTTCCGAAATGTCTAAATTACCAAATAACCATAGATTTTTAGATCTTTCGGACTATGGCAGGCCTGTAGGGAGAGTAATTGCAAAGGGATTGGAAAACACTGCGGTATCTCCCCTGCACCTTACTACCTTATTTATTATTTCAGGTTTGTTAGGCGTAGGGTGTATTTTAAGTGGACATTTCTGGGGCGTCGTATTCTTTTTAGTGTTGAAATCGATTTTAGATGCTGCCGACGGGGAATTGGCAAGAATAAAAAATACTCCTTCCTATACTGGTCGTTATTACGATTCTATTGCTGATATTATTTTAAATCTTTTTATTCTACTGGCAATAGGATATATCACAAATACTGGCATTATTTGGACGTTATTGGCCTTCTGTGGTATGCAATTGCAGGGAACCCTATATAATTATTACTATGTTATTTTAAGAAATAGACATCACGGGGATACTACTAGTAGGGTTTTCGAGAAAGATACGCCAGTGGCGATGGAGGGGGAGCAGCAAAGAAATGTAGATCTTCTCTTTGGGTGTTACCGATTGTTATATGGAGGGTTTGATCAAATTATTTACTTCTTGGATGGAAGCGCCTCTGATAATGGAAAGCTCCCTAATTGGTTAATGACAGCAGTTTCTATTTATGGTTTAGGTTTCCAATTGCTACTTATTGGCCTTATGCTGGTTGTTGGTTGGGCCGATTTTATTATTCCCTTTTTTATATTTTATACCGTATTTGTTTTTTTGTTTATTGGAATACGGAAAGTATTGTAGGAGGGGAAATAAGTTGTAGAATATACATCCCCGTCAAAATACTTATATCATTTGATGCTTAGGGCTTCTTTGTTGAATACTATTCCTTCCCATCCAAACTTTATGAAATTACGAATATTTTGATGGTCTTCTCCCTCGGGATTTTTTAATACGTCATTACGGTAGTAACTCCCAAAGCAAGCCAAGGTTTCTTCTTTGGTTAATTTGTGATGTTGTGCAAAGGAAAATACTTTGCAAGAGCCTGTATTCTGTCCAGGTTCATTGGAAATAGCACCATTTTTAAAAGCTGTGGGCTCAAAATTATAATAAGTGTCAATAACTTGAATGGTATCCCCAAAGGAAATTTCTTCTGGGTTATTTCTTAGTTCTATTAAAAAAGCACGAACCGTCATAGTCTTATGTGTTGTTGTTATACAGGCAAATGTAAGGGATACTTAGGTTAGGTGGTCTCAAGAGAGCAATTATTTTAGGTTAGGGTAATTACTTTCATTGGAAAAAGATATTTATATTTATTAAAAGAGATTAGGGTTAATCCGGAGCTTTCCTGCCGGTTCCGTCTAGGCTTGGGTTAATTGCATTATTCAATATTTGCTTGCCTTCTGTTTTTTGATAATATCAGTTGAAAACACTATTAGGTGTTGCTTTATCCTAGGATACTCACTGTAAATAGTTATATTAGGTAATTGTGATAATGAATCATTAAAAAACGAGTTCAAACAAAAAAAAGGAAAAATATGAGAACATTATTGTTGTATAGTTTGTTGTTAATGGTGGCGCCTTTAATGGCACAAGATGCTAAAACGGAAATACTCCCTAGTGAAATTCAAATTAAAACGGCCGTTCTACCGTTATCTGAGGAGGATAAGGAAGGTGCTAAAGTTTATGGTTATGATACCAATGGCGAATTAATTGTCTTAAGAGAGGGGACTAATAATTTAGTTTGTGTTGCAGATAATCCTGAGAAAGATGGTATTAGTGTATCTTGTTACTATTCTAAACTAGATCCATTTATTGCACGTGGCAGGGAGCTGTCTGCACAAGGGAAATCAGTTCCTGAGATTAGAGAAATTAGAGCAAATGAGGTTGCCTCGGGAGAATTAAAGATGCCAGGGGAGCCCAGTATGCTTTATGTGTATTATGGGAAATCGGAGGATTATAACCCTAAAACAGGCGAATTAAATAACGGCAAGTTCCGGTATGTGATTTACACGCCATTTGCCACCGTTGAGTCTACCGGCTTGCCAGATAAGCCACATGCTCCAGGGATGCCTTGGTTAATGGATCCAGGTACCCATAGGGCTCATATAATGATTGGACCGTTTAACTAAAAAAGAATTACTTACACTACACCTTTTTATTTGGTGAGGTGTTTGTATAAAATAGGTACAGCAAGGAAATTAGGCCTATTGCTCGATAAATAAACAAGGCTAAGCATTGGTGCAGAAAGTTTCTTAAGGATTACATGCCTATAAATTTGTAATCAAGAAGAGTAACTTCACATTAGTATATTATGTCCTTGTTTATTGGTTAAAGCGGTGGTGCTTTTTTACTTGCTATCTTTATTCCCTCCAATAAGCTGAAGAAATTTCTCGTAGTGATGATGCGCGATTTTTCTGCCTAATTCCAGGCCGGCAATATTATCTGCCTGAATATGATATCCTCCCATAACCCTGGATATACCCGCAAGATCTGCAGTTTTAGTAAATGTGGGGAACTCAATTATTACTGGGTCACTCGTGCTGTTTGGTTCAGTAAGTGCGCCGGGAATTAGTTCTACTTCTATGCCGAAATAATCACTTCCTGTAAATAATTTAAGTGCTTCTGCACATCCACCGCTTATTGTGCTGTGGCCAGAAACATAACTTGGAAAAGGAGGGCAAAGAAATTCATCTGGGGAATAAGGACGCCAATTCTGTCCTTTTATATCCATCATTCCTTTGTCTGGACCTCCCCATGCTTTAATTACCTGATCTTGATAATAATTGTGTACCAATGCATACGGGCGTGCATAGTCATAATACATTTTAGAATCCCAACAGGAAATAAATGCGTCCATGGCTACTGATTCTACCAAAAAGAACATTTGAATATCTCTATCTAAGTTGTTATTGTCTCTTGAAGATACGTCCAATGCAAATTTCAGCCAATGTCCAGCTTGTTGAACGGATTTGGGTCCATCCCTCATAAATTCTACTAGAGCTTTATTTTCGGGAGTTAATTTTGCTTGTAGCTCAATCACTTCCGCTACTTCTTCTTCTAACTGTTTAGAGCCAACCATAGGGGGCGGTCCTGGTCTAAACTGATCGGCAGTCTCCAATAATAATGGTGATACTTTTTGCCAATACGGAGTAAGGCATCCAGGGTTGTATTTTTCACCTTTATTGTTGATGAAATATTTTGGTTGCCAACGGTTGAGGTCAATATTTTTATCGATGTCATTTACAGGATGGTAGTTGGTATAATCAAAATAAGGTTGACCATTAGAACCATTTACCTCTCCATATTGGTTAGAGCCATCATTTTTCCGAGCTTGTATCACCATCTTAGCAGCTAGGTTTCCAATTCCCTCGGGTGTGTTGGGATCTGTAGAGTAATTATTTGGGTCTAGCCCTAATTGAATCATTTTACTTTGGAACAGGGAACTGTCGGAATAATAATATTCGTTAAGTGTCCTATAAGCGGCGTAACTAATAGCTATTTCCTTATTTTTTAAAGTTCTCTTATCTGCGGTTAGTTTTTCAGTGTTTTTTAAGTATACAGTTTCTGCGTTTTCATCTAAGCGAGACCACGCATCAAACATGGCAGTGAATATTAGCCCCAAATATCTCGAGGTTACAGTAGGCCTTGGGTTAAAGCGGTCGGTGTCGTTAGCAGTTCCTTCTAAGGCCATTAAGGCCCATTGGTGTGCTACATTGTCTTTTCCGAGTGGTTCAGTGGTTATATTACTTTGGTTTTTATTCAATGTGTTGGAAGACTGCATCTGACCATAACAAAAGCCGATTAATCCAATATTGAAAAGGAAAAATAGGGATGAGAAAATAACTTTGAAATTCATGTTGGTTGGTTGGTTTTTGAATCTTTTAAATAACTACATTTTAACGTAATGGTAAATTATCCTATAAGAGTTTATTTAAATATTGGTTAGCGGGACAATTGGTGAATATTTTTACAAAATAGTGCTCTATTGTTGAATTAGTAGTAGAGATTCCAATTTATGATTTATTCAAATCTAATGCAAACTGATTTTAAATGTAATAATAATTATTTAGCGAACTAGAGTCATTCCTGTTCAGTAAAAAATAGAAGTTGATGTTTTCTGTCAATTGGCTTGGGTATAGTTAATACCAAATGCTTTGGTGATTTTTGTTATATTTGATAGGACTATTTCTTTACTTATGGAAACTTATGCAACTGCATTGTTATATGCTATTCCTTTTTTTGTAGTGCTTCTAACCATAGAAATAGGGTATGGCTATTTTGTAAAAAACCAGATGCATAAGGTAATGGATACGGTCTCTAGCATAAGTTCTGGACTTACCAATATTATTAAAGATACCTTAGGCCTTGCATTAATAGTGGTCTCTTATCCTTTTTTATTAGAGCATTTGGCTATCACCGAAATAAAGACCAGCTGGTTGGTATGGTTAATCGCTTTTGTGGTCATTGATTTTGCTGGCTATTGGAATCATAGGTTGAGTCATAAAGTAAATATATTTTGGAATCAGCATGTTATTCATCATAGTAGTGAAGAATTTAATTTGGCCTGTGCCCTAAGACAGCCTATTTCTAATTTAATAGGATATTTTTCCTTATTGTTAATTCCTGCTGCGGTCTTGGGAGTACCTCATGTAGTGATTGCAGTATTAGCGCCAATACACCTATTTGCACAATTTTGGTATCATACTAGGCATATCAATAAAATGGGGTGGTTAGAATATGTTTTGGTGACTCCTTCTCAGCATAGGGTGCACCATGCAATTAATCCAGAGTATATAGATAAGAATTTAGGTCAGGTGCTCTGTATTTGGGATAGGATGTTTGGCACTTTTCAAGAGGAATTAGAAGAGGTGCCGCCACAGTATGGTGTGTTAAAGCCAGCAGCTACATGGAATCCTATTTTAATTAATTTTCAGCACCTATTGAGAATCATGAAAGACGCTTGGTATACTAGAAGTTATTGGGATAAGATTCGCATCTGGTTTATGCCAACAGGATGGAGGCCAAAAGATGTGAAAGAAGCATATCCTATAGAGATTATAACGGATGTATATCATTTTAAGCGATACGCTCCTCAAGCTACATTAGGAATAAAGTTGTATTCTATTTTCCAAATGGCATTTAGCTTGTTCCTTATGATGTTTATGTTTTATAATTACGTGGAGATTGGTTTTGATGGTCTGCTTTGGTTTAGTGGGTTTATTTTTGTGGGAATTTATGGGTATACTACACTGATGGATAGAAAGGAGTATGCTGTTTGGATAGAAGTGGGTAGAGGATTAGCTGGTATTTTGTGGGTATGGTACTCTGGGGACTTTTTTGGGCTTAATAACTATTTACCCCATGCTTCTATATGGATTTCTGCCTATTTCTTACTAACTATAATTGGTGGGGTGTATTTTACCTATTTAGAGCAAGGGAGGAAGGGTAGAATGGAGCAGTTAGCCGATAAGGAGCTTTCTAAGGATGGTAGAGTTGAAATAGGATAAATGTGTGTGTTGTTCTTTAAAGGAGGCTGTTAAGCCGTCTTTTAAGTCAATAGGAAAGATTTGGACTGTAGTAAACGATGTTGAGGTTAAACTAGCAGTAGTTTATTTCAGCTTTTGTTTAATCTCTTTGTTTACCAAGGCAATGTATTTTTCCATAGCCTCTTTTGTACTCACATTTTTTGCCTGTATAAGGGCGTTGGCCTTAAATGCGTTTATTAAGGGGGTTCTGCTACCGGGGTGACTAAAACTGCGATTAGCAATTTTAAAATACGCGTATAGCCTTAATAGAAGGTCTGCAGGTAAAGGGTCTGTATAAGCGTTTACCAAGCTGACTGCTTCATTGAAATCCTTAAGTAATTTCTGATCAGTATTCATTTTCCTTTTCAACCTTTTTGGTTGCTATACACGTTTGAGCCCCAACAACCTTTTGGCCCAGTTTTACACAAATTGCACTATCCAAAGGTAAAAACAAATCTACTCTTGAACCAAACTTTATAAATCCAGCGTCTTCTCCTTGGTAAACGCTTTCTCCAACCTCTGCGTAGTTTACAATTCTACGAGCCAAGGCACCAGCTATTTGGCGGTAAAGGATATCTCCGTATTTTGGTGTATTTAGTACCACGGTAGTTCTTTCATTTTCTTCACTAGATTTTGGATGCCAGGCTACCAAATACTTACCAGGGTGGTATTTAGAAAATTTAATTACACCAGTAGCGGGGTAACGGGTTACATGGACGTTTACAGGGGACATAAAAATAGATACCTGTATACGCTTATCTTTGAAATATTCGGTCTCTTCAACTTCCTCTATTACTACCACCTTGCCATCTACAGGTGCTAATATATCGTCAAAATTTTTAGGGCTCTTACGGGAAGGGTTTCTAAAAAATTGAAGAATCAGGATAAGAACTAGCAATGCTCCAATTTGTAGGCTAAGCCTTAACCAAGGAATTGCTATAAAGTAATGGCTCAACAAAGCCACCGCACATACTAGGATAAATGTGGTGACGATAATTTTCTGTCCTTCTTTATGAAACATGTTTAAATATTGTTAATGTTAAATATGCAAAAGGTGCGGCAAAAACCAAACTATCTAATCGGTCTAACATACCGCCGTGGCCTGGTAAAATTGCTCCGCTATCTTTTACCCCTGCAGCTCTCTTAAATTTTGATTCAACAAGATCTCCCAAGCTGCCCGCTAATACAATAACCGTTGCTAATATCAGCCATTGTGCAAGTGAGATATTTGTTTCATACTTAGACATAAAATAGGCGGCTCCCAATGCAAATAGGTATCCCCCTAAGGTTCCTTCTATAGTCTTTTTTGGGGAAACCGATGGGAACAATTTTGTTCTTCCTATACTTTTGCCTACTAAATAAGCAAAAGAATCGTTTACCCAAATCAGGATGAAAACTCCCATAATTAAGATCTTAGCAAAGCTCTTATCTTTATAAGGAATCATAGTTAGAAAAATACATCCACCCCCTATATAAAATAGACCAATAAGGAATTTTTGTAAGTTGTTAAATAGTTTTTCCTTTCCTGAAAATAAATAAAATAACAGTGCGAAATTAACTGTTATTGAGGCAAACATCAAAATATTAATGAGAATCTTATCTTGGACTAAATAAATGTAGGTCCACCATAATCCCAAATAGGCTATAAAAACATGGTATCCCCTAAGTTTGATCATTCGTTTGTACTCATAAAGACAAATAAGACCAAAGGTCATAAAGAGGAAATTGAATGCATCTGAACTTAGAAAAATGGCTGAAAATAATAAAATGACAAATACAGCCCCTGTTAATAACCTCCTTAAAATCTCTCTCATACTATAAGTCTTCCAGAAGTAACAAGTATAGATTTTTAGAACTACTTCCGTAAGTTAGAAAATCATCTGAATTCTCATCTGTAGGTAAGAAATGTTTTATGGTAGTGATGTTAGCCGGAATTTGTTTTTTATACTTCTTGTTGATTATTTTTAATCCTTCCCCTATAGATTCTACTAGTTGACTTGTGGTTGCAAAAACAATTAGGTTAGAGGGAAGTTCATTTAGCTTTCTTTCTTTAAGTTGATTTGAGCACACCAAGATAGAACCATTTTGGGCAATTAAATGCTCGCAAGTGGTAAAGAATATCTGACTTCTACTAGGAATATCGGTGAAGCTTATGTCGCGTTCTGAAAATCTTTCTGCCAAGCGATCGTCCATTGTGAAAAAGGTTTGATCCTGCCATTTGTTCTCAATAATGATATTATCTAAGTTGGCATAGACTTCATCAAAGGAATCACAATACAGAAACTTACCCCCGTTGCGTTTAAAGTTAATAGTGAACTTTTCATCTACAGGGATTTGGAGATCAGGCATATGTTGTCCTCTGGTCTCTACTTGTTCTTTAGGAACCTTTTTTTTGCCACCTCCAAAAAGCTTATCAAACAATCTCATTAAAATATAAACGCTTCATTAGCTATCAACTCAAAGAAAACAACGGGTTAATTTAGAATTTATTTTTCAGTCTGCGGTTCTGCTTTGTCTTCTTCGTCTTTTTCCGCAGTTTCTTCTACTTTAGACAACTTCTCTTTATTTTTAGCTTCCTCTGCTTCAAGAGCTTGGTCTTTTTCAAAAGGTCGCTGTCCAAATATTTTCTCTAAATCGTCCTTAAAGATAACTTCTTTTTCTAATAACCGCTCAGCAAGCTCTTTAAGTTTATCCTTGTTATCAGATAAAAGCTCAATAGCTCTTTGGTACTGCTCCTCAATTAACTTAGATATTTCTGTATCTATAGTATGAGCAGTTTGTTCGCTATATGGTTTGGTGAATCCGTATTCGTTTTGCCCGGAGGAATCATAATACGTTAAATTCCCAATTTTGTCATTAAGTCCATAAACGGTAACCATTGCTCTTGCTTGCTTGGTGATTTTTTCTAAGTCACTAAGTGCTCCAGTGGAAATTTCTCCAAAGATTACTTGTTCTGCAGCTCTACCTCCTAAAGCGGCGCACATCTCATCTTTCATCTGGTCTGGTCTAACGATTAATCGCTCTTCCGGCAGATACCAAGCTGCCCCAAGGGATTGTCCCCTAGGTACAATAGTAACCTTTACTAATGGGGCGGCATGTTCTAACATCCAGCTTACCGTAGCATGTCCTGCCTCATGATAGGCAATGGTTTCTTTTTCTCTTGGGGTAATTATTTTGTTCTTTTTCTCTAGACCGCCTACTATTCTATCTACAGCGTCTAAAAAGTCTTGTTTGGTAACCGCCTTTTTCTCTTTTCTAGCGGCTATTAATGCTGCTTCGTTACAAACGTTGGCAATATCGGCACCAGAGAATCCAGGTGTTTGCTTTGCAAGAAAATCAACATCCAAGGTCTCGGCCGTTTTAATGGGTCTCAAATGCACCTCAAATATTTCTTTTCGCTCCCTAATGTCCGGAAGATCTACATAGATCTGCCTGTCAAAACGTCCAGCTCTCATAAGAGCCTTGTCTAGAACATCTGCACGGTTGGTAGCGGCAAGTACTATTACGTTAGTATTAGTACCAAAACCATCCATTTCCGTTAGCAATTGGTTAAGGGTATTCTCCCTTTCATCATTAGATCCGGTTAAGCTGTTTTTCCCTCTAGCTCTACCAATGGCGTCTATCTCATCGATAAAAATAATAGAAGGTGATTTGTCTTTTGCTTGTTTAAATAAGTCTCTAACTCTAGATGCACCTACCCCTACAAACATTTCTACGAAATCTGAACCGGAAAGAGAGAAAAAAGGAACTTTAGCTTCTCCGGCTACAGCCTTAGCTAAAAGAGTTTTTCCTGTTCCTGGAGGACCTACTAAGAGGGCGCCTTTAGGAATTTTTCCTCCTAATGAGGTGTATTTATCTGGATTTCTAAGAAATTCTACAATCTCTTCTACTTCTTCTTTAGCACCTTCTAGACCAGCAACATCTTTAAAAGAAGTTCTAGTATCTGTTTTTTCGTCAAAAAGCTTTGCTTTAGATTTTCCAATATTAAATATCTGTCCGCCTGCACCGCCTCCGGCACCACCAGACATACGTCGCATCAGATAAATCCAAATAGCTATAATAAGAACAAATGGGAGTAAAGTAAACAGTAGATCGCTAAAAACGTTCGACTCTTGGTCATAGTCAAGTTTGGTGTCCAAACTTTCATTTTCCGCTTTTATTGAGTTAATGGCATTTTCAAAATTCTGTTGATCCCCATAATTTACTACGTATTGGGGTAGAGAAGAAGCACTCATTGAGAAGGCTTGGTCAGCAACATCTTTATGTACATCTTTCTTTAGCGCCTCCTCATTAAGGAATACTTTTGCCTGTTTGGTATTAGTGATAATCAGAATTCTCTTGATATCACCATTCCTCAGATAATCCTGAAGTTCTGAAATGTTCGCTTTTTTGGTGCTTGCAAAATTTCCACCACTGAAAAATTGAAACCCAATTAGCATTACTGCTATTAATCCGTATATCCACCAAGTATTAAACTTTGGTTTTTTAGGAGTCGTTTTATTTTCTTTTGCCATTATTGTTTTTTACTGATTGAAGCTACTTTCAACTACGGTTACTTTGGCATCACCCCAAAGACCTTCAATATCATAATATTCTCTTATCTGTTTTTGAAAAACATGCGCTACTACATTGACGTAGTCCATTAGCACCCATTCGCCGTTTTCAGCGCCTTCTACGTGCCATGGTTTATCTTTTATAGCCTTGCTAACAGTTTTTTGGATAGAGCCTACTATGGCATTTACATGGGTGTTGGAAGTACCATTGCATATTATGAAGTAGTCGCAAACAGTATTCTCAATATCTCTAAGGTCTAATAATTTTATATCGTGTCCTTTAACTTCTTCTATTCCACTTATAATTAAAGCGATTAACTCATCTGCGCTACTTTTCCTATTCTGCATTCAAAAAATTTAATTTTTACAAAGTTATTATAATTTTGTTTTTTAACGCATTGTTTTTAACAATACATTATACTATAAACATACAATTGTAAATGGAGTTAATCAAACTTAGTGCCACGGAGTCTACAAATGCATATTTAAAAAACTTAATGCAAGGATGCAAGTTAAAGGATTTTACGGTAGTTTCCGCCTATTCCCAAACAAAAGGAAGGGGGCAAATGGGTGCTAGTTGGATCTCGGATCCTGGTAAGAACCTGACGTTTAGCGTTTTGAAGCATTATAGAGGGGTGAAAGTAGAGCGTCAATTCCGGTTAAATATTTGTGTTTCATTGGCTATTTATGCTGCATTAGAGCAATTAAATGTGCCGGATTTAAAAGTGAAGTGGCCCAACGACATAATGTCAGGTCGCTCCAAGATTTGTGGTATATTGATAGAAAACGTGCTTTCTGGTCAGTTTATACATACTTCTATTGTAGGGATTGGGCTTAATGTGAATCAAGAGAACTTTTTAAACTTGTCACAGGTATCCTCTTTAAAGCTGTTATTGGGTAGGGATTTTGATTTGGATGAGTTGCTTTTATCTATTATTTATCAGTTGAAAGTTTTTCTAGGAAATGCAGAGGAGGAAGATTTTAAGGCCATGTATGCAAGTTATGAAGAAAAGCTTTTTAGAAAGGGAAAACCTTCTACGTTTAAGGATAATGAAGGTCAACTTTTTATGGGGGTTATAAAAGGGGTGTCTCCATTTGGCAAGCTTTTAATTCTTTTGGAAGATGAGGTTGTTCGGGAATTTAACCTAAAAGAAGTGAGCTTGTTGTATTAGGGGTGGACTATGGCTATTTAATAAGCTGTCTGAGAGTTACAATGATATTGTAAACCTCTAATGGGTAATAAGAATGTTTGGGTGGAAGAAGGGAAAGAAACCCCACTCATTCTACGGTAATAGAAGAGTAGGGGTATAATAGTAATTTGGTTATATCTTAGATAGGTTTTGCGATAGCGTGCCTATAAAGTTAGTGATGGGCGATTTAACCATCATGGCCATCATGGCGTTAAACTGACCTTCAAAACTAAGGACTACTTCACTTTCAGAGTCGCTTATTTCTACGATATCTGCGGTTAATGTAAAAGGGATTTTATCGCTAGCAGCTCCTAAAACAAGTTGTGAGTATGGCGTCTGCTCTTTTTTCTGCAATACAATTTCTGGCATTCCCTTTAGTGCAAATAAGAAACGCTCCTCATTAAGAACTTCAAACTTGCTGATATTGTCGGGCATTAAAGTTTCAAAATTCTTGATGTCGTTAAGAAAATCAAAAACTTCTTTACTGCTTTTATTTACGGTTTTCTTTGGTGTCTCTAAATGCATAATTTATTGTTGCCAGGTAGCGGGATTTGTTCTCCACTCCATTAGGGTTTTATGTTGATCTTCCTTAATGTAATTTGTTTCTGTAGCTTGTTGTAGTAAGTGGTCGTAATCGCTTAGGGTATGTAGTTCTACGTTGCTATTTTTAAAGTTGTCATTGGCTACTGCAAAACCATAAGAAAATACCGCTAGCATTCCCTTTACATTAGCACCACTGTTTCGTAGGGCTTCTACTGCGTTTAGGCTACTTTTTCCTGTACTAATTAAGTCTTCTATAACTACCACGTTCTGGTTAGCTTCTAAATGGCCTTCAATCTGATTTTGACGCCCATGAGCTTTTGCTTCTGGCCTTACGTATATAAAAGGCAGACCCAAATATTCTGCTACCAACATCCCTATTCCAATAGCACCTGTTGCCACTGCGGCTATAACATCGGGTTTGCCATATAGAGTTTCTAATTGCTTCCCTAATTGTTCCCTCATATAATTTCTTATTACCGGATAGGATAAAATTATACGATTATCACAATAGATTGGAGATCTCCAACCTGAAGCCCATGTAAAAGGATTTTCAGGTTTCAACTTAATTGCATTAATTTGCAACAGAAGTTCGGCCGTTTTTTTTGCTGTGTCTTTATCTAAAACCATAACGCAAATGTATAAAGTTTTTGTTAATGAGTCACCTTTGATTTTAACAAATAAATTGTCTGACGCCACCAATAATAAATATTTTTTATTAAATACTTCCTCTATTAATGAGGCTATCAGCGCATTGGCATCAAAAAAGCTCGATGAAGCTTTTATTTATCATCCCAATAAAGAGGAGATTTTAAAGAAATTTTCTAAAAAAATTCCGCTTGTAGTCGCTGCAGGAGGGGTAGTTACCAATAAAGAAGGTAAGGTTCTCTTTATTTATAGAGAGGGGAAATGGGATCTTCCAAAAGGAAAATTAGACAAAGGAGAGACTATAGAAGAGTGTGCTCTTAGGGAAGTGGAAGAGGAAACTGGAGTAAAGGGACTTAAGATTGAAAATTTTCTTAAAACAACCTATCATATTTTTAAAAGGAATGGGGGTTATAAATTAAAACAAGTGCATTGGTATGCTATGAGAACCAATTATAAAGGGGATCTAAAAGGGCAAGCCAGTGAAGGTATTAAAAAAGTAAAGTGGAAGGGGCCAGAGAAGATTAAAAAGGCCTTGGAAAACTCTTATGCTAATATTAGAATCTTGTTTGAGGAGTAGTTAGTTTAATCCTTAAGTACTCTATATACCGGATACTGCATATAGTGAGGATCGTAACGATTGGAGCGCTTATAAATCCAATCTAATTGTGCATGCCAATTACTAGCGAAAATACTGTCTCTTTCCTTTTTTAATAAAAAAGCGGATTTTAATAGTGTATCTTTCTTTAAGGTTTCTAGAGCTATATCTTCAAATACATAAGGTGAGAATCCTTCTTTGCGTTGTAGTATTGCATCAAAAAAGTTCCAGTTGAAGAAAGAATCTGTAGCTTCTGGCTCTAAGGTTTCTAATAAATACCGCAATCCTTTTTGGTTGGTAGGAACCAAGATGTCTCCAGGTGTGAATTCAATTTTCTCTAGGGTAGGTATCACTTTGGTGTTGTAATGCGGGTAATGACCTTCATAGGAGTTTTGGTAGGTTTCAAAACTGTCAATTTTATAAGATTCTACAGTATATGATTTATTCTCCTTTAATATCTCATAGCTAATGAGGTTGTTTTCTAGGCGCGTAATGATTTCATCCCATCCTTTTTTTATAATATAGGCTTTAGGAATTTCTACCTCTTTGGTAGGAGTGTAGTAATTCTGATATGGAATTTCTTTTGTAAAGGGAGTGTTTTGGTCGTATTTTAACCTAGGCAATCCAGTTACTTTACTGATAATGGTGTCTGCATTATACCCTTTAAATGTTAAAAGGCTACTTTTAGTAGTGTCTATTGCCCATTGTAAGGGATAAGTCATTTTTTCTATATAACGTTCAAAAGAGTGTTCTCTTAGATTTTTTATCTTCCTGTGATCCTGCTCCGATAATTCAATAAGCTTTACTAATATGGCATAGGTGCCTTCTACCCTTTGTTTGTAAGGTTTAAGCATATGGGTTTCTACCATTAGTCCCAAAGTATTCCAAAGAGTAGTGTATCCGGTAGAGTAGCGGGGAGAGTCCATAAACTGACGAAAACCATTGTCTGGCACGGTGTTGAATACGTTAACATAAGGGGTAATATCCCAACCTGCATCTTCTAGCGATTTCTCTAAAGTTGGCATCATTTCTTCATGTAAATATTTCCCTAATTCACCGTCTAGTTTGTTGTGTTGGGTAAATAAATGGGTTAGGGTGTATTGGTAATCTGCACCGTTGCTCACATGATTATCTACAAAAATATCTGGCTTTACTAAATGAAATATTTTAGAAAAAGTATAGGAGTTTTTAGTGTCCGCCTTAATAAAATCTCTATTAAGGTCGTAGTTCTTTGTATTTCCTCTAAAACCATAAGAATTTGGTCCATTCTGATTTGTTCTGGAAGTGGAATTTCTACTTAATGCGCCGCCAATATTATAGATGGGTATCGTCACCAATACGGTGTTTTCTGGAGGGGTAATTTTTTTAAGAGCAAGGTCTCGGTATAGTAGCATGCTGGCGTCTATGCCATCACTTTCCCCAGGGTGTATCCCATTATTGATTAGGATGATGTTTTTCTCCTTGGTTATTTTATTAAAATTAAATTCGGAGTCAGAATTAAAGGTGACTATATGTAATGGGTAGCCGCTATCTGTGCTACCTATAGTCTGAATGTTTATTTCGGAGAATTCCCTAGCTAGTTCAATATAGAAATCAATAGTCTCTTGGTAAGTTGCGGTCTCTTTTCCTTTGCTCTTTTCAAAAACGGTGGTAAGCTCTAGGGTCTTACTTTCTGATTGGGTCTCACAAGAAATAATGGCGAGCGTCATGATAAGGGCAAATAAGTATTTCATTCTTATTACTTTGATTGCTAGTTGGTAATTAAAAAAAATAATTCCCTAGAAATTATAAAAGATGGGGTAATTTCTGATGAGGGGAAAATTTTAATTTCTAATGAATCAAAGTTAATTAAAAACCGATGAATTAATCCAAATTGGTGATTTCTATAATTTCTTCCTTGCTTATAGGTTTACTAATAAAAATAATAGGGTGGTGGGTGAAAGACTTAAAGCTTTCTGATTTATCCTTATCACTTTGGTCTATAGAGGAGGTGACGATGTTAATTTTAACCGACTTAGTTGTTGGGATTTTAATAAATTCTTCCAAAAATCCCCAGCCATCCATAATTGGCATGTTAATGTCTAGGAATATAATATCTGGTAATTCTTTGTTTTCTAAAAGTAGTTTCTGAACATAGTCAATAGCTTTTTGGCCATTTTGAAAATCTGAAATATTCTCGCACTCAACCAAAGATTTCAGCAATTTATTAATTCCGAATACGGTTATAGGGTCATCGTCTACTATGAAAATGGAATTAATTTTCCTCATTAAAGTATAAATTTATTGTTGTACCAACGTTAACCTGACTCTGAGCATTTATCTTTCCGTTCATAGCCTCGATCTGATTTTTTACTATATATAACCCCAAGCCTTTGGCATCATTATGTTCATGGAATGTCTTGTACATCCCAAATAGTTTCTCTCCATATTTTTTCATGTCTAATCCTATCCCGTTGTCCTCTATGCTTAGCACCGTGTAATTTTGCACATAGCTAAGGCTGAGTTTAATTTCGGGGCGGACATTAGGTTTTTTGTACTTGATAGAATTAGAGATGATTTGAATTAGCATATTATCCAAATAAGAAGGGATAACCTGTAAGGAAGTCCCTAGTGGGATTGCAGTAATAACAGTTGCGTTATTTTCCTCTAATAGTGGGTTTAAATGTTTGAGCGTTTTATGGACCTGTTTGTTTAAATATACCTCTTTTTTGTTTGTGGTAGATTCTGAATTTATGGTGACAATGTCATTTAAAGTGTGGAGCGTTTCCATTAGATTATTGGAAGAGTCCGTTAACATTCCAAATATCTTTTGACGCTCCGCTTCCTCTTTTTCCTCTATTAAAAACTCTAGTAGCATGGAGAAGTTTGCAGAATGCGAACGTAGGTTATGAGAGATAATATGAGCAAAATTGAGCAATTTTTTATTCTGTTCGGAGGAAACCTTTATAAGGTTTCTTAAATCTTTTTCCTTCTGTTTAATATCAGAAATGTCCATGGTAATTCCAACCAACCCAGTAGTTTCTCCATTTGGTCCTTTTAGCGGTATTTTGGAGCTTAAAAAATAATTGGTAGTTCCGTCCGAGTTTTCCTGACTTAGCTCTTTATTAATCATTGGAGTTTGAGAGATCATGACCTCCAAATCCTCATCTCGGTATTTTTGTGCTAATTCTTTGTCGTAAATATCAAAATCGTCCTTCCCAATTATATCGGCTTCATTGCTTATTCCGCAGTGATCTAATTCTGATCTATTGGCTAAAAGTTTTTTAGATTGAGTGTCCTTTATATAAATATGAAGTGGAATATTGTTGATTAAGGTTTTTAAAAGGTGCTCGTTGCTTTTGGTTTGATGTTCTTTTATAACATAATCAGTGATATCCTGTACAATGCCAATTATACCTATATATTTGCCGTTACAATAAAGAGGTTTCCCAGATACATTTACCCATCTCTGATTCCCTTTGGCGGTAAGGACTTCTAATTTCTCGTTCCATGACTGTTTGTTTTCCATAGCCGAAAAAATGGCCATGGACAGCGTATTTCTATTGTATCCTATCTTGTAAAATTCAATATACTCATCTAAGGTCAATTTGGAGTCTTCCTCAATTTCCAATAAGTTGTTGATCATGGGACAACTAGAGAAAATATCCTGAGACTGATTGTATTTCCAATGCCCAATTTTTCCTATTTCATTCGTTTCTTTTAGGATAAATTGGACTTGTTCAAGTTTCTGTTCTTTACTGATTTGTGCGGTAATATCCTCTGCTTGGACAATAGCTCCTATTACGCTCTCGTTTTCATTATACCAAGGTAGTATATTCCATTTTAACCATCTCGTTTCACGGTCTATAGAGGTGTAGTTCTCCTGGAAATTTTCTGTTCTTTTGCCCTTAAAACAACGTAAAATGTTATTTTCCCATTGCTTGCTGCTAATTCCTACTAAGTCCTGGATGTGCTCATTTATAATATCTCTAGTAGACAAGTTAAACTCCTCAACCCATTTGTCAGACACAAAAACAACCTTAAAATTCTTATCTATAAACGCAGTTGCCTGGGGCAGTTGTTTAATTAGAAAATGGTTGGCCGATATGGGGGTATTACTAAACATTAGTGATAGTTTGCTGCAATATTATTTTATTCCTTCCAGTAATAGAATTGTTTGTTGTGAATAACCCTGTTTCCGTGGTGTAAGATAATTATTGAGAACGTTTTAAATTTTATGTATGGTTTGTAATCCTTTTGTACGGCTGCAATATAGGATGCAAAAATACATTATTTTACTCGAACAGAATCGGGTACCAATCCTGTGTAGTCTCCCCCATTGCGAATTACATCCCTTACAATTGAAGAACTAATATAAGACTTTCCTGAAGATGTAAGTAGGAAAACAGTCTCAATATCTGAAAGTTTCCGGTTAGTATGTGCTATAGCTTTTTCAAATTCAAAATCCCCGGGATTCCTAAGTCCCCTAAGAATAAACCCTGCATCCATTTTTCTGCAAAAATCTACAGTTAGCCCTTCATAAGTGAGTACTTTAATTTTAGGGACGTCCTTAAAAGCTTCGGTAATGAAACGTTTGCGATCTTCTAGGGAAAACATGTAGTTTTTATCTGTATTAACTCCAATGGCAATAATCAGTTCATCAAATAGGGTTATACCACGGTTAATAATATCGTAGTGTCCCAAAGTTAAGGGGTCAAACGATCCAGGAAAAATAGCGCGTCTTTTCATTGATGCAGATTAAAATATTCGGTATTAATTGCTTATGTGAACTAAAGTAAGTAAATTCTTTAAAATTCAATTTCTCTGCAAAGTTACTTCTTTTCTTCCAAAGCTTGCCAAATAGCGCTTTCAAACAGTTGTGAAAGAGAAATTCCTGCTGCCGCTGCTTGTTGTGGTAAAATACTCTCGTTGGTTAATCCGGGTGTGGTATTCATTTCTAACATATACGGTTCGTCACCTACAAAGATGAATTCGCTTCTAGAATACCCTCTCATATTTAGGATGTCATAGGCTAGGGAAGCTGCTTGTACTACTTTCTCTTCCTGAATTTTTGAAATTCTTGCAGGAGTAATTTCTTGGGATTCGCCTTTATATTTTGCAGAATAATCAAAAAAGTCGTTTTCTGATACAATCTCGGTTATAGGCAGCACTTTTGTTTTTCCTTGATATTGGATAACCCCTACAGAAACTTCAATTCCGTCCAAGAATGATTCGATTAGAATTTCATCATCTTCTTCAAATGCAGTTTCTATTGCCCCAGGCATTTCTTCCTTTTTGTACACTTTGGTGATACCAAAACTAGAGCCCGCCTTATTAGCCTTTACAAAACAAGGTAAGCCTACTTTTTTTATTATGTCCTCGGTAATAATTTTATCTCCTTTATTGATGTAATAGGAGGTAGCCGATTTAATTCCGTAGGGCTTAAGAACACTAAGGAGATCTCGTTTGTTAAAAGTTAGGGCAGCTTGGTAATAATCACAAGAAGTTTGTGGAATACCCATAAGATGAAAGTAGGCTTGCATGATGCCATCTTCTCCTGGTGTTCCATGAATGGCGTTAAAAACACAATCAAAAGTGAGCGTTTCAGCACCTAGAGTAACAGTGAAATCGTGTCTGTTGATCAAATGCTCTTCTTCATTTTCATCAACTAAGACCCACTTATCTTCAAGGATGTGAATTTTGTAGGCGTTAAATTTCTCCTTGTCTAAGTTTTGGAAAACCACATTTCCACTCATTAGGGAAATTCGAAACTCACTAGAATAGCCACCCATAATAATGGCAATATTTTTTTTCATCCTATAAAAATTAATTGTTCCCGATTGATAGGCGTTGTAATACCTAATTTTGTTCTTGCCGTTATAATCTGGAATGGGTTGTTTATTAGTGTTTTTAACTCCGTAATTTTAAAGGGCAAATATCATGCATTCAAAACAAAGAAAAAAGCATTCCGTTTTCTATCTTTGCTGTTCAAGAAAATTAATTATGCTGAACTTTTTTAAATTTTTATTTAGTAAGACGTTTTTAATACAGTTGGTACTTGCGGTAGTAGTTTCTGTATTGGTGGTCTTTGGTGCTATGCAATGGTTAAAAGAAACTACCAATCATGGAGAGTTTGTTGAAGTTCCAGATTTGTCTGGAAAATCGGTAATGGAGACTAGAACCCTAATTGAAAAGTCTGGCTTGCGATTCTCCGTATTAGACTCTGCTAATTATAACCCGTCTTATCCTAGATTCTCTATAATAGATCAGAATCCTCCGGCAGGTAATAAAGTGAAGGAAGGGAGAAAAATTTATATTACGGTAAATCCATCGGGCTATAAAAAAATTACTATTCCCAATATTATTCAAGTTACCCAAAGAAATGCTAGTTCTATGCTTAAGGCGGTAGGATTGGAAATAGAGCGTGTAACCTATATTGATGAGTTGGGAAAGGATATGGTATATCATATAAAACATAATGGGAAATATATAAAGCCTGGAGATAAATTACCGAAAACCTCGAAGATAGAATTGGTTTGTGGTAATGGAAATATATCCGAAAGGAATCAAATTAAGGCAGATTCGGAATAACTATGGAAGAAAAAGAAGATTTTGAATTGAATGAGGATGAGCTTTTTGAGCATCATAGTTTTGTAGCATCAAAAGGGCAAGACCCCCTAAGAGTAGACAAGTTTTTAATGAACTTCATTGAGAATGCTACTAGGAATCAAATTCAACTCGCAGCAAAAGATGGAAATATTTGGGTAAATGGTACCACGGTAAAACAGAATTATAGGGTTAAATCCGGAGACCATGTACGTGTTATGTTTCCCCATCCGCCACACGAATTGTTACTGACTCCAGAAGATATACCATTAGATATTGTTTATGAGGATGATGTTCTTCTGGTAGTAAATAAGCCTGCAGGAATGGTGGTGCACCCTGGTCATGGAAATTATTCAGGAACATTAATTAATGCCTTATTACATCATAAAGAAAGTTGGCCTAAAAATAGCGACGACCGTCCAGGATTGGTTCATAGGATAGACAAGGACACTTCTGGATTGCTGGTGGTAGCAAAGACGGAAGAGGCAATGACCCATCTAGCAAAACAGTTTTTTGATAAAACTAGTGAGCGCGAATATATTGCGTTAGTATGGGGTAATGTGGTGGAAGACGAAGGGACTATAGAAGGACATATTGCAAGAAACCCAAAGAATAGGCTGCAGATGATGGTGTTTCCTGAAGGCGACCAAGGTAAGGAAGCGGTGACCCATTATAAGGTGCTAGAACGATTAGGTTATGTATCGTTAATTTCCTGTAATCTAGAAACAGGAAGAACGCATCAAATAAGAGTGCATTTAAAACATATTGGCCATACTTTATTTAATGATGAGCGTTATGGCGGAGAGAAAATATTAAAAGGGACTACATTTACCAAATACAAGCAATTTGTAGATAATGCTTTTAAAATTTTGCCTAGGCAGGCACTGCATGCTAAAACATTAGGATTTGTGCATCCTATCACCGGAGAGTATATGAGGTTCAATTCAGAAATTCCGGAGGATATGGCGCAGTGTATAGAAAAGTGGAGGCATTATGCGCAACATAGGCAAGTAGAATAACTTTGCTTAATACCTAAATAGCTTATTTTTTTAAGCTATAAAGTGTAGCGCTGTGTATTTAGATTATTGATAAAATATTTTGCAATGAAGATTGTTATTTCCCCAGCGAAGTCGTTGGATTTTGAAACGAAATTACCCATACAAGATTTTTCCCAACCTTTATTTCTAGAAAAAGCAACAGCTTTAAATAAGGTACTGAAGAAGAAAAAGCCCACTGCTTTAGCTGAGTTAATGAAAATATCAGATAAATTGGCACAGCTTAATTGGGAGCGCAATCAAGATTTTTCTACACCCTTTACCCCAGAAAACGCTAGGCAAGCAATCTATGCCTTTAGTGGGGACGTTTATCAAGGGCTGGATGCGTATACCATTGCACCTGAAAAAATGACTCAATTGCAAGAGCATTTACGAATCTTGTCTGGACTTTATGGGGTTCTTAGGCCATTAGACCTTATGCAGCCTTATAGGCTAGAAATGGGTACCTCTTTAAAAGTGGGGAGGAAAAAGAATCTCTACGAATTTTGGAAAGAACAACTTACCGATTATCTCAATTCTGAACTGCAGGAGAATGAGTTGTTTATAAACCTGGCAAGTAATGAATATTTTGGAGCAGTAGATGAAAAGAAGCTAAAAGTACCTGTAATTACCCCGATATTTAAAGATTGGAAAAATGATAATCTAAAGGTAATTAGCTTTTTTGCTAAAAAGGCAAGGGGGACAATGGTGCGGTATTTATTAGATACTAATGCAAAAACCTTAGAGGATGTAAGAGCGTTTAATGAGGATGGGTATCTATTTAGTAAAGAGCATACGCTAAAAGAGAATCAACCAGTTTTTATCAGATAGGTAATATTACTAAAAGCCTATTAAGGGGCTTTAAATAGTTATCTACAAATTAAATGTGAGATGAAGACGTGGGCTTTCCCTTTATTGTATTTAGTATTACTCATGGGCTGTACAGATCGTGATGATGAACTTGTAGGCGTACATATTAGGGTAAAGAACCAAAGCAATGTCCATTTTGATAAAGTGGAGGTGGGTAATGTTAATAAAGTCCATACCAATGTCCCTGTTGGGTTTTTCTCACCATATTTAAAATATGAAACTGCCTATAGGTACGCCTATATTAATATAATTGTAGGGGATGAAAATTTCACTATGCAGCCAATTGACTTTTTTGGTGAATCCCCTCTTTCGGATGGTTATTATACCTATGGTCTTACTATTTCCGAAGAGGGTGAGGTACTATTAAATTTTATAGTGGATTAACGCAAACCGGTTTTATTAACTGTTTACTTTTTTTTCTCCACGTTAATTTTTTCCTCTACACTTGGTTTCCGTTTTATTTTACGTTTTCGTCGGGTTCCATAGGTGCCGTTTATTATTTTACCTCTTTTCGATTTTTTATCTCCTTTTCCCATTTCTTTTCGATTTTCGATTTTTTTAAATTTAAAGGATTAATTCCTTAAATCAAAGTTTTAAGGTAGGGCCTTATCCTTCCGTTTCCTATTGATTTAGCACATTTTTCTTAGAATATAACTCCCTTATCTGTTGTCATGCTAGGCCTAATGTGCTAAGTTTGTGAGACAACCGACTTGTTGAAGCCAACATTTCTAAAAACTATAGCGTTGAAAATAAAAAAGGTATTAGTTGCAAATAGAGGGGAGATTGCCATTCGGATTTTTAGGGCATGTGTAGAAATTGGAATAAAAACAGTTGGGGTATATACCTATGAAGACCGTTATTCCTTACACCGATATAAAGCAGATGAAAGTTACCAAATAGGAGGTGAAAATGAGCCGTTAAAACCTTATTTGGATATGGACGCCCTAATTAAGATAGCCAAGGAAAATGGAGTAGATGCTATACATCCAGGATATGGATTCTTATCAGAAAACCCTCAATTTGCTCAAAAATGTGAGGACGTCGGAATTATTTTTGTCGGCCCAAAAGTTTCTGTTCTAAAAGCTTTAGGAGATAAGATTACAGCTAAAGAAGTGGCCGTTGCCAATGGGATTCCCATTATACAGAGTAGTGATCCGGATTTAGATTCTATTGAAGTAGCCTTGTCGGAAGCGGAAAAGATTGGGTACCCTTTAATGCTAAAAGCCGCGTCTGGTGGAGGAGGTAGAGGTATGCGTGTTATCCATAATGAAGATGAGCTTAGAAAAGGCTTTCCTGAAGCAAAAAGGGAATCTTTAAATGCCTTTGGAGATGATACGGTATTCCTAGAGAAGTTTGTAGCGAATCCCAAGCATATCGAGATTCAGATCGTTGCCGATACCCATGGTAATATGGTGCATTTATACGAGCGGGATTGTTCTGTGCAAAGGAGGTATCAAAAGGTTATAGAATTTGCTCCTTCAATAGGGTTGCCCCAAGAAACTAAAGATAATTTATACCAATATGCCATAGCTATTTGTAAAGCTGTAGACTATAATAATATAGGTACTGTAGAGTTTTTAGTAGATGATGACGGTAGTATTTATTTTATTGAGGTTAACCCAAGGATACAGGTAGAACATACCGTCACGGAAATGATTACCAATATAGATTTGGTAAAGGCACAATTATTTATTGCAGGCGGCTACCGATTATCTGACAAGCAAATTAAAATTCAAGATCAGGCTTCCATTATAGTAACCGGTTATGCCTTGCAATGTAGGATAACTACTGAAGATCCTGCTAACAATTTTAAACCAGATTATGGTGTGGTAACTACCTACCGAAGTGCCTCTGGACTAGGAATTAGATTAGATGCTGGTAGTATTTATCAGGGGGTAGCTATTTCCCCATTTTTCGATTCTATGTTGGTAAAAGTATCCGCATTGAGTAGGACGTTGGACGGTTCTTGTCGTAAAATGAGAAGGGCCTTAGCAGAATTCCGTGTTAGAGGAGTAAAGACCAATATGTCGTTTCTAGATAATATTCTAAAACATCCCACCTTTAGAGAAGGTAAAGTAACGGTAAATTTCATTAATAATACCCCAGAGCTATTCCAGTTTGTAGAACCTAGGAATAGGGCCAATAAGCTGTTAGAATTTTTAGGTGAGATTATTGTAAACGGTAATCCCGATGTTAAGAAAATAGATAAGGGCCATGTGTTTTCCAAACCAAAAGTTCCTTCCTTCCCTAAAATGGAGGGGTATCCTAAGGGTACTAAGGATCTGTTGACGGAATTGGGCCCCGATCAATTTTCCCAATGGCTTAAAAATGAGAAGAAGGTTCATTTTACCGATACTACGATGCGGGATGCGCACCAAAGCCTATTAGCTACAAGGATGCGGACCATAGACATGCTAAAGGTTGCTGAGGGGTATGCTAAAAATCACCCAGAAGTATTCAGTATGGAAGTTTGGGGTGGTGCTACTTTTGACGTGTGTCTTCGATTTTTACAGGAAAATCCGTGGGAACGATTAGAGTTGTTAAGAAAGGCTATGCCTAACGTATTATTGCAAATGCTGATAAGAGGCTCTAATGGGGTGGGATATACGGCTTACCCAGATAATCTGATAGAGCGTTTTGTTGAGGAATCCTGGAAGTCTGGGGTAGATGTTTTTAGGATTTTCGATTCCCTTAATTGGATGAAATCCATCGCCCCTTGCATAGAATATGTAAGAACCAATACGGGAGGCCTGGCAGAAGGATCCATCTGTTATACCGGGGATATATTAGATCCCTCAAAATCTAAATACGATTTAAAGTACTATGTGCAACTAGCAAAGGATATTGAAAACGCTGGAGCCCATATTTTGGGGGTGAAGGACATGGCCGGACTGTTAAAACCCTATGCGGCCTATGAATTGATATCGGCTTTAAAATCTGAAATCAATATCCCTATTCATCTGCATACCCACGATACCTCTTCTACCCAAGCTGCCATGTATCTAAAAGCGATAGAAGCAGGTGTAGGTGTGGTAGATGTGGCATTGGGAGGATTATCTGGACTTACTTCACAGCCCAATTTTAACTCTGTTGTAGAAATGTTGCGTTTCCAAGAGAGAGAAAATAGGTTTAATACAGATAAACTAGCAGAATATTCCAACTATTGGGAAACCGTACGTAATTACTATTATACGTTTGAATCTGGATTGAAATCAGGGACTGGAGAAGTGTATAAACACGAAATTCCTGGGGGACAATATTCTAACCTTAAGGGTCAGGCAATAGCTTTGGGCTTAGAAGATAAGTTTCCCGAAGTCACCAAAATGTATGGCGAAGTAAATACCCTTTTTGGAGATATTGTAAAGGTAACTCCTAGTTCTAAAGTAGTAGGAGATATGGCTCAATATATGATTGCTAATAACCTTACAGTAGCAGATATCTTAGAGAAGGGAGATACTATTTCTTTTCCACAATCCGTAATTGGTTTTTTTAAGGGCGACTTAGGTCAGCCAGAAGGAGGATTTCCAAAAGAATTACAAAAAATGATCCTTAAAGACCAGCAACCTTATACAGATAGACCTAATGCTCATTTGGAAGTAATAGATTTTGAGGTTGAATTTGAAGATTTTAAAAGCCAATTTAGTGCTGGAATGGGGCGTGAATTGTTGATAACTGATTTCCTTTCCTATAAATTATATCCAAAAGTTTTTACGGATGCCTATAACAACCACCTAAAATATGGTAATGTTATGAATATCCCCACTAAGAATTTCCTTTATGGGATGGAAGTGGGAGAGGAGATAATTGTAGAGTTAGATCGAGGGAAAAATATATTGGTCTCTCTTATGCTTAAAGGGGAAGCAGACGATTCCGGAAATGTGAGTATTTTCTTTAAAGTTAACGGACAATTACGGAATGTTATAATTAAAGACAGGTCTGTAAAGGTCAATATAGTAGAAAATGTTAAAGCAGACCCTAATGATGTAAAACAGATAGGAGCTCCCTTGCAAGGCATGCTTTCTAATGTGCTGGTCAAGAAAAATGAAGAAGTGAAAAAGAATCAGCCATTATTTGTGATAGAAGCTATGAAAATGGAAACTACAGTAACCGCTACCCAGGAAGGGATAGTAGATAAAATTCAATTAAATGGGGGGACTTTAGTAAATTCAGAAGATTTGGTAATTGTATTAAAATAATCGACAGTGAAAGGCAAATAGTTCACTTTGTAAAATTGAATAATTTATTTGACACCTAAAACGTTTCTCCATACCCATCCTTATGAGCCTTTTTTATTTCCTGAGGCTAAAAAGTTAATTGTAGGAACTCTTCCTCCACCAAGATTTACTATTGGAGATCTAAAGGAAGGGGATGTAGATTTCTGCTATGGCAGTAGAGATGGACAATTATGGCCAATATTAGACCGAATATTTGACCTAGGGCTTGCTTTTAAGAGCACTAAACATGCGGTACAACAAAGAAAAGACTTTCTGCTGAATCACCGTATTGGTATCTGTGATATTGTAAAGAGTGCTGAACGAATTAAAATAGACGCCTCGGATCTCGGATTGCAGAATATTGAATTGAGAAATATGTTCGGGTATTTACATAATTATCCTAAGATTGATACCTTGTTGTTTACTGGGGGAAATAGTAAAAATGGACCAGAATATTTATTTAGAAAGTACATAAAAGAATATGGGGTGAAGTTAAAATTGGTATCTAATGAAATTCCCCGTATTCACGAATTTATACTGCCCGATTCAAATGCATCTTTAAGCGCTGCTTCAGATACAAGGAGGGTTATCAGGACTGTTTCCCTTACAGCGCCTTCTGGGGCTGCCAATAGAGCAGTAGGAAGTTTGGAAGAATATAAACGTATAAAAGCAAAGAACCCTGAATTCAATACCATTGATTTCAGGGTTCTACAGTATAGCAAATTCTTCTAGTTTAATTGAATGTTTTATGGCTGTACTCCTGCTCTTTATTGTGAGGAGGCTATCAACTCTTTAACCATTATTCTATTCCTTTTCTCAATGCTTTTAAAAGAAGTAGCCTAAGTAAAAGGAGGAAAGGAAATCCATGAAAAATCAAATCAAACCAATCCATTGGCTGCATGCCCTTGGCGCCACCCCAAACCCATTTTAGTTTCCCCAACAAATGGGGTTCCGGGAAGTAAGGTGCCAATCCTAATGTGAGGCATAAAAGCGCAATAATTTTCCAACTATTAAGAAGTTCTTTCACCTTTATTATTTAATGATTTGCTTCACGAAATCTCCAATGGAATCAGTGCCGTTTTTGGTGATATGTTTTATAAAGGCCGAACCTATAATCGCACCTTTAGCCCATTTTGTGGCCTGCTGGAAGGTTTCGGAATTACTAATTCCAAACCCAATAATCTGTGGGGTGTTTAATTCCATCTTCGCTATTCTCTTAAAATAGGATTCTTGAACGTTACCAAAGCCATCTGAAGACCCGGTAACACTGGCGGAACTCACCATATATATAAATCCTTCCGATGCGGCATCTATTTGTGCAATTCTAGCATCACTAGTTTGTGGTGTAATTAGAAAAATATTGATTAAGCCGTATTTTTTAAAAATAGCCTCATATTGCTCCTGATATACATCTAGTGGCAAATCGGGTAAAATGAGTCCGTCTATGCCTACTTCCTGACATTTTTTGCAAAATGCCTCTACTCCATATTGTAAAATAGGATTAAAATATCCCATTATCACTAAAGGAATGTTTACCGATGATCTTATATCCTTTAATTGGTCAAACAAAATGGCGGTAGTCATTCCGTTTTTTAAGGCTTGGGTAGAGCTCGCTTGTATGGTTGGCCCATCGGCTAGGGGATCGCTAAAAGGCAATCCTATCTCTATCATATCTACTCCATTACTTTCCAGATCCTGGATTATTTTAACGGTATCATTTAAATTGGGATAACCAGCCGTAAAATATATAGAGAATAGCTTTTTATCTGATTGTAATTTTTGATGTATTCTGTTCATTCCAAAAGTATTTTTAGGATTCCAACAAATGAGGGAATCATATCTTTAGCTTATAGCTCAAAGTATTTTATATAGGTGCTTAAATCTTTATCCCCACGGCCAGATAGGTTTATTACTACCACGTCATCTGGTTTAAAGGCTCTAGTTTTTAAAATGGCAAAAGCATGTGAAGATTCTATGGCCGGAATAATACCTTCTAATTTGCAGAGTTCCATTCCCGCTTCCATTGCTGCATCATCGGTTATTGGGATAAATTCTGCTCTTCCCGTTTTATACAGGTGGGCATGCATAGGTCCAACACCAGGGTAATCTAATCCAGCAGAAATAGAGTAGGGTTCGGTTATCTGCCCATCGGGGGTCTGCATTAAAAGCGTTTTGCAGCCATGGATAATTCCTTCTTTCCCTAAAACTGATGTAGCAGCACTTTCGCCACTATCTACTCCTTTACCAGCAGCTTCTACCGCAATAATGCCAACTTCTTCTTCGTGTAAGAAATGATAGAAGGTTCCGGCGGCATTACTGCCACCACCAACACAGGCTACTACATAATCTGGATTCTCCTTGCCTTCTAGCTCTTTTAGTTGCCATTTTATCTCTTCAGAAATAATAGACTGAAATCTAGTAACCATATCGGGGTAGGGGTGAGGGCCAATGGCAGAACCTATAATATAATGGGTGTCCACAGGGTTGTTAATCCAATCTCTAATTGCCTCGTTGGTAGCATCTTTTAGGGTTCTGCTACCAGAAAGTGCTGGTCTTACCTCGGCACCTAACATTTTCATTCTGGCTACGTTAGGGGCTTGTCTCGCAATGTCGATTTCCCCCATATAAACAATGCATTCCATTCCCATAAGAGCGCAGACAGTAGCAGTGGCTACTCCATGCTGTCCGGCACCGGTCTCCGCAATTATTCTGGTTTTTCCCAAACGCTTTGCCATAAGAATCTGTCCAATAGTATTATTCACCTTATGGGCTCCGGTATGGTTAAGGTCTTCGCGTTTTAGATATATTTTGGTGTTGTATTTTTCTGAAAGGCGCTTGGCAAAAAATAAGGGAGAAGGCCTACCTACGTAGCTCTTCAACAATTGATCAAACTCCGCCTTAAAGGACGGCTCTTCCATTACTTTTAAATACTGCTGCCTTAGATTCTCTACATTAGGATAGAGCATCTCCGGAATAAACGCTCCACCAAATTCGCCGTAATATCCCTTTTCGTCTACGTTATAATTCATGGTTTCTTAGTATATAGTATTGAGTACAAAGTATTGAGTATTTAGATTCTCAATACTCACTACTTAAAACTCATTACTTCTTTTTTAAAATCTTTTAACTTTTCAACTTCTTTTAATCCCGGTGCGGATTCAAACCTACTGTTAACATCAATGGCGTAGCAGTATTTAGATTCCGGTCTTTGTAGAAAGTCTTTTATTTTCTCTATTTCTTCTAGTCCTATTCCCCCACTTAAAAAGTAGGGTTTTTTGGAGGGGGATTTTTTTAATATTTCCCAACTAAATGCATACCCATTACCCCCTGGAAGTTTTCCTTTGGTGTCGAATAAAAAATAATCGCACACCTCCTCATAGGCTTCCAATACACTAAAATTAAAATTGTCCTTTATGGAAAAAACTTTAATGATTTCTAATTCCTTTTCTGTGGCTTCTGATATAGGTTTATAGGCTTGCCTTAGTTCCTTACAGAATTCTGGGCTCTCCTTTCCATGGAGTTGAATAGTCTGTAAACCGTACTGATTTATTTTCTCTAGGATATCCTCTAAGGGTGAATCCACAAAAACACCAACCTTTTTAATGTTATTTGGAATATCGGCAAGAGTGGAATTAAAGAATCGGGATGAGGGTTTCCAAAAAATAAATCCAAGATAATCCGGTTGTAGGCTGGCTACTTCCAGCATATTATCCGGGTATTTCATGCCACATACTTTTAGTTTCATGAGGTTATCTGTTTTATAAATTGGGTAGCACTTTCACCAGGGTTGTCGGTCTTCATAAAATTCTCTCCTATTAGAAATCCTTCAAATCCATAGGGCTGTAGCTCTTTAATGGCTTCTACCGAACTTATTCCGCTTTCGGAAACCTTGACAAAATCATTTGGGATAAGCGTAGAAAGGGTTTTACTGGTTTCTAGGCTCACCGTAAAAGTTTTTAAATCCCTATTGTTTACCCCTAGGAGGTCTAAGCTGGGCATTATGGATTTCTGTAGCTCTTCTTCATTGTGCACCTCTAGAAGGACCTCTAGTCCTAAACTTTTTGCAAACTGGGAGAGGGTTTTAATCTCTTCTCTGGTTAGTATAGCGGCTATTAAGAGAATAACATCGGCGCCATAGGCCTTGGCTTCTAAAATCTGATATTCATCAATAACAAATTCCTTGCGCAACAACGGTAGCTGTACAGAGGCCCTGGCGAGCAAAAGATCGTCCATAGATCCTCCAAAATATTTACCATCAGTTAAAACGGACATCCCGCAAGCTCCTGCATTTTCGTATCCTGTGGCTACTTCAAAAACACTATTATTCTGATTGATTACCGCTTTGGACGGGGATCTTCGCTTGTGTTCCGCAATAATGCCACTGTTGCTATTCCTAAGGTTATGCACCAAGGAATTGGTAGTTCTTTCGAACAAAACGGTAGCTTCTAACTGAGAAACAGGAACAATGGTTTTTTTTAGTTCCACCTCTTTACGCTTATCAATAACTATTTTGTCCAGTATATTCATGTCTATATTTTAATTGAAGGAGGAATAATTTTAATTACTACTTAGGGTTTGTAATTTTTTAAGTACTTGCAGCCCTTTCCCACTTACTAGGGATTCCTTGGCTAGCTCAAAGCCTTCCATTGGGTCAATACCTTTCACAGTGGCAATTGCGACACCCGCATTGGCGCAGACTACATTATTCTGTGCTGAGGTTCCCTTGCCACTAAGTACATCCATAAACACTTTTGCCGATTCTTCAATACTCTCACCACCCACAATTTCGGAAGGGGAGATTATATCAACCCCAAAATCTGCAGGCTTTAACATGGTCTCAGTGGTATTGGTGATGGTCTTGGTATTACAAGTCAGGGAAATTTCATCATATCCATCTAAGGCATGTAATATGGTGAAGTTTTTGTCTGTCTTTTGATATAGGTAACCGTACATTCTGGCAAGTTCTAAATTGAATACCCCTACCATTTGATTTTTTGGAAAAGCCGGATTAACCATAGGCCCCAACATATTGAAGAAAGTTTTGACTGCTAACTCTTTCCGGATGGGGGCTACGTTTTTCATGGCGGGGTGAAATAAGGGGGCATGCAGCACGCAAATTCCACTTTCTGCCAAACATTTCTCTAAGAAACCAGGGGCATTACTGAATTTAATGCCTAAAAACTCCATTACATTGCTACTTCCACATTTAGAAGAAACACCGTAATTCCCATGTTTTGTTACATGAACACCAGCTCCTGCGGTTACAAAACTTGCAAGTGTAGAGATATTAAAGGTATCTTTTCCGTCCCCTCCAGTACCACACAGGTCCACGGGGTTGTATTGCGATAGGTCTACTGCCAAACACAGTTCTAGTAGCGCATCCCTAAATCCTTCCAATTCTTCTATAGTAACGCTTCGCATCATATAGACCGTTAGGAAAGCGGCAATCTGACTGGTGTTATAATCTCCTTTTGCTATATTGACTAATACCTGTTTTGCTACCTCCTTGGGAAGTACATCATGGTTGATTAGACTATTTAGTATGTCTTTCATTTCTTGTTTTTTCTATTTAGGTGCTAGGGATAAAAAATTCAGATTAAACCGATATTATTCCCTGTATTTTCCTCAAATTATATTAATATCACTCACTACTCACTACTCACTACTCACTACTCACTACTCACTACTCACTACTAATTTCTAACCCAATTTTTTAGTATCTCCTTGCCCATAGGGGTAAGTACAGATTCTGGGTGAAATTGTACCGCGCTTACGTCGTAGCTAGTATGGCGCAAGGACATTATCTGTCCGTTCTCGTCGTAGGAGGTTGCTATTAAAACTTCTGGAAGCTTTGGATCTACTACCCAGGAATGATAACGGCCCACCTCAAGTTCCTTAGGTAAGCCTGCAAATAGCACATCGTCTTCTACAACTTTTATTTTAGTAGCTACACCATGGAATACTTGATCTAAATTGATTAGGTTACCGCCAAAAACCTCGGCTATAGCTTGCTGTCCCAAACACACACCAAAAATACTTTTTGTTGGGGCATATTGGGTAATAATAGCTTTAAGTAATCCGGCTTCATCAGGGATGCCTGGACCAGGGGATAAAACAATTTTATCAAAAGCTGCCACTTCATCAAGGGTTATTTGGTCATTTCTTCTTACCACCACTTCACAGTCTAGATCTTCTAGATAATGTACTAAGTTATAGGTAAAGCTATCGTAATTATCTATGACAAGGATGGCTCCTTTATGTGTCTCCATAGAGGAAGTGGACTTTGTTTTATGTTGATTATTATCCATGCGTATCGGGTATTGTTCTATTTCTTGTTGATTTTATGTCTTTCTACTTTAGTTCTAGATAATTTCCGTCAATGGAGTTATATAGATTCTGCTATTTCCAATGCTTTGGTAAGCGCACCTAATTTGTTGTAAGTTTCCTGTAGTTCATTTTCAGGATCTGAGGCGGCTACCAATCCCGCTCCTGCCTGATAATGTAATTGATGGTTTTTACTTAAAAAGGTACGGATCATTATAGCGTGATTAAAATTGCCGTTAAAGTCCATAAATCCAATGGCACCTCCATAATAGCCGCGGTTGGTTTTCTCATATTTTTCTATCAGCTGCATGGCCATGTGTTTAGGGGCGCCACTAAGAGTACCTGCAGGAAAGGTATCTGCTACAACTTTCATGGTAGAGACCTCTGGTTTCTTCTGTCCTGTTACCTTTGATACCAGATGGATAACATGGGAGAAGAATTGAACCTCTCTATAATTCTCCACATTTACCATGCTTCCATTTCTACTTAGGTCGTTTCTGGCTAGGTCAACTAACATTACATGTTCACTATTCTCCTTATCGTCTACCTTTAATTTCTTAGCCAGTTCTGCATCTTGTTCGTCGTTTCCTGTTCGTTTAAAGGTACCTGCAATAGGATGTATCTCGGCCTTGCCATCTTTTACGACCAATTGAGCTTCGGGCGAACTTCCAAATATTTTAAAATCGCCATAATCAAAATAGAACAAATAGGGCGATGGGTTGATGGAACGTAGCGCTCGGTAAACATTAAATTCGTCCCCCTTAAATTTTTGAGAAAATCGCTTAGACAATACTAACTGAAAAACATCTCCCCTATGGCAATGTTGCTTTGCCAATGCTACTTGCTCCTTGTATTCATTGTCCTGAATATTAGAAACTGCAACGCCACTTTTACTAAAGTTATAAGAGGCAAAGTTTTTAGCATTAAGGATTTGTTCTATCTCCGCTATATTGTTTTCAGATTCATAACAATGTGCAAAAATATAGGCTTCATTTTTAAAATGGTTGATGGCTACTATATTACTATATACGGCATAATAGATATCTGGGATGGCAATGCTATTGTCTTTTTTAGAAATAGTGATATCCTCAAAATATCTAACCGCATCATAAGCCATATAACCAAAAAGCCCATTATTTATAAACTTGAAATCGTTGTCGGAAACTTGGAACCTTTGACTGAATTGGTGTAGTAGTGCAGGGATGTCGGTATCCTTGTTTACTGGGGTCTCTTCTGTTGTGCCATCAGGGAATTGCTGTACTAATAATTCATTCTCCAGAGTAATAGATGCAATTGGATTACAGCAGATATAAGAGAAACTATTATCATTTGCATGGTAATCACTACTTTCCAATAATATGCTATTAGGAAAGCGGTCCCTTATTTTTAAATATACACTAACCGGTGTTATAGTGTCTGCAAGGATCTTCTTATGGTATGATACTAAAGGGTATTTCATTTTAAATCTTTTATTTCTTTCCTACAATTGGAGTTATAATTTAATTGATAAACGAAAAAAGGCTTGTCGTGATGACAAGCCTTTTTAATATAGTTATACTACAATAGTGCTCTGCTCACGATGTTTTTCGTAAGTTGATCCACCACCAAGTATTTGATATAGAGTTTTTCATTGTGTAGCCAAATATAGGAATGAATTTTAAAACTACAAACGAACTGTTACGTAAAAAATAAAAAACCCCACAAATGTGAGGTTTTAAACATGGGGGAAATTTCTTAGAATACTAGATCTACAACTAAATCAAATTCGTCATAAATGGTTTTGTCTCCTAAATTATCAAAGAAACTACCAGATCCGTATTTAACATCGTATAAAGAACGGTCTACCTTCAAAGACGCAGTAGCTTTGTTTCCGTATATAGAAAGATCAAAAGTAATTGGATTGGTCTTACCTTTTATAGTAAGGTTCCCAGTTACTTCATAAGAATTCTTTCCTTTTGGGGTAACTTTTGTGAAAACTAATTTAGAGGTTGCATATTTATCTACACCAAAGAAATCGTCAGATTTTAAGTGACCCTCTAATTTTCCTTTATATTCTCCTTCTAAGTCATGAGAAACTAAAGTAGTCATGTCTACAACAAATTCGCCTCCGGTTAGTTGATCGTCGTTAAAAGTGAAAGAACCTTCTTTTAGGTCAATAACTCCATAATGTGATCCAGTAACTTTATATCCTTTCCAGGTAACGGTACTCTCTGATACTTTTACCTCTTTTTTATCGTTTTCTACTGGGTTAGAAGCGGTTGCTGTGAAACCTGTTACTACTGCTAATACTAATGTTAATGCAATTTTTCTCATAATTCTACTATTTGTATTTGTGTTTATATTTAATTTATATGTGGGTAATTAATTCTTTTTTAGACTTTCTTACTTTTTTATTGTGTTGGGTGATGTCTTCATCAGATCTATGGCCTATAGCTACCAACACTGCGGCGTTTAAACTCTTTTCGGTAAGTCCAAGGATTTCATTTACATCTGGAGCGTCAAATCCTTCCATTGGGCAACTATCTATTTTAAGGTCTGCGGCTGCAGATAATAGATTCCCTAGAGCAAGATATGCTTGTCTTGCTGTCCAAGCAGCTTTTTCAGTCTCGGGTAATGTAACCAGTTTAGATTTCATAAAGTCTGCATAACCTCCTAAATCTTCAAGAGGAATATTGCGAGTAGTGCTTACTTTCTCTAAATAATTATCTACTAATTCCTCCCCAAAATTGGATTGATGTGCTAAAACGATAACATGTGATGACTCGGTGATCTGAGCTTGTCCCCATGCGGCAGGTTTTAGTTTTTCTCGCACCTCTTTATCTTCAATAACAAAGACTTCATAAGGCTGTAACCCGTAAGAAGAAGCGCTTAAGGAAATCGCATCCAATAAGCTTTCTAGTTTTTCGGGTGATACTTTTTTGGTAGTATCAAATTTTTTGGTGGCATAACGCCAATTTAAGTTATCTATGTAGTTGCTCATCTTTAATATATAGGTATAGTATTTTAATTTTTATTTTTAAAACTTGTCTAAGAGTCGGTTTAAGTCTTCTAGTTCTTGTTGATTAAAGTTTTGAACTATTTTTCTTTCCGCTTCAATAATGTTCTTATCAATTTTTAATAAATCCGACTCGCCCTTAGGGGTAATAGTGATTTCTATTTTTCGTCTATTGCTAGGGCAAACTTCTCTGTTTACATAATCCTTTAGAATCAATTTATCTACAAGCCTGGTGGTATTACTCATTTTAGTAATCATCCGTTCGTTCAGGGTAGATAGATTTGCAGGCTTCCCTTTTTGTCCCCTTAGTATCCTGAGTACATTAAACTGCTGTAAGGAAATGTCGAAGGGTTTAATGGCCTGTGCCATAATCTCATTAATCTTGTTTTGTACAAGGCTAATGTGAATTAGGGTCCTACTTTCTATAGGAATCGGCTTATCGGTTTTTATAATTCTCTCTACATCCATGTCTATACAACAATTGTAGATACAAATGTACGGTGTGTTTGTGGAAATTCAATATTAACCATTCCTAAAATTTTGTTAAAAATAAAATTGTAGATTTTTTAATGGGGTGGTTTTTCAGAAAACCTTAGGTTAAATAAGTGCTTGGAATTTACTAAAAGTCTTATTTTTGAAAACTTAAACTATAATGATATGGCAGATTTATCTCAAGAAGAATGGAGCGCCCAATTAGAAGGCGATCAAAATGCTTTTATATTGGACGTTAGAACACAAGAAGAAGTGGAAGAAGGGTATATCCCTAATATGACAAACCTAGATATTCGTATGGGGCAGGACTTTATCGACGAATTAGAGAAACTAGATAAGTCCAAAAACTATTATGTTTATTGTAGGTCTGGACAACGTAGTGGTCAGGCATGTGCCATTATGAATAAATTAGGTTTCGAGCATGCCTACAATCTAGAAGGCGGTATAATGAACTGGCAAGGCGAGATTGTAGAGGATTAGTCTAAGTTAGGAGATTAATATATAAAGTAGCCCGTATTACTCATTTATATAATAGAAAAACTTCTTTTATATTCTGGGGTAATACGGGTTATGCATTTTTAAGCGAAATATAAGTGTCCTTCCCAAAATGTTGGAGAATTATCTATAGTTTTTATTTTTTAAGCTTACTTAAAAGTAGTAGATAAAGTCTAATGCAAAGAAAAATTCCCTCCATATATAGATAGGATAATCCAAGTCCATATAGAAAAACTCAGATAATTTTCTTACTTTGGATTATGAGGGAAGATCTTTTGCATTACATATGGAAGTATCAAAAATTCCGAATGGGAGGATTGTTCACCTCCAACAACGAGTCAGTACAGGTCTATGAGCCAGGTATTCATAATTTACTAGCCGGACCAGATTTCTTCAATGCTAAAATTGAGATAGGACAACAATTATGGGCAGGTACAGTGGAAATCCACATAAAATCATCAGACTGGTATGCCCACCATCATGAACAAGATCCTAATTACAACAATGTTATTCTTCATGTGGTTTGGGAAGACGACGTTAATGTATATAGAAAAGATAACACAGCAATCCCCACTCTAGTTCTTAAAAATTATATTCCTTTTCAGGTACTAGAAGCTTATAAGGAGTTATTTCAACAGCAAAAAAACAAATTTCTTAATTGCGGTAATGAGATTGAAAATATCTCTGCGCTGGTTTGGGGAAATTGGTTAGAGCGACTCTATTTTGAACGATTGGAAAGGAAGTGGAACTTGGTAGATCACCTCCTAAAAGAATCGCAGAACGATTGGGAAAAAGTGTTTTTTATTATGTTGACAAAAAGTTTTGGACTAAAGGTTAATGGAGATGCCTTTCTAGAGATTGCCAAAAATTTAGATTTCTCCATAATTCGCAAGATTCAAAACAATATAATTCAGTTAGAAAGTGCACTTTTTGGGGTTGCGGGTATATTGTCTGAAGAGATACAGGGAGACGATTACTATAATAAATTGGAAAAGGAATTTCTATTTTTAAAAACTAAATTTTCCTTGCCAGACAGTCCTGTTGAGAAACCACAATTCTTTAAGCTAAGACCTTCTAATTTCCCAACATTAAGATTGTCCCAATTGGCCAATCTGTATTATTTTCAAAAAAATATATTTAGTAAGGTGCTTGCAGCTAAGTCTGTAGAGGAGATATATGAGCTCTTTGCTATTAAGGCTAGTCCATATTGGGATTGCCATTATACTTTTGGGAAGGAATCTGGAGCTAGTCCTAAAAAGTTAACAAAAAAATTTGTGGATCTATTAATTATAAATGCAATTTTGCCAATCAAAATAGGGTACTCTAAACACCTGGGGAAGGATGTAAGTGAAGAGGTGATACAAATTATTTCTGGAGTGAAGTCAGAGCATAATAGTGTAGTAGACAAATTTAAAGGCCTTAAAGTAGTTTTCCCATCTGCTATGGAGAGTCAGGCTATATTGCAGTTATATAATGAGTACTGTGAGAAAAATAAATGTCTACAATGTGTGGTGGGGCATGGATTATTGAAGGGAAAAGCCTAATTTTAGAACATGAATATTTTTTATAAGTTACTTTATTATTTTCAGAAAAGGGGATTTGAGGTATGCCGTCGCATAGCAGAGCGATTGGGAATAAGAACTAGGGTAGTAAGAACTACATTTATCTACCTCACCTTTGTAACTTTAGGTTTTGGTTTTGCCCTTTATCTTTTTATGGCTTTTTGGTTAAAAATTAAAGATTTGATATATACTAAAAGAACCTCCGTTTTTGACCTATAAATATGAATAAACTCTTTCGTTCCAAAATGTATCAGGCCCTAAGTTTGCTTGTGCTGGTGCTTGTTTTTGGGGTGATGGGGTATCGGTTTTTATCCGGATATACTTGGGTAGATGCATTTTATATGACGATTATCACCGTTACTACGGTAGGGTTTTCAGAGGTTAGGCCGCTAGATGTTGCATCCAAACTATTTACCGTTGTATTAATTATTTCTAGCGTTTTTATTTTTGCCTTTGCTATTTCGGTAATTACGGAATATATTTTAAGTCGCAATTCACTACAACTTTTAAAGAAAAAAAAGGTGCTAAACAAAATTTCAAGTTTATCAAATCACGTTATTATTTGCGGTTTTGGAAGAAATGGCCAACAGGCAGCAGAGCGATTAAAGGCTTATAAAAGACCTTTTGTGGTAGTAGAAAAAGATAAGGCAGTAATAGAAAAACTAGAAGGCGATATTTTATATGTGGAAGGAGATGCTAACGAAGATGAGGTTTTACATCAAGCTGGAATAAAAAAAGCTCAATACCTTATTTCGGCAATGCCAGATGACGCGGCAAACCTGTTTGTAGTACTTTCAGCAAGGCAATTAAATAAAGACCTATTTATTATCAGTAGGGCGGCCCAAGTTACTACCCAAAAAAAGTTAAAACTTGCGGGGGCTAATAAAGTAGTAATGCCAGATAAAATTGGCGGGGATCATATGGCATCTCTTGTTGTTATGCCTGATTTGATTACTTTTATGGACAAGCTTTCTGTAGAAGGGGAGCATACTACCAATTTGGAAGAGTTGTCCATAGATAGCTTTATGGGAAAGGTAGAAGATAAATCTATCCGAGATCTAGACCTAAGAAAAAAAACGGGGTGTACTATCATTGGATATATAGAGCCCTCAGGTACTTATATTATTAATCCGGAAGCAGAATTGAAGCTTCTTCCTGGAGGTAAAATCATTGTTTTGGGAAGGCCAGAACAGATCAAAAAACTAAATGAAATGTTCCATTTGGATTGATTTATTTTCAATAGATATATTTTTTTGAAATGATTATTTTTATGATATTGCTCCAATAATTTGACTAAAACCAACAAAAACAGAACTTTTTTTAACCAATTATGAGAAACATTCTAACTTTTATTATCTCCTTATTCTCCCTTACTATTTTTTCCCAGGAACTTATTGTTAAGGAAACTCTTTTAAATCCCTCAAATCGTATAAACGACGGAGTTATTAAAGTAGAAGTGGAGGGAGGCACGCCTCCTTACCAATATAAATGGAGTAACCAAGAAACGCCTTTGACATCTAATAAGGCATCTGGCCTAATAGAAGGACTGCCTTATACTGTAGTGATTTCAGATGCCAATGGGCAAAGTGTAACTAAAGAATATACAGTTCCAACAGAGGTTATAACAGAGGTGTTTAATGGATTTATGACTCCTGCAGTAAGTGCTATGGGGTCTATTTTATTTTGGGACCCCTTTGCAGCAATCGGCATTTACGATCCAGTTGTTTATGCAGATGAAAAACTTATAGGTATCCCCAATTGGTCTTCTGAAATGGAAGGGAAGTTTATGTTAAAGAAGTGGTTAATGCTTCAAGGTCAGAAGGTAAGTAAAGGGGATAAGATTGCAGTTATTTCTAGTGAAGATGGGGTGTTAGATACTATTACCTCTCCTGTGGCGGGGAAGCTAAATTATCTTGCTAAAGAAGGTGGAGTGGTTTATAATTCCGAAAATAAAGAGCACGTAATAGAACAAGGAGCACATTTTTTAGCAAGTGTAAAGTATGATGAGCCAGTGGCGGTTTTACATCCCAATGGGGATAAGAAGGAAAAGGCTATACCATTTATAGTTATTTGGTTGGTTATCGGAGCTTTCTTTTTTACCATTAGAATGGGCTTTATTAATCTAAGAGGTTTTAGACACTCCTTAGATTTGGCTAGAGGGAAATATGATGATCCCGATGCGCCAGGGCAAGTAACCCATTTCCAAGCCTTGGCTACAGCAGTGTCTGGGACGGTAGGTCTTGGTAATATTGCTGGGGTAGGAGTTGCCATTTCGTTAGGTGGTGCTGGAGCTACTTTTTGGATGATTGTTTGTGGTTTGTTGGGGATGTCCTCAAAATTTGTAGAATGTACCCTTGGGGTGAAGTATAGAGATATATTACCAGATGGACGCGTGTTTGGTGGCCCTATGAACTACTTGCGTTATGGTTTGGAAAAGCGAAACATGAAAGGATTTGGAAAGGTCTTAGCAGGATTGTTTGCTGTTTTAGCAGTGGGTGCTTCCTTTGGTGGAGGGAATATGTTCCAAGCTAACCAATCTTTTGAACAGCTTTCTGGTCAGTTTCCTGCCTTACAAGGAATGGGCTTCTGGTTTGGAATTATTACGGCAATATTAGTAGGGATAGTTATAATTGGAGGTATTAGCAGTATAGCTAAGGTAACAGGAAAAATTGTACCTATTATGGCTTCAATCTATGTTATAGCAGCTTTGGCTGTTATTATCATTAATATAGAAAATATAGGTCCGGCATTTTCTGCTATTGTAGATGGTGCGTTTAGCCCTAGTGCCTTAAAAGGAGGTGTTATAGGAGTGTTAGTGGTAGGTTTCCAACGAGCTGCTTTCTCTAATGAGGCAGGGGTAGGTTCCGCAGCAATTGCCCATAGTACAGCAAAAACAAATAATCCTCCTTCGGAAGGTTTTGTTGCGCTATTAGAACCGTTTATAGATACGGTGGTGGTATGTACCCTTACGGCCCTAGTACTAATTTTTACTGGAATGCATGAGGTAGGCGGACTTGGTGGTGCGCAGTTAACTTCCGATGCTTTTGGAAGTGTTATATCTTGGTTCCCATATGTGTTGGCCCTAGCAGTATTTTTGTTTGCTTTTTCTACTATGATATCTTGGTCTTATTATGGGATGAGAGCTTGGACATACCTTTTCGGGAAAAGCAAGAAGGTGGAGTTTGTGTATAAAATGTTATTCCTAGTATTCGTGGTGATTGGAGCTTCAGTTAGTTTGGGTGCGGTATTAGATTTTTCTGATATGATGATTTTGGCTATGTCGTTTCCTAATATAATAGGACTGTATATTATGTCTGGAGAAGTAAAAGGCGACTTAAAAGGGTATTGGACAAAACTTAAGTCTAACCAATTATATAAAAAGCAAAAAGCTTAGTTTGTAATACTCAGAGAAAGCTGAGAATCTTATAAGTAATTCCGCTTAGCCTTGCTATAAATGCAAGTGATTGAGCGGAATTTTACTTTTAATTCGGTATAAATATAATTTTTCCCGAACTTGCGCCACTTATCAAAAAAAATACCGATCAATAAGCTTAGGTAGAAAATGGCGAAATCAGTAGAATCTTGGGGGTCACGTGTGGGGCTTATTTTGGCTATGGCCGGGAATGCAGTAGGACTAGGGAACTTTTTAAGATTCCCAATACAGGCTGTAGAAAATGGTGGAGGTGCATTTATTATCCCATATTTAGTTTGTTTTTTATTAATGGGAATCCCTCTATTATTTATAGAATGGTCTTCTGGCCGTTATGGCGGTAGATTTGGAAACCATAGTACTCCGTACATTTTAGATTCTATGGTAAAAGGAAGAGCCCTAAAATATATTGGGGTGTTTGGTATTTTTACCAATTTGGCAATTGTAGCCTATTACTCCTATATAGAATCCTGGACCATGTCCTATGTCTATCATTCCTTAAAAGGAACTTTTTCAGGTATGACTCAAGGAGAGGTTGCCGGTTTCTTTAATTCCTATGTGGATGTAACTAAGAGTACCACTGGTATTCCCTATGAAGCCATTATTTTCTTTGTGTTATGTCTAGCCTTTAACACCTTTATATTATCAAAAGGGATCCGTGGGGTAGAGAAAGTAGCAAAGATAGGGATGCCTTTATTGATTCTCTTTGGTGTTCTTTTAGCAATACGAGGTTATACATTGGGTACTAGCGGGGCGTCGGAACTTTTTCCGGATGCAAATGCATGGGACGGACTTAATTTTTTATGGACTCCTCAGTACGATTCATTACTCAATCCTAAGGTGTGGTTGGCAGCAGCAGGTCAAATATTCTTTACCTTATCAGTAGGTCTTGGGACCATTCATTGTTATGCATCTTATGTGAAAAGTAAAGACGATATAGCCCTTAATTCTATAACCGCAGGATTTATGAACGGATTTGTAGAGGTAGTTATTGGTAGTGCTATCGTAATTCCTATCGCAGCAGGTTACTTAGGGCTAGATTGGGTGATGAACAATGCCGGCTTCGGGATGGCTTTTCAAACCATGCCTTATTTATTTCAGCAATGGGGGCCTGTACTCGCTGCAATAGCAGGGGTAATGTGGTTTGGGTTATTATTCTTTTCCGGAATTACAAGTTCGCTGGCGATGGGAACCCCGTGGTTAGGCTTTATGAAAGACGAGTTTGGTTGGAGCAGTACAAAAGGTGCGTGGTCCTTTGGCGGATTGGCGCTAATACTTGGTTTGCCAACAGTCTTCTTTTTTCAAGAAGGAGTTTTTGATGATTATGATTATTGGGCCGGAACGGTAAGTTTGGTATTCTTTGCGTTTTTTGAGGTTATTTTGTACTCCTGGGTGTTTGGGATAGATAAGGGTTGGAAGGAAATTAATTTAGGAGCCGATATTAAAATCCCTGAAATCTATAAGTACGTTATTAAATATGTGACCCCATTATTGTTGGGGTGGGTCTTTTTTGCGAGCCTTCCCAGTATGTACGATAAGATAACGCATCAAGATACTTTTAATAGGTCTGCATTTGCCGATGTTTTTTATGCGGAGAATTTTGACAGGTCGGGGACAGCAATCGGTACCGTTGAAGAAGTTGGTGACCACTATATTAAATTTTCTTTCGAAAACACTCGAAAAAAATTCGATAAAGAGAACGACGTTGCCTTTTATGAGGAATTTATCGACTATAAAGAATATTCTTTTTCTGAAGATCAAAAAACAACCGTTGTTGAAGGAGATAAAATAAAGCCCGGTGATGCAATAGCTGAGGGCGATTTTATAAATAATGTTTTTTATAAAAATATAGGAAGGGCTATTTTAGTGTCCTTGTTCTTATTTATTTCATTATTAGTATATTTAGCATATAATAAAAGAAGAAAAGAGGGGAGGGCTACAATATGAATTCATCAGCACTAACAATAATGATACTTGCACAGGGAGTCTTTATTTTCTTTGCAGCATACTTTTTTTACAAGGTATTGACTACGGCTCCCAAGAAAGAGCCAGATTCCTATTCGGAAAATGACGATATTGTAGACAGACAAAACGAATAAATTTTGAGCAATAGAGATATAAAATCCCATTTCAGTTTTAATAAACAAGAACGAAATGGGATTTTCTTTTTGCTGCTAATTATTGTTGCACTTCAGTTGCTGTATTACTTGGGGACTACCTTTTTATATAGCGCGATTGAACCACAATTTAAAGTGAATGCAGAATTACAATCAGAAATAGATCAACTTAAAATAAATTTTGCTCGTCAAGATTCTATAGTAGTCTATGACTACAATCCCAATTTTATTACAGACTATAAGGGGTATGTGTTGGGAATGTCTCCAGAAGAAATAGATAGGCTGCATAAATTTAGGGCTAAAAATGCCTTTGTTAACTCTGCTTTAGAATTTCAGGAAGTTACTATGATATCAGACTCTTTGTTAAGAGCAATGTCTCCTCATTTTAAGTTCCCAACTTGGACGCAAAAAGAAAAATTCGTCTCTATAAGCAAAACAACATCATCTGTACCTCAAAAAAATACGCCAACCGCTGTATTAGGGGCAAGTAATGCCTCGTATAATATTATAGTAAAGGATCTTAACCTAGCAACGGCAATGGATTTAAGGGAGGTAGTGGGAGTTGGAGAGGTGTTGTCTGCTCGTATTATAAAGTTTAGAGATCGGCTTGGAGGATTTGTTGTGGAGAAACAGTTAGAGCATGTATATGGGTTAGAAAAAGAAGTAGTAGCTAGGATATGGGAGCGTTTTCAGATAAAAAAAGCTCCGAATATTATTAAGATAAATATTAATACTGCTTCTGCATCCGAATTGGTAAGGCTGGTTTATATTAATTATAAACTGGCTAACAGGATAGTAGCGTATAGAGAGTATAACGGAGTTATTTCTTCCTACGATCAGCTATTAGATATTGAAGATTTCCCTTCTGAAAAATTAGATATAATTCAGTTATATTTGCAATTATAAAATAGTAATAGCTAATAGAATGGTAAAAGATACCCCTAACGAAATGAGTTTTGATTATTCGGAAACTCAGAAAATGGTGGCTGCCTCTGCAAAGGAATTCGCAGAACAATATATACGGCCCTTTGTAATGGAATGGGATGAGGAACAGACCTTTCCTGTAGAAGTTTTTAAAAAAGCTGGGGAGATGGGTTTTATGGGAGTGCTTGTTCCTGTAGAGCTTGGTGGGTCAGGATTGGGTTATCATGAATATATTAGCATTATAGAAGAGATTTCAAAAGTAGATCCATCCATTGGGCTTTCAGTGGCTGCACATAATTCTTTATGTACTAATCATATTCTCACCTTTGGAAATAAGGAACAAAAAGAAAAGTGGATTCCCAAATTAGCTACCGCAGAATGGATTGGAGCTTGGGGGCTAACGGAGCACAATACCGGTTCGGATGCTGGTGGGATGAACACCACGGCAGTAAAAGATGGAGATTCTTGGGTGCTTAACGGCGCCAAGAATTTTATAACTCATGGTAAAAGTGGAGATGTTGCAGTGGTTATTGCTAGAACGGGAGAAAAAGGGGATAGCCGTGGAATGACTGCTTTTGTGATAGAAAAAGGTACTCCTGGATTTAGCAGTGGAAAAAAGGAAAATAAACTGGGAATGCGCGCAAGTGAAACTGCAGAATTGGTCTTTGATAATTGTAGAATCCCAGATGCTAATAGATTAGGAGAAATTGGAGAAGGCTTTATTCAGTCCATGAAAATATTGGATGGTGGAAGAATTTCTATCGGGGCATTGTCTCTAGGTATTGCCAAGGGGGCTTATGAAGCAGCCTTACAATATTCTAAGGAAAGAGTGCAATTTGGAAAACCAATAAGTCAATTTCAAGGAATCTCCTTTAAATTGGCAGATATGGCAACTGAAATAGAGGCTGCAGAACTATTGCTTCATAAATCTGCATTTCTTAAGAATGAAAATCGTAGTGTCACTAAGTTAGGTGCTATGGCTAAGATGTTTGCATCTGAAGTTTGTGTGAAAGCTGCTAATGAAGCGGTTCAAATTCACGGTGGGTATGGTTATACCAAAGATTACCCGGTAGAGAAATTTTATCGAGATTCTAAACTGTGTACTATTGGTGAGGGGACTACTGAAATTCAAAAAATAGTAATTGCAAGAAACATACTAAAGTAAGTTTGCGTTCCTGTCTAGATCACAAAGCATTTAATTGTTAAATTCAATTTTATGTATTGTGATCTATTTGGTTTTAAAAGTATGTGTGGTCACCAGACTTAATTCTTTAATACTATCATTATGAACATTAATTGGATACTATTAATACTTGGCGGTCTATTTGAGACCGGATTTGCAGTAAGCTTGGGGAAGGCGCAACAGACATCTGGAAAGGAGATGTGGGGATGGTTGGCTGCCTTTATTATATGTGTTAGTATTAGTATGTATCTGCTGTTTAAAGCAATGGGGGGAGAGAAAGCCATTCCTGTAGGGACAGCTTACGCTGTTTGGGGTGCTATTGGTGCAGTTGGAACCGTAGTTGCTGGTATAATAATGTTTAAGGAGCCTGTTACTTTTTGGCGACTATTTTTTCTTACTACTCTTATTCTTTCAGTAATTGGTCTGCAAGTATTTGGTGGTAACGCCGGGTAAGGGAGCTGAGTGCCATTTGTTAAGGTTGTTAATTGTAGGAATGAGGCCTAGGGACAAGTGAAATTAATTATTTTAAATTTTTTCAGATAATTAATAGAATTTGAAAATTAATACTATATATTTGCACCCTTAATCACAAAAGAGAGGAGGTTATCGCCCATGTTAATAATACCAATAAAAGAAGGAGAGAATATAGATAGAGCTTTAAAGCGTTACAAGCGAAAGTTCGATAAGACCGGTAGAATGCGACAATTGAGAAAGCGTCAGCAGTTCACTAAGCCATCTGTGTTAAACAGAGCTCAGAGACAAAAAGCCGCGTATATTCAACATCTTAGGGATGAAGAGGAAATCTAGATCCCAATAAAATATACTAGAGTAAAAAGTAAACGTCCCACCTTTTTGGTGGGACGTTTTTTTTTTAAATTATTGTTTTTTAGAGGTTGAATAGCACCTAGCTTGTCTAGTAGCTTAATTGCAGTGGATTGTTATTGTGCTCAGTGGTATGCTTTATAGAAATTTACTTTTGTAACTTTGGAATATGTCTATATCCTCTTTTATTACGTATCTCTCCTTAGAGAAAAACTACTCGCCTCATACTGTCCTTGCTTATGAGAAGGATATTCTTGATTTTAAGGAATTTGCTGCGCTTCAATTTGATTTAACAGATATTGATGAGGCGAGTTATGCCTTGATAAGAAGTTGGGTTATTAAACTTGTAGAATCTGGGATTTCTCATAGATCGGTTAACCGGAAGATAGCTTCTTTAAAAGCGTATTATAAATTTTTATTAGGAACAGAAAAGTTATCTGCTAATCCTTTAGCGAAACACAAGGCTTTAAAAACACCAAAGAAAATAGAAGTGCCATTCTCTGAGCGGGAGATGGAAGAAGTGTTAAGGCAAGTGGTGTTTAATAATACTTTTGAGGGGAAGCGAGATAAGTTAATAATCGAGTTGTTGTATGCAACAGGAATTAGGAGGGCAGAACTTATAAATCTTCAGGTAAAGGATGTGGATTTTGGGGCGGGTACAATTAAAGTGCTAGGAAAAAGAAATAAAGAGCGTATTATTCCGTTGTTAGAATCGTTAAAGGAGACTGTATTAGACTATATAGAGGAAAGGGATCGCTTACCCACAATTAGGGATAGAGGTTTTATTTTTCTCACTTCTAAGGGGAATAAAATATATGAAACGCTTGTTTATAGAGTTATTAATGGGTATTTTAGTGAGGTGTCGACTAAGGTGAAAAAGAGTCCGCATATTTTACGTCATACCTTTGCGACCCACTTGCTAAACAAGGGAGCCGATCTGAATGCTGTAAAAGAGTTGTTGGGTCATTCAAGTTTGGCGTCAACCCAGGTTTATACTCATAATAGTATTGCGGAATTAAAAAAAGTACATCTCTCGGCGCATCCTAGGAACAAGAAGTAGTATTTGTAGGAATGTTTAACTTTAAAATTATATAATATATGAAAGTAAACGCGCAATCGGTGAATTTTACGGCTGATGGTAAACTAATTGATTTTATGGAAGCGAGATTAGGGAAACTAGAGCAGTTTTATGATAAGATAGTTAGTACAGATGTGTACCTAAAGGTAGAGAATACAAGTGCTAAAGAAAATAAGATAGTGGAAATCAAGGTCTTAGTTCCTCGTGACAATTTCGTGGTAAAGAAACAGTGCAGAACTTTTGAGGAAGCGATAGATGCCGCTTGTAGTAGTTTAGAGCGTAAATTGGTAAAGCGAAAAGAAAAAATTAGACTAAATGCGTAAAAAAAATTAAAAAATGTTTTGAATAACTAAATAAAGCTTTTACATTTGCAGTCCGTTAGAAATAGCGGGCTTTTTTTTGAAAGGAAAAGAAGTAAAGGCCGATGTAGCTCAGCTGGCTAGAGCAGCTGATTTGTAATCAGCAGGTCGTGGGTTCGAGTCCCTCCATCGGCTCAAATTAAAGCAATAATGAAAATTGTTTTTGTTGACATTTTGAAGTGAAGTTGATAAGGTTTTGAAGTAGGAAATAAGCTTCGAGTTTAATTCAGAAAAAAAATCAAATCAACTTTAGGAAAATCAAAAATAAGTATTATTTTTGCTCACTTTTTAAAAGTAAGTTGTTAAGCGTAGAATCTTAAATGTTCTATGGAAGGTGAAAGAAAACCGGATAGCAACTTAAGTGAAACTAGAGAAAGTTATTTTTCTTACGTTCTTTAAAAATTGTAATGTAATTACGTTGGGGAGATACTCAAGCGGCCAACGAGGGCAGACTGTAAATCTGCTGACTATGTCTTCGCAGGTTCGAATCCTGCTCTCCCCACAAAATTTTGTAATTAAATGCAAAATAATTTTTGAAATAATGAATTAAATTTTTAGGTTTGCCTAAAAATTGCAATGCGGGAGTAGCTCAGTTGGTAGAGCGTCAGCCTTCCAAGCTGAATGTCGCCGGTTCGAACCCGGTCTCCCGCTCAAAGTTTCAAAAGCAAAAGGCTCCTTAATATGGGGCTTTATGTGATTGGAATTGATTTGACTTGAATTGAGTTATTTGGTCAAAGGGAAGCTGTAAGAAGTTTCATTCGAGTTCATTTGACTTTTGGGTTGATGGCGAAAAGAAAGAGGGGTGTATTTTACTGCTTCTTTTATTTTTTTAAAAGCCGGTGTAGCTCAGGGGTAGAGCGTTTCCTTGGTAAGGAAGAGGTCATGAGTTCAAATCTCATCATTGGCTCAATTAAGGCATTATTTGTACACTAATATAAACTAAGAATTAAATTTAACAAACATGGCAAAGGCAACATTTGATCGTTCCAAACCGCATTTAAATATAGGTACTATTGGACACGTGGATCACGGTAAAACTACTTTGACTGCAGCTATTACTAATGTATTGGCTAACGCGGGATTTTCTGAAATGAGAAGTTTCGATTCTATTGATAACGCTCCTGAGGAAAAAGAAAGAGGTATTACCATTAATACTTCACACGTAGAGTACGCAACTGCTAATCGTCACTACGCTCACGTTGACTGTCCAGGTCACGCCGATTACGTAAAGAACATGGTTACTGGTGCTGCTCAGATGGATGGTGCTATTTTGGTTGTTGCTGCTACAGATGGTCCAATGCCACAAACTCGTGAGCACATCCTTTTAGGACGTCAGGTTGGTATTCCAAGAATCGTTGTTTTCTTGAATAAAGTTGACATGGTTGATGATGCTGAGTTATTGGAGTTGGTAGAGATGGAAGTAAGAGAATTGCTTTCTTTCTATGAGTATGATGGAGATAATGGTCCTGTTATTGCTGGATCTGCATTAGGAGCACTTAACGGTGAGCAGCAGTGGGTTGATACAGTATTGAGTTTGATGGAAGCTGTTGATAACTGGATCGAATTGCCTCAAAGAGATGTTGATAAGGATTTCTTGATGCCAATTGAAGATGTATTCACTATTACTGGACGTGGTACTGTTGCAACTGGTCGTATCGAGACTGGTGTAGCTAACACGGGAGACGCTGTTGATATCATTGGAATGGGAGCTGAAAAGTTAACTTCTACTATCACAGGGGTTGAAATGTTCCGTAAGATTTTGGATAGAGGAGAAGCTGGAGATAACGTAGGTATCCTTTTAAGAGGTATTGAAAAGTCTCAAATTAAAAGAGGAATGGTAATCTGTAAGCCAGGTTCTGTAACTCCACACGCTAAGTTTGAAGCTGAGGTGTATATCTTGAAAAAAGAAGAAGGTGGACGTCACACTCCATTCCATAATAACTACCGTCCACAGTTCTACGTAAGAACAACAGACGTTACTGGTACTATTAATCTTCCTGAGGGAGTAGAAATGGTTATGCCAGGTGATAACCTTACAATTACTGTTGATTTGTTATCTGCAGTTGCACTTAACGTAGGATTACGTTTTGCTATCCGTGAAGGTGGTAGAACTGTAGGTGCTGGTCAGGTTACTAAAATCATAGATTAATTATCTTTTGAGATTAAGGTAAATTTACATTGAGGGTGTCTTGCTAAAGCGGGATACCTTTCAATGTAAATATAAGTGAGTGTAGCTAGGTCTGTTCCTGTTGTTGATATATAGGGAGTTTGATTAAGTAAAGCATCACAGAAACGGGTATAGCTCAGTTGGTAGAGCACTGGTCTCCAAAACCAGGTGTCGGGAGTTCGAGCCTCTCTGCCCGTGCAAATAAAAGGAGCTCTTGCTCAATTAACTTAAGCTGGTGATAGGTGAAGTTCTGTGTAGGTTCACTGTTAATAGATCTAGCTGGAAACTAAAAAGGGCAATTCAGAATTGTTGTAAGAAATCTAAGATGTCCTTTTTAAATTAGTTAAGACAATAAATAACGCGCTGCATGTTTACATATATAACGGAATCTATAGACGAACTTAAAAATAACGTTACCCTACCTCCTAAGGCCGAATCGACTAATCTTATGGTTATCGTGGCTGTATTCTCTATAATTTTTGCATTAGCGACTTGGGGTGTGGATAGTTTGTTTAGTGAACTAATTCTACTTTATTTCAATAGTATAATCAATTAAGGATAGCTCTATGTCAGAAGTGTTGGATAAGAAATGGTATGTTGTAAGAGCTGTAAGTGGTCAGGAAAATAAGATTAAAGGCTATATAGAGACTGAAGTTGCTCGTTTGGGTTTTGAGGATTATCTAGAGGAGGTTCTTGTACCTACAGAAAAAGTAGTTCAGATAAGAAATGGGAAGAAGATAAATAAAGAACGTGTTTATTTCCCTGGTTATATTATGGTAAAAGCTAACCTTGGTGGTGAGATGGTGCATATTATCCGTTCCATTACTAATGTTATTGGGTTTTTAGGTGAAACCAAAGGTGGTGATCCTGTTCCTTTAAGAAAATCTGAGGTAAATAGAATGTTAGGAAAGGTAGATGAATTGGCAGTTAAGACTGACAGTGTAGCGATACCTTTCGTGTTAGGGGAGACTGTAAAAGTAATAGATGGTCCCTTTAATGGCTTTAACGGTACTGTAGAGAAGATTAATGAAGAGAAGCGTAAGCTAGAGGTAATGGTGAAAATTTTCGGAAGAAAAACACCATTAGAGTTGAGTTATATGCAGGTAGAGAAAGTGTAGTTGACGTTAAAGGATTTTAATAAATAAGAATTTAATAAGAACTGTTACATAGTTAAAAGGAGTGTTGCTTCCAAAATAACACGACTTTAATTTTAATTAGAAACAATGGCAAAAGAAGTAAGTAAAGTAGTTAAACTACAAGTTAGGGGAGGTGCAGCGAATCCGTCGCCACCGGTTGGACCCGCTTTAGGTGCTGCCGGGGTTAACATAATGGAATTCTGTAAGCAATTTAATGGGCGTACACAGGATAAAGCAGGAAAAGTCCTGCCCGTTGCAATCACGGTTTATAAAGACAAGTCATTCGACTTTGTTATAAAGACACCGCCGGCGGCAGTTCAATTAATGGAAGCGGCTAAGGTTAAAAAAGGATCTGGCGAGCCTAACAGAAACAAGGTAGCAAGTGTAACTTGGGATCAGGTTAAAGCAATCGCTGAAGACAAAATGGTAGATTTAAATGCTTTTACGGTAGAATCCGCAATGAGCATGGTAGCTGGTACAGCAAGATCTATGGGTTTAAAAGTCTCAGGTACTAGACCTTTTTAAAATCTTAAAAGCAATTTAGAATGGCAAAATTAACGAAGAAGCAAAAAGAAGCTCACAGTAAAATAGATAAGACTAAACTCTATTCTATTTCAGAAGCAGCTGCTTTAATAAAAGAGATAACCAATACAAAATTTGATTCATCTGTAGAATTGGCAGTTCGTTTGGGTGTAGATCCAAGAAAAGCTAATCAAATGGTGCGTGGGGTGGTAACCCTTCCTCATGGAACAGGTAAGGATATTAAAGTTTTGGCTTTGGTAACACCAGATAAAGAAGCGGAAGCTAAAGAAGCTGGTGCAGATTACGTAGGTTTAGATGAGTATTTAGATAAAATCAAAAGCGGTTGGACCGATGTTGATGTTATTATCACTATGCCTAGCGTAATGGGTAAATTAGGTCCTTTAGGAAGGATTTTAGGACCAAGAGGTCTTATGCCTAACCCAAAGACCGGAACAGTAACTATGGATGTAGCCAAAGCGGTTGCAGAAGTAAAAGCTGGTAAAATTGATTTTAAAGTTGACAAAACAGGAATCGTGCATGCAGCTATAGGGAAAGTTTCTTTCTCAGCAGATAAGATTGCAGAAAATGCCGAGGAGTTGTTGGATACTTTAATAAAGTTGAAACCAACTGCAGCTAAGGGGGTATATATGAAGTCTGTTTATATGTCTAGTACTATGAGTCCTAGCGTTGCATTAGATCCAAAAGTAGATTAACTGTTAGTCAAAAGTTTTTATTATGACAAGAGAAGAGAAGAAAAATGTTATACAGGATTTAACTGCGCAGTTAGGGGAAAGCTCTACTATATATTTGACTGATATTTCTGGATTGAATGCTGAAAGAACTTCAGCTTTAAGAAAGGCATGTTTTAAAGCAAATATAAAGCTAGCCGTAGTTAAAAATACCATGCTTGCAAAAGCAATGGAAGCTTCTGAAAAAGACTTTGGGGAACTACCTGAGGTGTTAAAAGGAAGTACTTCTATTATGCTTTCGGAAACTGGAAATGCGCCTGCAAAGCTTATCAAGAACTTTAGAAAGAAAGCTGATAGACCTTTGTTAAAGGGAGCATATATTGCCGAGGCAATATATATTGGTGATGATCAATTGGATACTTTAGAAAGTATTAAGTCTAAGGAAGAGATGGTCGGAGAAATCATTGGATTACTTCAGTCTCCAGCCAAGAATGTTATTTCTGGACTTAAATCTGGTGGAGGTAAACTTGCCGGAATCCTTAAGACATTATCAGAAAAATAATACGTACGCACTAAAAACAATTATATTTTAAAATTTTATTAAACGATAGAAAAATGGCAGATTTAAAAGATTTCGCAGAACAATTGGTTAACCTTACAGTAAAGGAAGTAAATGAGTTAGCTGATATATTAAAAGAAGAGTACGGTATTGAGCCTGCAGCTGCTGCAGTAGCTGTTGCCGCTGGTGGTGCCGCTGAAGGTGGTGACGCTGCTGAAGAGCAAACAGAATTCGACGTAATTTTGAAAGCAGCAGGTGGTTCTAAATTAGCAGTTGTTAAATTGGTTAAAGAATTAACTGGTTTAGGATTGAAAGATGCTAAAGATATCGTTGATAGCGCTCCTAAAGCTGTTAAGGAAGGTATTGCTAAAGATGAAGCTGAAGCAATTAAAACTCAATTGGAAGAAGCAGGAGCTGAAGTTGAGCTTAAATAATAGCATCAACCAATAATTATTCTGGTTTAGGTCTTTCCGCTTTTTGTGGCTAGACCTAAGCCTTTTTATACATACAGTGTATAGAGTGATACACAACCCAATTAAGTATTCACGATCAAAATTTTGTCCATCGATGTTCACAAATCAGACTGAAAGAATAAGTTTCGCATCCGCTAAGAACACGCCGGATTATCCGGATTTCTTGGACATTCAGATTAAATCATTTCAAGATTTTTTTCAACTTGAGACCAAATCTGACGAAAGGGGCAATGAAGGGTTGTACAACACCTTCATGGAAAACTTTCCCATTACAGACACCAGGAACCAGTTCGTACTAGAGTTTTTAGACTATTTTATTGATCCACCTAGATATTCTATCCAAGAATGTATAGAGCGTGGACTTACGTATAGTGTTCCTTTAAAAGCAAGATTAAAATTATATTGTACAGATCCAGAACATGAGGATTTCGAAACCATTGTTCAGGATGTGTATTTAGGTACTATTCCCTACATGACCCCTAGTGGTACATTTGTGGTAAATGGTGCCGAACGTGTTGTTGTATCTCAGCTACACCGTTCTCCAGGGGTTTTCTTCGGACAATCCTTCCATGCAAATGGAACAAAGTTGTATTCTGCCAGAGTAATTCCATTTAAAGGATCTTGGATAGAATTTGCAACAGATATCAATGGCGTTATGTACGCATATATTGATAGAAAGAAAAAATTACCAGTAACTACCTTGTTCAGAGCAATTGGATATGAAAGGGATAAGGATATTTTGGAAATCTTCGACCTGTCGGAAGAAGTGAAAGTTTCCAATGCCGGATTGAAGAAGGTGCTGGGCCGTAAATTAGCGGCAAGAGTATTGAATACGTGGCATGAGGATTTCGTGGACGAGGATACCGGTGAAGTAGTATCCATTGAGCGTAATGAGATTGTATTAGATCGTGATACCGTATTGGAGAAAGATCATATTGCAGAAATCTTGGATGCTGATGTGAAAACTATCCTTCTCCATAAAGAGAATAATGCCCAGAGCGATTATGCTATTATTCACAATACACTCCAAAAAGATCCAACAAACTCCGAAAAAGAGGCTGTGGAGCACATCTATCGTCAACTACGTAACGCAGAGCCGCCAGATGAGGAGACCGCTCGTGGTATTATAGATAAACTGTTCTTCTCAGACCAACGTTATAACTTGGGTGAGGTAGGACGTTATAGAATGAATAAAAAACTTGGTTTGGATATTGAAATGGACAAGCAAGTCCTTACCAGGGAAGATATCATTACTATTATAAAGTACTTAATAGAATTGATTAACTCTAAAGCGGAGATCGATGATATCGATCACCTTTCTAATAGAAGGGTAAGAACCGTTGGAGAGCAATTGTCACAACAGTTTGGTGTAGGTTTAGCTCGTATGGCTAGAACTATTCGTGAGCGTATGAACGTTCGTGATAATGAGGTGTTTACGCCTATAGATTTGATTAACGCGAAGACTTTGTCTTCTGTGATTAACTCTTTCTTTGGTACTAACCAGTTGTCTCAGTTTATGGACCAGACTAACCCCTTGGCGGAAATTACGCACAAGAGAAGGTTGTCTGCCTTAGGACCTGGTGGATTGTCTAGGGAAAGAGCAGGTTTTGAGGTGCGTGACGTTCACTATACTCACTACGGAAGACTGTGTCCAATTGAAACTCCAGAAGGACCGAATATTGGGTTAATTTCTTCTCTATCTGTATATGCTAAGGTAAACCCAATGGGCTTCCTAGAAACACCATACCGTAGAGTAGAAAACGGGAAAGTTAATATTGACGACTTCATCTACCTGAGTGCAGAAGAGGAAGAAGATATGAAAATTGCCCAAGCTAACATTCCTATGGATGATGAAGGAAACATCACCGCAGAGAAAGTGATTGCTAGGGAAGAAGGAGATTTCCCAGTAGTAGATCCAGAGGAGCTTAACTATACGGATGTTGCACCTAACCAGATAGCTTCTATTTCAGCATCTTTAATTCCATTCTTGGAGCATGATGATGCAAACAGGGCATTGATGGGATCTAACATGATGAGACAGGCTGTACCGTTGCTTAGACCGGAGGCGCCTATCGTAGGTACCGGACTAGAACGTCAGGTTGCATCCGACTCTAGAGTATTGATAAATGCTGAAGGTGATGGAGTTGTTGAATACGTGGACTCTAAAAAGATTACCATAAAGTACGATAGAACTGAGGACGAAAAGCTAGTTAGCTTTGATGATGACTCTAAGACCTATGAGTTGGTTAAATTTAGAAAGACCAACCAAGGTACTAGTATTAACCTAAAACCAATTGTTAGAAAAGGGTATAGGGTTAGAAAAGGTGAAGTACTTTGTGAAGGATATGCCACAGAAAATGGTGAATTGGCCCTAGGTAGAAACCTGGTTGTAGCCTTTATGCCTTGGAAAGGGTATAACTTTGAGGATGCTATCGTAATTTCCGAAAAAGTGGTTAGAGAAGATATCTTTACTTCTATTCACGTAGATGAATACGCACTAGAAGTTAGAGATACTAAATTAGGAGCTGAGGAATTAACAAATGATATTCCAAACGTTTCTGAGGAAGCTACTAAGGATTTGGACGAATACGGTATGATCCGTATTGGAGCAGAGGTTAAACCTGGTGATATTCTTATTGGTAAGATTACACCAAAAGGAGAATCTGATCCTACACCTGAAGAAAAATTATTACGTGCTATCTTTGGTGATAAGGCAGGAGATGTTAAGGATGCTTCCTTAAAAGCTTCACCTTCGTTACACGGAGTGGTTATCGATAAAAAATTATTCTCTAGATCTGTTAAAGATAAGCGTAAGCGTTCCGAGGATAAAGAAGAATTGGCAAAATTAGAGCTGGAATACGAAGTGAAATTCCAACAGCTTAAAGATGTATTGGTTGAAAAACTATTTACATTAGTCAATGGTAAGACATCACAAGGAGTATTGAACGACCTTGGGGAGGAAGTACTTCCAAAAGGAAAGAAATATACCTTGAGAATGTTGAACGCTGTAGACGATTTTGCACATTTAGTAGGTGGAAGCTGGACAACAGACAAGGATTGCAATACATTGGTGGCCGATTTGTTGCATAACTATAAGATTAAATTGAACGACCTTCAGGGTAACCTTAGAAGGGATAAGTTTACTATTTCTGTGGGAGATGAATTGCCTTCAGGAATTATGAAATTAGCCAAGGTTTATGTGGCTAAAAAACGTAAACTAAAGGTTGGGGATAAAATGGCTGGACGTCACGGAAACAAAGGTATTGTTTCTAGAATTGTTCGTCATGAAGATATGCCATTCTTGGAAGATGGTACCCCAGTAGATATCGTACTAAACCCACTTGGTGTACCATCTCGTATGAACATTGGTCAGATTTATGAAACTGTTCTAGGATGGGCCGGATTAAAATTAGGGAAGAAGTATGCTACTGCGATTTTTGATGGTGCCGAATTGGATGAGATTAATACTTATACCGATGAAGCTGGAATTCCAAGATATGGACATACGTATCTATACGACGGAGGTACAGGTCAACGATTTGACCAGCCTGCAACCGTTGGGGTTATCTACATGTTAAAATTAGGACATATGGTAGATGATAAGATGCACTCGCGTTCTATAGGACCCTACTCGTTAATTACGCAGCAACCATTAGGTGGTAAAGCACAATTTGGTGGACAGCGATTTGGAGAGATGGAGGTTTGGGCCTTAGAAGCTTATGGTGCTTCTGCTACCCTAAGGGAAATATTAACGGTTAAATCTGATGATGTTATTGGAAGAGCCAAGACATATGAGTCTATCGTTAAGGGAGAAACCATGCCAGAACCTGGGTTACCAGAATCTTTCAATGTATTAATGCACGAACTTAAAGGTTTAGGTTTAGACATTAGATTGGAAGAATAACAAGAATAGGTTTTCAACACTATTCCTAACAATTAGAATTAAATTAGTATCAGAATATAGTTATGGCTAGACTAAAAGATAATAATACCGTTAAAAGGTTCAATAAAATTTCAATCGGTTTGGCCTCTCCAGAAGCTATTTTGGCAGAGTCCCGAGGTGAGGTTTTAAAACCTGAAACTATTAACTATAGAACGCACAAACCTGAGCGTGACGGTCTTTTCTGTGAGCGTATCTTTGGTCCTGTAAAGGATTACGAGTGTGCTTGTGGTAAGTACAAGAGAATTCGCTACCGTGGGATTGTTTGTGATCGATGTGGCGTAGAGGTAACAGAGAAAAAAGTACGTAGAGATAGGGTAGGGCACATTAATTTGGTTGTGCCCGTAGCCCATATTTGGTATTTCCGTTCTTTGCCAAATAAAATTGGATACCTTTTGGGATTACCATCCAAGAAATTGGATATGATTATTTACTACGAGCGTTATGTAGTAATTCAGCCTGGTATTGCCAAAGGTCCAGAAGGGGAAGAAATTAAGAAAATGGATTTCTTAAGTGAGGAAGAGTATCTAAATGTTTTAGAAACTCTCCCACAGGATAACCAATACTTGGAAGATACCGACCCAAATAAGTTTATCGCTAAAATGGGAGCGGAATGTCTTATAGAGCTTTTAAATAGGATAGATCTAAGTGAACTATCTTATGAACTTAGACATAAAGCAAATACAGAAACTTCTAAGCAGCGTAAAACAGAGGCATTAAAAAGGCTACAGGTGGTAGAGGCCCTAAGAGAGTCTCAAGAATATAGAGAGAATAATCCAGAATGGATGATCATGAAGGTTATTCCCGTAATTCCACCAGAGTTACGTCCTTTAGTGCCGTTAGATGGTGGTAGATTTGCTACCTCAGATTTAAACGACCTATATAGGAGGGTTATTATTAGAAATAACCGTCTAAAAAGACTGGTAGAGATCAAAGCGCCTGAAGTGATTCTTAGAAATGAGAAACGTATGCTTCAGGAAGCAGTAGATTCCTTGTTCGATAATACTCGTAAAGCATCGGCAGTAAAAACCGAATCTAATAGACCATTAAAATCACTTTCAGATTCATTAAAAGGTAAACAAGGACGTTTCCGTCAAAACCTTTTAGGTAAACGTGTGGATTACTCTGCTCGTTCGGTAATTGTTGTTGGACCTGAAATGAAACTGTTCGAATGTGGTCTTCCAAAAGATATGGCTGCGGAACTATATAAACCTTTCGTAATCCGTAAATTGATCGAAAGAGGTATAGTGAAAACGGTTAAATCTGCTAAGAAAATAATAGACCGTAAAGAGCCTGTTGTTTGGGATATTCTAGAAAATGTTTTAAAAGGACATCCAGTACTTCTTAACCGTGCTCCTACCTTGCACCGTTTAGGGATACAAGCGTTCCAGCCAAAACTTATAGAAGGTAAGGCAATTCGTCTTCACCCATTGGTTTGTACCGCATTTAACGCGGATTTCGATGGTGACCAGATGGCGGTTCACCTTCCATTAGGCCCAGAAGCAATTTTAGAGGCACAATTGTTAATGTTGGCTTCACATAATATTCTGAACCCAGCAAACGGTTCTCCAATTACAGTACCTTCACAGGATATGGTCTTGGGTCTGTACTACATGACTAAGGAAAAGAAATCTACCCCCGAGGTAAAAGTTAAAGGGGAAGGACTTACTTTCTACTCCTATGAAGAAGTAGTGATTGCCCATAACGAAGGTCGTTTAGATCTTAACGCAGGTATTAAAGTACGTGCAAAGAACTTTAACGAAGAAGGAGAATTGGTAAATCAAATTATTCCAACAACCGTAGGTAGAGTCTTGTTTAATATGGTAGTACCAGAAGAAGCAGGATATATCAACGAAGTGTTGAATAAAAAATCGTTAAGGGATATCATTGGTAATATATTAAGAGTTACTAGTGTTCCTGAAACGGCAGAATTCTTGGATAAAATTAAAACTATGGGATATGATTTCGCCTTTAAAGGTGGACTATCCTTTAGCTTAGGAGATATTATTATTCCAGAGGAAAAAGGAGAAATGATTGCTGATGCCAATGAACAAGTTGAAGGCATTATGGCAAACTATAACATGGGTCTTATTACCAATAACGAACGTTATAACCAGGTGATAGACGTGTGGACTTCTACCAACACAGTGTTGACCGAATTAGCGATGAAGCGAATTCGTGAAGATATGCAAGGATTTAACTCCGTGTATATGATGTTGGATTCTGGAGCAAGGGGTTCTAAAGAGCAGATTAGACAGTTAACCGGTATGCGTGGATTGATGGCTAAGCCTAAGAAATCTACTGCAGGAGGTGGAGAAATTATTGAAAACCCTATTTTATCTAACTTTAAAGAGGGATTATCCATCTTGGAATACTTTATTTCTACTCACGGTGCACGTAAAGGTCTTGCGGATACGGCGTTGAAAACGGCGGATGCAGGTTACTTAACACGTCGTTTGGTAGACGTTTCCCAAGATGTTATTGTTAATACAGAAGACTGTGGAACCCTAAGAGGTATCCAGGTAGAAGCTCTTAAGAAGAACGAGGAAGTAGTAGAATCATTGGGTGATAGAATCCTAGGAAGGGTTTCCCTACATGATGTATACGACCCTGTAACCGAAGAGAAACTTTTAACGGCCGGTCAAGAGATTATGGAAGCGGATGTGAAGCGTATTAATGCTTCGCCGATAGACATGGTTGAAGTGCGTTCTGCATTGACTTGTGAAGCTTTAAAAGGGATTTGTGGTAAATGTTACGGAAGAAACCTTTCTACCAATAAGATGGTACAAAGAGGAGAGGCCGTTGGAGTTGTTGCTGCACAATCTATTGGGGAACCTGGTACACAGTTAACCTTGAGAACTTTCCACGTAGGAGGGATTGCAGGTAACATTTCTGAGGATAACAAGCTAGAGGCTAAGTTCTCTGGTATAGCCGAAATTGAGGAGCTTAGAACGGTAACCAATGTTAATGAAGAAGGAAAAGAATCCTATATTGTTATTTCTAGAACTTCAGAAGTTAAGGTATCCGACCCTAAAACAGGAATTACTTTAAGTACCAACAATATTCCTTATGGATCCGAATTATTTATTAAGAGCGGAGATAAGGTAGAAAAAGGTCAGGTAATCTGTCAGTGGGACCCATATAACGGTGTTATCGTTTCAGAATTCACTGGAAAAATCGCCTATGAGAATATTGAGCAAGGGGTTACTTATCAGGTAGAAATTGATGAGCAGACTGGATTCCAGGAAAAAGTTATTTCTGAATCTAGAAATAAAAAGCTTATCCCTACCTTATTGATTAAGAATAATAAGGATGAAGTATTGCGTTCTTACAACTTACCAGTTGGTTCGCATATTATGGTAGATGATGGTGACAAAATCAAAGAAGGTAAGATTTTGGTAAAAATACCACGTAGATCCGCAAAGTCTGGGGATATTACGGGAGGTCTTCCAAGAGTTACCGAATTGTTTGAAGCACGTAACCCATCTAACCCTGCTGTAGTTTCTGAAATTGATGGTGTTGTTTCCTTCGGAAAGATTAAACGAGGAAATCGCGAAATCATTATAGAATCTAGACTAGGAGAGGTTAAGAAATACTTAGTAAAGCTTTCTAATCAGATCCTAGTTCAGGAAAACGATTATGTACGTGCCGGAATGCCATTATCCGATGGAGCTATTACTCCAGAAGACATCTTAGCAATAAAAGGTCCGTCTGCTGTTCAACAGTACTTGGTAAACGAAGTACAAGAAGTATATCGTCTACAAGGGGTGAAGATTAATGATAAGCACTTTGAAGTTGTAGTTCGTCAGATGATGCGTAAAGTTCGTATCCAGGATCCAGGTGATACTATTTTCTTAGAAAATCAGTTGGTTCATAAGGAAGACTTTATCGTAGAGAACGATGAGATATACGGAAAGAAAGTAGTAGAAGATGCTGGTGATTCTGAAAACTTGAAACCAGGTCAAATTATTACTCAACGTCAACTGAGAGATGAGAATTCTGGCTTAAGGCGAAATGATCAGAATTTGGTTATCGCTAGAGATGCAGTTGCAGCTACTGCCACACCAATCCTTCAGGGGATTACAAGGGCGTCGCTACAGACTAAGTCATTTATCTCTGCCGCTTCTTTCCAGGAAACTACTAAAGTATTGAACGAAGCTGCTGTAAGCGGTAAAATAGATAACTTAGAAGGATTGAAGGAGAACGTTATAGTTGGACATAAGATACCGGCTGGAACGGGAATGAGAGATTATGATAATATCATTGTAGGCTCTAAAGAAGAGTACGATGAAATCATGGCTCGAAAAGAAGAACTGAAATTCTAAAAATTAAAAACCTCGATGTTCAGCATCGAGGTTTTTTTTTCTTTGTCCAAAAAAATAGGTTACTTTAAACCTATAGAACTAGTAATAAATCGTTGAAATAATGAGCGAGAAAGACCAAAAACAAAATCAGATTAATATAGAATTGGACGAAAAGACCGCAGAAGGTATTTATTCCAATCTAGCTATAATCAACCATTCGATTTCCGAATTTGTGGTAGACTTTGTCAGTATGATGCCTGGAGCACCTAAAGCTAAAGTGAAAAGTAGAATAGTACTTACACCACAGCATGCCAAAAAGTTTTTAAAGGCATTAAGTGATAATGTAAATCGCTTTGAACAAGCCCATGGTACAATTAAAGATTATGAACAACCTCCAATTCCAATTAATTTTGGACCTACTGGAGAGGCTTAATATAAAAAATGCCCTTTACAATTTGTAAAGGGCATTTTTTATATTATTGATTCACAGATGGCGCTTAATCAAACTCCGAAGTGAAATGTAATTTTACGTTAGGGTATTTTTGTTGGGTCATTTGAAGTGAAAATTGAGAGTCCGCCAAGAAAACTAATTGATTGCGTTTGTCTTTAGCTAAAAACTTTTGTTTAACCCTTTTAAACTCCTTAAACTCTTCACTTTTGCTGTCTTTTGCTTCTACCCAACATGCCTTGTGTACCGGGAAGTTCTCATAAGAACATTTGGCACCGTATTCGTGCTCTAATCGGTATTGAATAACCTCAAATTGTAAGGCTCCTACAGTACCAATAACTTTTCTGTTATTCATCTCTAGGGTAAATAACTGAGCTACCCCTTCATCCATTAGCTGATCTATACCTTTGTATAACTGCTTAGATTTTAATGGATCCGCATTGTTTATATACCTAAAATGTTCCGGTGAAAAACTCGGTATTCCTTTGTAATGTAAAATTTCCCCTTCGGTTAAGGTGTCACCAATTTTAAAATTCCCCGTATCATGTAATCCTACAATATCCCCTGGGTAAGAGATATCTACAATTTCTTTTTTTTCTGCAAAAAAGGCGTTAGGACTAGAAAATTTTAATTTTTTTCCCTGTCGTACATGTAGATATTGTTTGTTTCTTTCAAAAGTACCTGACACTACTTTAATAAAGGCCAAGCGATCACGGTGTTTTGGATCCATGTTGGCGTGGATTTTAAATACAAATCCGGACAATTCTTCTTCCGATGGTTTTACCAATCGCTCTTCTGCCATTTTGGGTTGTGGCTGTGGTGCAATATCTATAAAGCAATCTAACAGCTCTCTTACTCCAAAATTGTTTAAAGCAGATCCGAAAAAAACGGGTTGCTGCTCTGCTTTAAGGTAGAGTTCTTTATCAAAATCAGGGTAAACTCCGTTTACCAATTCCAAATTTTCTCTTAATTCGTTGGCAGCATTCTCCCCAATTATTTTTTCTAATTCAGGATTTTCTACATCATCAAAGGCAATAGTCTCCTCTATATTCTTCTTATTATCTCCACTAAAAAGATTTATGTTCTTTTCGTAAATATTATAGATTCCCTTAAAGTCGTACCCCATTCCAATAGGGAAACTTAGTGGAGTTACATTTAAACCTAGTTTCTGCTCAACTTCGTCTAAGAGATCGAAAGCGTCCTTACCTTCCCTGTCCATTTTATTAATAAAAACAATCATCGGGATTTTACGCATTCTACAAACCTCCACTAGTTTTTCTGTCTGCTCTTCTACCCCTTTGGCTACGTCTACCACCACAATAACACTATCTACTGCGGTGAGGGTTCTAAAGGTGTCTTCAGCAAAATCTTTATGCCCCGGAGTATCTAAAATATTAATTTTTTTATCCTTATAAATGAACGCCAATACGGATGTAGCAACGGAAATTCCTCTTTGCTTTTCAATCTCCATAAAGTCACTCGTAGCACTTTTCTTTACCTTATTATTCTTAACAGCACCTGCTTCCTGTATAGCTCCTCCAAATAAAAGTAGCTTCTCGGTAAGCGTAGTCTTACCTGCATCGGGGTGAGCAATAATTCCGAAGGTTCTTCTTCGTTGAATTTGATTCTTAAAACTCATTATTCAATTAATTTGTGCAAAAATAGGTCAAATAAATTTTCTTCATCCTTCAAAAGCAATCAAATAAGGCAAAACAATATAAACTAGGGCTAATTGTAGGGAATGGAAATTTATTTTTTAATATAGCTACATCTCACTTTAAGCCCATTTTATATTTTAACGAAGTAAATAATAGTTGGTTAGCGTTTTTGGTACTTTAATATGGTTTTTTATCGATGATTAATGTCGTTCCTAGATTGTCAGCCATAATTGTTACTGTAATAAATATGAAGCTTAGATTTTTAAATTAACTTAGACATATAATCTTTCGTATTCCCCAATGCTTACATGATTGATTTCTACTATGCTATGCCGAAGTGTTTAATCATATCAGTAGTTTATGGCAGATTTTGTCAATTTTATTTGTGGGGAAAAGTTGTTAACCAATGCTACTCTTTTAGAATCGGTTTGGTTTTCCAGACTAACCACTTCTTTTTATAGAAAATTTATTCTCTTAAACCTATTTAGTGCCGATTCTGATGGGGTAAGGGAAATTTCTACAATTAAAAGGAGGTTCAAATGTTCCGTAGAATTCGGTAATATTAGTCGAGATAATTCTAATTTATAGTTCCAGCATATAGTAATTTAATGTGGTTTAATCACTCTAAGGCAATATTGTTTACCACGGTTTCAGTTTAAATCCTGCAATACTACAAATGAAGAACATCTTTTAATAGGACAATTAAATTTTATACAAGATGAACTATATTAAGAGTCTACTCCTTATCGTTTTGCTTTTATTCGGCCTAACAGATGGACTCTATGGACAGCAAGATGCCCAATATACCCAGTATATGTACAATACTATAAGTGTAAATCCTGCTTATGCCGGATCTAGAGGTCAATTGAGTATTACTGCATTATACCGATCACAATGGCTAGGGCTTAAAGGTGCGCCTGAAACACAAACTTTAAACCTGCATTCTCCAATAAGAAAAGGTGGATTAGGATATGGGTTTTCTATAATAAACGATAATATTGGGAATGGAGTAGTGCAAGAGACTCAATTTGATGCTATTCTGTCTTATACAATTGGTCTATCCAAGGATAGTAAATTATCCTTTGGCTTAAAGGCAGGAGGTAATTTGCTGAATTTGGACTTTACGGAACTAAATAACTATACTTCTGAGAACGTGCAAGGAGAGAATATAGACAATAAATTTTCGCCCAACTTTGGAGTGGGAGTGTATTACCATACAGATCAATTCTATGTCGGACTTTCCGTTCCAAACTTAGTTGAAACGCAGCATTTTGATAATTCCCAAAGAGATGCTAATTCGGTACAATTCCTTTCTACCCGAAGAATGAACTTTTATCTGATATCTGGATATGTATTTGACCTTAATGCTTATTGGAAATTTAAACCGGCAGTACTAAGTAAAATAGTAGGAGGAGCTCCATTACAGTTAGATCTTTCAGCCAACTTCTTCTATAAGAATCAATTTAGTTTTGGCGTAGCTTATAGGTGGGATGCCGCTTTAAGTGCCCTGGTAGGCTTTCAGATTAACGATAAAATAATGATTGGTCTCGCCTATGATCGGGAAATTACGGAGTTGGGCGGCACTCGATTCAATGATGGCTCATTCGAGATTTTTTTACGGTTTGAGCTGAAGAAGAAATCTGGCGGACAGATATCACCTCGCTTCTTTTAATATTCATTAATAGAGGCTGCATATTAAATAAAGTACTCCCTAGTAAACCAATATCAGCGCAATTTTACGCGATAATCGAAATTTAAATGCTCCGCCTGCCCGTACTACCTAGGCGGGCCTGCCCAAGGTAGTTTGCTAAAACTATTTAGGTTGTGCCTAGTGCTTTTGAAGTTGTCCGAGGTAGAAATAGAAGGAAGAAATCCCCGAAATACCAACCTTATTCTATTAATATTTCAAAAATGTAAACCTATAAAAATGTTGCTTTTTACATTCCTTATGACTCAGTTCACAACATTTAATTTAAGAAATCAGGAATAAATTAAAACTTGTGGTCATAATTTATGTGGACAGGTTGTGTTTAATGACTCTTCCGTGTAATAACACAAGTAGATGATATTTTCCTATATACAGGATAGCCACAAATTAAAGCTTGCACTTACACTGTTTGTAAACCTATTGTTTATAGCTATTGGAACTTCGCAAACTACCATTACATCAAGAATAGCTAGCGATAATGACGACGCAGAAGAACGTTTATCCGATGGATTTGTAAATCTTACAAGCTCCGATTTAGAATTGATCAGTGATGGGAGTACCGGGCAATTAATAGGGCTTCGGTTTCAAAATATAAATATACCTCAAGGAACTACTATTTTGAACGCTAGTATTCAGTTTACAACTGATCAGAAGATTATTGGTGGTTCATCAGCCGTTATTTACATTAAAAATGAAATAAACTCATGATGTTATTTTTAAGGTATGTCGTTTTATTGCTGACATTTTTTTCAATGTCGTTCCTATTCGGTCAAGAAACTTTCCGTGATAATTTTAATAATACTTCGTATTCCAATAATAATGGGAATGCTAATTTTTCAACGAATTGGATTGAATCTAATGATGATAATGATGCTGATAAAGGTAGAATTAGGATCAGAGATAATAAACTGCGATTTAGGAGGATTAATCGTAATGACGAGACCATAAGAAGGACGGCAAACTTAGCAGATGCAGCCTCAGCAACACTCTCATTTGATTGGCAAACCGTGGGTCTTAGTAATGGTTGGTGGAGCTATGAAGGGTTAAATGTTGAGGTGTCTTCAGATGGTGTTAATTATACCAATATTGGGACATTTTCAGGTACTTCCTCGGGAACTTTTAGTTATGATATAACATCATTTGCATCCACAAATACCACGATTAGATTTATTGGTAATAATAGATGGGGAAGTGATGATTGGGATAAAGATTCGTCCGTATATATTGATAATTTTCAAATTTCAGCAATTGTAACACCTTTAATTTCCATTAACGATGTTGATGTCAATGAAAACGACGGTAATGCTGTATTTACAGTTGTCCACACAGGAGCCAATGCCAATGGACCTTTTACAGTGAATTATCAAACTGTTGATGGCACTGCCATTGCTGGTAGTGATTACACGGCGCAATCTGGAGTTTTATTGTTCAATGGTATGGCAGGAGATACGGAAACTATTTCAGTACCCATTTTGGATGATACGGTATTTGAAAATCCCGAGAATTTTACTATGGAACTTATAAACTCCTCCGACGTCACAATTGACATTTCGGATACTGCCACAGGTACAATTATTGACGATGATGCCATTATAATGACAGATGGAATTACAGAAGCTACTTGTAGCAATACTTTCCTGGATTCGGGAGGGGTAGGGAATTATGGAAATAATGAGAACTTAGTGTATACCATTTGTCCCGACACCGCCAATAATTATATCAGTATTGATTTTGTTGGTTTTGATGTTAAGAGTGGTGATCGACTTTCAATTTATGAAGGTACGTCAACTGGAGGTACGCTTATAGGGCAATACGACAACAACAATATCCCTGATGTTATTGAGTCAACGCACAGCTCTGGTTGCTTAACGTTTCGTTTTACCTCCAATGGATCCAACACTGGTGAAGGATGGCAGGCGGACGTTAATTGTTTTCCGGAAGGACCAAAAATTGTCATAACCGATATTTCTTTTGACGAGGATATAGGGAATGCCGTTTTTACGGTAACCCAAACGAGGGCACCACATGGTTTTAGTTGGTTATTGGGATATACGCATGTTCCATTTACCGTAGATTTTGAAACTGTAGACGGTTCCGCTTTAGCTAGTAGTGATTATACGGCTACCTCTGGGACTTTAACTTTTACAGGTCACCTTGGAAATGTCCAAACCATTTCGGTGCCCATTGCCAATGATGGGGTACCAGAGAACGCAGAAGAATTTTTTATTAAGTTTACAGGAGCAACAGCGGGATATGGTACTATTAACTACTCGGATACTGGCACAGGTACAATTAATACACAGATTTTGGCGAATGATCCGCTTACCCTTTTTCAAGAATTTGATGGGTATTATGATTATTCTACTACAGGAGGGTCGTTAAGGACACAAAGTAATAGCGGTAACGCTTGTGAAATTACTACCTCTTCGTCCAATACTTTAGTTTCGCCAATACCATCTACAGCTACTGTAGAACGGGCATACCTTTATTGGGCCCACTCAAATAATAACCGGGACCCTAATGTTACTTTTGAAGGACAAAATGTTTCCGCTAATTATTTGTATCAAACTTCATTGACTAATAGAAACTTTTACGGGTATGTAAGTGATGTTACTAACATTATTAAAAGCATTCCCAACCCGTCTACAAATACCTATAACTTTAGTGATCTGGATATAGATAATACAGGGAGTTATTGCTCTACAGCTACTGTTCTAGGTGGATGGACATTAATTATTTTTTATGAAGATGTTTCGTTGCCTGCTGTAAATATTAATTTATATCAAGGCTTTGATGGCCTAAGTAATGCAGGGGCATCGTTTACTTTGGATTCTTTTTATGCCATAGCAGGTTCTGGAGCAAAGGCCTCTTTTTTATCTTGGGAAGGAGACCCCAATCTAGATGGATCAAGTAACGGGTCCACCAACCCCGAAGAACTGTCTATAACCAACCAAGCTGGCAACACTTATGTGCTTACCGGAGATGGAGGGCAATCGGGAAACAACGCTTATAATTCTACTATTTATGATAACACGGTAGTCCCGATTCACAATGCTACAAATTCTTACGGCGTGGATCTTGATACTTATGACATTGCAAGTTATATTTCACCTGCAGATACACAAGTGACAGCCAATGTGGACGTGGGGCAGGACTTTGTTATTTCTGCAGCGGTAGTTCTTAAAGTACCTTCAAATTTAATAGCAGGCACCGTGTTTGAAGACGTAAATTATCCAGGAGGTCAGGGAAGAAACAAAGACACTCCTGGAGCATTAGGAGTTTCAGGAGCTATAGTGGAGTTGTTTGACACCTCTGGAACCTTTATGCAACGAAAAACTACGGACATCAATGGATATTATTCATTTGGAGGGATGGCAGATGGAGATTATTATGTTAAACCCGTAAATTCAACAGTGCGTTCTAATAGAGGTGGACTCAATTGCTCTACATGTTACCCTATACCAACGTTCAGGAAATATGGAGAGGCATTATCATTAATTGAAGTCACAAATGAAATTGGTGGTGCTAATCCCAATGCTCAGCAAGATGTTGCCTTGGGAGTAATAAGTGATGCGCAGACCGTATCTACCGTTTCCGTGGCTAGTAATGGAGTAGTAGGTGTAGATTTCGGATTTAATTTTAATACTATTGTCAATACCAACGAATTTGGCCAAGGCTCTTTGGAACAATTCATCATAAATTCCAACAACCTGAATGAAACAGGCTTGGATATAGAAGCTAATTCATTATTTGATCCCGCCGCAGGTGAGGATATATCTATTTTTATGATACCGTCACCCGCAGATCCTCTTGGAAGAGCAGCTGATACTAATTATACAAATGGTTATTTTGATATTTCTATCTCAGATGGAAATCAACTTTCCAAAATAACAGGGACAAACACCATTATTGATGGAAGAACACAAACTTCTTATTCTGGTGATACCAATCTGGGAACAATAGGAGGTGGAGGAATATCTGTAGGAGTTTCTGCGACGGCATTGCCTGATTATAATCTCCCTGAAATTCAGGTTCGGGGAGATTCTAAGACACTTTTTAGAATGGAAGGGAATAGCGCTACTATTCGCAATTTGGCGGTATATTCAGATGATGTATCGGCTATTGAGATAAATTTAGGAACGGCTTTTCTTTATGAAAATTTACTAGGTGTTAACGCCCTCGGAGTTAAATCTGGTAATTTAGAATATGCTGTTGAAATAAAAGACGGAGAAACAACTATATCAAGGAATTACTTAAGTGGCTCTAACCTAGCCGCAGTTTATTTGGATGGAGGAACCACAACTTTATTAGAGTATAATCACTTCTATAGAAATGGGGCTGATGATACTTGTTCAGATAATATTTTGATTGAAGATGGTAATGGAATAACCATACGATACAATCTAATTAATGAAGCCGCTGGGATAGGAATAGAAGGAGAGGATTATGCTGCCGGACTTATGATAGCGGAAAATACCATCACCAATAATGGTATAAACAATACAGCCTGTACGGGAGATGTATTCGATGATTCTGGGATTCGCTTAAAAGGTGCTGATGCCACAGTATTTAGAAATCTTATACATAGTAACCAAGGAGCAGGAATAGTAGTGGCCGATAATGTGTCTGGAATATTAATTTCCCAGAACTCTATATTTAATAATGGTCAGAGAGTACATTCCTTGGGAATAGATTTGGATATATCTAAAAAAAATGGTGATGGGGTTACGTTAAACGATAATGGGGATGGGGATAACGGCCCTAATGACTTGATTAATTTTCCTATTATCACTTCTGCATTAATGGGTGGTAATAATTTGATTATTGAGGGTTGGTCTAGACCAGGGGCAATTATAGAGTTTTTTTTAACAGATATAAGTGAGGGAGCTGCAAGTGAAGGAGATAATAAATTGGGAATGTCCATAGATTATGGGGAAGGCCAAACTTATTTAGCTACTTTGGTAGAAGGTAGTGCTGCCGATATAAATAACAAAACCTCTTTCTACGCCGATTTGGATGGTAATACTGATCATACAAATCACTTTAAATTTACTATCCCTGTTCCTGCAGGAGTAGTAAAAGGCAATTTTATTACCTCTACGGCTACCTTTTTAAATTCTACCTCTGAGTTTTCACCTCAGCGTATTATTAAAGGTTATAACGTTATTACAAACAGGCGGATTACTCATAGAGTGAAGAAAAACTAAACCATACTCCTTATTATTTCTCAAAAGATTTTCTATGCCTTTATAATTGAGATAGGGTGCAGCTTTAATCCTTGCACGCTGAAATCTGACCAGCAGTATCACATCTATATGATTCCTTGTTAATCAGTTTTCTAAGAAAATGCTATTGGGCTGTGGTATAATGTAGAGGTAAACCGTTATAAATCAGTTTTACTTGGAATGCTTTTCGTCGATAAAATACTACGGATATGGAGTAGATCGACGAGTAACATTCCTGAAAAATGGACCTTCAAAGTGGTTAGACCCCTGTTTTTTTGCTCTATACAATAGTAAAATCCACTTACACAACATTTATTTTATGTACGGACCTAGATAGTTAATATTTGTAAAGTGTAGAAATTTCTTATTTCGAATTGATAAATCCACTTCGTCAACATTATAGATAAAAAATACCATAAAGTAATCCAACCGTCATGAACAAAAAGATTCTACTTTTTATTTTTCTAATATCCAGCTTTGCTTTTGCTCAGACTACAGTTAGCTTGGAAGACCAATGCGATTGTCAGGTTTTAAGCGGGACATTAGTTACCGCACCTGGGAGTATAACCCCTTCGGGAGCAGATATTGGAGATATTTATGTAAATACTAATACCGGGACCATTTATTATTGGGATGGCGACTCTTGGGAGTTAACGGCTACAGATAGTCAGCAACTACAAAGTTTTAGTTTTGACCCCACAACAGATCAACTTTCTCTATCCCTAGAAAATGGAGGAAGTGTTAGTGTAGACTTAAGTAGCCTTAGGTTTATGGAAACACTAACCACTTTAATCCAAAACGCTAATGGGACTTTCACCTATACGGACGAGGCTGGAAATGCAACAATAGTTGATGTCAGTAATCTTGAAACCTTAACTACCCTTGCCTTAAATGGAGATAATACAAATATTGACTATACCGATGAAGATGGTAATGTTACTCAAATAAATCTGACGGCTGTAGTTCAGAATTTAGAAACAGTAACCACTATCGTAGAAAACGCTGATGGTACTTTTACTTTTAGGGATGAGAATGGGGTAGACACGGTAATTGATGTCACCAATATGGAGACGTTAACTACCCTTGCCCTTAACGCAGACAATATCAACCTGGACTATACGGATGAGGATGGAGTACTAACACAGTTAAACCTATCTGCGCTTGTAGATAATTTAGAAACAGTAACCACTATCGTAGAAAACGCTGATGGTACTTTTACTTTTAGGGATGAGAATGGGGTAGACACGGTAATTGATGTCACCAATATGGAGACGTTAACTACCCTTGCCCTTAACGCAGACAATATCAACCTGGACTATACGGATGAGGATGGAGTACTAACACAGTTAAACCTATCTGCGCTTGTAGATAATTTAGAAACAGTAACCACTATCGTAGAAAACGCTGATGGTACTTTTACTTTTAGGGATGAGAATGGGGTAGACACGGTAATTGATGTCACCAATATGGAGACGTTAACTACCCTTGCCCTTAACGCAGACAATATCAATCTGGACTATACGGATGAGGATGGAGTACTTACCCAATTGAACCTTTCTGCACTTGTAGACAATCTGGAAACAGTAACCACTATCGTTGAAAACGCTGATGGTACTTTTACTTTTAGGGATGAGAATGGGGTAGATACGGTAATCGATGTCACCAATATGGAGACGTTAACTACCCTTGCCCTGAATGCAGACAATATCAACCTAGACTATACGGATGAGGACGGAGTACTTACCCAACTAAACCTATCTGCGCTTGTAGACAATCTAGAAACAGTAACCACTATCGTAGAAAATGCCGATGGTACTTTTACTTTTAGGGATGAGAATGGGGTAGACACGGTAATCGACGTCACCAATATGGAGACGTTAACCACCCTTGCCCTTAACGCAGACAATATCAACCTAGACTATACGGATGAGGATGGAGTACTTACCCAATTAAATCTATCTGCTCTTGTAGACAATCTAGAAACAGTAACCACTATCGTAGAAAACGCCGATGGTACTTTTACTTTTAGGGATGAGAATGGGGT
>NZ_KE384285.1:106946-108202 GCF_000424985.1 Arenibacter latericius DSM 15913
GTAATCGATGTCACCAATATGGAGACGTTAACTACCCTTGCCCTGAATGCAGACAATATCAACCTAGACTATACGGATGAGGACGGAGTACTAACACAGTTAAACCTTTCTGCCTTAGTAGATAATCTAGAAACAGTAACCACTATCGTTGAAAACGCTGATGGTACTTTTACTTTTAGAGATGAGAATGGGGTAGATACGGTAATCGATGTCACCAATATGGAGACGTTAACCACCCTTGCCCTAAACGCAGACAATATCAATCTGGACTATACGGATGAGGATGGGATACTTACCCAATTGAATCTGTCTGCGCTTGTAGACAACTTGGAGACAGTGACCTCATTAATTAAAAATAATAATGGTACGTTAACCTTTAATAATGAGAGTGGGATATCCAATAATATTAATCTAATTAGTGGAAACGCCAATAATGATATTGTTGCAGGTACGGATGGGGGATTATACTTAAATGTAGCCTCGGTGACCATTTCAGAAACTATTACCAATCTTGTAGATAATAATGATGGAACAATTACTTATACAAATGAAAACGGAGTAGATCAGACAATAAGTAAAGCTAATATTATAGATCATTCTAATGGTACTTACACTTTTACTAATAATGATGGTAGTGATGTGCTTATCAATACCAACGGAGTTGCCATATCTAATGTGGTTGCAGGTAACAGAATTGCAACGATTACTAATGCCGCGGGAGCTAGTACAGACATCAATGAAACTACTACTGCCCTAACAGATAATGGAGATGGTACATTCACTTATTCCAGTGAAAACGGAACTATTACCAATTTTAATTCCAAGATAAGCAGTGTGGTGGACCATACGGACGGCACCTATACTATTACGGACGATTTTGGGAATGCTATTACGATTGTAGGAAATACCAATACAACTAATTCCACCTTCGCTGTAAACGGAGTGGATTTAGTCCTTACTGATAGTGATGGGAATCCGGTTTCTGTACCTTTAGCTGATATTGCTGCTGTAACAGATACCAATACTACAAACACCGGCTTATCAGAGGACGGTACCAACCTTATTTTGACCGATAGTGACGGTAATACAGTGAGCATTCCTTTAGCGAATATTGATAACAATACCACTAACTCCACCTTTGCTGTAGTGGGAACGGACTTGGTGATGACAGACAGTGAAGGAAATTCAGTTTCTGTTCCCTTGGCGGATGTTGCTGCCATAACAGATACCAATACTACAAACACCGGCTTATCAGA
>NZ_AUKX01000016.1 GCF_000424985.1 Arenibacter latericius DSM 15913
GATATTGTGCAGTGATGCATCGGTAATCTACAAAGGTTTTGCAATGGATCGAAAACTGGAACACCATGCCCTGAAGGGAATTATAAAACAACGGGTAAAGCAAGGCGTTTACCATATACAACATGTGAATTCCACGCACAATAGACTAAAGAAATGGATAGACGGCACTTTTTGGGGCGTTTCGACCAAATATCTTCAGCAGTATCTGAATTGGTTTAGGGTAAAGGAGCACCTCAAGGGTAGTAAGGACATGCTCCAGGCCTTTGTTCCCAAGACCGTTGAAGACATTGGAACCTATGCCAGATACAGAAATATAGACACTAGGTATGAAAAACTAATATCAACGCAAACTTAAACTAGAGCCCGTCGGATTTGATAAGTCATTGATAATCAATACTTGAATTTTTACGTTAGTTGGAATTAAAACAAAAACAGAATGAAAAAAATAGCATTATTTATCTTTTTATTTATCATTAGTTATACTCTGAAAGCCCAAACAGAAAAGTACCCGCAAGGAATTTATATGAGTTTTCAAGAGGTGATAGATAATTACCCTTCTGAAAACTATACCGTTGAGTTGGAAAAAAGAACCAAAGGAAAAATAAAAATGAACGGAGGAAATGATTATCAACTAAATCCAGTTGATAAAAATGTCAAAAGGAAAATTTTAAAAAAAGAAGTCTATGCCTACTCTGATGGAAATGATTTGTTTTTAAATGGTTTCAAACACGAATTACAATTTTGGTATAGCAAAGTTGAGGGAGAAAATGAAAATTATTTCGTTTTTAATGCAGGAATACCAATGAATATGAAAAAATATGGAATGGAATCTTCTGATATTTCATATATGTTCGGAGGAATTATTTCTGCCTTTAGTGCAGCAAAAAGAGCATTAATACGATTACCTTACGTAATGGACAAACACACACAAGAAGTAATTTTGGTGTCTGAAAAAAACATCAGAGATTTAATTGGAGAATCATCTGATTTGATTAAGGAATATGAAAAAGAACCGGAAAAAGACGATGTTGAGATGTTGACCAAATACCTTTCAAAGTGGATAAGTGAAAAATAATTACTGGTGCCAACAAAGAACTAAAGTATAAAAACAACACTTTTTTTCATTAATTTTTGACATTATTATTCAAGGCTTATAGATACCAAAATAGATCTGTGAGCTACTTTTACATTTGAAATTCGATTATTTTAATGTAGGCTGTGAAACAATTTTCGGATCATACGGCAGTACCTATAATGCAATGGCAAAACATTATTTTAGCAGCTTGTAGGCCACCGCAATAAGCGCCAACTTCTTACTTTTTCCTTTGTTACCAATCCGCTCATAGAGTTCTCGACAAGCTTAATTATGTTTACAGGCAATGAAGGCGTAAAGAAATAATAGATTGCGGAGTTTCGTATGGCCAACCTTGCTGATCCTGCTATGACCACGTAAACTGTTTCCAGACACCCAAATAGTGGGACTTATGCCCACATAACTAAAAGCTGTGCTCCCGTCTCGAATTTAGTAAAACCATTGGTTAACACAATTAAAAACTATGCAGTCTTTGTTTATTATCCTGGAACGGTGGTTAAAAGAGTGAGCTGCAATTGTTGCACCTTATTAAGAAACGAGAGCAGTCATTCATCGACACTGGATAGTTGCCTGTGAACTTTTACTCCTAGGCCGATAGCCAAGATATTCATCATTTTTATTCCGGTTATTTCTACTTTTAATATTGGAGTTCCCTTATGCTTTATGGAGCGTTTATCTAAAAAGGCTACAAGTTAATTTCAAAAATTGTATTTTGTAGATGGTTATGATTTTCGCAATTTTCTATCACGTATATTGTGGAGTGAATACCAACCTAATCAATTTAAACATCATCTTATGAGAAGAATTAATAAAGAGGATGAAGTCACTTACCATGAATTTTTAGAAGCATTAGCCGTGGTGAAGGCGTTTAGGAAGCAAATTTCAGAACTTTTTAGAGAAGTAGATGGAGAAGTTGGTTCTCTATCAAAATTCATTGGAGTCAATAAGGACACTAAAATCTACCGTTTACCATTGTCAACCCGTGCAATGAACGTTTTAAAAGCAATGGATGGCATAGATGTACTAGAGGGTACTACCGAAGATCTAGCAAAGATTTCTTTACGGGATCTTTTAAAAACTCCTCATGCCGGTCACAAAACTATCGATGAGTTCCAAGAGCTTTGTTTGTTTGTAAACCTTCCAATGAAAAGGTAGAGGAAATTAATTATCTTTTTTAAATTAGTGAAACTTGAATTACGACAAGAGAAGTTGACTTTTTATGTTAAACGTATTACGTTTTGTAAGCTTGGTCTAGTGTTTTTAAAGTATTGATCTAATATTCTTGCTGTAAAATAATTATGTGGATAAAACTTTATAAAGCTTTCAATATCCGCTATGGAATTTATGTTTGACTCTTTATCAATATATCCGAAACCTTGATAAATTCCATTTTTTACCAAAACAAGGCTTTCCTCAAATGTAGTGCGACCTCTTAATTTTAAAATATAACTTGGTCGCTGCGCAAAAATATAATCCAGCGCTTTCTGAACTCGTTGATTATATGTTTGTTTATCTTCCTTGCCTTCACAAATTCCCTTACAAAAAACAGGGTCGTTACATTTTTTAGCTGTTCGCTCAATACCAGCGTATCTTTTACATAAATTAAATTTTTGCTGTACCTCCTTAACTTTCTGCAAAACAGAGGTTCTGTTGTAATAGAATTCGTTTTGATTATCGGAATATGATTTCTGAATAAGTTGAATCCTTAGAATACCTTTAGAATCCATTTTAGAGGTAATAATATAGGGATCAATAATTTCTTTTTGAAGCGTATTGTATTTTGGCATTAAAGAATGTATATAATAAGCTTCCAAAAGTAGAGCGATAACTTCACTCCCCGTTTCTTCAAAATCAATACTCGTGGTCTGTCTGCACAAATCTAACTCAAATTTTAATTTGCTGGTAAAATGACTTCTAACCCGTTTAGAAATGTTCTTAGCTTTTCCTATATAGATTGTTTGGTCGTTATGATCTCGAAAAAAATAAACCCCAGGAGATTTTGGTAGGTTGCTGAAGTCAATTTCATTTCCGTCAGAACGTTCGTGTTCCGTGCTAGATAAAACGAAATTATTATCAGGGCCTACTGTATTTAATGTGTCCAATATTTTCTCCATTGCCAGACAAGTGTCCCTTAAAGAATTTAGGGGCTGTTCTATTTTTAAAAGTTCCATAGCATGGTACAAGCTAAAAGGAGATGTGGACTTTATATAATTTTTATAAACTTTATCTAATATAATGTTCGCACTCCCAGCTGGATATCCAATTTCTCTAAAAGCTTTTTTGAAGATCGAAGAAGAAAATTGATCTATGAAAACTGTAGAAGTGTTTTCGATTATCTCAATAATTTCTGGAGCAATATCACTTAAAGTTGGGGCGGATCTTATTGTTGAATAATCTAAGTTAATCGCTGCTCTTTCTGCCTTAGATAAACGAGGTACAACTTTTACAAAGCTCTCAAATTCTGAAATAATATTCCCCTCTTCAATAATAATAATGGCTAACCCTATCAATTTTGAAATTCTTAAATTGTTACTTGAGCAGATTATTGAAATATAAGAAAACCTCATTCGTGAATTTTTATTGGAAATAATACAAAAATATGGAATATTTCCATAAGAGAAATATTGTTTTTATCTTTAAACCGAAAATATATTATTTTGGAGCAATACAATAAGGAGCAAAAAGAAGCTATTACTTTTAAGGGAAAACACCTTTTACTCTTGGCCGGCGCTGGTATTTAATAAACTATAACGATCGTAGGGAGGGCTGCACATTTAATAGAGAGTAGGGTACTGGCGGAGAAAATCTAGATCTCTACATTTACTAAAAAGTCCGCAAGTGAAATTGTAGAATGATTAAAAGGTTGTAATTTCTGAAAATGCCTGGGCATTAAATGGATTTACATTTCATAGTTGATCTAATCACTTAATTTCCAATTTCCCAAATCTATTTGGTGCGTCTAATCTTAAGGTCGTAAATGCCGATGTTCAATAGTCTTTAATGAAAATTGCATGTATATGATAGGCTGTAAGAAATTGGATTATATAATCGTATAGCACTATTTTCAAAATAAATATTGACGTGAGCTATGTAAGACACTCCATTATATATTCATTCATCGTTCTCCACCACAGTTTGTGTTTTACTAACGATATCCCTAATAATTATGTCAAATTCTGTTGCCGAATCATAAATGTGGTCCAATAGCTCCATTTTTTCTTGTTCTGTCACCAATTCATCCCTAATCAAACCTACGAGCCCCATCAATCGGGCTAAAGGAGCCCTTACAATATGGGACTGGGTCCAAGCTATTTCTCTAAGTTTTTTATTTTGTGTTTCAATGTTTTGTGCCCGTTCTTCCAATTCGCAATTGAGCTTTTCCAGTGATTTTTCATAGGTCTTTCTAAAGGATATATCGGTCATGGCTCCAACAACCCTAGTGGCAATGCCATTCTGATCACGAATTACGGTCCCTTTATCCCAGACATATGCGTATTCCCCTGTAGCTTTTAAAAAGCGATATTCTGACTCCCATAGATTCGTTTTAACATCTTCTATTACTTTGTAAAAAGAGTCCACTACCTGAACTTTATCATCCGGATGCAACTGATCTATCCAAAAATTTAAATTTTTAGAATTTACATTGATCTCATGTCCAAAGAGGGTTTTATAAGTATCGCTCAGGAACAAGGTGTTATCTACAATCTCCCAATCCCAAATTGCATCCGTGCTTGCCTGTACTACTCTGGTGAAACGTTCATTTACAAGTCTAATCTCCTTCTCCGCCTTTAAACGCTCGCTCACATCTTTGATATAGATAGAATGACCGTTACTAGAAGGATAAGCATTTATCTCGTACCATTTATTGGAACTGGGGAAATACTCCACAAAAGTAAATTGGCTATTGCTCTTGACGGACTTAATTATTTTCACAAAAATCTCGTGTTCGATTATTTTAGGAAACACCTTTTCTATGTGCTTTTCCAAAACTTTTTCCCTGTCTATTCCAAAAGAGTCTTCCGCCTTTTTGTTCCAATAGGTAATTACCCCTTCTTTTGTCAAGGAGATAAAGGCATCGCCGATACTTTCCAAGACTGCATTTTTTTCATCGTTCGTCCTTATATAGTCTAACTGACTTGTCTTAAGTTCATGGATATCCTGAAAGCTCCCATATATCCTAATACATTGACCGCTTAGAAACTCTGGATTTCCAATTACCCGTACCCATCTTTCCTTTCCTTTTGCTGTTATAATCGGCATTTCAAGATCAAATGTTCCATCTTGGTGAAACGCATTATCTATAGCCTCAGAAAATTTACTGGTATTCTCCGGACCCTTATAAAATCCAAGAATACTTTGAAGATTGGGTTTATAGCTATTATCCACCTCATGAATTTTTTTGGTCATCTCCGACCAGTAAACGGTCCCATTCTCAAAGTTGATTTCCCATGCTCCGATTCGAGACAAATTGGAAACATCCTTAAGCAATTCCTTCATTTCTTTTTTCTCAGTGATATCTTTTGCAACTGCGTAGGTTATTCCTTTTTCATGGGTAAGGTTTGCAGTCCAGCTGAGCCATTTGGTCTGGCCACCCTTTGTAATGTATCGATTTTCATAGTAATTGAGGGGATGCCCTAGATATAACCGTTTTAATTGTTTCAAAGTTTTCTCTCTGTCTTTGGGGTGTACGAATTCGATTATTTTTTTGGATAGCAATTCTTTTTCAGAATAGCCTAAAAGTTTTGTAGCAGCTGGATTAATTTTTTTAAAAAAACCATCCTCACCAATTTTGCATATGATATCAGGGGTAAATTTAAAAATTTGATCAAGCTCGGTCTCTAATCGCTTACGTTTGATAGTTTCTGCAAGTTTAGTTTGCAATTGTTTGAACAGCTTGCTATAAAATATTGGACTCTGATAACATTTATTCATACCAAGAATCAGAATTCCTTTAACTTTTCCGTTATATATTAAGGGAAATCCTGTAAAGGCCTGACTACAGGAAGTATCTGAGACAGTGCTTCCTGCAAAAACCTTTTCTTTTTCTATACTTTCCCATATTATTATTTCTTGGTTTTTCCATACCGTACCGGGAAGTGCTTCACCAAAATAGCACGTTGTCAGTGTTCTGCATCCCTTAATCAGGGATTTCTTCGTTCCAGGGGCAGAATAACTGGCAGCAAGGGTCAAGTTTTTTTTATCTGAACTTGGCAACCAAATTTGTCCTATGTTATAGTTTAGCCTATCAATTAAATGAGTTACTACATTTTCCAGACAAAACTCCAATGAATGATCACTATTGAATAAATTCCCAATATGGTCCAATACCTCCTTTTGTAACTGGGAATTCTTTTTAACGGTTATGTCCCGCTCATAGAAAACCCAATGGGTTGGTTTGCCATTTTCGTCCTTTAACGGATTTGCTGTCAGGTTGACCCAATACTGCTCTCCGATTTTATTTTTTCTTATAAGGTTTACATCAAAGACCTTTCCAGTATTTAGCAACTTCTCCATTCCATTTAGTACTAAAGGAACTGTATTGGGGCCGTTGAGCATTGCTGTGGTTTTACCAAGCACTTCATGGGAAGCATACCCTGTCATGGTCGTAAATGTTTGATTGACATAAATGATTCTTCGTCCAGAAAGATCAATAGGTTCCGCTTCAATGATCATTACGGCATCCTTGGAATCAGAGATTGCCGACTCGATCAATCTAAGGTGCTGTTCATTTTCTTTCTGTTCTGTTACATCCTGTACAGTACCTTCCATAATATTCGCAAGACCGTCATTACACAGAACTAGTTGAGATATTTCATGTACCCTCCGTGTAGATCCATCTGGCAATATAATCCTATAAGTAAGGTCGTAATTCTGATTTTTATAAGATATGACCCCATCCCTTTTCGAGAATAGGAAACGGTCATCAGGATGAACGGTGGTTAGAAAATTATCCCGATCAGGTTTGAAAGTTTCATTGTTTCTTCCCCAGATAGTATACATCTCTTCTGACCAAGAAATTGAATTATCATTCAGTTCCATGCTCCAATAGCCAAATTTGGCAATAGCGGCCGCTTTTTTTAGCTGGCGTTCTGATCTTTTCAAACCGTTTAAATATAACTCGCGCTCTGAAACATCGATACAACTGATCAAAATGCAGTCACGATTCCTAACTGTTAAGGAATAGCCTACTAGTTCCAATTGGGATAGTTCACCGGTCTTGCTCTGGTGCGTAAATAGACCATATCGATTTGTTCCTTTTTTAGATTTGGCGGTTTCTATAGCATCGATGAATACCGATGAATCAGTTTTCGGCTTAAGTCGTATAGGATCCATCCCTATTAACTCTTGTCTACTATAACCAAAACACTTTACCATCGTATCGTTGACCTCTAAAATCTTATAGGTCCCAAGATCCAAGAGGTATTTGGGCAATGGGCTGGAATTGAATAGTAGTCTTTGGTTCTCCTGTGAAGATTTTAAATTATGGCTCAAGGATATTTTATCGGTAATTTCTCTGGCGATTACAACAATACCTTGTATTTCCGGGTCGTTAGATAAATTGAACAGTAATACTTCAATCCATCTACAACTTCCGTCCTTATGTTTAAATCTAAATGGCCTTGACGCAAAGGGTGCACCTTTAATAAATTTATTGAAATTATACAACGCCTTCTCGCGCTCTTCATTATGTATAAAATTAAAATAGTTTTTACCGTATAGATCTTCCGAGGGAAAGCCCATAGCCAGACCGGAACTCGTACTTACATAGGTGAAATATCCTTTATTATCAATAATACTGAGCCAGTTGTATCCTGATTGGATCACTGAAGTCAACTTGGGCGAAACAAAATCGATCTGATCCCAAACCTTTTTTTGAGACGTAACCTCAAAAATTTCACCTTCCACGAAAACGGGGAGACCTGATTCATTCCTCAAAACTTTTTTGGCAGAAAAATGTATCCAGATTATCTGACCGTTTTTATGGAACATTCGAAACTCTAGCTCTTTATAAACCTGGTTGTTTTGGCACCATAGTTCTAGCTCAGTACTAAATTTATGACTGTCCCATGGGTAGATAAGCTCCATCCAATTGTTTAATGATCTCATATCCAATTCAGCGGGGGTATACCCGAGAATATGTGAGAATTTAGGGGTGACATAAAAATTGTCTGTACCAATTTCTAATTTCCAAAATGAAATATTATTGGTTTCTACACCCTCATTTACTGAGAAGTTGTCTAACGCAATATTGCTATTTATTTCGTTCGGATTTTGCTTGTGATTTTCAACTGTAATAGAAGAAGCAATAAGATTGGTCAATGTTTTGATTGATCGCAATATTTCCGGACCAACATGTCTACTGTGAGTATCGGAAAAATAAAGAAAACCTTGACATTGACCTTTGCCATCTATTAAAGGAGCTATGGCAATAAAGGGGGGAGAGGTATCATTTAAATCAACACATAAATCCTTTGTTCTTTCGTCCTGGTAGACGTTTTCAATGATTAATATATCATTTGGAGATTGGGATTGGAAATTGTTGATAAGGTGTGCTATTAAAAACAATGGTTCTGGAACATCTTCCAGGCAATTATGTTTCTTCTTAGATGCTTCCAATAGGGCAACCATAGTTGTTGGAACATCCAGTAATATGGAAGCCATGTGACATACATCATTATAGAGTTTATGTGGAATTGCTAAGTAATGGTAGGATTGTGGGGACAAAACGTTTAATTAGGTTTTACTGTTTAATCAATGTTTCTGACTTCTGCTCTAATTTCATCAATAGGTTTTATAGCGGTTCACTTACTATTATGAAGACATAAAATATAAACATGGATTTTTCATAATTTATGGGGTGTTAAATAGTTCAGATAATTAATTCTTTAATTAAACTTAGTTTTTTTGTTATAAGGTAAAGATGTTATATTCGTTCTGCCTCAGTTTTATTTTTAATCTGTATTCTCTCTTCATAATAATTCTTTACTTACTTCATCATTGATGTGATTAAATGGACGATTATGGATATTTCGATGCAACAATGCCCTTAAAAAGACTTTATTAAATCTGATAAATATAGACTAAATATCTAGTTTTAAAAATAGTTTAAGTGAAGGTGGTTAGAAATTCTTTGCTTTACTTACCTAGCCAATGTACATAGGTAAATTTCTATAAAACTTGAGAATTATGAAGAATGCTTTTAAGCGAATTGAATTTATATATGGTAGTCAGCTCGATGTCTTACTAAATTATTACTTCCTTAGTCCTTTTTAAACCGCTTTTTTCTTGTAATTAGATATATTCAAAAACCCGTTATATAAAGCGTTATCCGCACCAACCCAGAAATTAAAACCAAAAGCCTTCCAAATATCCCAGGAATTTTTCCAGTGTGAACTGGATAAAATTGGGCTGCAATCTTATTGCTATTTAGATCAGTGTGAAATTCAGTTAAACTTAATACTTCGTCGGTTTTAGTTATTTTTAATTCTTTGCTTCTTCTAAATCTTGGTTCTATAAAACGATCTTGGATATATCTAAAGTGAAAATCCTTATTATTTTTACAAGGGAAATATATAGCTCTTAAAGTATAAATAGAGTCAGGTTTCCTTATCAACTCGGTAAACTTTGGCTGTATATCAGAATTGTTGCTTTGTGTCCTCTTGGAACTATCTAGTAGGGTGAAGGCAGCCTTGTAATAACTATTATAAGTAAAATACGCACCCGAAAAGACAATTAAGGCTAGTGGAATAAAAAAGCTAGCTCCCAGTACTTTATGTAGGTCATAATTAAGTTTCTTTTTCTTGGCTTTCCATTTTATTGCAAAGCCCCTTTTTAAATTGTTTCCATAGGCTTTCCACCATATATAATATAGATCCTGGTACACAATTTGGATAAAAGAAAAATAATGGTACTACTGCCCATTAAATATTTGCCAATTTTTTGGAACATCCAGAGTACGGTGAATATTTAACAAATCTTCAAAAAACTGTATCGAGATTGATTTTGTACCTAGATAGCTTGCGGTCCGTGGATGGTGGTAATGAGTTTCCCCGTTTTCAAAAATTAAGGATACGGTCTGTTGTTCTCTATAAGGCAGATTAATTCTTATTAAACTATCCTTATGCCTTTTCATTAAATAAGAGGCCGTTTGCAACAATGTTTCTTCATATGTGGTAACTATCCGATAAACTGTTGATAAATTCGAGGTAAATGCAGATGCAGTTGGTGTATATAACATAAATTAACCGAAAAGGGAACAATTAGAACTGAATCGTAATGTAAGAAAAGATTAAAGTAAAGGAATAATTTCAGATAATCTGGCTAGCTTAACAAAATGTCACCTTGTTTCAGTTATCAATAACTTGTCCGAGATTGATTTTTCAATCGGTTTCTGATCATTTTTCTAGTTCCCAGATATCTACAACATTGTTCACGATTTTCCTTGAACTTGATAAAAAAAACACATTCTTTCAAAATTTTTAACGGAAAACACTTTACCGAATTCTTTATTTTGCGTCTCTGAAAATCCTTTTTAAAGCTCTTACCCATATTTTACTCGTTCAATTCCTCCTTGTTGTTCTACCAACATTTTCCGATTTCGGAATAGGTCGATACTATTAATTGGTTAACGGTGCAAACAACTATATTTCTTGCAACTTGTAATAAATCTTCAATTTGAGAATACAGTTTTTAATTTGATGGTTTGTTTGTCATATTATTAAGTGTTCTTAAGTTAGGGTAGAAAACTCTTTTGAGAACTTTGATTTTGGATGTTTTAAAAATGAATTTTAATATTTTTTCAATAAGGGCTATTTATTTTACGACGGAATCGAACCCTCTCAAAATGATTTGAGTTCTTCCAAACATCAATGGTAGGTTCCTGTCTGAATATTCATTTTTCATACTTATGGGCAATTTGATCAAGCGGCATTTGACTGTCAAAGAAGTATTTGAAAAAATGGAATATACCTAGCCACCGCAATTTTTTAAAATCTCTGGAGGGTAAAATCCCCATCGTTGCATTCCCCTTGGATAATCTTAAAAACTTATAATTATGAAAAAAAAGACCTACTCACTTACCATGAATTTTTAGAAGCATTAGCCGTTGTGAAGGCTTTTAGGAAGCAAATTTCTGAACTTTTCCGCGAAGTAGATGGAGAAGTTGTTTCCCTATCAAAATTCATTGGAGTTAGTAAGGATACTAAAATCTACCGTTTGCCATTATCTACCCGCGCAATGAATGTGTTAAAAGCTATGGATGGTATAGATGTGTTAGAAGGTACTACCGAAGATCTAGCAAAGACTTCACTACGGGATCTTTTAAAACTCCACATGCCGGACTTAAAACTATAGATGAATTCCAAGAGCTTTGTTTGTTTGTAAACCTTCCAATGAAAAGGTAGAGATAGCTGGGGGGATTCCTTAGTTATGGGATCTTATTACATAGCTTTTTTTACTATTTGCCTTTTGCAGTTACTTGATAACGAGCGTCAAATTTTTACTATTGTACTAGATTATGAATTGATATCCCAACATTTTTTGTATCTTTTTAAATTGGAAAACGCGATTTACCTCGCTTTTCTATGTTTTATAAAGTTTTTTATGTGGTCTGTAGCTTAAGCTTCCCCTTACTTTTTCAGCGGACTTTTTTAGTTATGTTATTGGAATAATCTGAATTGATTTTCCATGTTCCCTCCTTAACTATTTTGTTTTTAAATAGTATTTTAATTTATTATAATCCTTACCAATTATATAGATACAAATTCTGTATGATTTTTAGGGTATAGTTTGCCTTATATCATTTGGTTCCGATTTGTAAACCATTTAGGAGTCAAGCTATTCTGGTAGGTTTTTAATCTATTTTGGAATGGTGCACTTTAAATGCAGTAAATGTTTGAGACCATAACATTTCCGAATTATCGTCAGCTCGATCAAATGGATTGCGGTCCCACATGTCTAAAAATCATTGCTAAACATTACGGTAAAGATTTAAATCTAGAATATTTAAGAGAAATATCTTCTTTAACAAGTGGAGGAGTATCATTGGGTGCTTTATCCCAAGCTATGGATGTAATAGGTATAAGCTCAATTGGGATTAAATCCAATATGGGTGAGCTAGTAAACGATATTCCTCTACCTGCTGTTGCTCATTGGGACAATAGTCATTTCCTAGTAGTTTATAAAACAACTAAGAGGTCTATTTATGTATCAGATCCTGCAATAGGGTTGGTGAAATATAGGCATAATGAATTTATGGAAAAGTGGGCAGCTAAAAACGGAAAGGGTATTCTTTTGTTGGCGGAACCCACCCGCATATTTAAGGAACTAGATGATGATGAGGGATCCAATGGTAATATGTCGTTTCTGTATAACTACTTGTTACCCTTCAAGGATTATATGGGGCAATTATGTTTAGGACTTTTTCTTGCTGCTATCATTCAAATCTTACTTCCTTTTTTAACCCAGAGCCTTGTTGATTATGGTATAGACTATGAAGACCTCAATTTTATTCACCTAATAGTTATTGCTCAGGTTTTTCTTTTTTTAACACGTATTGCGTCAGAAGTTATACGGGATTGGTTACTAATGCACATGTCTACCCAAATTAATATTTCCATGATATCTGATTTCTTAGATAAATTACTGTTGTTACCTATTGCTTTTTTTGATTCCAAATCTACAGGGGATTTTATGCAACGGATTTATGATCACCAACGCATAGAAGATTTTTTAGGCGGACGCTCACTATCTATTGCTTTCGATCTGTTTAGTATTTTAATATTTGCGGTGGTTCTAGGTTATTTCAGTACAGAAATTTTAATGATTTTTTTGATTGGGACTATATTTTTTATGGCGTGGACATTGCTTTTTTTAAAACGAAAAGCCTTTTTGGATCATCAGCTTTTTAATTTGAATCGTAAAGAACAATCCTTATTGCTTCAAATGATTAGTGCAATCCGAGAAATAAGATTAAATGGATCGGAACAACGTCGTAAAATAGAATGGAAGAAGGTTCAAATAAGTTTATATCGCCTAAAATCTACTTTTTTGCGTACAGATCAGATACAGTTAAAAGGAGGTTCTCTTTTTAATGAAATGACCAATATATTCATAATCTTTTGGTCTGCTAAAGCAGTAGTGTATGGTGATATTACGTTAGGTGCTATGTTAGCGATCCAATTCATTGTGGGAAGCCTTTCTGTTCCAATTTCCAATATTTTGGATTTTATTGTCGGGTTACAACGTGCTGGACTTTCCTTAAAACGGCTCTCTGAAATACATTCTAAGGAACAGGAGGATAGCATAAATGTTCAACCCAATGATATGGAGTTTGGGGATATCAAAATATCTAATTTAAATTTTAGATATGGAGAAATCACTAAAAACAATGTATTGGAAAACATTAATATAATTATTCCTCAAAATAAGATTACCGCAATAGTTGGTCCTAGCGGTTCTGGAAAGACCACGTTATTAAAAATTCTACTAAAAATTTATACTCCCAACAAGGGAAAAATAGTTTTAGGAAATGAGGAGTTAAAATATGTAAATGCCAAAATGTGGAGAGCGAGATGCGGCGTCGTTCTCCAAGATAGTGTGTTATTTAATGATACCCTGGAACGAAATATAACAGAATCAAACTCTAATGAACCCACCAATAGGAACTGGTTAGGTGAGGCTGTGGAAATGGTGAATCTAACGGAGTTAGTTGATAGGCTTCCACTGGGCTACAATACAAGAATAGGGGAGTGGGGAAACATTCTTAGTGGGGGTGAAAAACAGCGATTATTGATCGCAAGAGCTATCTATAAAAATCCTCAGTACCTTTTCTTCGATGAAGCTACCAGTGCACTGGACGCTAAAAATGAATTGTCGATAACTCAAAAATTAATTTCCTTTTATTCTGGTAAAACCGTAATTAAAGTTGCTCATAGATTGTCCACTATCCGAAATGCAGATCAGATTATAGTGATGGATAAAGGTAAAATCGTTGAGCAAGGTAACCATCAAGTTTTGGTGAATCATAAAGGACTTTATTATGACTTAATTTTAAACCAACTATAAGCGCAATGAAAGACAAGGATATATGGCTTTATGATGAAAGCGCTTATATAAAAAGAAAACCAACATGGATGCTAAGATGGGGTGTGTTATTGTTATTTGGGTTTTTCGTTATGGTTTTGGTGTTTGCTTCATTTTTTAGTTACAACGAGAATTTAAATGCTTCTCTGGTATTAACTACCGAAACTCCACCTGCACATATTATGTCTAAGCATACCGGTAGAATTCTAGATATTAATAATCTGCATAATGATACTGTTATTTCAGGAGATATTTTGGCGGTAATGGAAAGCACTGGAAACTTACAAGATATTATGTCACTAAAAAATAAGTTGACTTTAAATACCACTTTACTATCGGATTTAACGATTCTCAATAAACACTACCCCAGTAATTTAGAATTGGGGAATAAGATTAGACCTATTTATAATGGGTTTTTAGATGCATATAGAAACCTAATATTATATCATAATCTAAATGATAAAGAGTTAAAAGAAGTAGACTTAAAACGCCAATATGTAGGGAAGAATCTTACCATACAAAATAAGAAGAATGAGATTTTAATACTTCAACGTAATCTTGAAATAAATAAAACTGATTATGATCGTTATGTGGAGTTGTTTGAAAAAGGTGTAGTGTCCTTAAAGGAATTGGAAAGAGTAGAGAAGGGGTATTTAAGTATTCAAAGACAATATTCCAATGTAACTAAAGAACTATACGAATTAAACACTGAACTTTTCAAGATTAAGAATAATGATTTGTTATTTAAGAACTCTGGAATAAGAAATAAAAGTGTCCATGCTTCTACGTTAGAGTTTGAAAAGCAAAAGCTATTGGCGTTTTTAAAGGAGTGGGAAGAGATGTTCGTTCTAAAAAGCCCTATCTCTGGTCGCATTTCCTATTCCAACATTTGGGTAAAGAATCAAAATTTAAAGAAGGGACAAGTAATCTTCACAGTTGTTCCACTTGGAAATCAAAAACTCCTGGGAAGGTGCCGTGTGCCTATTCGTAACTCGGGTAAAATTAGGCATGGACAGCGTGTTATTATAAAGCTAGATAATTACCCTTACCGGGAATGGGGCGCTCTCAATGGTACCGTAAAAACTATTTCAGAGGTTCCATATCCGGGAGATAATGGAGGTTATGATGTTTTAGTAGAAGTTGAGGATCTAATTACTACCTATGGGAAAACATTAGTTTTTAAACAAGAAATGCAGGGGAATGCAAAAATTATACTAGCTAAAGTATCACTTTTAAAACGTGTATTTTATCAATTTCGGGAAATATGGGAATTTGAAGAGTAGTGGGATGTTATTCAATTAAATATCGCGTTAAGGCATTAAGGCTTATAATTAGGGCCTCATTTCTCTGTTTTGTAATAGTGAGCGGTGTTGCACAGAAAGTTGAACCTTCAACAGATAGTTTAAAATTTAATTTTGAAAAGTTCCTTCATCAAGATTATGAGTTTATAATGGACCAGGAGGATGAAGCATATGAGAGTAGCGATTATGATAAACTTAGAAAACTAACCGATATACATATCCATAAAGCTAAGCTAGAGGACAATGCCTTAGAGATGGTTAATGGGTATTATTATAGAACAATCATTGAAGAGCCTATAATGGCTATTGCGTATTCGGACTCTATCATTTCAGCGACTAAAGATAGTAATCACCCAGAGCACCCAACATTCGGCTATATTCTTAAGGCTATAATTTACTATGATATGGCTGATTATCAGCAAGCGTTAGAGAATTATATAGTTGCATATAATCTGGCCGTAGAAAAGAAGAATTTAACAGATCAATTTACGAGCTCTATGGCTATAGCTGCTATAAGAAATTTGAATGGGCAACCGCACGCAGCAGCAGATATTTACACCAGATCATTAAAGCTTTTGCAAAAGGAGAAAGATTATAAAAATAGATACGATAGGGATTATTTAATGTTGATGTACAATCTTTCTCTTGCACATTTAAGGTTATCCCAATTGGATTCTTCACGTTACTATTTGAATAAAGGTATAAGTAAAGCTATTTCGGTAAATGACACAGTAGAGTACCGTGATTTAGTATTAGTTGGTGCTCAGTTGGATTATTATGAAAATAAGTTTCAGAGCGCCAAGGATACCCTTATGAAATATACCGATGAGTTAGAGGAGAATAGTAAAGCCACCAAGTATTATTATTTAGGTAAAATTGCTCAAAATTCCGGGGACAACTCTCTGGCCATTGACTACTTTAAGCAGATAGATTTAATTGTAGAGAAAACAAAAAGACCATTTGAAAATATTAAAGACGTTTATCAGCAATTGGTTTTGCATTATGGACTCCAAGGAGATCAGGAACGAGAAATAGAATCAATTGAAAAATTAATCTTTTATGATAGCTTAATTTCCACGGAAAATAAAGGGGTCATAAAACAGGCGATTGTTGCTTATGATATTCCATATCTTAAATTTCAAAAAAAGAAAGTAGAGGAGGAGCTCAAATCTAAAAGTATATGGATACTAATTTTTGGTGTTATAGCAGGTATTGGTTTACTAATAGCATTTTACTTCTACATAAGAGCTCGGAAAACTAAAATGAAAGTAAAACAAATGTTGGATGGCTCCATTCCATTTAAAAAATCCAACAGAGGGGTGGGAACTCATCCTGAGTCTGTACCTGAAGGGATTCGAAATGAATTGTTGATGAAATTAGAGGCATTTGAGAAGTCAGACCTCTATCTACAAAAAGATTTGGATATGGCTCAGTTGGCCCAAGAGATGGATACTAATACTTCTTATTTATCAACTATTATTAATCACTATAAACAAAAGAGTTTTCCTAGATACATTAAAGATTTAAAAATTACTAAAGCAATAGAAAGGCTTTCTAATGATCCAGATCTATTAAAATATAACTATCAAGGGTTAGCAGAAACTTTTGGATTTAAAACCGGAGAATCATTTTCAAAGGCATTCTATTCTCGGACTGGAGTATATCCTTCCAAATTATTAAAAGAACTAAAGAGTAGAGAGAATGCCCGTCATTTATAAATGACGACCTAATTGTCAATGGAGGTTTTAGTAATTAATGCTAAATTATACTATTAAGAATATCGCAAACCTTAAATAGATACGATCATGAAGAAAAAAATGGAAGAGTTTAAAAGTAGAGCTTTAAAGGACCTGACCAAAATAAAAGGTGGAGGTGATGATGGACCCATAGATAGGGATAAGATAAAAAGGCCTAAACGGAGACGTAGAGAATAATCAGATTTATAAATTCAATCATTTGGAGTTAATTTTGATTAAATACGGATTATAATTATGGTAAAAAACATAAGCTTAGTGTGTGGTGCACTTATTACTCTTATGTCTTGTAATCATTATAAGACAGAAGAGGTGTGGACCTATCCAAAACTAGAACCTAGTCCTAAAACTATAGAATATTTCGGGACTAAGGTTTTAGATGATTACCATCAATTATCGAATTTACAAGATACAGCAGTTCAAGATTGGTTTAGTGCGCAAGATTCGTTGGCGGAAGCTTACTTTTTGAATAATGGACTTTTAGAACAATATAGAGATCGTTTTTACGGCCTGCAAAACAGAATTGTAGGAGATTTTAGTATGGTGAGAGTCAGTGAATCAGGTAGTTATTTCTATTTGAAATATGATGAGCTGAAAGAAGTTGATGTATTATTTTATAAGAAAAATTTTTCTGAGCAAGAGATGGAAATTTTTGATCCTTCTAAAAGGTACCCTGATAATCCAATCATTTCTTATCTAGAGCCTTCTTATGACGGAAAGAAGATAGCTATTGGCTTTGATTCTATGGGAGACTTTACTACAAAAGTGATTATTTATGACTTAGAGGAGAAAACTATTTTAAAAGAAGAAATTTCCAATATTAATCCAGACTTTGGGGGAATTGAATGGTTGCCAGATAGTTCAGGGTTTATATATCTGTATTTTCCTAACATAGATCTAACAAAATCTAATTATAAGCAAAACTCCTATTCTGTAATCCATTTTCTAGGGGATAATCCCAATAGAAGAACAGTGATATTTGGTAAGGAAGAATCCTATAAGATTCCTTCGGATTCTTATCCAAAAATAAAGACTGGTTCTAGTTTAGATAACTATATTGTTGCATATGCTGCAAAATCTGGAGATTTTTATGATAGTTTTATAGCTAATACTATTGATGTCCTTTCAGGTATTCCCAATTGGAAACCTTTTTTTACTACTACCGATAAGATATATTATAATCAAGGCGAAATTAGAGGTAAGCACTTTATTTACAGAAGGGCTACTCCCGATGGAAATGAAATTTGCCTAGTTGATATCGAGGATGCTAACTTTTCTAATCCATTGATTCTGGCGAAAGGAAGTCGGGATAACCCCATAACTAAATTTGAGGTAACTAAGGATTACATATACTTTGTAAAAGAAAAATATGGAGTTGAAATATCATTATTTAAAATTGATGAAAATGATATTGAGGGTCAGCTTACTCTTCCATTTGTTCCTGGTTATGCTTCCTTTTTTGGGGAGTCTATAACGCATAATGATATTGGTTTGGGTTTGGATGGTTGGACTTCTGATTATGTAAGATATTGTATTGACTCTATAGGTAATATAGCTAAGGAGGGCTTATATAAAACAGCATCAATTCCCGACTATGAAAATTTAGTCTATAAGCAAGTAATGGTTGTTTCTCATGATGGAGAAGAAGTGCCACTTTCTTTAATTTATCGAAATGATTTGGAGTTGGACTCCAATAATGAGGTTTTTATAAATGTTTACGGCGCTTATGGTGTAAGTATGAATCCCTTTTTTTCTCCTATATTTTTGGATTGGGTAGAACAAGGGGGGATACTCGCTTTCCCACATGTACGAGGGGGAGGGGAAAAAGGAAGGGAATGGCACCTGCAAGGAATGAAGGGTATGAAAAGTAATTCATGGAAAGATCTCATCTCTTGTACAGAATACCTTATTGAAAACGGATATGCTAAAAAAGGATTATTGTCCTTATATACCAATAGTGCGGGGGGAATTACTGGAGGAATGGCTGTTAATGAACGTCCAGAACTATTTTCTTCCTTTATAGCTGAGGTGCCTAGAATGCACCCGTTGGGCCTTGAATCCTCGACTAGTAGTAGCAGTACTAGCTATATGGAATATGGTACAGTAAAAGATAGTCTAGAATTTCTTGGACTTTTAAAGATGGACCCCTATTTAAATCTTAAATCAGATACCGAATATCCAGCGACTTTATTAATGCCTAGCAGCAGTGATGATCGTATCCCTCTATGGGATAGCGCAAAATATATTGCTAAACTTCAGGCTAACAACACTGCTAATACTCCTGTTTTAATGGATATAGATTATGATTCTGGACATGAGAACTCAGCGGGTTACGACGCGGAGATTGAAATCTATGCACGTATCTTTAGCTTCGCAAAAACGAATATGCAGCACTAGAATTATAATATATTAATATTAAACTCCATTTATATACAATTCTTTCCAATCAAATGGTCGTCATTTATAAATAGCCCCCTTCATTTATAAATGACTTCCTATCAGATTTTTTATTCTTTCCTTTTCTATTGATATTTAGAATGACAACAAAAATGGATGGTTTTAAATAGAATAAAGCGGTTCATTGGAAAGAAAGAAAATGAATTGGTTATTATCACATGAAAAAATTGAATCAGAATTAATTCAGATAGAGCAATCGTTCCTAAATACCATTGTAGCTTACAACAATGCCATTTCTTATTGTCAACGTATTTTGGAGCAATATCGCTCAAAAGTTGTATCTAAGGGTTTTCCTGATGAAGCATCTGAAATTAAATTTTTTAAAAAAGAAAAACCATTTCTTTTTGGACAACTTTTACGGTATATACATCAATTGAATTTTGAACTTGAATATGCGAAAATTGCTTATGATGCTAACGAGAGGATTATTCCCCAAAAGATTCTAGAAGTAAACACCTACCTGTTCAATCATAGAGACATAGTGCTATATGTCGAACTTGGAAATGATAGTTTAGATCAACAGTATTTTTTACGAAAAAATAGGGGATTTTGTATTTCTCCCAGTTCTAATGGATTTAGTTTTGACCCAGACTTTAGTTCCTCCCATGATGTGCTTCTAGCTAATATATTTGGTTACCAGGGATTTCTTCAATTTTTACAACAGAAATTAGGTTCTGCTAGTCTCAATCCAGATTTTACCATTCCTCAAATTAACTGGACAAAATCTAAGACTGCCCTTATCGAATTAGGGTTCGCCTTGTTCTATAGCGGTGTTATAAATCATGGAAATGCTAGTTTGAAATCTATAATGCAATTTTTGGAAGAGGTAACAGGGATGGATCTGGGAAATTATCATCATACCGCAATCCGGATCAGAAACCGTTCCAACCCCACAAAATTCATGGATAAACTTAGAGATTCCTTACAGGATTGGGTGGCCGATCTAGACGATTAAAAAAATGTAGAGTGAATGTCAATTGACATTTTAATACTTTACGTAGGAATCAACCAAATTATGCCAATTTCCACCTTGATTTAGGTTTTTATTCTACAATATTCTTCTAATTTAATGCAATTTTTAGTTTTGTCAAGGGAATGTCAATTGGCTGTTTATTCCAAAACTCTTTTTCATTTTTGTGTTGTAATCATAGACTAATGCAATTCTGCTGGTCTCACTAAAATTAAAGAGATGAATTATATTAGACATTTAAATTCCATTTTAGCCCTGTTCACAAAGGATCAAAGATTGAATCCTACTCACATTAGTACTTATATCGCTTTGTTCCAACTGTGGAATATTAATCGTTTTACAGATACTTTCTATTTGAACCGAGAGGAAGTAATGCGCATAGCAAAGGTAGGCTCAAAGAACACTTATCATCGCTGTCTTAAGGAATTGGATCATTGGAAATATATCCGGTATTTACCATCTCATAATCCGTACAAAGGAAGTCGGGTACACATGCTCAATTTTGATATATCTAGTGGTGCTAGTTCTGAGTCAACTAATGGTGCAGGTGGAGACCAAGTAATGGGACAAGCATTAGTACCTTTTATAAACAGTAATAAACAAAATAAAAACATTAATAAACTTAAGCTACCCAAAAGTGAAAATGAAGTTTTAATTTTTTTTAAAAAAGAAAAATGGCCTGTTATAGAAGGGAAAAAGTTTTATAACCATTACACTTCAATAAGTTGGAAATTGGGAGGAAAAATCATGATAGAGGATTGGCACTCTACCGCCAGGAATTGGATGTTAAAAGCCGATGAAATAAATAAAGAAAATGTGGTTAATGGACCATCCCAAAAACGAGACAACCTAAAAGTATCTAAAAATAAGGATTATGGACAACCCCTCTAAAATAATTGAGAATGGTATTGAATATTCCCTTGGGATATTTGACGGTCATGAGGTGTTATATGATTTTGATAAGATTCTTATCTACCTGAACGCGAAAGGGAAACTGCTTTTTGGAAATCAGTTTAAAATTTACGACCAAGACCGAGACATCGTATTTAAACTCTGCAATTACTTTATCAAAGATAGGGTGTATTGCGAAAAAGAGCATATTGATATTCAAAAGGGAGTGATGCTGACTGGCCCTGTGGGCTGTGGTAAGACAAGTTTGATGAAGCTGATACGCCATATTGTCCCAATGCAACGTCCATACGTGGTAATCCCCTCAAGAAATATAACCTTCAGTTTTAATCATTTAGGCTATAAAACCATTGAGGACTTTGGGAACAGTAAATCCTACTGTTTTGATGACCTAGGTATAGAACCAATGGGTCGCTATTATGGCCATGACTGCAACGTATTGGGCGAAGTGCTTCTCTCCCGATATGAATTGTTCCTACAAACTAAGGGCAAGGTAAAGACCTATGCCACTACCAACTTGAATGCAGGGGAATTGGAAGAACTTTACGGGAATCGTGTCCGCAGCCGTATGCGCGACCTTTTTAACCTGATCGCATTTGATAAGAAAACAAACGATAAACGTAAGTAATTATGAAAATTGCCACTTTTAATATTCAAAACCTTTTTCATAGGGATCGGAGCAATTCTAAAAAAGCCTTCGGGAAATGCATGTCCGATTGGGTAAAAGAACTCGATGATCTTTTAATTAAAAATACTCAGAACAGCTCGAATTCCGACCGCATTCAAGAGTTGACCTTTTTGCTAGGGTTCGATAAGACCTTCCACCAGCCCTATGCTGTAATGCGCCGACGGGCGGGATTTCTTTTTTTAAAGGGTAAGAATTACTCTAAGGAGCTGGCTGCTAATGAAATTACTGATTGGAATGGCTGGGTATCCCTTCAGACCGTTCCCATTCAAAGACTAACCACAGTAAATAAAGCGAAGGTAATCGCCGATATGGATCCTGATATTTTATTATTGCAGGAAGTTGAGGACAGAGGGTCGTTGGAAGAGTTTAATGAAGAGTTTCTGCCGGAAATGGGCTGTAGCCCATTTGATCAAATATTCGTGGTGCAAGGAAATGATTATCGTGGACAGGAAATGGCAATTATGACCAAAAGGGGATTTGAGCTTAAGGCGATTCGAAGCCATGTTCACGATCGTGATCGATTGGGAAACCCGCTCTTTAAAAAGGATCTTTTGGAATATGAAGTCAAGAACCCTTCCGGGACTACATGCCACATTATCTCAGCATATTTTCAGGAACGTACAACAGATATTAATAGCACCGATTTGGTGCGAAAGGCCCAAGCAATAAAAACCGCAGAAATATATTACAACCTACAAGAGGATGGGAAGCAAAACATTGCTATCGTAGGGACCCTTAACAACGTTCCCTATAGTGACTGCCTCTCTCCTCTACTCCGAGAGACCGATCTTCAGGATATTACCAAACATGCATCGTTCAACGTAGATATAGACCAGGGAAAAGATGCCACTTACTTTCGTATGGGAGCATATCGAATGGGGGTCAACATAAAGCAGAAAGATTATCTGCTGTTATCTCCAGAACTTTATAAAAAAGTTAATGTATGTGGACTTAATCGTAAAGCCCTTTGGCCCGCCATGAAACCAATGTGGTCTGTTTATTCCACGGTTTATGACAAAACGTTGCAGGCTAGTGAGCACCCTGCATTGTGGGCAGACATTAGAATTTAAATTTTTTAAAACTTTTAATGACAACTTGAAATCCTAAAGCTACAGTAACTAGGACTTCTCTAATATTCTGAAATACGGCTGTAAAAATTTCTTTCATTTTTTTCTGTTTGATTTACTGTGGGATGTAATTTCAAATTAAAACTTTGGATTATTATTGCGGGTTAATTTCAACCATTTTGTAATGCTTTAGACTCTGAAGGATGGTCAATGCAATTGCCTGAATATTTTCTTCCTTATCCATAAACATGGCTTCATCTTGATTGGATAAATAACCTAGTTCAATTAAAACAGAGGGAACCTGATCGATTGTTCCCCTGAGTACTTGAAAGTTGGCAAACTTAACACCGCGACTTTCATAGCCTATATTTTTACTCAGGGCTTTTTGAAGGGAGTAGGCCAAGAATATAGCTTCGTTAGCATGTTGACTATCACTTTCTGTAATATACACCTCAATCCCCTTGACACTATGGTTTGCTGAATGATTAACATGCAAGGAGATAAAGAGATCTGCATTCAGTTTATTTATCAGATTTACCCTATCGCATAGGGAGATCAAGGTGTCTGTACTTCTAGTGAGATATATTTCAAAAGCATTATTAGGGAAGTATCGATTGTAGTAGACCATCTTTTTGGCAATTTTAAATACCACATCCTTTTCCACTATCCTATTTACTCCAGTAGTTCCAGAATCGATTCCGCCATGTCCTGGGTCAATGATAATTACCTTTTTCAGGTGTTGTACTATTTGAGGATATAAGGTGAAAGGATACCCGACAATTAGAATTGTGATTAAAAATGAGAATGTAAGGTTAGGTCTGAACATTGATTCTGGTTTTTAAACAATGTGCAATGTTTTTCTGCTATTCTTGATTATTATTTAAAGTTTAACAGGTTTTTGAGTTAAAGTTTAGGGATTTTTCATATTGAGCCACATTATGCAATAGATTTCATAAAGTTTAGTCGACATAGCCTGTGTAGATGGCTAGCGACTTAGGGAATTAATAACTAAAATCAACCAGTTATGAAAAAATCACTTTATATGTTAACGGTAATACTGCTCATGATAACTCCCGCTTTTGGACAGATCGGTGGAATCGAAGATTCTGTAAACGATGTTTCGGATACCATTAGAACCATCTTCCCAATAATTCTAGGAGTAATTTTTCTAGTTGGATTTTTATTTAATGCAGGGCATTTCTTTGGGGAGAATTCCGATCTCAAAAAGGGAATTACTCGTGTACTTGTCTTTGTACTAATTGCGGGAGCAGTTGTAGGAATATTTACTTACCTGATCACGATTGTAGTTTAAAAAATCTGGATGTTAGAATTTTATCAAAAGAAGTATGAAAAAATTTGAAGTGTATAGAAACATAAGAAAACGGGCAGTCATATTTGGTCTTCCAATATCACTATTTGCCTTAATTATAGTTTCTATAGTGGTATCGCTAATGGTCATTATTTTTTCTTTCAGTTTAGGGTTGATTGTAGGTGCTGTGATTTTTAATATCCTTCTATACATCACCTTGATCCGTGTGGCCAATAATTTTCGGTTTCAGCCAATTATAAAAATATTCCCAGATATCATTAGTAATAAAAGAAACTCCGGTATTGATTATGAAGAAGATTAACCTGTCAGCATATCGCCCTATTATAGATATTCAGGATAATATCATCTTTGCCAATAATGGTAATGTGTTGTTGTGCTATGAGGGATTATTGCCAGAGATTCACTCTCTTTCAGAAAAAGATTATGAGGATATACATGGAGAATGGTTCCAAGCACTAAAATCTCTTCCTACAGGATGTGTTATACACAAACAGGATATTTATCTTAAAAAACTATATTCTTCTAATAAACTGCCTAAAAGTACCTTCCTAGAAAAAGTAACCCATGATTATTTTAAGGGGCGTGAATATATTGAGCATCGTTGTCTTTTATTTTTTACGCTAACTAAGAATAGAGCTTTAAACAATCCAAAGTATGTAAATCCTTTCCGAAAAATTTCCAAGGACTTGGTACAACAGTTGGATGATCAAGCAAGTGGTTTTATTGCTGCGGTTAGAGATTCAATTTCTTATATCAATAATAGTCGAAAAATGGAATTCATTTCACTTAAACCTAATGAGATACAAGACTTAACCACCGATTATTTTAATGGTTTCAGTGAAGGATTTGATACTGATATAATCCTGGATAAATCACATATTAATATTGGTGAAAACTACTTTGATGTATTGGCCGTAAATAACGAGCTCTGCTTCAATGAAAATGTGCAGAGCAGTAAGAACAATGAGCAGTACACTTCCAATGAATTTGTATTCCACCAAGGTTTTATCGATGGTCTTGGTTTGACCCTGAATGAAAATCATATCGTGAACCAGATTCTCTACCTGGACGATAAGCAGAAATGGCGAAAGTTGCTGGATTACAAAATTGAGGAGTTGAACAAAAGCTCCAATTTTGGTTCCCAGAACAAGGTTGTTCTTGGGAAAATCCAGCATATTTTGGAACAGATTAATTCAGATGATAGTTCACGGGTAATCCGTGGCCATTTGAACATTATCTTTTGGGCCAAGGAGGCTAGGGAATTGAGAAAAATAACTTCCAAGGTAAAAACAGCGTTTAAGGAACTGGATATCTTTCCTTATTATCCAAGGGGGGAGGAACGCAAAAATTACATACTGAACAGCTACTGTTGCTTTTCGTCCAATTTTTCCAATTCCGATCTATATGTAACAGATTTGAAACATGCGCTCTGTCTGTTTTTAAATAGCACTAATTATAAATCTGATGAAACAGGAATTATCTTTAACGACCGATCTTATAATATTCCGGTAATTAAAGATGTCTGGGATGACCATAAAGTGCGTATCAAGGCACGAAACTTTGCCATATTTGCTCCTACAGGTGAGGGGAAATCGTTCTTGGCAAATAATATCCTGCGTCAATATTTTGAAAGTGGGGTCCGTTTGGTCATCATTGATTTAGGTGGTTCTTACACAAAATTTGCCAAGTTGTATCCTGGTAAGTATACAATCCTGCGATATGAGAGCGGGAAGAGTTTAGGTATTAACCCCTTTTACATTAGCGATAAAAAGGACCTTTTGCCAGAACATTTGGAGGATTTGTCGGTGTTTCTTTTTGAACTCTTCGGGGCTGACAGGAAGGTTACGAAGGCACAATCGGTTTCGGTCAAAAAGATATTGATATATTATTATAATACTCTTTCTGAGGGTCACTCTTTAGATAGTTTCTATTGTTTTATCGAGGATAACAAGCACGAACTCTTGGGTAAGTTAAATATCCATCCAGATTATTTTAACGTTAATAATTTCCTTCACATCATGTCCGAATATGTGGGTAATGGGCTCTATAGCTTCCTTTTTGAAATGAGCGAGGACCAATCCTACAAAATAGAAGATAAGCGTTTAATCGTGTTTGAACTGGACGAGGTGAGGGACAATAAGGAGATCCTATCCGTAATGTTAAAGCTGATTAAGACGGCCATACAGCGTACGATTTGGAAAAATCGTTCCGAAAAAGGGATTATTCTTTTTGATGAGTTTGCTAAACAATTGAAGTTCGACAACGTACTGGAAAGTGTAGAGTTCTATTATCAGGCAATACGAAAGCAGAATGGTGCTATCGGTATAATTCTGCAGACTATCAATCAGCTTCCGAACAACTCAATCTCTGCTAGTCTATTGGAAAACACCCAAGTCATTTATAGTCTAAATAATGAGAAAGGGTATGATGACTTGGTTAAACGGCTTAATCTAACCGACCACGACCTGAACCAGTTAAAGTCAATAAAGAACAATTTTACGGGACCTCGCAAATACACAGAAATGTTTATCAAGATAGGGAAGGAGAGTAACATATTTCGCCTCGAGGTTCCTAAAGAAGTATATGCCGCCTATCTCACTGATGGGTTGGAGAATGATGAAATAATGCAGTTATACGAGCAGCATCAAGATATGGAAAAAGCAATTATTGAATACACTTCTAAAACCTAAGATAATGAGAAAAACTCTGGTACTATTCACATTGGCATTAATACTATTTGGCTTTAATACAACTGCCCAGGGCTTGCCCGTTTATGACAACACTAATTTCATCAGTTTGGTAAAACAGCTATTGGAATCTGGTAAGCAGACGGCCAACCTTCTTAAGACCGTCAATTTTTTAAAGGAACAAAAAGAGAATTTGGAGAAGGTAAATAGTGTAGTTCGGCAATTGAAAGCGGTTCGGGAAATCGGTAGGAATAACCAACGTCTTATAAATGTGATGCAAAACGACCTAAGGGACATTCTAAATTCCCCCTATATCAAACCAGGTGAAGTATCAAGGGTAACGGAGTCTTTTAACAGTATTGTCAAAAACTCCTTGGTGACCATGGATTTCATAGAGCAAATCCTATCAAATGATTATTTAAAAATGAGCGATTCCGAACGAACTGAAATTCTCAAAGAAATGGAAGTGCAGTCTAAAGTAATGGTAACAGACATTCACTACAAAACCAAACGCTATAATGACATCATATCATTTAGGACTATGCAGGATAAAGTAAATAACAGGAGAACCAATTATTAGGCTATGAACTCAAATATTATTTTAGGGATAGGGTTGGAGTACATAGACGCCGTCTTCCAAACCATACAGAACAGTGATTTTTCGCAGTATACAATTGCAGGGATAAAAGTACTTGCCGTGTTATTCTTTTTAATAAATATCCTTAAAAAATATAATGAAGGTATCGCGGACAGGTACGGCTATACTTGGGGGTTGAGCCCAGGAGAACTGGCCAAGAATTTTGCAGTGGTAATCTTAGTTATTTTTTCTACTCAGATACTTGGTTTTTTCGATGGGATTTTAACCGCAGTAGAAAGTCAATACCGAAATACTGCTCCAGCGTTATTACCCTTACAAATGCAAGATTTCCCCCTTGAAGAGGACATAAATCTTTTAGATTCAGCAAAGATGGCTATGGTTCTATTATATGAAGCTTTGATTACACCGATGTATAGCTTTAGAATACTCGCTTTTGTCATAAGCCTATTTCTTTGGATTTTAGATTTATTTATCTATCCCCTATTTCTTGCAGAGCGTTATTTTCTATTGGGAATAATGCAAGCATTTTTCCCTTTGGTCATCAGTTTGGCCGTGTTTGAAAAGTTCCGATCCATGGCATACAACTTTTTTAAGTTATATGCTGCAGTCTACATGTTGGTCCCAGCTTTCTTTTTGGTCAATGTATTTATTAACGCAATCTATACGGAGATCAATACCACTTTTTGGGTTAACCTCTTTGGGACCAATCTAGGCAACTCTTTATTTGCCCCAGTGGTGGATTTGGGGTCCATTGGTTTTATCGTATTTCTCAAGTTTAAACTGTACAAACGTGCTACTTCGTTCACATTAAGATTATTCACCTAATGAAAACGCCTTATAAAGACATATACTCCGTTCTTAAGATCAATCGATTTATCGTGCTCGCTATAGTCGTTTGCACTACAATATCGAGCGTATTTTCCGTTTGGATGGCATTCCACATCAACAATAAATCAATGAACAGTGCATTCGCCATAAATACGGATGGATCTATTATTCCTTTAAAGTTGATGGTTCAAAAAGAGAATTTTAAAGTTGAAGTTCTCGCACACTTGGAATTGTTCCACACCTATTTCTACAATATTGATGCAAGTAATTATAAGAGCAATTTAGAGAAAGCATTATGGGTAGGGGATAGCTCGGTGGATAATCTGTATCGCCAGAAGAAGGCCGATGGCGTTTACAACCGTCTATTACAATATTCTCTTGTACAGAAGGTGTTGAGCATCGATTCTCAAATTCAGGAAGAGAATGGTGTTTATAGTTTTAGGACCACCACAATTTTCGAGATCAATAGGGGCACGATCGTCGATACTTATGAGTTGGTTTCTACTGGAAACCTGATCAACGTGGACAGGAACTTTCCGAACAACCCCCATGGTTTGTTAATCACTAACTTTTTTGAAAATAGTTTAAGGAAGTTAAGCGAGAGCCCATAGTGACACATATCAAAACCACTAGAAATGAAAATAGAAAAAAACAAAATTGTATTTGCCTCGGTTCTCACGATGATATTGGCATTCTTAATTTCCTATTCCCTACTGATTATGGGCGAAGGAGAGGAGGATAATATGAACCTAAAACAGACAATGGTTCCTCAACTGGCAGGAGAACAAAAAGAGTACGATTCAAAATTGGATGCAATAAACGATCTAAAAGAAGTTCGTGAAACCAACGCTCCCAGCATATATGATGAAAAACTAATTGATTCCCTTGGCAACTATGATCCCCATTTACCAGAAAAGGAAAAGGAACGGATTGTGGACAGTATCTATAAAGCAGGAAGGATTAGATATTCAGAAAAGACCACTCCACGTGGTGGGCGTAATAAAGTTACAACTAACGAACCTATTGAAAAGGATTCAACAGAATATATAAATGATCAAAAACTAAAAGCCAAAGAGATGGGATTGGAACACCAGCTCTTCTTTGCTTCGGATCCTCTAGAAAATGATTCTTCAGTCCCTGGCACACCGGAGACAATAATTTATGCGGTTGTAGATGGGGATCAAGTGGTTCATGTAAATTCCCGTTTACGGATGCGATTGGCCCAAACAACGATCATAAATGGTACAGAAATCCCTAAGCATACCCCGGTTTTCGGTTTTATAAAAATTCGGCCGAACCGTGCCTTGATCGAAATCGAAAATATCGGTCATCAGCTCACTAACTTAAAGGCTTATGATCTTCAGGATGGGAGCGAGGGGATTTATGTAGAAAACGGTTTTAGGGAAGAAGTAACCAATGAGGTACTAGACGATATTATAGAAGACATTAATATCCCTAGCGTGCCTCAATTGAGTGGTGTGACCAAGGTGCTTCGGCGTAAGAACAAAAACATAAAGGTTACTGTGCTGAATAATTATAAACTAATTCTAAAGCCCAAACCCTAATATTGGAGGGGCATTTAAAATCTAATCTCATGAAAAACTATGCTATAATTTTTGGTTGTCTATTTCTTTCTGCCTTACGAATTTGTACAGCACAGACGCCAGAACAACCGCAAATAGCACTTGACACTATATATGCTAACGATAAAAAAAATGTGGCTCTATTCTTCCCTGAGGCAATTCGACAAGGAATTACTGGTTCTAATAACTACATTTTTACCTATAATAGGGAACGGGAACAATATTATGGTTTGCTACAGGCAACCCCGGGGGAAGAGAGCAACTTGCTCGTAGTCAGTTCAAACGGTTCAATTTTTTCGTATATTGTAAAGTATAATAAGGAGCTTACCAAACTTAATTATTTCATAACTGACTCTAATAGCATTGGTAAGGAAAATGAAATTGGCACTGTAGTTTCAAACAGGGCTCAATTTTTGGATACGATTGACAGTGAGGTTCCCTACTACAAAAGATTTTGTAAATACCTTTTACAGGAAAAGAAGAAAATAGGAAGGATTAAAAAGCGGAACCAAGGCATTGTTTTAAGTTTAGATAATATTGTCTTTAACAAGAAAGAACTTTATTTCGTAATCAAGTTAGTGAACAACTCTTCTTTAGATTATGATTTGAATTTTTTGGATCTATCACTTGAAACGAGGCAAAAGGGGAAAAGAAAATCATTGCAAAAATTAATTAAAGAGCCCGTTTTTAAATATAATCTACCAAATAGAGTTGTAAAAGGAGGGATGGTAAGGTTGGTTTATGTTGTTCCTAAATTTTCTTTGAGCAATGATCGCAGGATGACCTTTAACCTAAATGAAAAGAACGGGCAACGAGATATAGAATTGAAGGTATCACACCGATTTATTAATAATCCAAATTGAACTAGTATGAAAGCATTGATTATACCTTTGATGGCACTCTTGTTGATTAGCTGTACTACTAAGCAGGACTTGTCCCATACCGAAACAGCAAAAATCGTTATAGAAAGTTTTTACAATGGCGATAAAACAACCTTAGAAAAACATACCACCCCTGAAAGTTATACCAACTTTATTAGCCTGCAAGGAATGTTTGTTGAGGATGAAAATTCAGCTTCCGATTTTAAGGTAATTGATGAATTAGTTGATGGGAGTGTAGCTTGGGTTAAGTATTCCACTGCTTATGAACAAAAGCCGGGCGTATTTAAGTTAGTAAAGGAAGATGAGCAGTGGAAGGTTACCGAAAGAAGGCCTAGGGAAAAGGTGCCTTTTTGAAGTCAGTTACAAATTATTAAAAAGGATTGTTTTTTAGAAATTTTGAATTTAAATTTCATTGAATCCTCACCATACCACAACAGATGAGGTTTTATGCGTTGTAGGGGGATAGTATTATTGTAATAACTTCAAGGTTACCAGATGATTGTTAATTACTTATTTAAGTACTATCTTGATTAAGATAAAAAAAGATGTTGTTAAAAGGTACTTTGACAACTCGTTTGCAACCATTAAAACCAACCATATGAAAAATGTACTATTATTTATTTTATCATTAATTGTGATTAACCTTAACGCTCAAACTGAAATTGAAAAAGGTAGTTATCAATTTACTACAAACATTATTGAAGATTTCTCAGAAATGAAAGTAAAGGGTACTAAGGATTCAACAGAAATTTTTCAAGGTAGTAAAATAACCGTTGTAGGAATGTCTGTCGATTTAAAAACAGTTTATATAAAATACTGGGAATATTATCCGACTAAAATAACTAAAAATCATCTTTTTGGTAAAAAAAGGGTTTCACCTAATGAAAAAGCAGATGTTTATAACGAGAAGGTTTTTGAGCTTCCATCAGAAACATTCAAAAAAATAACACAACCTCTTTACCAAAGATATAAAGGGACAAGTGTTGGTGTTTATACTATTCCATTTAGATTAAGAGGAAGTGGGGGGATTTTGATTTTGAATCAAGTTTATCGTTACAGGCAAATCTAGTGGCTGGGTTTGGAACACGAACTAAGGAGTATTCTTGGATTGATATCTCTTTAGGAATTGGTTTAACAGGGGTTAATTTAAACTCTGATAATAGCAATATTTCTGGCCAAAGAACTGCATCGGCATTTACGATATCCAGTGGGATAGTAGTAAAACCTTCTAAATTTGCTAACCTTGGATTATTTATAGGAAGTGATACTTTAGGTGCAAATGATAGAGATGTTCAATGGATTTATAATAGAGATTTATGGATAGGATTAGGATTAAATGTAAGCTTTAATGCTATTACAACGAATCAGAGTCCCGATGGTGAAAATAAGAAGCAATAAGGTTAGGCACTAACCAAATATTCAATTCGATGATATTACACAATCAGTTGTAGCTGTTTAGTGGTAAATTGAACAACTACAGTATTATCAGGTTGTTATATCAATTGAGCATTGGGCATAGTAATTAATTGAGTCATATTTAAATTAGTGCTATCTTACTATACTTATGGTATAAGCATAGTCAAGAGGTATTAAATACACTTGTATTGTGTCATATAGAAAATATATTATTAAGTGAAAAACATCGAGCAAATTTTACTTTTAAATAAATATTTATCTACTAGATATTTAATATTTAACAAGTTTAACTGGAGAGTAAAGGTTCTCATCTACATAATACTTGCTGGAATTTTATCGCTTTTTAGCGTTTTTGTTTATAACAGTTTTCCGTCACCAAAAATACTGCCTTTATTGCTTATTATTCCGATATTTCTATTAGGGATAATTTATTCTATCGTATATAATTTAAATACTCAAAAGGTCATCAAAAGATATTATTCCTATGCCTTGGATGATGATGAAAACTGGACAGATGTAACGATACTTAAAATAAGAAAAAAAGAACTAAAAAAATACTTAAATAATAAGGATTTGTTCAAAAAAGAAAACCTTATCTTTTTGATAGAATCGGTCAAATTCCATTCGGAAAATAAATATAAGTTAGGATTCTTGTGGAATACGATTATCATATTGATTAGTGTCTATTTTGGAGGGCTTATAAGTGGTCAATCTGGTTTTTATGAAAATTTCGAAGAATTTGAAAAACACTATAAGAATATTGCAATTGGAATGGTTGGAATCGTAATATTCGTTTGGCTTTTCGATAATTCAGTTTTAAGAGAAATTATAAATATGAGACTAAAATCGAAACACAGACTTTTAATGACGCTGGAGAATATTTATATCCAAAAATATGGTACATAATATTTGTTATAACAAGTTGGGGATAAAGCATTAAATTTAAAGCCTTAGGCGTGTTTGTCAAGTCCACCAAGTCTTTCGGTTTTGGATAAAAAAAGATAATATCCAATAAATAAATGTCTGAAAAGAAAAACTCTACTTTAAACCTTCTATAAGAATTAATACCTTTAGTTAATATTTTTTTAGTTTGCCTTGGTTACTTTAATAAAAGCCTGTATTTCGATAAGTTCGGAGTAGACATTTTATATTACCTTACAGTACAAGAACTAGCTTTTTCTTTTATACCAGTAGGCTCTTTATTTGTAGTGGTGTTGCTTTTTATAATTATAATATTAGCTCCAAGTGTAAACTGAACTCTGTCTGATTAAAAATTTTATTTACTTTAATCAGATATTATGACTACACAAGAACTACAAGAGTTAGAGAAAAAGGCACTGGAATAATTTATGTCCGGCAAGAGCCTTTTCGGCAGGGACGGTGCATTCGTTCCTATGCTGAAGAATTTTATAGAGAAAGCCCTTGAATCAGAGATGGAAGGTCATCTGGACGAGCAAGAGCGATCCAAGGGGAATAAGCACAATGACAAGGGCAAGAAAACCGTCAAGAGCGGTTTTGGCACCTTCGATATAGAGACTCCCCAGGATCGCCACAGCAGCTTTGAGCCCGAGCTAGTCAAAAAGCGCCAGAGTATCCTAGCCGAAAACCTATCGGATAAGATTATAGGTCTTTACGGACTTGGTGTGAGCTATCGTGACATCTCGTCGCACATAAAGGAAAGGTATGATACCGAGATCTCCTACACGGTCCTGAGCCCGATCACCGATCGCATAATACCAGATGTGAAGGCTTGGCAAAATCGACCATTGGAGTCTCTTTACTGCATCGTTTGGTTGGATGCAATGAATTATTAAGTAAAGGTAGATGGAAAAATTGTCCATAAGGCACTCTACAATATATTGGGTATTAATACAGAGGGCAGAAAAGAGATTCTCGGAATCTATCTGTCCGAAAGCGAAGAGGCCAACTTCTGGCTACAGGTCCTCACCGATCTCAACAACAGGTGACTAAAGGGCATCCCGATTGCCTGCACCGACAACCTCAAGGGGTTTACCAGTGCGATACTGAGTTTCTTTCCAAAGGCCGAGGTCCAGTTGTGCATCGTCCACCAGATTCGCAACTCGCTAAAGTATGTGGCATCTAAGGATCAGAAGGAATTTATGAGAGACCTTAAGAAAGTGTACAGAGCCACTTGCAAGGAGTTGGCTGAGGACGCCCTATTGGAACTTGAGGACAAATGGGGAGACAGGTATCCGGTAGTGATCCAGAGCTGGCAAAACGACTGGGAACACCTCTCACAGTATTTTTAGTACACCGAGTCCATACGAAAGATCATTTATACAACAAATGCAGTTGGGTTACCATAGCCAGGTGCGTAAGGTCACCAAGACCAAGGGCGCGTTTACCAGCGACATGGCTCTGCTAAAGCTTGTATACCTAGCTACAATGAACATCTAGAAAAAATGGACAAGCCCACTCCACAATTGGAGTTTGACAATCCAACAACTTTATATTAGATTTGGGAACAGGATTGATCTCGACATCAACCGGAACCAATCACTAGGGGTCGCTGATGCTAGGTCTCATTCCAAAATCGATCAAATACAGGATTTGACCAATTTTGAAACGAAGAAAAAATAAATTGGACAGAGTTTAATTTACACAACCCTCTAATAATTAACCATTATTCTCGAAATAGCCTATTAATTCATGGCGTATTAAAGCTTTAAAGACAATTTTATTCATTAGCTTTATTAATATCTTTCACTATAGTACTTATTACTTTTTGTAGCTCATCACTTTCTATCACAAACCCATTTTGAACAATTTTTTCGGCTACCCTTATTTTATCAATTTGGTTATAGTTTTTCCTTGTTTTCTCTAAACTAAGTTTTATTTCCTGTCTTAGTTCCTTAGCTTTTATGCCAGTAAGGGAGCCATCTCTGTTTTTTTGAATCTTACTGAATAAGCTATTACTTAGTTTTATGCTTGGTCTAAAAGTTGGTTTTGCGTCTAAATTGACATATTTACATCGATCACCAAAATCACCGGTTTCAATTTCAATATTTTTAACCTTGTGAACCGCTTTCACGGCAGCTTCAAAATGATTATATGGAATGTAATTTTCAATTTCCCTTAATTTTGTTAACCAACAAAATGCTTTATTTTTTCTAAACAAGGTGACTATCTCTTTCTTCTTCAAATTGTATCTCTGCCCAGATTTCGTTCTGTCACTATCCATAATTAGTGCGTAATTTTGATTCAGAGATTTGATGAATTCTAAATTTAAATCGCCATTATTCATTAAAAAATGTTTGTAAGAACTACCTCCATAAAACATTATACTGTAGTCCTCTCCTTCTATTAGGGAATCATCGATTACTTTTATTAAATAGTTGAGATAAATCTTATCGCTTTGTCCCTCGACCCACAAAAGGTAGTTTGTTTGAAATAAATCATTTGGTTTATATCCAAGATCTTTCAATATTGAAATTTTTTCTGTTTTAATATCAGAATGAAGAATATGGGTTTTCCCTTTTTTCTTGGAAATGATAAATATTGAATTTTCAGGGGAGTTGATGAAAACTGAGGAATGTGTAGATAAGAAATAATGGTGTTTTTCAAATAGACATATTGATCTGTATAAAAGTCTTTGCCACTTCGGATGAAGGTGTGTTTCAGGCTCTTCAATAAATACTAAATGAGGTCTTTCTCGGTTTATGAATATTGGAAATAGAATAACGATTAGAGTCTGGAGACCATCACCAAGTTTGTAAATAGGGAACTGCAAATCATCTCCAATTTTGATGTGTAGAACATCATCGTCGTATTTGGGTATTAAGTTTATTTTCTTTTTAAAAACATTATCTTCTAAAAAACTTTCAAATAGCATTATTTCCTTCCTTTCAGATTCATCTCCCAATAGAAGTTTCTTTATCCATTCATAAATGGATAAACCGGTAAAAATCAGACCCTTCGTAATCGAGTTCTTAAAATAATCATGCTTAGTTCTATTTAAATAAATATCTGTATTCGAAAAACTTTCTGTTTCTTGAGCTATTGGTCGTAGACCTCTTAAGATTGGAATATATATTTTATCCACCTTACTATTTTCAATTCCCAAACTATCAACAGTTGTTCCAAATGAAGTTGTAAGCGTATGAACTTGAGAAATCACACTAGTAATTTTGTATGTCATTGAATCGTTTGTCAAATCAAATTCTTGCTCTTTAATTGTGCTTAAAAAGCAATACAAACTTAGAATACTGTTTATGATATTATCGTTATTCTCATAAATATCTCTTGCATAGGTGTTTAAGATGCTTCGATATTTGTATGTAACCCCATAATTATTTAAACTATCAAGTTGCGTAAATATCTGTGTTAAATGCGTTTTTAATGTTTCCTTAGTATTTTCATCAACGCTAAAAATGAATTTTATATTATTCTCATCAGAAAAAATTGTTCTTAAAAATCTACTTTTACCGGAATTGTTAACACCCACGAAAGTATTTACCTGCTTTATGTTATTGATGATTCCAAAATATTTAGTGCCACTAAAAGACCCTTCCAAGTTTTTTTTAAGTTTAATTCCTTTGAGCATATAATTAGTTTTTAATAAGCCTTTAGATTGACATGTAGTTTACAATATGAATTTTCAATTTCCTGCTTCTCATCCCAAAAAACCACCCCACATTCTTTACAGTTCCTTCTTCCTTGGATAGCCAAATATTTATATAAGGTGGGCTTAGATTTTATTCCAACCAATTTCATTATATCAGCAATCGAATGTTTGTTTTCTTGGTAATATGAAGCAGCTAACCTTGCTTTCTGTTTGGCCTCTTTTCCTAACCCCTTCTTCCGGCCTAATTGTATTCCTCTTCTGCGTGCACTATCGAGACCAGCAGTTGTCCGTTCAATAATAATATCACGTTCCAATTGGGCAACGGCTCCAAAGAGTGTGATGACAAATTTACCATGTGCAGAAGTAGTATCAATAAAGGGATCATTAATACTTTTGAATTTTACCCCAAGGTTTTCAAATTGATCTACAAGTTTCAAGAGATGGGAAATACTCCTGGCAATACGGTCTAGTTTCCAAACAATAACAGTATCACCCTCCCGAAGCCTTGATATCATTAAATTCAAGTTATGGCGTTCTGCCTTGGCCCCAGAAGAAACATCTCGGTAGATGTTTTTCTCAGAAACTCCTTCTTTCAAAAGAGCATCAATTTGTAAATTGGGATTTTGGGTTTTAGTACTTACCCTTACATATCCAAATTGCATGATGGTATAATTATACCTATAAAAATAAACTAAGTTAATATACCGAAAAAATGAATTTATTAGGAGTTATTAACCTGATAGTGTGAGAGTTTAAATAAACGGTAGATTTAATATACTTTAACAGTTTTGAAAAGGTGATCTTCCTGAAATATGGCCAGCCCCCTCCCTTTCTCCATTTGTGTCAAACTTTCAGGCGATAGGTGCAACATGGTCTTTTGCAATAAACTATATTGTGGTTCTACCAAAGCCAAGAAGATGATGCATCTAAACATCGACAATGAATATGAGGCAAAATTAGCAATCCTATTGCATGGCGTAATCCTGAAGAACAAAGAATCGGAAAGTGCCTATTGCAAAGCTATGGAAAGGGCGGTCAGTGCCGACCTTAAGGCCCATTTTCAGGACAAATTTACGAAACATAAAAGATTTGACGAAACCTTGACCCGCGAGGTGTCTGTCGCATTTTCCCAACTCCCTCCCGTTGCTTGGAGGAACAGCAATAAGGACCTTTGGATCGATACCGAGACCATTGTCCGCTTGTCGGATGATGCTTCCATGTTGAAAGTATGCATTCAAGGTGATAGGGCGGCGGTGAGGGAATATGCTGTCTTGTTGGAAAAATACTCGCTACCATTTGACGTGTACCATGTCATTAGAAAACATAAAATGTTTATAGAACTGGATCTGCACAAGGCGAGTAAAATCAAGGATCTACATTGATAATGGGTCGTTCCAGTTCCAATGGTGACTACATCCCAGCAAAATATCCTTGTAATCAAGTCTATTGTCCGGACCTAATAATATACAGCGCCATCAGCATGTAATTGTGGCTTTTCATTAAATCGATCATGAAATATAGCGCCGTGGTTATGCAAAAAAATAGAGGTTTTCGGCAACGGCCCAGATTGCTTGAATATCCTTTGTTCGTTCTGCAAATGGATAATTGCCAGAACTTCCATAAAAAACGTTTGCCTGATCGGTAGGCACCGATTAACCCGACTCGAATACCTGTTGACGAAATAGTAAGGAGAGGTCGATTGGCGGTCTTATTTTTGCGCCAAGATTATACCCTTATTATGAAAACAGCAGTACTTTTTATAAAGATTTATGCAGATGGTATTATAAACATAGGGAATTTGATAGTTTAAAAATACTTCAAGACCCTTGCATGGTTCAGTTTCATCATGTATACAATAGGGTTATATGCTTTTATCTATATAGTAACTACTGGTTTTGCATTTGATTGAGTCAAAGTAGCCATGGCCCTGACTAATGTTCTTTTTAAGTTTTATTGGTTTAAATTATTGATTTTATTTTTTGAGTAATGAGCAGCTCATTCCATAAAATCCCATCTTATAATGTAGGTATATATGGAAGAGAATACTGTTTGGATTATCGATGATGATATGGTATCACAATTTGCTATGGTGTATAAAATAGAACAGTCATACCCAAACAACCGAGTCATTGGTTTTTATACTGTGGAAGAAGCTTTGACCATGATTAAAGAGTCTTCGGAAACTCAATGCCGCTTACCCAACATAATATTATTAGATCTTGTACTTCCCGAAATGAACGGGTGGCACTTTCTAAGTGAGTTGGAAAAGCTTCGAGGTCATATCAACAGCGTAAACATCTATATTTATATTGTTTCTGCCTTTTCCAATAAAACGGACCGTAAATTGGCCAAGGAACATCCTATGGTTAAGGATTATTTCGATAAGCCTATAAGTAAAGGTAGCGTGGACAAGATATTTAAAAAGGGCAAAAAAGAATAAGCCGGCGATATAGACCTCGAAATAATTTTATGTTATGCTTTATCAAAATGCACCCGGCCATTCTTGAGAATGAAATATATTTCCCCGTCTATTAAAAGTACGGGACAACCATTTCTTTAAAGGATATATAACGAAAACCTTAGGTTTATGCTATAGGTAGCCATAATTCAAGAGAAATCCTGATAATTTTTTATCTGGTATACAATTCACCGAATTTTTAACCCAACCCAATTTATAAATTTAGGAATATAGGTCGGAGACCCATAAAACCGATCCATGCCCAATACCAAAAATCACTTCGGCAGGATAGAGAAATCCTCTAATGTTATTTCCAAATTAAAGCGGCATATATGGTTGCCCTTCAAAGGAGACTGTATATATTAGGTACTCGAATAATCCCTAAATACTATTCACCGCCTCGGCCAACTCTGTTTTTTTGTTTCGGCTTAATGGAATCTGTCTTCCTGCAACTTCAACATTTCTACTATTGAACTTCTCGATCTTTTCCAGGTTTACGATAAAGGATTTGTGGATTCTTAGGAACTTGTTCTCCGGTAACTGTTGTATGATGGATTTCATGGTAGATAGTGTGACGATATTGGCTTCATCCGTGACGAATTTAATATAGTCGCCAAGGGCTTCGATCCATTTTATGTCGTCAAGAAAGACTATTTGCTTTCTCTTGTTGCTTTTTACGAAAATATGCTCTTCATCTTGGTTAACGTTATTTATCTGTTCATATTTGGTTATAGCTCTCTCGATAGAGACATTAAAACGGCCCGTGGTGAGGGGTTTGTGAAGGTAATCCGTTACATCGTAATCAAAGGCCTTAAGGGCATAATCGGCTATGCCGGTGATCAAGATTATCTGCGGTCGGTCGTCCATGGACTCCAAAAGATCGAAACCATTGATAATCGGCATTTCAATATCCAGAAACACAAGGTCTATCCCATTGTTTGCGATACCTTTCCTTGCTACAATGGCGTTGCCGTACTCCGGTACCAGTGCTAAGTTTGGATGATCGTTCACTAAATTGGCCACGGCCATGCGCAGCATGGACCAATCGTCTACGATTACACTTCTTAATTTCATAAGGGCAGATTTGGGGATTGAAATCATCGACAAAGTACGTAAACAACATTATTCACCACACTCCAAGTTGTGAAAGTGGCATTAACTGTGGTGTAGATAGAGGTAATTATGGTTCTAAAGTTTTCGTCAAGTTAATTTCTTTTTTTGGGTAAGTCATCGTATAGACTTCCCCAAAAGCCGGAATTTGTACTTGACGTGTAGTGCTGGCAAAGTTAGAACATCCAGATAGCTCATTTTCTAAGGCTTAGAATATTAAATTCTTTTTAAGAGTAAAATAGTCTTGCCATATTTATTTTGTGGGTCTTCCAAGAGTATGTTAGTTTTCTATGTCACTATCCATATAATATCTTCTTTCAATTTCTTTCCCATCTACACTCTCTTTGAGGTTAGATTTATCACTTACTTCTTTAAATATCTCCTCATAGTCTTTGGTGTAAAGTGCGTCGGGAACAATATTGATATCAAATATTACTTCCTTCTTATCTATTGAGTCAAAATTTCCGTACAAAGTAACATAATATTTAGCATAGCCAATGTTGCTTATAGCCGTATAATTTAACCTTAAAAAACCCTCTCTGCCAACAGGAATGCTTTTAATGGATGATTTTTTTGAAAGTTGTAAACAACTACAGGAGGTGAATATGTCATTTAATACGAAGGGATTTTTTCCCGTGTTTTTAATTCTAAAGACAATTTCTTTCTCTTGTCCTCTTAAAATTGGGTAATAATGTCTGTTATTATCTACAATTTCAATAGTGGTCTTTCTGTCTTTAATATTGCAGCTTTTTAAACTTATGGAAAGTAGTAATATAAGTAAAAGATAGAATTTATATTTCATCGGTTTAACTTAAAATATTTGGATCTCGTCGCAGGCAATTTTGATGTTGGGCCCTAATTTTCGAATAAAATGGAATTCAATTTGTTGTCCTTTTTTCAAATCCAAGCTAAAAGAAAAGTTAGTGGTATACTTATTGGGCTTTAACTCATTGCTCAAAATTGTATGTATAATTTGGCCGTCAGCTTTAATTTCAATTTTATCTGGAGGATAAAAACCGTGGGATGAATCGGTTAAAAATCGTATTCTGACTTCTTTTTCACCAATTGTATCTGGTAGGGTAAAACCAATTTTTAAATCTTTAGAGCTTATGTACCAACCTTGGTGATAGTCTGGCGTAAATCCTAGTATTCCATTATTTAACAAGTGGGAGCTTTCAAAGCCTTCATCGGGTGCTGAATGAATGGTAATGGGGATATCTAAAAGTAAATTTGTAAACTCTTTTTTAGAAATTAAATTTTTCCACTGCTGAATGTAGATAGCTAAATCTCCTGAAGATTCCCGATATTGATATAAGTTTTTATAGGTGGTATATTGTTCTAAATTTGTGATCCATTTTTTTACTTCGGGTAGTACGGTTAAAGTTTTATTTTCTTGTTCAATGAAGCCTTGTGCATTAGACCCATTTTCATATGCGATTTGTAATCGGGTAAAAGACAGTGCTGTAAATAACTTATGAAGACGTTTTTTTTCTGCTCCTTTTGTCTTTGTTAAAGCCTGCTCTAACTGATGGTAAAATTGGATAAAATCATCTTTATCCAAATAAGTTTCTAGGATTTCATTTGCTCCACCGTATAGTGGATATCCTTGTGATTTCTTTGCGAAATCGCGTTCTAATTTTATATAATATTCCGTTAGGAGTTGATGGGTTTCAGGGTAATAGTTTTTAAAATAGCGTTGAACTAAGGCATCAATAGATTGCTGATTGTCAATCATTAAGCTTGCGGAGACAAAGGTTTTTAAACCGTCAAAAGTAGCATACTCATACCCTGATGCATTTAGAAAGATCCCTTTTATATTATGTTCCTTGTAAAATCGCAATTGCTGCTGTAAACTATATAAAACTGGAATAGGGGTAAGGTAATCATCAAAATTTGAAGCGTAATCCCATAGGTAAATAGTAGAGGTTTTGGCTTTCCAATCGTTTATCAAGTTTAGAAACGTTTGAGTTTTTGATTGAATTGGATCTAGGGCTACTCCTTTTGGTAAATCTATAGTACTTAAAAACACACCAGCATTGTCTGGTAATTTCTCGGTGGGAGCAGTAAGCGTTGTTAGGTATGCAATAGTGAAGAATTGATGTTTTGGATACCGCTTGGCTAATTTTCTTATCAAATAGGTAACTGCAGGAGTAGCGTTTGTTATAGAGTTGCCTAACTGCAGACACGTTGAACCCTGGCACACTAAATTATTGTCTTGGGGTGCAATCATAAATTGATATCCTTGCGCTAGTCCGTCTCCAAAATTATCTAAAATGTAATTAGATATATTGTGGTATAATTCAGTTGAAGAAAAGCATAATTGTTCCCTGATTCGTTTCCGATCAACCAGCGCATATAAGGTCGAATCTTTTTCGTTTGCAAAAAGCTTTTTTAAATTATGTCCCCATATTCCCCAGTCGATGTCTATACTATTAGTAACGAATAATTCCGTGTTTCCTGGTTTGAGATTGGGTGCATAAAAAGGTTCACGATATTTAAAATCAAACCCGTGACAACCTTCCTTGAACGAAAGGATACTTGGAGGAGTATCGGCTGAAGTAAATCTCAGGTCCTGATGAGTAATTTTAAGTATAAGCTGCTCTATAATTTTTTGGTTTAGCTTCCCATTTTCTTTAAGCTGTAATTGCAAGGTGTTCCGTTCTCTACTTACACAGTAGTTTTGTTCAATATTTCCGGAAACGTTTATAGAGATAATCCTATGATTTTGAGTCCACTTTTTCTGGTGACTAATTTGTGCTGATTTAACCAAATTAGGTTCTGTGGCTCGGTTGGAAAGTTGCTTAAAAACATAGTTTGCCCATTGTTCACTTGCTTCGTTTTGAGCCGAAGAAATGATATAAGTATCCCATTTGTCATTGTGCATGCCTTTTGTTACGTAGCTGATTAACAGTGATATAACAAGTGTAATGCTTATGCATTTATTATTAGAAAGCAACATGGAGCTGGAGATAAATATTATATAAATTATTATAATTCTCGAGATTTTGTGTTGGAGAGGTGTTGGCTTTATAATTGTACCAACTTCCTAGAATTCCAATAGATATATTTTCATACAGCATATGACCAAAACCACCACCTACCATAGTATTCAAAATATCAAAACCGTCATAAAGTTGATAATCGACCAATTCTACCTCGGGAGAAGTTCCGATAGAGCCTACTGCCATAATATAAGTGTTGGGGGATGACAAGAAATAACGATGGTCAAACGATAAATTAAACATATAAGTTTCATGCAGTAAAAAGTTGTTGAATTTGGCACTTAATCTATAGCTATTTATATTTTTTGTTGCTCCTACAACAACATTATACATGGCTGAACTTTCAAAAACTAACTGCATTTCTTTTTTATAGAATTCTCTATATCCTAAACCAACCTCAAATTGCATACCGCCTGCAAAGTCAACATATCTAAAAATAGATCCGTTGAGGTTCCAATGTGGGAAAAATCTATTTGCCCAGGCCACATTAATCATGGTATATGTTTCTTTGTTCCATTTATGGGACCACTCTCCTTGAATTTGTATTCCTTTACCTAAGGGGCGCCCCGTATAATTGACTCTTCCAGTATACGTGTTGTTATCCTCAAATCGGGTATACTCAAGTGTAGAAGCAGAACTGATGGAGTGGTTATCCCCGTGACGACTCAGCAGATGAATTATACCTACCTGATTGGCCTTGCTTTTAAAGCCAAGATATTGCAGATGTTGTTTAAAACTGTTGTATTCCATTATCTCAGGCTCATAGAAAGATTGATAATAATAAGCTGAATCATATTGATGTAGCTGCTCAAATGCCAATCCTTTGGTGTATTTTAAAGCCTTATTGTCTGGGGCGTAATAAAGTGCTGTATCAATTTTTTCAATTGCTTCTTGACTTTGTTTGTGCTTAAGTAGATTGCTTCCGTATTTAGAGGTCAAACTAATTAAAGCATCAATTAATTCCTGATTATGGGGGTATTTGTTTAATTCCCTATACAGATTATGAAATATCTGATTATAATATAAATCAGAGGCCTCACTCTTTATTTCTGCTAGTTTAATGGTGAAATAAATGTTTTCGGGATAAAGACTGTTTCCTATTTCGGCATATTTTTTTTTGGCCTGATGATCACCAGTTAAATGGGCCAGATTAAAAGCATAATGAAGTGCCAAGCTATTGGTAGGGGCCAGATCTATCCAACGCTTAACTAGTTCATAGGACACATCATATTTGTATTGCTCATTAAGGGTTTTAATAATTTTAGCCATCATATCCGCATAACCGGATAGGTGTCGTTCCTTAACACTTGGTTCTGCTAATTGGATGGTCCTTTCATAAGCAGTGAGTGCTTGGTTATATTGTTCTTGTTTATAATAAATAGAGGCTCTTTTAACGTGTAAATTTATATTTTCTGGTTGCTCCTCAATAAGTTGGCTTAGAATATTACTGGCCTTATCAAATTCGTCTAATTGTAAATAAGCGTCATAAACAGCATTTTTACCCAAGAGTTGTACGTCTTGTTCTCCATATCTTATTACTTCCTTCCAATCTCGAATGGCACTTTCATATTCTTTGGCATTTATTTTATCTTTCGCCTCTTTCATTTTAACCTCAACATATGCTTGTCTTATATCGGAGTCGTCAGGAAATTGATTAAAAAGCTGAAGGATAAGCGCATCAGCTCTGGAGGTATTTCCCATTTTTTGATACACCTCAAGTTCCATCACTGCAAGATCCTTAGTATTCCCTCCTATTTGGCGGTAGGTGTTTAAAATATTAAGTGCTTCCTGATATTGATGTCTACTTAGTGCATCCCCAAAAACGTGAGAGAAAGCTTCATAATTACCTGGGTTACGAGCAAATATTTTACCATATATAACGGTTGCCTCCTGGTTCTTGGCTGCTTGTGCTGCTTGTAATTGATAGTAATCGTATTGGTCCATTATTCCCTCTTGTAGTAAAAAGGGGAGTAATTCGCTATATCTGTTCTGCTCGGATAGGATTCCTGCTTTTTTAAGAATTAGATCTTCATTATTTGGGAACTGTTTTAAACCCTGTTCCGTATATATCAGAGCATTGTAAAGGTCTCCAATTTTCGTATATTCATTAATTAGGTAGAAATAATTTTTAATTTCATTTGGTTGCTTATTAACAATGTCTTTGTAAATTTTAATAGCCTCGTCAACTTTCCCTTCTTTTGCTTTTTCACGGGCTTGGCCACCAGCATAATAAAAATAATCATCTTGGATGCTTTTGTCCCCTGGATAGATTTCAAAAATTCTTTTTCTCAAACGGGCTGCCTCTTCTTTATTTCCCTGTTTTTCATATAACTCTATTTTCTTTTGCCATAATCCTTTCCAATAAGGGGTTACTTCTAAAAGATCATTGACATAACCAATTGCGCTAGAATAGCGTTGCGTTTGCTCTTCAACATTAACCAATATATGTTTAGCTTCTACATTGTTTTGATTATATTCTAGGGCTTTGTGTAACGAATAACGGGCTTTGTCATATTCTTTATAGTTTAAATAATACTTGCCTGCCAACATATGAAAGTCAGAATATTTGGGATATTGTGCCAAGCCTTCATCTAAGATTTCTTTTCCAGATTCCCATTCTCCCTTTATAAATTCATTGTTGGCAAGAATCACATAATTATCATTTTTATCGGATGCAGGATCTAATACAATGGGCGCTGCATTTTGTGGTGAAGTAGTCTCTTGAGCGCTAACACTGAGGTTTATTAATAAAAGCGGAACAAATAGAATCCCTATTATGGCGTTGTATACCTTAATCATAATGTATTTAAATTGGAAATGATAGTTTCGATTGTTATTACCCTAACAATAAATTCAATAATGCTTCTAATTAGAAGATTCTTCTTCTATGTTTCGGGTATATCCCTGACGGGTCATACTGGTCCATTTAAATTCTCGGTTAGATAAAAATTGTCCATAACCAATTACGTAGAAAATGGTGTTGAAAGGTTGATACGCAATCACTTCAAATAGACTGTATAGAATTAACTTTCCATACTCCGAATAGTTTTTGTACAATTTCTTATTGGCCAAATCTGAAGTGATAGCTACCAACGACATACTTACTCCTATCATATAAACAAAGAATAAAAGCAGCCAAAAGGTTTCAAAATTGACCTGGTTGTTGAGTAATAAATATATAAGCATGAAAAGCCCTGTTACTGTTAAAATAGGTGCCAAAAGGTCGAATAGGAGTGAATAGGGCAATAGTATTATGCCCATCCTTCCATATTTAGGATTAAATAAATAGCGACGATGAACAAAGAATATCTGTAAAAGCCCTCTGCCCCATCGTGTTCTCTGCCTGTACAAAAGCCTTAGATTAGAGGGACCTTCTGTCCAACAACAAGTGTCCGGAATTTGTCTAATTAGGTATTTCTTTTTACTGTGATGCATATAGGCAATCATTCGTAAAGTCATATCCATATCTTCGGCATGCGATAGGGGATCAAATCCTCCAGCACCAATAACAACGTTTTTGTCAAACAAGCCAAAACCTCCAGAGACATTAGGGATCATATTTAAAGTAGACCATCCCATTTTTCCAATCAAATACGAACGCAGATATTCCGTTTCTTGAAAAATTGGAATCATATGATTAGGTGGCCTCACGCGCGTAATGCTACCTTTATCCACTTCGCATGCATTTACCATTCGTAAAGTAGCACCAACAGCAATGACATGGGTTTCAGAGTCTAATACGGGCACAATCATTTTCGCCAAAGTATTAGGGTCTAATAACCCATCGATGTCAGTATTAATAAAATAATCAAATTTAGCAATATTGACTCCGGCATTCATGGCATCGGCCTTGGTTCCTCCATTTTCCTTATCAACAATGGTAAGATTAGAATAGCGTGGATTTGTCGACTTAAAAATATGTCTAACGGGTTGGGAACGAATTTTTTCTATATATGGGTAAGGTATAGTCTCGAGTTCAAACTCTTTTATCAACGTTTCTAGGGTGTCGTCTGTACTACCATCATTTACAATAATAACTTCAAAATTGGGGTAGTTTAAATTTAATAAAGAGTGTGCGCTATCTATAATAATGAGATCTTCATTATAAGCTGGAGTAACTACAGAAATACCTGGGGCTTCTTCAGGAAAACTATTGAGTAGATTGTCTTCTATCTCAGTATAGATAGATTTTTTATTATTTATGTTGAAATATCCCAGAATAGCTAGGCTGACATATCCGAATGTGATGACGGCAGAATAGAAGAAAATGGTATATTGATAAAAGTGAAATATCTGTTCCATTGTAGTTGGGATTATTTTAAAGCAAAATCAAATAAATTGGCTTCAAATTCAGAATTGCTATCTGTTGAGAGTGAAGTCAAAATTGTTACACCGTCTTTATTAAATTCTTGTAGCAATTCAACTATTCGAATTTTATTTTCGTTGAATTGACTACTGTGATAAGCCTCTTTCAAAAATGGAAGGCATTTTTTAGATTTTAATCGCTTTAATCCTTTAAGCATGCTTGCTTGTAATGATTGAGAAGCAAATCTAAAATCTTCTTTTACCAAATTAATCAGGGGCTCATATTTCAATTCTCCCAGAGTTTCCATAATTTGACTCTGAATGGGAATGCTCGGCTCGGTTTTAAAGAGCTCAACTAAATAAGGAATAGCCTCTTCTTGTCTAAAAAATCCAATCTCTCTAATAAGGAAGCACTTATAATTTTTCTTTTTTGAATTGTTTATCCATTTTGATAAAGGTGGAATGGTATAGTCCTTGCTTATTTCGATTAGGGTGTAGTGCAATCGCTTTTCATCAAACTTATTGAAGTGTACGTCAAAACCTTGCTCTAAGAATTTATAGGGGTCGTGATCGTCAAATCGTGAAAAGGTCATGCGAGCAAACTTTCTCAGATATCGGTTTTGATGATGAACGACACGTGAAAAAGCTGATCCACTGATGCCTTCTCCAATTTCATTGACCATTCTTAACGCTTTTATAGCTTTATTGGAGTTTGTAGATGAAATATTTTTCACCCAGAAATCAAACAATTTGGTGTAGGACATTAGATTGTAATAATTGCTGTTTTGAAACACACCTCCGTTCATTTCATATGATTTGTCGGATTTAATTTTCAAAATAAGCTCAGTAAGCATCTCGTTTTGCCAACTTTTTCTGGGTATTGGAAAATCTTTTCCTTCTTTTAGATCCGTCACGTTTACTTCTCGAAAAGAAAAATATAGTAGGTCTATCAACTTTTCCTTATACTTATCTTCAATTTTTATTTTACGCTTTTCTGCTAAAAGTTGTTTTCGACGAATATGAAAAAAGCGATATAAGCTCATAAGGGATAGAATGAGTAGGATGAGAATGATGAAAATAGCAATCTTAATGACGATTGGGTATCCTGCAAATACTGAGGAATAATAATAAAAATAATAATCTAATATACTCATGAGACCCCTATTGGTGTAGTTCTGAACTCTAGCCTCTATTATATTAAATGTTTAGCAGAAAGAATAGGCTTAGTGCTAAAACACCTATAAAAAATGAAGAGTGATCGTACTTGGTTAATAAAATTTTAATTTGTTAATTATCCTTCAGGTTAGAAGGACACTGATATATTATACAGCTTTTAGTCTTTGTTCATTTTTACAAGCTTCTTTCAGTTGAGTAATAATTTTTGAATAATTTGGCTGGGATATCAAGTAACGTGTCAAGATACCTTTTAAATAATTATCCCAAAATGCGTCAAAATCACCTTCAAAATTCCTTAATTTAAGAAAATAGGTTGGGCCTATATGATAATGCTCGTTGAGTCCTGGTATTGAATCTATCTTTTTGTTGATAGTGGTCATTATTTCATACGCTTTATCTTTATATTCAGGGATCACTTCATCCCACATGGCAATCCTATCCTCAGCTTTTATTTGTTTCCAGGTGAATTTGCTTATGGTATTATAGCTGATGATTTTATTCTCTGTGTCAGCATCATTTATAGTGCCAATGATATAGACATTTTCAGGTACAAAAAAGCCCTTGTGAAATAAATCATTTTCAGGGATAAAGTGTGAATACTGTGTAGTGGTTTTGCCATTAAGTCCTCGATTACTTGGTTGTATTGCGGTGAATACTTCCCCTAAAACATTGGTGATATTGGCTTTGTTCATTTCATCAATAATGAAAACGTAATCTTTTCTTTTAACAACCTCTGCATTTATCCTTACCAAATTATCCTCCATAAACTTGTCGAAAGCTTTTAAAAACAAGAGATAAACATTGTGATGATTATGTACCTTTAATTTTTTTTCGATTTCTAATAGGGACCAATTTATATTTTTGTGTTTTTTATATATATTATATTTCGAGGCCATATTTATCCAGGGGATGGTTATGCTACCACCCTGGATAGAGGTTACGGTAATTGTTGCTTCGTTTAAGTCTGTAATAGATATATCTAAAAAACTATTATCCTTATTTAATAAATACTTTCCATCTTCAAAGATTTTATTCCCAATTGTTTTGATAAAATGGGTCATGGTTTGTTGAATAGAATTATCCTCTTCAAGCTCTTCTTTCGTTTTTTTACTGTCTATCAGGTTTTGTAAAGCTTCCTTACAAAATGCTGTAAAATCTCCATCGTTAAATGATTCCTTACGTTCGTTGTTATTTTCCCACCAAGTTATTGGTCGTAACCCGCCAATAAATTCTGAATAAGAATAGGCAGCATGGAATCTAACTAGTTTTGTTTCAGCTTGCATTTTTTCAGCTATTCTTTTAGCTAAATAGGTTTTTCCCGTTCCAATAATTCCAGTAAGTACCAAGTTCTTGCTGAATTTTAATAGTTCAACATACTTTTCAATAGAAAAGTTGGTTTTGGCGTTGTTTTCAGTAGTTTGTTGAAACGAATTAGTGTCTTTTTGAATCGTATTTAACTGTTTTGAGGTTCTTACTTTAGAAGGATCACCATGAACATAAAGGGTTTCCATTGCGGCAATTAATTCAGGTCTAATTACCCATTCCAATACATTATTGTTAAGTTGTCCATACATAGGAATTACCCAGTTTGTCAGCTGTTTGTCCGAGCCGATAATTTTAAATCGGTTGAGTTTACCTTGTACTAACTTGCCCAATGCAGAAACGCTTTCATGGATAACACTAGGTTGAATTTTGTGTTTTAAACCTAACTCACGACAAGTGCTCCGATGTCTGGGTTCAAGATAAAATTTATAGAGAGTGGAGATTAACTCTTCATTAATTAAATATTTATCTTGTAAAATTGATATCCATTCCTCTTTGGTTATATCATTATCCCAAGAGTATAAATCATCGATCAATTCGGCTTTTTTAATTTCCATGCTGATGTCCTTTTAATTTTAGATTTAACGAATTATTCAGGCCCTATTTCTTTGGCTATTATTAAATGTTAATGCTATTATGTTTCCTAACATTTCTAAGATCTTATTTTTATTAATCTGAGTTTTTTTATATCGTCTTAGTTTTTCTAAGTAGTACATTGTATATTTTGCTCCGATGAATGCTAAAGTTTTCTGAATCCTCGCTTACCTATAACTTGCGAAATTTACCGTTTCTAGGTCATCTGTATTTCGGGGAATGATTGGGAGTAAATTAGCTAAGGTGATGTTCACTATTGTTTAAGTGAATTCTTGGCCCTGAACTTGGTTAGTTTTATTTTTAAATACTTCATGAGTTGTCATTGTATTAACAATTGAATTTTTTGAATATCGATTAATGGATTATTTTTAGCTCCTATTGCGTTTTAAAAAGCTGTAAACATAGCTGGAACTTTTAATAACTTGTGTAGTATATATTGTGGATTCTTGTAGTAAATCAACTACAAGGTGTTCACTGTGACCTGGTGATGTTAGCTTTGTTAAAATCCAGAATATCATAAACTGGGACGTCATAGTGCGTAATCCCCTCAAATCGGACAGGTCTCCCTTTAAAATTAATATTGCAATTTAAAGGATATAGTTCCTGGGGTGGATACCTTCTCACAGGATATATCTAAATGGGGAGTCGTCGAGAAATGGCAGTTTAAAAATAGATTATCGTTAATGTTTTATATCCTTGTATAATCTTCCAAAGTGGTACGGTTTGCTCCGATGTCATTAGTATGGTAAAAAATGTTCGGAACAGGATTTTTTCCCTATATCCTAGTCCATAAAAGGATTAAAGGGAAAAAGGAAGGAGAAGGGACGAATTTCTTGAAAAGCTATAGAAATTAGCGATCAATAAAGCTTTCTAAAATTGTTCAGTATCTTCTACTCCTTCTATAATTAACGTCTTTTGCTAAAAGACAGTGGAATTTGTGAATTAGCATATTATGCAAATCGGTAAATGTGATTAAAATTCACGTCATTATTGCTGCTACCATTATCGTCGCTGGCTAATGTGTTGATATATAGCTGATCAATGAATTATGTGTTTCAGTAGTTTATTATCTAATTTCACTAGTGTCTACTAAAAGTTAATGTATGTTCTTTGAGAGTATTGTAATCATTGGTTTCCGGCGCTTTTTTATGGCGTGACGATTTGAATTACTTTGATCATGTTTTTTCTTAATCTATGAACAAAGGCAAATATGTTTTTTCACAACTGACAGAATTTCTTCCACGGCGTATTTTTGACCGTATGGTGTTTTGCTGGGCTAAGTTCCTTAAGACCAAAGAGGGCATCAAGCTTCACACGCATTTCAAAAAACCACCCAGATCCCGGTATTTATCCACATTACGGCCGCAACGGTAAATGACATGAATGCCATGGATGTCATGCCATATGAAGCATTGGCCCATTACGTCTTTGACCGTGGGTATGTAGACTATCAAAGACTGCGCAAAATAGCAAGGCTTCAAGCCTACTTTGTGGTTCGAGCCAAATCTAACCTAAAGTTTAGGCGGATGTATTCCCCAAAATAAACCGGTAGATCGACCGGAGTTCTATTTGACCAATTGGGCAAACTAACAGGGTTCTATGTTTCCAAAGACTATCCGGACAAGTTGCACAGGGTTAAATTCCATGATCAAGAAACTGGACGTACTTTCGTTTTCTTGACCAACAACAACGAATTATCCACCCTAGATATAGCCCTTTTATATAAAACCGTTGACAGGTAGAGCTCTTCTTTATAAATGGATCAAACAGCATTTAAAGATCAAATCCTTTTGGAGAACATCGGAAAATGCAGTCCGAATGCAAATTTACCGCCATCATTATATATTGCCTTGAAGCAATTGTACGGCACGACCGGAAAATTGAACGTTCAACCTACGAAATATTAGAGGTCTGGGAATATCCCTACTGGACAAAACCCCTGTAAGTGAGCTGTTAATCAATGTATATTACAATAATATCAAAGAGCTTGAATATAATCAACTGAAATCAGTCTATTTTAAGTGGACACTAGTGATGTGTTTTATTTATTTAAATTTATTGATACCTTCATTAATTAACAATACTTATTAATAGGTATATTTTTAAATTGGGTGGTTTCTAATAATTAGGATTTTTCTCAGAGTCACATTAATAGGCCTTATTTTCGCTCAGAAAGTTCCAATCAAATATAGATTTAGCCTCTTTATAAATCTTCTCAAAATTTGCTTCTAGATCTGCTTTGGAAAATTCTAACGCAGTAGTAGGAAGCTCACGATTGATCTCCTGTAATTTATATTGCACTTTTTTGTTCTTCTCTTTGGTATATGAAACGGACTCTTCTTGCTTTAAGCGAAAAAAAAATGAACTTATTAGGAGATATTAACTTGATAATCTGCGAGTTTAAATAAACGGTGGATTTAATATACTTTCTTGATTCCATAAATAGCGATTTAATGAAACTGAAAATGCTATTAGTTTAACTACTCAATTAATACGCTTCCTTAAGTATTATCAGAAAATCTCACTTAAAAATGGACCTAGCCTCCCTATAAATCCTCTCAAAATTAGCTTCCAGATCAGCTATGGAAAATGCTTTGGAAGGTTCAGGTAGCCCTCTCTGTATCTTCTGTAATTTAAATTGCACTTTTTTATCATTTCCATCAGCATAGGTTACGAATTCTCCCTGCTTTAGCCTAAAGAATGAATTAGCCCTAATTTTTGAGATTTCCCGTTCCCCAGTTATTTCCCTGGTGTCAAAGTTAAGATTATGGCCTCGGCTGATTGATTTTGTTGGGTCTTTAATAATTTCAAAGAAACGTTCGTAGTATTGAGCAGTGTCCGGATCATTGACCTTACCGAAGAATTGGTAGGACAAGTTAGATAATATAGCCCGACTAGCCTTATCGCCGTACATCATATCGTTTTGAATCTTGTCCTGCATTACATAGACCGTAGCAATGTCATAACTTCTAAGTGTTGCTGGAATACGATGCATGTTTAAGAGCTTAATCGTTGGTGCTTCTTCCATCAATAGAAAAGAAGGTTCTGAATGTCTAACACTCATCTGTTTGGTAATGGTGTGGATAATTGTGGCAATTATGGGGGAGTAGGAGGTTTCATATCTAGGGTTGTTAACCACTGAAATAACGGAAGGGTTATCTTTATGGTTAATGTTAAGCGGCACTTCATCTGCGGAAAGGGCCATAAATATTCTTGGGGTACTTATTCTTTTTAATGCATTACTAAGTGTGCCTTTCACTCCTGCAGTCTGCCTGTCAGAATCCATCCCACTAATAAACGCATCTGCCATTCCCTTTGAGACTGTATTGGATTTCAAAAATCTAATAAGGCTCTCTGTATCTAGGTAATGATAAATGGCGATTACATGAGGTAAAGTGCAATATTGGGGATAGGAAGATTTAAGTCTCCATATTAATCCACCTATTAAACCTTCTGCTGCATCGTGGAAAAACTTGGTTGCACCAACAGAAACGGAATCTTTCTGTTCCAAAAGGTTTTCTATCAACACCCTTGAAACTTCGTTTACACTTTCTGGACTCTCCAAATATCGGGGTGCTATGGGGTTCACTCGATGAATTATTTTATCAAAGGAGATTATTTTAAAAGTCACTTTGGAATTTTTGAATAGAGGATAGGCCATTTCGGTAATCTCAAAATCTTTATAATCATGAATAATCCCACAAAACCCATGCTTTTTAAAGTGTTGTAAAAATCCATAGACCACACTTTCCGTCTTTCCACTTCCGGCAGATCCGATAATGGAAACCCCACGTTTGATGTTATTGATCTTAAAGTTTCCCTTTGTGGTTTTAAAGTTGACTTGATATTTTTTATTGATATCGACCGATATATCCGGTTTATGAAAGAAAACTAGAAATACGGTATTAATCAGTAATAAGGGACAGGCTAGATATAGTATCCCGTAGACCAACGGCATTAAAGAGGTAATGTCCACCAATATCCAAAATACAAGAAAGTTGTTCAATGGAAATGCATATTTAGTAATCTTGAACAATACATAGAATACCACGCTAGCCATTCCGATTGTTGAAATTATCATTAGAGGATCCATTATTTCTATTTAATTAGATTCCTATAGAACTCGATTTGATGGCTATTTCTACTCCTTGTCGCAATTTATTGAATGCTTTCAATGCTATTTGTACTTTATTTACCGGGATACTGCCCATAATAGGAAGGCCAGTTTCTCGCAATACTTTGAGTGCAATGGCCCTTTCGTTCGTAGGTAATCGGATTATGGAATTAAAATACATTCTGGGATTATTGATAAACTCCTTTCGGGAACTGTACTTTTCTGTAAAGCTTCTTTGATACCCAAAGGTTCTATCAAAGGTCTTTTCAGCCTTGTCAAAAAAAAGGTCTCTATTGAAACCTCTTCTAACTATCTGTCCATTTAACTCTGTGTCAGATGCTTTGTACTTGCTCCCTGGAGACAAACTATAAGAATTGGATGCATCTTTTCTACTCATTACGATATGTATGTGGCTTTGACTCCCAGCTTTAACCATATCTTGTACAATCCGTTGCCCATTTTGTTGGTGAGGTGCCTGTCGTTCTAATTTTTTAATTCGTCGTTCCATTTTTTTTATACTTCCCTTTAGGGTACCGTTTTCCACTTTTTCAATATTGTGTTTTAGTTGAAGTATTTTGGTTGCATAAGGTTGATTCTCTCGGATTTGTTTATCCGTTCCTTTAAACGTCCGTTGATGTTCAATTTTGGCATAGTACTTTATATCATCTATAGACACGGCCCGTCCATTTATTTTCCGATTAAAGGATGCCACATAATCTTTCATCAGTTCTCGAGTGTATAGTTTCAGATCGACATTTGGATTATTCAATGCTTTAAGTTCGTATTTGGAAGGGTTAATCGTGATGGAATAAAACCTAGGCTCTGATTTTTCCAATTTTGCAGTATTGCCATCGATTTCCCTTACAACCTCTTCCGCAGAAATTTGATCATTATACTGGTTGAAAAAATATTCCATGTTTTCGTCTCCTTCTTCCATACCTTGATTTTCTTTTCCCAGATAATCCACAAAATCAGCTGAACTTGGGGAAAAGGTGTTTCCTAGTTTTTGGGCTGTAATAGTGATATACATAATATTCATTTTAATGGTTTGGATTTCTACGTTCGTGAAACTTTGGTTGAACCTCCTCAATTTCCTTCTTTTCTAAAATTAAAGGCCTTTTTGTTGGCTCCTCCATTTCAAATAATGAATGTATCATGGCCAGTGTAGGTTTGGTCTGGCTCTTTTCCATATCGCGTAAAATGGCAATGATTGCACTTGTACGTTTTTTAAAAACCTGTTCAAGGGTTCTACCAGTAGGTCCAAGAATTTGTTTTGGGGAGATTTCATTATATAAGAAAAAATCTAGCATAGTCTCCATGGCTTCTGTATGGGACTTGAAATGAGTGCGCGAAAACGACTGAAAGCGCTTAGCAGTTTTACGCTTTATTCTGATTGTTATAAAGGAGTCCATTTTTTTTAGATTTTAAGGGGTTATGACGCAATTTCATCCCTATTTATGGGCTGTTTGAGGGCATTTGACGCAAATCGTAAAATCATAAAATCCTCAACTATTTGTAAGCACTTAGTTATCAGCTATTTAATGATAGGTAAAAATATGTAACGTGGCTTTGCCCGTTACCCTCTTGCTTCTCCTTTTTGTCCGCCGAGCGGACAAACTTTCGAACCGTTCAATAGTAATTTAATGGCTCCTTTTGGATACGGAAAGCAGAATGGATTATTTAAGATTTAAAAAAGTAAAACTCTCTTGAATCAGTATTAAAATGATAAAATCTTTGCGAATCCTTTAAGACGATAGTAAAAAATGCCCTTGAAAAGTCAAGGACATTATCAGTTGAATCGGTCGTGAATTTCCTTCTAAATAATACACTTTATGGATTATTTAAATTTTGCAGAAAAGTGCCTTTTTTTTTCCTATCTAATCTGTGTGATTCGCGAACGAATATTAATCTTGAATTCTAATATTCACTCGGTAGCATCAACGTATTGTTTACATAAAAAAGGCGAAGTTCGTTTAATGGAAAATCTGTCACTCGGTACCTATGAGATTGAAAGATGTTGTCATTGCCATCCCCATAGATAACTTCTGCTTCATAGCCAATATAATCTTGTTTTTCTTTGGATAACCTTTTATAGTCTATGGTAATAAAGCTGCTTTGCTTCATCAAGCTTATGGCCATGATCGAAGCATCGGTGATCAGCCAATAGCATTCCGCAACATTGGCAAGATATTTTATTCCTTCGGTATATCTGGTACCCGTCAATGGGATAATGTATAGTATTTCCGAACCGTGAAAATGTTGTAATCCCCTTAATATTTCATTGCTATGTGCTCTCATTGTGATTTCATTTTAGAGGTTGATAATGAAAAAAGGGCGCAACTTTCTACAGATACGCCCTCTTTAATACATTTTAACCGGCATCATTGCCGTTCTTGGATCCCAACAACAGGATTTCCTTAGCTTCCACTTCGGTGATGTACCGTTGGTTTCCGTCGTCCGTTGTGTAAGTACGGGTCTTTAATTTCCCTGCCACACCAATTTCCTGTCCTTTACCGGCATATTTCTCAATGATCTCGGCGGTCTTTCCCCAGGCAATGATGGTATGCCATTCCGTACTCTGGGTTTTCTCACCTTTTTCATTTTTATAAAATTCATTGGTGGCGAGCGAAAAACGGGCTACTTTTCTCCCGTTTTCCAAAATGGTTACTTTTGGGTCCTCCCCAAGGTTTCCGATTAACTGAACATGATTTCTGATAGTACTCATAATACAAGATTTAAAGCCTGCCTTGTCGGCAGACAGGATTAATAATTGCCTACCCGAACCCCGCCATAATGAAATGTCGGACCGGCCTTCGGATGGTTTGCGTTTATTTTACTTTTAATTGATTTACTTATTATATCCGGAGCGTTTTCCTTTTTTTGTCTTTTTAACTTTGGTTCCGCGTTTTTATTGATGATTTCGTAAGATTTCATAAGATTCGTTTTAGATTTACTTCCCATAGAGCCGTTGCTGTTACCTTTTTTTGTTGCTTTCGGAGGTTCAATATTCAGGCTAGGTAAGGCGTATAAGAAGTGGAACGTGGGGAAACGCTTTATGCCGTCGTCCTAGAATGAATGTTGTTGTTTTGCTGTCAAAAAAAGATAGGGTCAGTGACGGTTCGGGAAGTGTGACTAAAAGCTCTTGTGAAGTAGGAAAATTTTGGAAGCGGGACCAAATGCAAAAATGATTTTCTGATCAAGCGGACTCCGTTTCCGGTTTCGTCTTGAAGAGTAGTGTGCTTCCCGGCAGAGCGGGAAGGGCTAACGAAACGGAAAGATGAAATTGGGGATGGTGTCCAAGACTTTTGTAGGGAAGCTCTTTGCCCGTAATGGAGTGGAACGAAATGAAGCGGCTATGTGCTGAACGGGATAGGGAAAAGGATTGTTCTCTCTGGGTTAGAACTATAACGGATTTTACTTTAAAGATTGAGCTTGTGTATCCGCTTGTTGAATTCATAATATTAAAGCTGTCAATACCTTATCTGTTATTCACCAATATAGTAATCGAAATCTTTAGAGTTGTTTGAAAAGCTTTTGCCTGTAGCTCATTTTGGTTAAAAGAGCTCTTCAGTGGGATGAAATGAGAAAGGGCTGAAAGGGTGCTAATAGAGTAATAGTAATTAGAATATAGGAGAGATAAAATTTAATAATTGGATTTAAAGATGTTTTATCATTAAACTTTCATTTTATATTACTGTTATCATTTCAATTATTGGTCAATAAATATGGTGTTTAGAGGAATTGAATAAAATGATTTAGATTATTTAATAACAATAAAGTTTTATTTTTAAATTATGAGTTGATAAAGGAACTTGGTGTATATCCAGTAAACTTTTTAAAAGTAGTGGCAAAATATTGAGAAGAACTAAAGCCAAGATCAAAGGCGACCTTGGTTATTGAATTGCTGTTTTGTAAGTCCACCTTAGCCTGTTCAATCTTTAGTCGGTTTACATATTCTTTTGGAGGCATACCTGTTTTTTCCTTAAACCAAGCTTTGAAATAGCCAGTGGACATAGATACGATTTCTGCTAATTCATCTACATAAATAATCCTATGTAGATTTTGTACAATGTAGGAGTTAAGTATATTTATCTTCTTTGAAGGGGAGAGCTGCATTTTCTTTTGAGATAAAAGTACAGTTTCCAAGAGCAATTCAGTAATTAATTGATTTACCATTATACGAGTGAGAATGGAATCTTCCTTTTTAAACAGTAAGACCAGTCTTTCTAAAATTAGTTTCAATTGAAAAGCGCCTTTAAATATATACTCTGACCTTTCCAATAGCTCCTTAAGTAAAAACTCTGAATGTAGGTTTGGTAAATTACAGAGCTTTCCATGCGAAGGGTTTATCAAAATTTGGATCCAAAACAGCTCCCCTTTATCTTCTGGATACTCCCCAGTACTATGGACGGTATTTGGTGGAACCACTATAATATCATCCCCCTTTAATTCATACATATTATCTCCAATTTTATAATGTTGTAGCCCCTTCATGCAGTAACAAATCTCCAAAGCGCCTTGGTGTTGGTGACTTTCCAGTCCAGGTTTTACTTCATTGTATCGATAATGCCCAAATGATAAACCTCTTTTTACATCGTATTCTTGAAGGTTTATTACAATTCTTTCAGTTGTATTTAGATCCATTTATTCTTGTATAAAAAAGTAATATAGTACAAAATCGAAAGACATTCAATTATTTATAAACCAAATTTGGAAACTTAATGAATAAAAGGAAATGGAAAACATACGTTTAGAATTTATTAAAGATGGGTTTATCAAAATTGACGAATTACTTCCCTCCAAGGAGGTTGAGAGTTTGCGAACAATTTATGATGAATTACTCATAGAGAAAGATAAGACTAAACATCTGCGAAGTGATCTTGCCGGTGTTGATAAGTCTAAACCTAGAAAGGTTGAAAGAATTACACAAATTATGAGGCCAAGCACGGTTTTTCCAAATTTGCTAAAACATAAGACTTATGAAGTAGCACTAAAATGGGCGAAAAAATTGCTAGGTGAGGACATGGAGCTCGATTTTGATATGATGATAAATAAAGCACCCCATACCAATGCAGAAACCCCATGGCATCAAGATGCAGCTTATTGGATAGATATGCCAGATAAAAGGTCGGCTAGTTGTTGGATAGCATTAGATGAAGTGTTTGAGGAGAATGGTTGTATGTGGTTTATACCAAAGCAAAATGGAGATGATATTCTACCACATAAAAATCTACCTAATGGAGGAGCACTATATTGTAATACGAAAACAGATAATGCACAAAGTATCCCTTTATCTCCTGGTGGATGCACTTTTCACGATGGATATACGCTTCATTTTAGTAAAGGTAATAGTACCGATTCCCAAAGAAGGGCGTTAATTCTAAACTTCAGACCTAAAACAATGATAGAATTAGAAAGGGAGAAAGGAGTAGACCATACAGGGGAAAGAAAAAATAACAATCCTAAACGAGATATTTTGTAAAATGTTTAAAGAACATAAAAAATAAATGTGAATGGAACCTATATGAATTTTAAATATTAAAGTACATCAACTAAACCATAATTAAGTTACTGAAAACCATGAAAAAGAATAATAAGAACTATTCATTTAAAGAAGGAGAGAAATTGTTAGCATTAAAATCAATAATATTATGTATTTCTCTTATATCTGTTATGATTGCATCAGCAAAACCATTTAAAACTCATTTGGCAGATAAGGATGAGATTCTCCCCCTTAAAATTCATGCCCAAATGACCATATCAGGTACTGTTTCTGATAGAGAAGGTGCCCCTTTACCAGGAGCTAGTATAGTAGAAAAAGGAACTACCAATGGTACCCAAACCGATTTTGATGGTAATTATGATTTAAATATATCCAATGAAAATGCCATTATAGTTATATCCTATATAGGATATGCTTCCCAGGAGATTGCAGTAAATGGACAAGCGGTTATATCCATAAATTTAGAAGAAAGTGCTGCAGGATTGGATGAAGTAGTCGTGGTTGGGTATGGAACGCAAAGGAAAATTAATTTAACGGGCGCGGTGGATGTCGTTAATTCGGAAGAAATCGCAAACCGTTCCGTTACCAATGTTACTGAAGCTCTTCAAGGTATTTCTCCCAATCTAAATATTACTTCAAATGGCTGGGATGGAGAGCCTGGTGGAAGTAAGAATATTAATATTCGCGGAATGGGTTCTTTAAATGGTAACGATGGACCTTATATCTTAGTTGATGGGGTGCCTATGGATTTAAATTCTGTTAATCCGAATGACATAGAATCATTTTCCATATTAAAGGATGCTGCGGCATCAGCAATTTATGGTTCTAGAGCGGCCTTCGGAGTAATCTTAATTACAACTAAAAGAGGAGAAAAAAATAAGTTAAAAGTAAATTATTCTAATAATTTTTCTTTTTCAAGTCCTATTGGATTACCACATATGGCTAATTCTATAGAGTACATGACGGCCCATGATCAAGCTCAAATTAATGCTGGTTTATCTCGAACCTTTACTACTGAAAACTATGATAGGGTTAAGCAATATATGGAAGGGAATATTACAGACGAAACTTGGTTAAGAGACGATGAAAATAATTGGCATGGAAATGATATTTGGAGTTTATCAGGAAATGGAAATAATGATTGGATGTATATTTATTATGATAATATGGTTCTTAGGCAAAAGCATGATGTCAGTTTTAGTGGAGGCTCAGATAAAGTAAACTTTTTTGTAGGAGGAGGTTTTTTTGACCAACCAGATGAACTAAAATTTGGAGATCAATTTTATAAAAGATTTAACGTTACTGCAAATCTCAATGCAGAAATTACGAATTGGTTATCCTTTAATTTTAACTCGAAGTTTATCAATGAAAGAAAGCAATATTTTAATCCTGGGCAGGGATGGAGTAGAGATGTTCAGTATCATAATTTCTATAGAACAAATCCATTTAGGCCATTATATTTACCTAATGGAGAGTATTCTGCCATCTCTTATATTAATGAGATGATTGATGGTGGAAAAGAAAAGCATTATGATAATCAATATATAGCTACGGTAGGTTTTAACCTAAAGTTGTTAGATGGATGGGATACTAAAATTCAATATAGTTATAAGAACAATTCCTATAGAATGGATAACACAAGAAAGGAAGTTGTTGGGCATTTGCCTGATGGTTCTGCATATCCAATTGCTAATGGAGGCTCAACTAGTTACTTTGCTAGCCAGTTTGCGCGAAATGACTATCAATTATTCACTGCAACTACTTCGTATTTACACAGTATTAAAAAACATAATTTAAATCTTTTACTTGGCTATGAGTTTGATTTGAATCAATACAATAGTTTATATGGAAGGAAAACAAATCTATTAAATTCTAATCTTCCAGCCATAAGCACTTCAACAGGTGAACAGTTCTTGGACGATACTAAAAATCATTGGGGGACACAAGGTGTGTTTGGAAGATTTACCTATAATTATGATGAAAAGTATTTATTTGAAGCAAATGTGCGATATGATGCTTCGTCAAGGTTTTCTAAGGATTCTAGGTGGGGATTTTTTCCATCAGTTTCGGCAGGGTACAATATTTCTAAAGAGGATTTTTGGTCTCCTTTACAGTCGATAATTAATACCTTAAAAATAAGGGGATCATGGGGGTCATTAGGGAATCAAAATGTTGACAACTATCTTTACCTATCGACTTTGGGAATCAATACCAATTTATATTGGTTAATGAATGGTGAAAGACCAGACTACATCACTTCTCCAGGCTTAGTTAGCGGAAGTTTGACCTGGGAAACATCTTCTACTTTGGATATTGGTTTTGAAGCATCTTTCTTAAATAATAGACTAACCTCAACGTTTGATTATTTTAGGCGTACAACTACTGATATGTTTGGCCCAGCTAATGCCTTACCTAGACTTTTAGGGACCGGCGTTCCTAAATTAAATAACGCTAGCTTGGAAACTAATGGATTCGAATTGTCGTTGGCTTGGAGGGACTATATAGGTGAAGAGTTTTCCTATAATTTGAGATTTAATCTATCCGATAATATTTCAAAAATTAAGAAATATAATAATCCTACCAACACACTAACCACTTGGTACGAAGGTAAGACAGTAGGAGAAATATGGGGTTTAGATACAAATGGATTATATCAAACTCAGTCCGAGGCTGACACTGGCGCTGATCAGACCCTGTTTTGGCCAACATGGGGACCAGGAGACATAGCCTATAGAGATTTGGATGGTGATAATGTTATTTCAAGAGGAACTTGGACTAAAGGTGACTCAGGTGATTACCGTGTTATTGGAAATAATACCCCTCGATTTAATTATGGACTAGCTGCCAGCGCAGATTGGAATGGTTTTGATATTAGTTTTCTTTTACAGGGAGTCGGAAAAAGAGATTATGCATTTGCAGCTAATGATGCTAATTTCTATGGATTTAACGCCAACTTTTGGTGGGACATGAATGTCTACAGGCAAACTGTGGATTATTGGAGACCAGCGGATGAATCTAATTATTTAGGTCCAAATATTAATGGGTACTATCCAAAACCTTATTTGTCACTTGAAGACAAAAAAAATAAGGAAATTAGCACACGATATATGCAAGACGCTTCTTATTTACGTCTTAAAAGCTTGACTTTTGGATACACCTTACCTTCAAATATTACAGAAAATATAGGTATAGGTAATGCACGAATTTATGTTTCTGGAGAAAACCTTTTAACATTTACAAAGCTTACAAAATTGATGGATCCTGAAGGACTCTCAACACTTAGCTCGTCTTGGGGTGCTGGAAAAATACATCCATTGAGAAAGGTATATGCCGTAGGACTAAATATAACATTTTAATTAGTAGATATTATGACTTCAAAAATTATAAACTTAAGTTTAATAGCATTTATTATCACTTTGGGATCATGCAATAAGAATCCTTTAGAACTATATCCATTGGATGAGATTTCCACAGAAGATTTTTGGAAGACCTCTAATGATGTAAAACTGTTTACTAATACTTTCTATCCGCAGGTATTCGCAGTTAGTGGATCTGATCGATATGAAAGTATATTTTCAAAAGATATTGATACAGATGATATGGTTTTCGTGGCCTCCTACCCAAGATTACGGGGGACTAGACAAGTGCCTGCGACAGGAGGTTGGGATTATAGTAGAATCCGTTCTTTAAATTATTTTCTTGAAAATTATAAGCAGGTAGAGGATGATTTTGATTCCTATAAGGCTCATGTAGGTGAAATTAGGTTTTTTAGGGCATATACCTATTTTGACCTTGTTAAGTCTTACGGAGATGTGCCGTGGATTGGAAAAACTCTAAATTTAGAATCAGAAGAACTTTATTCAACTAGAACACCAAGAAATGTAGTAATTGATTCCATAATAGCTGATTTAAATATCGCTATAGAATTATTGCCTAGCGGAAATATTGATGGGAAAACCAGACTCAATAAAAATATTGCTAAGCTATTTAAATCAAGAGTATGTTTATTTGAAGGAACATGGGAAAAATATCATGATGGAACTGTTTTCGGTGTTGAAAACAACAATTCCGAGAAATATTTATCCATGGCAGTGGAGGAAACTGAAGATATTATTAATTCAGGTGAGTATCAAATAAACAACACAGGAAATCCAGATTGGGATTACTTTATGTTTGGGGAAGTGAATTATTCGGATAACCCTGAAATTTTATTGTGGAAAGAATTTAATCGTGACTTAGGTATGGTTCATGGAGTACAATATCAAATGGCTAATGGAAATTCAGGTGGGATGGGACTTACTAAAAACTTTATTGAATCTTATTTGGTAATTGACGGAAATCCTATAACAAATCCTGATGGCACTCCTAACTCGTTGTACAATGGTGATGAAAGTATTTCCTCAACTTTTAAGAATAGGGATCCTCGAGCAAAACAAACTGTATTCACACCTGGATTCCCAATTAGAATAAATACAGGAAATGATACAATTCATTATGTTAGAGCTAATATAGATGCACCTGCCCATACTAAAAACACAACAGGTTACCAATTGAATAAAGGGTTAAATTGGGACCCAATACATTCCAATTTAAGTCAACTTGACGGAGGAACAACTGGAAAGATCATATTCCGGTACGCAGAGGTGTTGTTGAATTTTGCAGAAGCAAAAGCTGAATTAGGCTCAATTACCCAATCAGATTTGGACATAAGTATTAACAAATTAAGAGATAGAGTAGCTATGCCGCATCTGGTTATTGGAAATATACAGACTGATCCAAACTGGAACTTTCCTGATTTATCACCTGTAATAAATGAAATCCGAAGGGAAAGACGAATTGAATTAGTAGCCGAAGGCTTTAGATGGAATGATATAGCTAGATGGGCAGCTGCGGATGAATTAATTATTGGAAAAAGATTTCTTGGTGCTAAATTTAATGACATAGATTATCCAGATTATGATCCTACTGATTTTAAATTAACTGATGGTTATTTTGATGAATTAAAGGACCAAATACCTAATGGAAATGGATTTGTGCTTGATAGAGATTATTTGGATCCAATTTCTACTGAAGAATTAAATTTAAATCCTAATCTAGTGCAGAACCCTAATTGGTAATGCAAGTATTTATTAAACCAGTAAACTTTAAAGTATCCCATTCGTTTGACAATTTGTTTAAAAGTTAGGTCTACCTAGGTAATATGTTTGAATAATGATAGAAATTTTTCAATGTATTTATTACTGGATTGGATGTATATATGTTTAAAACTCGATAGTAAACATTTTAGATATTGGTTCAATCGAAATAATATTAATAACAATTGTGAGAAAACACATCTCATGCCAAGAATGAAAATAAAAGAAAATAATGGAACTTCTAGTCTTAAATAAGGTTATGTGAGGATTCCTAATAATATTAATCTAAATGAAACTAAACATAATTATAACCCAAAGAATAATAACTTTCTTCATTTTAAGTCTAATTATTCACTCCTGCAAGCAAAATATTATAACTATTGATGATTCAAAAGGAATAATAGCCAAGACCAATGCGCCTGTATCAATTAAATTGGATTTGAACAAAAGCCAAGTTCTTGCCGCTAAAGAAGGGCGACTCGTACTTGTAGATCTCACTAATCAAAATCAGATTCCTGTTCAATTAGAAAATTATAATAATAAAGAATATTCCAATGCGCTAGCGATAATTTCCAAAGGAGAATCTGAATTACATAAATTTAAACTTCTCGAAACTAAGTCGAACAGCGATATCAATGATATGAAAGCCTACCTCGATTCCAATACTACCCAATACGTTATTGAAGAAGAAGGCAAAAAGGTGCTGCAATACAATTATCAAACGGTTTATGAAAAAGATGTAATCCGTCCAGAAAGTTCTAAAAACTATAAAATTCAATACTTGGATACGATGTCGGGTATTTATTTTGATGAATATTTAAAAAACCACCCTACATTTCCAAAAGACACCATCGTAACAGGGTCTATATATGCAATACCTCGCAGCAATTATATCCATCCTTTGTATGGTTTAGAAGGTGAGATGCTTACCAGTGATTGGCCTGATGCTGCCCATCCACATCACCGGGGTATTTTTTGGGCCTGGCCAGAAGTACAATATGGGGCAAAACTTGGTGATATCTATGCCTTGCAAACAGTATTTGCAAGACCAACGGGAAATATTGAATATACCAGTGGTCCAGTGTTCGCAGAGATAGATGCTGAAAATTTGTGGATGTGGGAAGATAAGGAACCTATAGTTCAAGAGCGTTCAATTATTCGCGTTTACCATTCAACAACGGATAATCAAATTATCGATTTAACGTTCCATTTTTTAGCTTTGAAGGATAGTATAACCATTGCAACTAGGTTTACAGATAGTTATGGTGGTTTGAATATAAAAATGCAGACTCCAAAATCTCAGGATATATCCTATTTCTCCGATGAGCCTAATTCAATGCCTTTGCGATCTTGGGCCGATTTTAATGGTGTTTTTGAAGGGAATACATCTACATCTGGTTTAATGTTATTACAGCACCAGGAAAACCCTGAATATCCAGGTGATTGGGTTGAGTACCCAGGGTTGTCATGGGTACAGCCGACTTTTCCCTCACCTGGCACGAGATATCCATTAAGTACTACAGTGCCTCTAACTTTGAGGTATAGATTAATTGTCCACGCTAATGGAAAGCCAACTCAGGAGGTTTCAAAGGCACATTGGGAGGTGTATAATTCACTGTCAGCATCCAAATAGAAAACTTCAAAATTGAAATAATTTTAAAAATTAACTAAAAATAATAACCAATGAGAAATAAATCCTCACTAACACGAAGAAAATTTGTTAAAACCACCTCTATAGCGGCTATTGGCACTCCACTAATATTAAACGCCTCCTTAGGAACAAGACTTACAGCTCCTAGTGATAAAATTAACCTTGGAATAATTGGCTGTGGAGGGCTTGGGAAGCAAAATCTTTTTGCAGCTGCCAAACATCCTGATGTAGTGGTGGTTGCTGCGTGCGACGTTTGGAAAGAACGCTTGGATCCAATTGTGGAGAAATATAAGGCTACATGCACAGGCTATACTGATTATAGGGAACTTTTACTGCATAAGGGATTGGATGCTGTAATTATTGCAACTCCAGCACATTGGCATGCTCTTCAAGCTATAGAAGCTGCGGAAGCAGGTTTGGATATCTACCTGCAGAAGCCTATGACTATGCATCTGGGTGAGAGTATTGCAGTGAGAAATGCTTTCCGTAAACACAATATTATTTCACAAATAGGAACACAAATTCATGCCGAAGAACATTACCGACGAATGGTAGAGTTAGTCAGATCAGGTAATTTAGGTAATATAAATACAGTAAGAACGTTTTTTACCATGAATGAATCGCCAAATGGCGTTGGCCTTGGATATAACACGACTAATATCCCAAAAGGAATGGATTGGGATATGTGGGTAGGCCCTGCAGAAATGAAACCTTTTAATCCAAACTTAGTGAAAGATGCATTTTACCACGGATCTTGGATGGATTATAGTGGAGGCTGGACGCCGGGAATGGCGCCACATATTACAGACCTTCCAATCTGGGCTCTTGAACTTGGATATCCGACGGAAATAAGTGCTATTGGTGGAAGATATGGAACCAAGGACGATGGTGATGCTTATGATAATCATGAGGTATTGTGGCGCTATCCAAACTTAAACATGACTTGGATGCTTTCACTGACTAACAGCCATGGATTTGCATTTCAGGGAATGGATAAATCTGGGCTTGGATATGAAACAGGTACAAATCGTCGATTAGGTGTCTATTTTCATGGATCTAATGGTACACTAATGTCTGACTATTCATCGCACATTCTAATTCCTGAAGGAGATAGGATGGATGGGATGGAAATTCCACCAAAATCCATCGCCCCATCACCTGGACACGAATTGGAATGGATAGATTGTATTAAAATACGTAAACAACCTTCTTGTAATGCTGACTACCATATTAAGGTGGATATACCTATAGCTTTAAGTACACTTTCATTGAAACTTGGTCGTTCTATTAAATTTGACCCATTAACAGAAAGTATAATAGGTGATAGAGAAGCAGCGAAATTAGCAATACCTGACTACCGAGGTCAATGGAAGTTTCCAAAGAAATATTTAAACAAATAATAATATTCAATCCCAATAAAAATGTCAGATAGAAGAAACTTTGTAAAGACAACAATTACGGCTAGTCTTGGAATAGGATTGTTTGGAGGTGTTTCTGAGTTATTTGGAAAAACAAATAGAAAACTCGATGGCAAAAGGATTGGTATGGTAGGATTGGATACTGGCCATTGTATAAGTTTTACAAAGTTATTAAATGCTAATGCAAATGATGGAGAATTTAATGGATTCAAAGTAGTTGCGGCTTATCCACAGGGTACGGATCTAATAAAAAGTTGGAAAAATAAAATACCCTATTTTACAGAAGAAGTAAGCAAAATGGGGGTGGAAATAGTTGATTCCCTAGAGAAATTGCTAAATAAGGTGGATGTAGTTATTATTACCTGTATTGATGGAAATAAGCACCTTGAACAAGCAATTCCTATATTGAAATCGGGTAAGCCATTATTTATCGACAAGCCATTTGCCGCATCCCTCTCAGATGCATATACAATTGTTGAAGTTGCTAAATATTATAATACACCTATGTATTCAACCTCATCTTTACGGTATATTGATAGAATAAAGGAGATCACCGAAGGGAAAGCCGGAAAAGTACTTGGTACACAAGTCTATAGTCCAGCACATTTGGAAGAACATCATCCCGATCTATACTGGTATGGAGTCCATGGTATTGAAATGATTTTTGCAATAATGGGAACCGGATGCAAAAATGTTACACGAACTTTTACACAAGGAACAGATGTAGTGGTAGGACAATGGGAGAATGATCGTATAGCTACATATCGTGGAATACGTAATGGACAAGGTGGGTATGGAGGAACGGTTTTTGGGGATAAAGAGATTATAAATCTTGGCGAATATAGGGGGGACGGCCCTTTATTAGCTGAAATGACTAAATTTTATGAAACTGGAAATATACCTGTTTCTCATGAGGAGACATTAGAGATATTTGCATTTATGCAAGCTGCGGAGGAAAGTAAAAAATTAGGGGGTAAATCTGTATCTATTGATGTAGTTAAACAACGTGCAATAAAAGTCTCCAATAGGTGGATTCGTCAAAATTTATAGTAGAAATGCACCATTGGATTAAAGTAGCTTCATAACATGAGATTCAGGTAGTTCCAAAATGGTATAATGTCTTTTAATGCTAAGTTGTAATATATGCAGTTAAAATTTATTTACCCCAGATGGGGAAGTTCTGAGCTACCATGGCCAATTTTTTTAAAAAAGGTAAAGGAAGCTGGATATCATGGGGTAGAGATAGATCTACCCTTAGCTATCCAAGATAAAAGTGAAATTTGTGCTATGTTGACGGATTTTGAATTGGAATTTGTTGGTCAACATTGGGAAACCAAGGATGTCGATTTTAAAAAACATATGGAGTCATATAGAAGGTATTTATATAATTTAGCAGAAGCTAATCCTTTGTTTATCAACTCGCAAACCGGTATGGACTTCTATAGCTATGCCCAAAATGGTAAGTTATTAGAAATGGCTCATGAGATTGAATTGGAAACTGGAGTTTTTGTAACCCATGAAACTCATCGCTCCAGGTTCTCTTTTGCAGCGCACGCTTGTTTACCTTATTTGGAGGAGTACTCTTTTTTAAAACTGACCTCCGATCTATCACATTGGTGTTGCGTTGCCGAATCCATGTTGGAAAATCAATCTTATGCTGTAGAGAAGGCTATTGCACATACACATCATATTCACGCAAGAGTTGGATCAACTCAGAGTCCACAGGTGATAGATCCTCGCGATGGAAATTATAAAATTGAGTTGGACCGATTCAGTGAATGGTGGGGATTAATGGTTGCAAATGCTATAAGAAGCAATCGGGATTATATTACCATTACACCGGAATATGGACCACATCCATATACTCCATATAAGCCTAATACTAAAATAATGATGGGTAATCAATGGGAGGCAAATAATTTCATCAGAGATTATATATTTCAAAATCACAATAATTAATATTGATAGGTACAAATCACGAAAGCAAAACTATTTTCAAAAAGAAATTTCAAAAAGAAATTATATCATTCTTGAGACTAGATCATGCGTGTATAATACTTTAGCCCCAATAAGATCGGAGTGATATTTTAAATTTCAAATTTATACATTTGAGATATGAAATATAAGAAATGGACCTTCGCGCAGAAGTTGGAGATATTATCCAGTTCCGAAGAAATAGGCATTGTGGAAACTTGTCGTAAATACGGGGTCAGCACTGGCACTTTTTACAACTGGAAGTAGAAGTTCGACCATAAAGGGGAAGCAGGTTTAAAAGTGCCCTATGACACTAAAAGCAAGGAACTGAAAGAAGCAGAAGAGGAAAACCTTGTACTTCGTAAGTTACTTGGTGATAAGGAAATTGAATTGGAAGTGCAACGTGAGCTTTTAAAAAAAAAGTTTGGGACGTCCGATCCAAGAAAGATCTAGTAGATAGGATGCACGCCAAACACAAAATCAGTAAGACCAAACTAATAGATATGGTAGGAATGGTTCATAGCAGTTACTATAGAAAGCCCACCAATGGCAAGAAGGGGAATAAACCAAGCAAGTTTACCTATCACAGTAAAAAAGGCCCGGTTAGCCAGGATAGTGTTGTTGAGTCAGTAAAATCAATATTAAAACATCCATTTATAGATTGTGGATATCGGTTAATGACTTCATACCTAAAGCGGGATGGCTAGAATATAAACCATAAAAAGCTTTATAGAATAATGAAAGAAGCAAACCTCTTAAAACTAGAAGACCGGATAGACAGAAGTGGTTCGGGACGCAAGTTTGTTAACTTTAGGAAAGTAAATACCTCTAGACCTTTTGAATGTCTAGAGATGGATATAAAGATGGTTTGGATTCCTAGTGCCGGTAAAAACGCTTATTTGCTATCAGTAATAGATGTACACACCCGTAGGATTTTAACCGACCTTTTTTCCTTTTCCATTAAGCAGAAACAGGTTATAGAATTGCTTTCCCAATTGTTTATGAACTACCAATATCCTGATAATATTGTGATAAGGAGTGATAACGGGAGTCAGTTTATAGCCAAGAATGTGAGGGAATGCCTTGGGCTAATTGGCGTGAGCCAAGAATTTACCCACATTGCAACACCGGAGGAAAATGCTCATATAGAAGCTTATCACGGAATTTTAAAGAAAGAAGTTTTTAATCGATTTGAATACAGAACCTTTGGTGAGATAGAGAAAATCTTAAAAGAATACGTAGTGTTTTATAACTATGAAAGGCTACACGGACTCTTGGGAAGAATTACCCCCATGGAAAAATGGAACACTGAAAAATATAAAATTGTAACTGAAAAATTAACCGCTTAAATTAATCAACGAAATTTAAAAGAATACTCTTGTTTTATAGGGGCCAAACCATATAATCAGTGCGACATAATTGGCATATGTTCTATAATTTGGGTTTAGTTTCGAAATAATATCTTTCACTTTTCATTGTATATAGTTCAATGTTTTTATTATAGCAATAGTGCACTTGCTTTATCTAAAACTGAACTATCAAGTTCTTTTAAATAAGCTTGGGTGATAGCCATATTCTGATGTCCTAAAGCCTGACTAATAATATCTGTGGCAACCCCTTTTTGCCTCAAACTATTAGCATAACTATGCCTAGCCACGTAGCTTGTCAATGGTTTTTCGATATTGCAAATGGAGGTGATTTCCTTTAAATCTGTATTGTATATAGCTAGCGTTTTATGTTTGCGATTTTCAATTTGAATTGGAGTCTGATTATCTCTTAAGAGAATGGGAAACACTTAGTTTGTTCCATTTGAATTTTCTTTATAATATTCTAGATTACTCCTAACAGGCGGCAGAATAGTAATATTAAAACTTCCTTTAGTTTTAGACCGTACATAAGATATCTTATCACCAGGAATTTGTGATTATTTCAAACTCATTTGGTCGGCAAAATTCATTCCCCGTGTATACGAGCTGAAAACAAAATATTTATGACTGTTTAAAAGGTGTGGATACTTTGAGATGTCCATTTTAATTACCTTCATTACCTCTTCAAAATCCAGTGCTCTTTTAATTGGTTTACTTTTTAGTTTTGATATTTATCACTAGTGTCCACTAAAAGTTAATGTACGTTCTTTGAAAATATTGTAATCATTGGCTTCCAGCGCTTTTTTATGGCGTGACGATTTGAATTATTTTGTTCATGATTTTATAACTCTTAATCTATGAACAAAGGCAAATATGTTTTTTCACAAATGACAGAATTTCTGCCACGGCGTATTTTTGACCGCATGGTAGCCGAACATAATGGCAACAAATACGTCAAGCATTTTATCTGCTGGAACCAACTTCTCTGTATGGTCTTTGGCCAATTGACAACCCGGGACAGCCTCCGTGACCTGATTACTGTTATAGAAGCCCATAGCCCCAAGTCCTACCACCTTGGGTTTGGGAAAAGCGTTACCCGGAGCAACCTCGCCAAAGCCAATGAAAATCGGAACAGCAAATTCTTTGAGGAATTTGCCTATTGCCTGATCGATATTGACCGCAGAAAGCGCTCCAATGACGATTTTGAGGTAAAGGGGAAGGTTTACGCCTTTGATTCTTCTACCATAGACTTGTGCCTGAGCGTGTTTTGGTGGGCCAAGTTCCGTAAGACCAAAGGGGGTATCAAGCTTCATAACCTGAGTTCGGGATAAGCATTTAGCAAAATAATGCTAATTGTCCATTTTGATATTGCTCTTTTTCAAACTTGATTCCCGGTTTCTTCTCTTGGAACGAATAGGCTATTAGGCTTGAGACAAGATTAGTTATGAAATTTCCGAAGCTCCTGTGTCTAGAGTGTTCTGCGTCACATATATTTTTAAGCTGATCGTTTATAGTTTCTATAATTGAGCGTTTTCTAAGTAGTATTTTGTCCCTGAGGGTCATTAGAACATTCTTCATATTGTTTCTGATGCCAGTAACCAAGTGCATACCGTCCTCAAATAGCATCGCCGCAAGATCCTTCGAAATATAGCCCTTGTCCGCATAGAGGCTTCCAAATATCCGCTTTAGAACATTACCTTCTTTTAACGGTTGTCTGTCATCCACATTTGCCTGGGTAATAACAAAATCGAGTACCTCGCCTTTATCGTTTACGATCAGATGGAGCTTAAAACCATGGAACCACCCCATCGTTGACCTGCCCGTGGTTGCGATACCTTTGAAAACCATGTTGTTGTTTATTCTCTTATTATTGCAGACCCTTACTGGTGTTGAGTCCACAAAGGATATTCCTGTGCATTTCCCAAGACAGCAAGTCTTCATAAAAAGCACGAGCGGCAGCATATTGGCCTGCATCAGCTCAACAAACCGGTTGTAGGACACGGTGTCAGGAAATTTATCTTCCATATGTTCCTGTACATAAAAAATATAAAAATGCTTAAAGTTCTTAAAGCCGCTCAAGTGATAGATAACTGAAATGGTCATCACCTCGCTATTGGACATCCTACCGGGTCTATTTCTAGTCTTTTTGCCCTGTGATAAAAGGTTTTGTCTTAGAGCAGGCTTAAAAACCTTAGAAAACTCATCAATATTGAAGAACATTTCAGTAATTTTATCATTGGAAATCATAGCGGATAATTTAGTTAAATATTTGATTTTTAGACACTTAAATATTCTGAATTTCCGCTTTTTCTATGGTGTAAAAACCCAATAATATTCGAAATTCTTACGTCGAACTCAGGTTCATACGCTTTTCGATATAACCACCCAAATCCCGGCATTTATCCACATTACGGCCGCAACGGTAAATGACATGAATGCCATGGATGTCATACCATATGAAGCAGAGGCCCATTACGTCTTTGACCGTGGGTATGTGGACTATCAAAGACTGTACAGAATAGCAAGGCTCCAAGCCTACTTTGTGGTTCGTGCCAAGTCCAACCTAAAGTTTAGGCGGATGTATTCCAAAAAAACCGATAGATCGACCGGAATATTATGCGACCAATTGGGCAAACTAACAGGGTTCTATGTTTCCAAAGATTATCCGGACAAGATGCGAAGGGTTAAATTCCATGATCAAGAAACCGGATGTACTTTCGTCTTCTTGACCAACAACAACGAATTATCCGCCCTAGAGATAGCACTTTTATATAAAAATCGTTGGCAGGTAGAGCTCTTTTTCAAATGGATCAAACAGCATCTAAAGATTTAATCCTTTTGGGGAACATCGGAAAATGCAGTGCGAATCCAAATTTACACCGCCACCATTACATATTGTCCTGTAGCGATTGTAGGGCATGACCTGAAAATTGAACGTTCAACCTACGAAATATTACAGGTCTTGGGGATATACCTACTGGATAAAACCCCTGTAAATGAGTTGTTTACTAATGTAGATTACAATAATATCCATGAACTTGAATATAATCAATTGAAAATCAGTCTGTTTTAAGCGGACACTAGTGATTAGAAATGCTTATTAAATTCAATAAATGAAAAGAATAGAATATCTTTTTAAGAAAATAATACTATTGTTCATTGTATGGATTACGAGTAATTACAATTCTATTGCGCAAGCGATAATTTTTACCAGCGATCAACAATTGACCGATCTGACTGATCCTAACAAGAAAATTGATATGTCACTTGGGCATACAAAACGTTATGCCAGTTTACGGGATGTATGCGAAGAAATAAGAAAAAACGGAGGTCATACATTGACCATAGCTTTCGATGAGTTTTTTAGACAATATCGCGATCAACCAGCATCGGAACGCAAGCTTACTAGATCATAGAGTATCTTTACGATTCCCTCCGATCTTCGTGGCGCACCGTTGTCCCAGCAGTTTCCTTTCCGGCTCATAGTTTGAGTTGTTTTACTACTTAAACCTAACAGGTTTGTCATTTTATTTGAAGCATACTGGCTCCCTCGATCAGAATGGAAAATATGATTTTCCGTTATTTCTCTTCTATTTCTGGCTAAGATCCAAGCCTTATATACTGTGTTTTCAGTGCTCATGTCTTCACTTAAAACCCAAGATAACACCTTTCTATCTGCTAAATCCAAAATTGTTGTTAGGTAATTCCAACTGCTTCCTATTTTGATATAGGTGATATCTGAGACCCACTTTTCACCTAGACACTCACTGGTAAAGTTTCTTGCCAATAGATTTCTTGCAACTGGGAGCGAGTGTTTTGAGTCGGTTGTAGTCCCCCTGAATTTTCTACTTAAAACACCTTTTAATCCCATCTGTTTAATTAAGTAGGCTACATAGGACCTACTATAAAACAGCCCTTTTCTTTCCAATGTTTTTTGGATTCTTAAACTGCCATATATACGGTAACTACCGTGATATATTTCTTGTATGCTTTGTTTTAAAAACTCTAACCTAGTATTAGTGGCACTGGTCTCGCTTGTTCTTAACCATGTATAAAAAGCATTTTTACTGACGCACATGATTTTACACATCTTTTCAACAGAAAATTTGTCTTTATGATCTTTTATGAAACCATATCTTACCTGTCGCTCTTGGAAAAGATGCTCACCGCCTTTATTAAAATATCACGTTCTAACTTTATTTCCTTCAATTCTTTTTCTAAAGCCTTAATTCTTAACGTCTCTTTGGTGTCTTCTGCAGCTTGTGGCGTGCCATTTGTAATTGCCATCCTTTTCCACCTGTTAATTGAGGCTTGGCTAACTCCGTATTCTTCAGATAAGGATTTAACGGAACATCCTGTATTTAGTAACTCTACAATGGTGGTTATAAATTCCTGGTCGTAATTTCTTTTATTCATATTACAAATTTAAGTTTATCACATAAATCGGTACCAACTAAATTAGACATTCCATACTCCCGATATGTACAAATATGTTGATAAGATTAAGATTATCTCGGATTTTGCTGCAAAATACGATCTAGGAATAGGTCTTAGTTTGTTAAGTCCACTGGAACTTGGTCCTGCTTTTAAAACAAGACCGGTAAAAGTGGATCATTGTTGCATTATAAAGTTGGGCTAAGGGATCCTCAAACTGATAAGTTCAATATACCTCTATGGCAACAAACTGTTTGGACTAATGATAAAGGAAGTTTTTCTATTAAGTTAAAATCATTTAATGCCTATGCTTTCAAAGAAAATAAGTTACCAAATACTGGGTACAAAGTGGTTGACCGAGAGGGAATACTACCCTTAAGGCAAGTGCAAATAGACGTCTGGGGTCAACATCCCGAGTATAAAGATGAAAAATATAGATGTTGATTTGTGGAATAGATCTATAACGTCAAATAATGAACGGGCTTGGCGCTTCTGGACTTGTTTTGGGTGACCTTTTTTTGTCTATGGTCACATTAAAAACTTATCAAATAGGGATAGCTCAATCCAGTAAGTACCTGTATCTCCCCGTAATTGCTTTTAATCTTAATTGGGCCCAAATTTTCGGTTAAATGAGTGTAAATCTGTGCGGTAAGCAATATATGTTTTTGGTACTAAAGAACTGTCTCAAAGATTTACAGATGTCTTTTGAATGAGCAGGGAGTTAGAGGTTGTATAAGCTTTTTTAATAATAACAGATACCTAAAACAGACTATATGAGCCTTTTTTATCAAATTTAGTGGATGTTAATAATTGTCCTTGTTAGTTTAAACCTTAAATGTTAGGCTTGTTATAATATATGCATTAAATCAAAAGTTAGATTCAATAATTTAATTTGGACAGGAAGGTGCAGGATGCCCTATTTTGTAAGTTGAGTTAATTTTGAGTTACATTCGGGCACAAACATAATTACTAACCAGACTAAAAATGTAAATAAAATTATGGAACACAGTTATAAAAAATGCTTTACAAGAATACTCCATTTTTGTATCTTGATGCTCTCATTAGGAGTTTATGCTCAAGAGATTGAGATTACCGGAAAGGTTATTTCGTCGGATGGTACGGCTTTGCCCGGGGTAAATATTATTCAGAAAGGGACTGTAAATGGGGTCGTTACCGATTTTGATGGAATCTACAGAATAAGAATAATAGAAGGATCTAATATTCTTGTTTTTTCTTATATTGGATTTCAGACACTTGAACAACCGATCGGAGATCGTTCAGAAATTAATATTACCCTAATCGAAGAGGCAGAGCAACTCGGAGAGGTTGTGATTGTTGGTTTTGGTTCTCAAAAGAAGGAAACAGTTACTGGGGCTATTTCATCGGTTAAAACCAAAGAGGTTAAGCAAAGCCCTGCAGCTAATATGGCGATTACCTTGGCGGGGCGTTTACCTGGTTTGACTTCTATTCAGAGAACTGGACAGCCCGGGGCAGAAAACGTCCAATTACTCATAAGGGGACAAGGAACTGTCAATACTCAAAGTCCACTCATTTTGGTAGATGGTGTTGAGCGTGAACTCAATTTTATTGATCCAAATGAAGTGGAATCTATCACGGTTTTAAAGGATGCGTCCTCCACTGCTATTTTTGGTGTAAAGGGTGCAAATGGGGTTGTTTTAGTAACAACAAGAAGAGGAAATTCCGAAATTCCAGAGATTAATTTTTCATCAGAAAGCAGCTTTTCTGATTTGCCCAGATTTATTAGCCCTGTGAATTCCTTCCAATATGCGACTTTAAGAAATCTTTCGCTGGCTAATGACGGTTTGCCTGAAGAATTTTCAGCCAATGCTTTGGAACATTATAGACTACAGGATGATCCGCTTCGATATCCAGACACCGATTGGCGTAGCATACTTATGAAAGATTATTCCTTTCAACAGCGATATAATCTAAATATTTCTGGGGCAGGTGAAAAAGCAAAATATTTTATTAATGGTGGTTATGTGAAACAAGGAGGGCAATTCAAAACGGAAAAAGACCTTCCATATAATCCAAGCTTTGAACTTGAACGTTACAATTTTCGATCTAATGCAGATGTTAAGTTGACCGAATCACTAAAGGCGTTTTTAAATGTTGCTGGCTATCTTCAAACTAGAAATGCCCCATATGCATTAGGTGGGGATGATCCGACGGACTGGATAATTTACTTTATGAATCGTTTGCCAGCAACTGTACCTGGGCCTCTTACTCCAGATGATGGCGTTATTACCGATGGAGACGTAGCTTGGCCTGCCTATGGGTTATTAAATAGATCCGGATTTGTGCAAACAAAGGAAAGCAACGTGTTAGCATCCTTCGGTATGGAACAACAATTGGATTTTATAACTAAAGGCTTATCGGCAAAAGCGATTTTATCCTTTGACACCAAATCGATAAATCGATTGGAAGCCCAGAGATCTCATGAAAAATTTGTTCAGGTGATTGATAATGATAATCTCGACGATCAAGGCCTCCCTAGTGTGTCTTATCGACTGTATAATAACGATAAAAACACACCGCTATCGATTAGCGGTAGAAGGGCCTTTGCCTCGCGATCAAATTTTCAAGCGTTCCTGAATTACAACAGAACTTTTGGAAAGCATGCGACAACGGGAATGTTGTTATTTCAGAAAGAATCTTTGATTATTGATGAACAATTGCCTTTTAATTCATTAGGAACCTCTGCTCGTTTTACTTACGGGTATGATAATAAGTATTTTATGGAGCTAAATGCTGGGTACAATGGCTCTGAACAGTTTGCGAAAAACAACAGATATGGCTTTTTCCCTGCGGTGTCGGCCGGTTATGTTTTATCGAACGAGAGCTTTTGGAAGGAATGGAATGGGAAAGATGTTGTAAATCTTTTAAAAGTTAGAGGCTCTTTTGGAAAAGTTGGTAACGATAGAGTTAGTAGCAGTAGATTTTTATTCTTAGATGACATAAAGATTGCTGGTGGTGGATTTTCAGGTAGTTTAGGTGATGGAAATACGATTATTACCAATCTGCTCAAAAATGAGGATTTGCAATGGGAAGTGGCTAAAAAGACAAACGTTGGAATTGAACTGGGCCTTTTTCACGATTTCACTGTCAATGCCGATTTTTTTTATGAAAGAAGAGATAATATTTTAAGATTTCGCGGTATAATCCCCGTTTTAAATGGTTTGCCCAATCAGGCACTTGCCCCAGTTAATATAGGTGTTATTAGTAACAAGGGATATGAGTTGGAATTAAATTATAGAAAAGCTTTCAGCAAAGATTTATCATTATTAGCTAGGGCTAATCTTAACCATTCCAAAAACAAACAATTGTTTGCGGATGAAGCTATTTTACCTGAAGATTTTGCTTATAGATTCCGAGAAACAGGATATAAAATTGGACAACAATTCGGGTATGTAGTGGACAGATATTTTTTAGATGAGGAAGATATAAATAGTTCTCCTGAACAGGTCGTCGGAGGCCATGAGTCTCGACCAGGCGATTTTAAATACAAGGACTTAAATGGTGATGGAGTGGTAAATGAAAAAGATATTGCTCCGATCGGTTATTCCAATGTCCCTGAATATCAGTTTGGTTTAGCATTTAATATCACCTATAAGAATTTTGATATTAGTGCTTTGTTCCAGGGGGTTGGCAATGTTTCAAATTATATTAGTGGAGAGGGGGCTTTTGCGACAAACGGGGTCAACAATTTTATCTCTAGACATTTGAATAGTTATACTCCAGAGCGAGCAGCCAATGGAGATGAAATTTCTTATCCAAGATTGAGTTTGCAGAATAGTCCAAACGAAATCAGAAACTCATTCTTCATTGTCAATACAGGATATGTAAGATTGAAAAGCGCTGAATTGGGCTACTCTCTTCCTTCTGAGCTCACCAGAAGGCTATTTAATATTCAACGAATCAGAATATATACTAACGGACTTAATCTTATTACTTGGGATAATTTACCTACTAAAGAATTTGATCCCGAACTAAGAAATTCTCGCTCATTCCCCATAACAAGGACTTTCAATCTCGGTGTAAATATTACATTTTAATACAAAATATACAGATATGAAAAATATAGTTGAACTTAACACTAAAAGAGCTCAATACATGAAAAAAGGACTAGCGTTTTGTTTTCTTATTCTTGTCGTTGCTACTGGATGCCAAAAGGACTTTTTGGATATTACTCCAGACGGTAGAATTACGTTGGATGATGTGTTTTTAGATGAGAAAAGAACTGAAGCTCAGTTAAATGCTGTATACAGTAGAATACCCAGTTATTTCTGGAAATATGGTTTTTTTGATTTTCTTGCGTCTTATTCCGATGAATGCTATGCATTTAGTGGAGGAACAATGCCATGGGCGTCCGGTAGCTTAAGTGCAAGTTCTAATCCCATTGCACATACACCTCAAGAGCGTGGGAAGGGTGCCAATCATTATCCCACGTTTTGGTCAGGTATCAGAGAAGCAAACGTATTCTTGGCCAATATAGACGGAGCAAACATTTCAAATGAAGCCAAAAGGAGTAGGTTAAAATCGGAAGCACAACTATTAAGAGCATTTTATTATTTGGAATTGATTAAAGAATTTGGTCCGATGCCTGTAGTAGACTCACCCTTCGATAATTCTTTTGATTACACCTCACTAACAAGACCTTCATTTCAAGAGAGCATAGACTTTATAGTTAAAGATTGTGATGAAGTACTTGCCAATTCCGATATGCCATTCAATATTACCATAGAAGCGGAGAGAGGTAGATTTTCCAAATCGGTTGCCCATGCTATTAAATCTCAGGCCTTGTTATATAATGCGAGCCCATTATGGAATCCCGAAAACGATCTTAAAAAATGGGAGGATGCGGCTACCGCTTCTAAAAATGCTTTGCAGGAATTAATTGCTGAAGGCTTTGCATTGGCTCCTGACTATGGTGAATATTTTCTTAGCAAATCTACTCTCGGAGACAAAGAAACAATTTACGAAGTACATGAACCGCAAATTGATCCTGTATTCAGTATTATTAATGGTATTCCAAGTAAAAGCGGAAATTTTAAAGTAGGAGCTACTCCTACTCAGGAACTAGTGGATAGTTATGATATGCAAGCAACTGGTGAGCCTGCCATATTGGGCTATAATGATGAGCAACATCTTGAACCAATTATTAACCCGACATCAGGATATAATGAACTTGATCCGTACAAAGGCAGGGATCCAAGATTTTACGCAACCGTTTGGCACAATGGAGCCATGTATGATAATATAAATGGGGAAGTGCGGCCATTGGAGACATATCAAGGTGGCCGGGAGCAGTTGCTTGTAGCGCCTATTGGGTGGGATTTTACTCGTACAGGATACTATCTCAGAAAATTTATAGATCCTCGCCTACAACCTGGCCAACCAGAAGATACTCGTTGGAAAAAATACAGACTTGCTGAAATTTATCTAAACTTTGCCGAAGCGGAAAATGAAAGTAAAGGTCCCACAGGAGATGTTTATAATGCGATTAATACCATTAGGGCAAGAGTACAGATGCCCCCCTTACCCTCAGGACTGTCTAAAGAACAAATGCGTGACCGTATCCGCCGTGAGCGAAGGGTTGAATTAGCAATTGAGGAACATCGTTTTTGGGATGTACGTCGATGGAAAATTCTAGATCAAACAGATAAGGTGGCTACAGGGATGCTAATAGAACTGAGTACGAGTGGTGTATCACTTTCTGATGGTGGATTTGAGGAAAATTCAGCAGATTGGACCTATCTTTCGGGAGCTTCACGAACCTCTACCTCACCCCGGACGGGAAACTTTTCAGCAGAAATAAGTGGGGAATCTGGAGGCCTTGCTATTAAAAATATTGATGTTGAGCCCAATACGACGTATTCAGTTTCTGGATGGGTGAATGTAACTTCAGGTGTAGGCATTATAGGCGCACTAGATTATGGGGGAGACCCAGTAGGAGGGTTTACAGCTTCACCAGGATGGACTAAAGTGTCGGCAACTTTTACTACTGGTCCAACTAATACAACTGCTATAGTAGGAGCACAGTTTGACCCAGGAAGTACAGGGTTTGTTGATGATTTAGAGGTTAGAAGAATGAATTACACAAGAATTGTTACAGAAGAGCGGAATTCATGGCAAGATAAATTTCTAATTTTCCCTATTCCGATAGGTGAAGCTGCAATAATTCCAGATTTTAGTATTAATCAAAATCCGGGATGGTAAATTATGGATAATACATTTAAGTTTCTTTCTTGTTTGGTTTTAAGTATCATTTTGCCGATAACGAGCGGTTGGAGTGCTTGTTTTTCTGGGGGCATCGCTGACCGAAATCCCGTTAAGGTGATTTTTGAAACGGATATGGGTAATGATATTGATGATGCCCTTGCTCTAGCTATGCTATATCGATATGCCGAGCAGGGGAAAGTGGAAATTATTGGAATAAGTAATAATAAGCAAAGTGAGAATTCTTCTAAGTTTATTGATATTATGAATAAGTGGTATAATTTTCCAAAGATTCCGATAGGTACGGTAGTTAAAGGGAAAAGGGGAGAAGTTGAATCCAAGAGCTTTGCGAAAAAGGTCGTTGATGAGTACAAAAAAGATAAATCGGTTAGTAATAGTAGAGAAATTGATTTCGAAACCAAGGTGGAAGAGTCTGTGAGCTTGTACCGGCAGATTTTATCTGCTGAACCTGATCATTCCGTAATCATTATTTCCGTAGGTTTTTTCACCAATCTTGCCAGGTTGTTGGATTCTGGGCCAGATAAGTTCTCAGCGCTTAATGGTAAGGAATTAGTGGCGAGGAAAGTTAAATTTCTAAGTGCCATGGCTGGAAATTTCAGTACTCCCGCGTCTACGGAATTTAATGTCAGGGTTGACATCCCTTCAGCAAAAAAGGTGTATGAGCAATGGCCAGGTATCATTTTTAGCAGTCCTTTTGAAATTGGAAACGAAATCCTCTTTCCAGCTTCCTTCATAGAAGATAATTTAGGCTATACACGACCTAATCCACTAGTGGAAGGATATAAACTCTATTTTCCCATGCCTTATGATAGACCTACATGGGATTTGACTGCGGCGTTATTTGCTATAGAGCCAGAGAGGGGATATTTCACTACTAGTAATCCCGGTTTGGTAAGGGTAAATGAGGAAGGATATACTAGGTTTACAGAAGATACAAATGGAACACATTTCTACCTCATGCTTCCTGATTCAACTGCGAAGAATAGGATATTATCCCGTTTTATTGAACTGATAAATGCTAATTGAAGGATGTAGTTGAAGAACAGTATTAAAGCATGGTTTTTAACTTTAATTATTGTCCCAGAACTGTAATTTAAAGAACAAGATTTATACAAAAATTATTCCTGTAAGTTTTTGGGAAAAGCTTATGATTTCTTTGAGAACAGTGAAGGATATGGTTAAAGTGAAAATGAATGGCGTGTTGTAGTTCTTTTTGGCCTGTAACCATTCAGTTAGACATTAGTGGAGCTTTCAAAAAGAGAGAGCATATTTAAAGAAGTGCTATTGAACGGATTATTTTCTTATTTGGCTATAACATCCTTGCAGTCGTCGACTGAATGTATAATACTGAAATTAATTTTTATTAACCGAAACCCCTTGCATTATTCTGAATTATAGCGGACCTGTTATTGGGCAATCTTTAAACTGTTAACATGATTAAATTAGTAATATTACGATACTCTGTATTGACATTGTTTTTCTTTATGACCATATTAGCGTCCTGTGGAAATGCATATTATGAGAATGATAGTACATTCGTTGATCGGTACATTGTCTTTTTTCTTACCAATACTAGTATTGACCAGGCTGTCAATATAAATACAGGAATGGATGCTAATTCTTCCTATAACTTCATTAGCGAACTGCCTCATTTATTTGGTGAAATTAAAAAGGACAGTAAGTTTAAATATGCTTTTGGTCTTCCAGGTCCCATGCTTTTAACACAATCTGTTGATGAAATGAAGGATCAGATTAATAAAGCATTTGATGCCGCTGAAAAATACAACGTCCCAGTATATTTTCAATTGGATGATTGTAACAATTACACAGATGAATTTGGTGATGGTACTGATATAAAGTTTTATGAAAACCCGGATTGGGTTGAATGGGTATCCTTCCCTCAGGACAAGGAAAACTGGGGTGGACAGCAAAATGGAAGACCACCCTATTTTTGGTTTAACTGGGGTTCATGGATGCATGCCAAAGCGTTCCCCGCATTTCAATCCCCAGGATATCGTGATTTTATAGTTAACAGATTACAAGAAGGTGTTCTTAAACCGTTAAATATTAGGTATAGTAAGTTGAAAGAAGAAGGACGAGCACATTTATTTGCAGGGATGGCAATTGGTTGGGAAACACATATACCAGATTATTCATCTTCTAATTCCGTGCTTCAAGTTAATCCTGATAATTTACCAATTAGCGTAATAAACGGTGACCGCATGGAGCCGTGGGAAGCAAGGAAATTTGGATATAATTCATTACATATTTTGGGACATGATCAGTATGATTTGGATGTACTAAATACGGTGATACACGATTATTCAGAACTTTTGGCAAAAACAGCCTTCGAGTCTGGGATTCCAAAGCATAAGATATTTACGCACATTGTTGGGATGATGTCTGCTTATCCTGATCTACGAACTACTTTCTCCCCGCCAATTTGGACTGCTGTAAACGAATACAGCGTGCCTGGTTTTACGATGTCCCCAGTTACCTGTCCTTATAACTTAGAAACCCTTACTAACGAAATTAAAAAGGCCGACCCCACACAAAACTATTTTGCTTTGGCAGAAGGCTATAGTCTCGGTGTTGATCAGAATTTTAAACAGGCAGATGATTATTTCGCTTCTATGTTTAATAATAACGCCTTGTTTGTATCGGTTTTTGGATGGGGTCGAGAACCTTTGGAATCCATGTTCTCTGTGTCACACAGTGAAGACAGTCCATTTGTTTTGGCGGCCAAAAAGTGGTTGGAGAAATAAGAAAGACAAGTGAGAATGAATAAAAATGACTAAAGAATTAGTGAATGATTGCTGAGAGCATCCTAGTTGGTCAAACACAATATTTTTGAAAAGTCCGTATTTACGGTTTAATAATTTTATTACAGTTACGTGCAATTTAAAAAGCAAAATATGAGCCCAAACAAAATCATCGTCATTGGCAGTGCCAATACTGATATGGTGGTAAAAGCAACTAAACTTCCTTTACCTGGAGAAACGGTTTTGGGTGGAACATTCTATATGAATGCTGGAGGCAAGGGTGCAAACCAAGCTGTAGCCGCCGCAAGATTGGGTGGCAATGTTAGCTTGGTTACTAAAGTGGGAAATGATATTTTCGGAAAGCAAACCGTTGAAGGTTTACGAAAAGATGGTATCAAAACGGACTATGTTTTTACAGACAATAAAAGTCCTTCAGGTACAGCATTAATTATTCTAAACGAAGAAGGTGAAAATTGTATAGTCGTTGCGCCAGGTGCAAATGCCAATCTATTGCCTTCAGATATTGAAAAAGTAAAGCAAGTATCTAGAGCCAAAATAATCTTGATGCAATTAGAAATCCCAATGGAAACCATAGCTTTTGTGGTTAAAAACGCAAAGAAAACGCATCAAAAGGTAATTATCAATCCAGCTCCTGCTCAAAAATTGGATGACGAATTGCTGAAGGGTTTATTCTTGATCACACCAAACGAAACGGAAGCGGCTCTATTGACTGGAATAACGGTAATTGACGAAGAAACCGCTTCACAAGCTTCTAAAATTTTTCTAGATAAAGGAGTCGAAAACGTCATTATCACTTTAGGAAAAGAAGGGGCTTATTTCGAAAATAATAACCAACACTTTAAAATCCCTGCACCTCTTGTAAAAGTCATAGACACTACTGCTGCAGGTGATACATTCAGTGGGGCAATTGCTGTTGCACTTACAGAAAAACAGGATCGTTCAACTATTGAGTGGGAACAGGTCGTAAAATTTGCAATTGTAGCTGCGTCTAAATCCGTAACAAGATTAGGAGCGCAGGTATCGATACCTTATAAAAAAGAAATAGTATTATATTGATTATTATCCTTTAAAAATTAGCCTATGTTTATTGTAGAAAATTACGGATTGGCAATTGTTCTATGCTTTATCACTATGCTTTGTTGGGGCTCTTGGGCCAACACGACCAAACTGACTTCCAAAACTTGGAGGTTTGAACTCTTTTATTGGGATTATGGCATCGGAATTTTGTTAGCCACCGTAATTCTGGCATTTACCTTAGGAAGTACCGGAATTGAAGGCCGCTCTTTTATTGTGGATTTAGGTCAAGCAAATTCAGAAAGTTTAATTTCGGCTTTTATAGGAGGTGTAATCTTTAATCTAGCTAACATACTATTGGTTGCTGCCATTGCCATAGCTGGTATGTCTGTAGCCTTTCCCGTTGCTATTGGTATCGCCTTAGCTTTGGGTGTATTGGTAAATTATATCGCATTCCCACAAGGAAATCCTATTTATATATTTGGGGGTGTCGCTTTAATTGTTTTGGCAATTTTAATTAACGCCAAAGCCTATGGAAAATTACAAACAGCCTCATTGGGAAAAGTTTCTAAAAAAGGCTTAGTTATATCGGTTATTAGCGGCTGTTTGATGGGTTTATTTTACAAGTATGTTGCTGGTTCAATGGTAACCAATTTTAATGTGCCAGAAATAGGGAAACTCACTCCATACACGGCATTGGTTGTTTTTGCAGTCGGTGTGGTTGTGAGTAGTTTTATTTTTAATACGATACAAATGAAGCGTCCGTTTGTAGACCTTCCAGTTTCATTTAGTGATTATTTTAAAGGTAAATCTAAAGACCACTTAGCAGGTATTTTAGGTGGAGTAATATGGAGTATAGGGATGTCCTTAAGTATTATTGCTTCAGGAAAAGCGGGACCAGCGATTTCCTACGGACTTGGACAAGGTGCAACGGTAGTAGCTGCTATTTGGGGGATTTATTTCTGGAAAGAATTTGACAAAGCACCCTCTGACACCAAAACCATGTTGAATATCATGTTGCTTTTATACATTACTGGGCTTACCATGATTATTGTCTCTAAATAAGTATAGATGTTATATAATCTTTAATTTACACCGTGAAGCGACCTTATATTTTGGATAAAATTTGCTGAGGAAGCTATATGATTTGAAAAATAAAAAATTAAGTCGATGAAAAAATGGATGCTGATTTTTAGCCCCTTGTTATTAGTACTTACGAATAACTGGGCTGCTGATTCAAATACTAAAACTGATTCTTTTTCTTATAGTAATAGGACCATAATGGCTGTTTTTGCGCATTCGGATGATGAACTTATGGTGTCCCCAATCTTGAATAAATATGCAGAATTGGGTGTGAAGGTTTATTTGGTGATCGTTACAGATGGTTCAAAAGGAGTAACGCCTCATGCCAATATTCCGGCAGGAGACCCGCTAGCAAAAGTACGTGCCAAGGAGACCGTATGCACTACGATGACGCTGGGTATCAATCCTCCTATTCAGCTCGATTATGAAGATGGGAATCTGGCTTCTATGGATCATTTGTTTTTACTTAATGAACAAATAGACAGTCTTTTTAATCAATACAAACCCGATGTCGTGATTACCTTCGGGCCTGATGGGAGCTACGGGCATCCCGACCATCGCATGGTTGGCAACGTTGTGACAGAAGTAGTTCAAGAAGGCAAATATGCGTACCCAAAACAGCTACTCTATATTGGTTTCCCAAATGAAGTAATAGAATCCTTACCATCCTTAAATACGGAAATTGTAAATTGGTATAAGAAACATTTGCATACAACCCAAAAAAAATTCCTTACATACAGAATACCTTACACAGAAGCTAATCTCAAAACTGGTCGAGAAGCTTTGGGATGTTGTAGATCCCAATTTACATCTGCTGTGATGGATGAGATTTTTATAATTATGGCACAAAATAAAGGATTGCTTTATTTTCGTCCTTGGCTCGGTTCAAATACAATCAAGTATGACATTTTTGAATGACAAACGAGTAATTAAGAGGGCTTAAATCAGTAATAGAATACATGTTTAATATCAGCGCAATAGGGATTTAAACCTCTGGAAAATTTTAATAAATATAAAACTTGACATCTTATAGCATGCAAATCGATAAAACAATAATAACTCCCACATTCATTTTTTTATTGTGATTATTAATCCCATTTTGTATTGGTTGCGCAGGAGGTCTTGGAAATAATATTGGACGGGGACAAAAACAGACTAAACTTGCCGATGAATTTGTTATTTATGCCTATTCTGGCCCGCCTGTTGAAGAAGTTAATATTGAACGTTACCGCGAGATTGCCGATGCGGGGATTGATGTTCTGGTACCAGGTATCGGGACTTTTACGATAGAACAAAACCTTAAAGCTCTTGACCTGGCTCATGAAGTAGGCATTAGAATTATTACACTAGACACCGTATTTTATCCTGTAACAGCTTAAACCTATAAGAATCCTGAGATTATCTCGAAGCTGATATTTGTTTATAAAGAACACCCGGCCTTTGCAGGTTATTTATTAAATGACGAGCCGAACGCCAGTCTGTTTCCCGCCCTGAAAACTGTTTATGATATGTTTAGGGCAAAAGACTCTGTGCATGAACCTTATATTAATCTGTTTCCATCTTATGCAAGCCCTAAACAACTAGGGGTAGATGATTTCCATGCTTATATTAAAGACTATATAGAAACTGTTGATCCAGGGATATTATCTTATGATTTTTACCCCTTACTTGAACAATCAACTTTATTCGATGCATGGTACAGCGATATAATGATGGTACGTGAAGCAACACAAAAAGCAAATATCCTTTTTATTGTTTTCGTCCAAAGTCAAGGTATAAGGGGAATTCTTCGTGTACCAAACAGGGCTGAAATTTTCTGGCAAGTGAACACAGCCTTAGCCTATGGAGCAAGGGGATTTGCATGGTTTACGTATTGGACACCAACACCAACACAGGGATTAGCTCAAAAGGCAGAGGAAGAGATGGTCAAAACAGAACCCCATTATAATGCTATGATAGATAGTACAGGCAAACACACAGAAATTTACAATTATGTTCGTGAAGCTAATTTATACCTTGGGAAAGCTGGAAGGGGTCTTATTCGTTGGAAAAACACAGAGGTTGCCCGTTATGAATTTAAAAAACTACTGGGAACGGGGTATTCTCCTTTTGTCACACCCATTGGTGAGGAGGCAAATCTTGTTATAGTAACATTGAGAAAAGGTGACAAACTCCGGATTGTTATCTCAAATAGTAATTTTGATCAGCCTTCAAAATTTTCCTTAAACCTATCCCAAAACCGGAAATTGGATCATGTTTTTACATCGATAAACTCAAAGCAGAAAGATAAAAAAGAACCTTTGAAAGGATGGTATATTGAAGCGGGTGGTTCAGTGTTGATTGATCTAAAACCACTTTGAAGTGAGTGTTACCGTTCTGAAAGAGATTAACAGGTTTAATTTAAATTATAATTGTGAATTTTAGATAAAAAGACAATTATGAGATTTAGAAAAAATGGTTGTAAGGTTTTATAGTTTCTTCTAGATTAGAATAAAGATAATAGACATTTTGAACCCCTTTAATTGGAAGGCATTTCAAATTATTAAGACTTGAAAGGGTTAATTCTTTTATAAATGGCCAACAAATCCAACTGTAAATTTTATATATCCATTCAGAACGGTTAGGAGTAATAGTGATTTATGGTTGTATGTAATTGGCTAATTGCATTATATCTAAATAATCCTATTTAATTTGGAAAACAAGAATTGAATGATTTTTTTATAACCTTATAAAAATGAAAAAACTTATTTTAACCTTATTAATCGGTACACTAGGGGTTTCAATCTATCCAATGATGGCCCAACAGTCAAAAAAGCAATGTGATGCCCATTGGATTACTGGACTGGGATTCTCTATTAGCAGCTTTAATGCCATAACTGACAATACTCTCAAAGAGTATGGAGTTTTCAAATTCAGAAAGACCATAAAATTAAAAGAAAAACCTTCATCTTTTGTAATCCATGTTTCCGCTGATAACCGCTACAAACTTTTTGTCAATGAGAATCAAGTCTCTCAAGGGCCTGCCAGAGGAGATTTATATTTCTGGAATTATGAGACAATTGATATAGGTTCTGAACTAGATGAAGGCACCAACACCATAGCCGCCGTAGTTTGGAATGATGGACCATATAAACCCGAAGCACAGATAAGCCATTTGACTGCTTTCATCCTACAAGGAGAAACTGAGACTGAAAGAATTTTTAACACTAATAGCTCTTGGAAAGTCATAGAGGACAACAGTTATCAACCTCTAGCAGTAAGGGTCAGGGCTATTATGTAGCCGGTCCTGGAGAAATGGTGAAAATGAGTGAACACATTAAAGACTGGTATAAAATTGGTCTTGAGGATAGTAAATGGGATGAAGCTCGTGTTATGGGTGCTGGGGTTTTAAAAGAAATTGCCGTCGCCCCAACTGATTGGATTCTCGTACCTTCTAGTCTACCTCAAATGGAAATGACAGAGCAACGATTGGTATCTACACGAAAGACTGAGGGTGTTCTGATTTTTGATAGATTTCCTGCTAATAAATCTAAGGTTAACATTCCCGCTAATTCTACAGCCAAAATTCTATTGGACCAGGAATATCTTACTAACGCCTATCCTACTTTAATTTTCAGTGGTGGTCAAGATGCCCGTATAGCCATTGGTTATTCGGAGGGATTATATATTCATAAGGATGAAAATTTAGACGGTTTTCGGTTGCCATTGCTTCCCAAAGGCAATCGAGATGAAGTGGATGGGAAAATATTCATAGGCAAAACAGATAGTATAATCTCTGATGGAACTGCGCATCAGGAATTTACCCCACTATGGTGGAGAACTTACCGATATATTCAATTATCCATACATACCAAAGATGAGCCTTTGGTTATAGATGATGTTTTTGGGACTTTTACTGGTTATCCATTTAAATTAAAATCAAAACTGGAAGTAAATTCTTCAGAAATAGGGAAGATACTGGAAATTGGATGGAGAACCGCCAGGCTGGATATGCAAACGAAAGTTGCTCTATAAGTTAAGCAGCATATTTATAATTAATTTTTCTGTTATTAAATTCTTCAATGGTCATGTAGCTTAAGTAGGAGTGTCGTCTTTTTTTGTTATACCACAACTCAATGAACTCAAATCGAATTTAATTTTCGCTATACAGTACTCTACAGGATAGAATCAATATTTAGTTAATCTATTTTCGCTTTGAAACATATTTTTAGTTCTTATGAATACAATTGCAAATAGATTTAAATACGTAGATTACCTTTGGAATAATGATTTAGCAAAGGCTTTAGAAAATGATGAAGTTGCTCTGTTTTTGTACCGTTCAAATATTTTGGGGGCCGATCTTAGAATCACCAATTATGGAGGAGGTAACACCAGTTGTAAAACCGTTGAAAAAGATCCTTTGACCAACGAAGTAGTTGAGGTAATGTGGATTAAAGGTTCTGGAGGGGATATAGGTACTTTGGATAAGTCTGGTATTGCAGGGCTTTATACTGAAAGATTAAGGAGCTTAAAGGGCATTTATGGTGGTCTTGCGGATGAGGATCGAATGGTGGGTCTTTTTGACCATTGTATCTACGATCTGGAAAGCAAGGCTCCCTCAATAGATACTCCTTTGCATGGCTTGCTTCCGTTTAAGCATATAGACCATTTACATCCGGATGCCTTGATAGCGGTTGCCGCGGCTAAGGATAGCGAAAAGGTTACCAAAGAAATCTGGGGAAATACTATGGGGTGGGTGCCATGGCAAAGGCCAGGTTTTGATTTGGGGCTGCAATTGGAAAATTGTTTAAAAGAGAACCCAGGTATTAGGGGGATCGTTTTGGGAAGCCACGGGCTTTTCACTTGGGGAGACACCTCCTATGAATGTTATATCAATAGTTTGGAGGTTATAGAAATGGCATCCGCGTTTATTGATAATAAAATAGAGGAAAAGGGAAGTGTTTTTGGAGGTCAAAAGGTTCAATCGTTACCTCAAGAGGAGCGTTTGAATATGGCGTCTCAGTTAATGCCGTTGCTAAGGGGATTATGTTCTTCCGAAAATAGGATGATTGGGCATTTCACGGATGATGATGTAGTTATGGAATTTATAAATAGTAATGACCTTTCACGTCTTGCTCCGATGGGTACTTCCTGTCCCGATCATTTTCTTAGGACCAAAATACAGCCCTTGGTGCTGGATCTTGGTGTTGATGAAGATCTATGCGACTTTAAAGTTGTTCTGGAAAAATTAGAACCTGCTTTTGAAGCCTATAGGCAAGGGTATAAGGACTACTATGTGGCCTGTAAAAAGGATAATAGCCCAGCCGTACGAGACCCGAACCCAGTAATCATTATTTATCCAGGTATAGGCATGTTCAGTTTTGCAAAGAACAAGCAGACTGCTCGGGTTGCCAGTGAGTTTTACATCAATGCAATTAATGTTATGAGAGGTGCTGAGGCCATTTCGGAATACACCTCTTTGCCAAGGCAGGAAGCTTTCAATATTGAGTATTGGTTGCTCGAGGAGGCTAAATTGAAACGTTTGCCCGAAGAGCAACCGTTATCCAGGAAAGTGGCGCTAGTTACTGGAGCAGGCGGTGGTATAGGAAAGGCCATCGCTGATAAAATGGCAAAAGAAGGAGCTAATGTGGTGTTGACAGATATAGCCGAAGAAAGATTGAAGGAGGCCGTGAGTACCTATAAACCAGATACTGCAAGTTATGCCGTTTGTGATGTTACAAAAGGTGAATCTATTGCGGAGGCTTATAAAAAAGCTTGCTTGGAATTTGGTGGTGTGGATATTGTAGTGCATAGCGCAGGACTCGCTATTTCCAAGCCACTGGAAGAGACAACTGAAAACGATTGGGATATACTACAGAATGTTCTAGTTAAAGGGCAGTTCGAGCTAGCCAAGCAGGCAGTTACCATAATGCGCAAACAAGCTTTGGGTGGCGATTTCATTAGTATAGCTAGTAAGAATGGTATTGTTTCCGGTCCTAATAATGTGGGCTACGGTACCGCCAAGGCAGCACAACAACATATGGCTCGCTTATTGGCCGCCGAATTAGGTGGAGATAAGATTCGTGTTAATGTAATAAATCCTGATGGGGTTATCATAGGCAGTAAGATTTGGGAAGGTGATTGGGCCGAAGGACGTGCCAAAGCCTATGGAATTACTGTCGACGAATTGCCGGCACATTATGCCAAAAGAAATTTGCTGAATGAGATTATTTACCCAGAGGATATTGCGAACGGTGTTTTTGCCTGTGTTTCGATTCTGGAAAAGACTACGGGTAACATAATAAATGTAGATGGTGGTATGGCCAATGCATTTGTAAGGTGATAGTGAGTTAATTTATTATAGGACCTGTCAGGGTAGGGTGCCAATTCCTGGCAGGACTAATTTTAATAGAGAATAAAATGAGAATAGATAAAGAGAGAATACAGGAGCAGAATCGAAAGGATATAAAATCACACCAAGAAAAATTTGATTTTTTGTCGAATACCCTGGTAAAAGGGGGGGGTGATGTCCATGATATTATTAATAAATTAGCCGAATTTCAAGTTGCAATTCCCAGTTGGGCCTTAGGTGCAGGTGGGACCAGATTTGGAAGGTTCTCTTTTCAGGGAGAACCGTCCAGTTTGGAGCAAAAAATAGATGACGTTGGCATTATTCATGCTCTCACACAGACAGCCGGTGCCATTTCCCTGCACATCCCTTGGGATATACCACAAGATTACGAAGCCATAAAACAATTAGCCTCTTCGCACAATATCGTTTTTGATGCTGTAAACTCGAACACCTTTCAAGATCAAAAGAACGCAAAGGAAAGCTATAAGTTCGGTTCGCTGAGCAATAGGGATAAGGCGGTAAGGAATCAGGCTGTTCAGCACAATTTGGATGTTATTGATATTGGCAACAAATTAGGTTCGAAAAGTTTAACAGTCTGGTTGGCCGATGGGTCTAATTTTCCTGGACAGATTAATTTTCAAAATGCTTTGCAAAACACCCAGGACAGTCTAAAGGATATTTATAGGGCATTGCCGGAGGATTGGAAGTTATTCATTGAATACAAACCCTATGAGCCAAATTTTTACAGTACTGTAATACAGGATTGGGGAACTTCATTCATGTTGGCCAATGAATGTGGAGAAAATGCTTATACCCTAGTTGATTTGGGTCATCATTTACCAAATTCCAATATTGAACAGATCGTTGCCACATTGATGCTAAAGGGAAAACTAGGAGGATTTCATTTTAATGACAGCAAATATGGTGATGATGATGTTACCGTAGGTAGTATTAAGCCATATGCTCTCTTTTTAACTTTTAATGAATTGGTCTATGGTATGAACAATAATCCCCAAAACCCTTACCCAGCATGGATGATCGATGCTAGTCATAATATCAAAGATCCATTGGAGGATTTAATTCAATCTTTGGAAGCTGTTCAGGAGGCATATGCCAAGGCGCTTTTGATTGATCAAGAACAATTGAGAAATGCACAATTGGAAAACGACGTAGTTCAGTGTCAAGAGATACTTCAAAATGCCTATCGAACAGATGTTAGACCTTTATTGCAAGAAGCTAGGCTCATTAGTGGAGGTGCTCTTTCACCTTTAAATGCCTATCGTTTGTTTAAGGTTAGAGAAAATTTGATTAACAAAAGGGGCAAAAACAGCATTGCAACAGGATTATAATATAATGAAATGCGAGAGAAAGTAACGGCTGTATTCGATATTGGAAAGACTAATAAAAAATTCTTTCTATTCGATGAGGATTATCAGGAAGTGTATAGAGAATATACATATTTTGAGAATGTTAAAGATGAGGATGGATATCCATCAGAAGATCTGGTGCGATTAAAAGAATGGCTGAAAGAAGTTTTTGATAGGATATTGAATGCAAAGGAGTACAATATTATTTCGATCAATTTTTCAACCTATGGTGCCAGTTTAGTACATTTGGATGATAATGATAAAGTATTAACTCCGCTATATAATTATACCAAAAAGATACCCCAAGATGTTATCGATTCTTTTAATGAGAAATATGGGCCAAAACTGGATTTTTCGGTAAATACTGGCTCGCCGGTTTCTGGGTTTTTGAATTCGGGAATTCAACTTTATTGGTTGAAATATGCAAAACCCGAAATATTTAAAAAAATAAAATATTCGTTGCATTTACCCCAGTACATAAGTTTTATTTTTACTGGTATAGCGGTGAGTGAATATACTAGCATTGGTTGTCATTCGGCGCTATGGGATTACACAAAAAAGGATTATCACGATTGGGTCTATAAAGAGGAGATAAATAAAATATTGCCCAAGATTGTCTCTACCGAGACCAGTATTAATATGAATTATAACGGCAAACGTATTAAGATAGGTGTTGGTATACATGACAGTTCTGCTGCATTATTACCCTACATTCGAAGTGTGAGGCAAAAGTTTATTCTTGTTTCTACTGGAACTTGGAGTATAGCCATGAATCCATTTTCGGAAGAAGCTTTGAAGGCTTCAGACATAGAATTAAACTGTATTAATTATATGCGGATTAATGGAAAGGCTGTAAAAGCCTCAAGTTTGTTCCTTGGCAATGAATACAAGGAACAGATTAAAAGATTGTCAGATCACTTTCAAGTTCCTTTTGAGTATCATAAAACTATACGTTTTGATCATGATATCTATTTTGAGATTGTACAGGATTTTGAATATATGTACAGGTGGATTGGTTTCTGCGATGAAAATATGCCGAAATCAACTAGAATCCCTTACGACAAATTCGAACACGCCTATCACCAACTAATGGTGGAGCTGGTGCTATTGCAGGTTGATAGTATTAAAACGGTAAGTGGAAATGATAACATTGAAAAGCTATATATAGATGGTGGGTTTTCAGATAATGAAGTGTACATTCAACTTATATCGCACTATCTTAGGAACATGAGCTTAAGCACTACGGATTCTTCCTTAGGTTCTGCACTGGGGGCAGCATTATGCATATCGGATACGAAGCTGAACTCCAAATTTCTTAGAAAGAACTATGCACTAAAGAAGCATGTGCCTTTTATAATTCAATAATTATGACTTCAGAAATATGTTCACGGTATCCATCTATTTCCGATCTACGAGAAAAAGCAAAAAATAGGCTTCCCCAATTTGCTTTTGAATATTTGGATGGAGGTTGTAATGAAGACGTAAGTATTATAAGAAATACTGCAGAAATAAGGGAGGTGCAATTACAGCCACGGTATCTTCGAAATTTTGGGGAAAGTGATACTCAGACTAAAGTATTGGGAATGGAATTTGATGCTCCCTTTGGAATTTCTCCAGTGGGTCTTCAAGGGTTAATGTGGCCCAATTCTCCAGAAATCCTGGCTAAGGCAGCGCAGAAGCATAACGTACCTTTTATCTTAAGTTCCGTTACAACTATGGGTATAGAAAGGGCCAGTGAGCTTACGGAGGGTAAGGCTTGGTTTCAACTGTACAATCCCGTTGATGACGCTGTTCGTAATGACATAATTGATCGTGCAGAGGCCGCCGGATGTCCTGTTCTGGTGCTTCTTTGTGACGTGCCCACATTTGGATATAGACCGCGTGATATTCGAAATGGTCTGGCATTACCGCCAAAAATGTCGTTAAAAAATATTCTTCAGATTTTAGGAAAGCCTGCTTGGGCCTATAACACCCTTAAATACGGACAACCTACCTTTGAAACCTTAAAGCCATATACCCCTGAGGGACTCAATTTAAAGCAGTTGGGGCAGTTTATGGATAGGACTTTTTCAGGTAAGTTAAATGCGGAAAAAATAAAGCCAATCCGAGACAAATGGAAGGGCAAATTGGTGCTAAAGGGCGTAGCCTCAGAACAGGATACCAAAGACGCCATAGATCTTGGTTTTGATGGTATCATAGTATCAAATCACGGGGGTAGACAATTGGATGCTGCACAGTCCACAATCAATTCGCTTCGGGAAATGACCAAGTACGGGGATCAAATTGAGATCATGATAGATAGTGGTCTTCGTTCAGGTCCGGATATAGCAAGGGCCATGGCAAGTGGAGCCAAGTTTACTTTTATGGGGCGCTCCTTTATGTATGGTGCAGCAGCTTTAGGAAATAAAGGAGGAGATCACACCATCTCTATGGTAAAGACCCAATTCAAGCAAGTCATGGATCAACTTTGCTGTGGACGAGTGGAAGATTTGCCAAATCATCTAATAAAATAATGACTAAATAATACCATAAATAAAATATGAGTCAATTCAACCTAGAAGTAGAAATAGAGGATATAGTAGGCGGAGAATTTGAGCGCGTACCAGTACCCACATCCAAACTTAAAAGTTGGAAAAGTTTTCTTGGTATGTATGCGGGGGAACATGCCGCAGGTACCGAATTCGTAATCGGGCCATTATTCCTTACAACTGGGGTAAGTGCCTTTGATCTTATTATAGGGCTTCTGTTAGGGAATCTTTTAGCCGTGCTTAGCTGGCGTTTCCTGACAGCTGAAATTGCCGTGAAGTACAGGTTGACCTTGTACTACCAGCTTGAAAAAATATGTGGCAAAAACCTTGTTACTGGCTATAATTTGGCCAATGGAGTGCTTTTTTGTTTTCTTGCAGGTTCCATGATTACGGTTTCGGCCACAGCTGTAGGGATTCCTTTTAATATGGAAATGCCTAAGCTAACAGATACTATGCCTAATGGGATGACGTGGGTTATTATTGTTATTGTTCTTGGTGCAGTTATTTCGTTGATTGCCTCCAAAGGCTATGAAACAGTTTCCAAAGCCGCAAACTGGATGTCTCCAGTGATAGTACTAGCTTTTATAGCCTGTGGCATAGTAGCCTTGAATCAGTTGGGAGTAGGCAGTATATCGGAGTTTTGGAGTATATGGGGCGAAGGTTCTGAACCTTTTCCTGGGCAGATTAAATACACCTTCTGGCATGTTGTTATTTGGTCTTGGTTCGCCAATGCGGCGATGCACGTTGGGATGTCCGATCTTTCCGTATTTCGTTTTGCGAAAAACGCAAGTAGTGGATGGACCACGGCAGCCGGAATGTACGTAGGACACTATATGGCTTGGATAGCGGCAGCTTTGCTGTATGCCGTTTATTTAAGATCACCAGAGGCTCAAGGACTCCTTTCCAATGGGGAGGCACCCACGGTTGCCCCAGGACCATTGGCCCATAATGCCATTGGTATATTTGGAATAATTGCCGTTGTTTTGGCGGGTTGGACCACTGCAAACCCAACAATATATAGAGCGGGACTTGCTTTTCAGGCCATTGTACCCAAATTGTCAACTTTTTGGGTTACTATAATTGCCGGTACCTTGGCCACCATCGCTGGTCTTTTCCCAGCTTTCGCAATGAAATTGTTAGGTTTTGTTGCCTTATACGGGTTTATCCTAGCACCTTTCGGAGCCATTATAGTGTTCGAACATTTTTTCCATAAGCAGGCGGGAATCATTAAGAATTATGCAGAAGTGGCAGATCTGAAATTTAACAGGGCTGTGTTTTTTGCTTGGTTGATTAGCTTTGGTATCTTTTATTTTTTATCTGTTCAATTTGATATATTTTTATCTTTTGTCACTTTGCCTGCATGGATACTTTGCGGCGTCCTTTTTCTTCTGTTTAGCCGAAGGATTCAAAGAAAGCAATCCATATAACGGCGAAGTTATGATATTACAATAATAGACTCACCTCGCTGTCCGGAAAAAAGCAAGGCAACATAATTATTGAGTTTAGATTTATGAAGTACTGTATTACGAATTAAAATAGTGAAAGGATATTAAAAAGTGAATAAGAGATAAAACATCTAAAGGTAAAATAATAAACATGACTGCAGATTGCTAGAGGTAAGCGCTTGTAATTCAGCGGCTTGGTAGAGCGTTTGATCTGAGTTTTCAGGGGTGAAGTTATGGAGGTTTTCCGTTCGATGGAAAATGATTTTCAAGTTCTTTAACCTACTTTTAATAGAAGCTATTTTTAAACCGTAAAAATATATGGAACAGTTTTTTGGAGGTATAGGGCGCAAACTAAGTTACTACTTAATTTAGATTACGGAATTGATTAAGACTATTATACTAGCCTTTTGAAATTATATGGTGAGGAATGAAATCTTAACGAGTGTAGGGAAACATCCTATATAAACTCCTTACTTGACTTAAAAATTAGTACTTCCGATATTATACAGATTAAATGAAATTGTAAAGATGTAATTGCATCTATAAAATCAATTTTATAGATTGGATGTGCTTTCTTAATTGTTAAAGCCCCATTCAACCCCATAAACTATTATCAGTGGTTTGCCGAAGCCACGAATACTTAATGAGGCAGAATCATTTCCAAGTAAACCACTTTCTTATTTAGTAACTAATCCGGGTAAGCGTCCTGTAAGTGAATGACTGACATTTGCTGTTGGAGCAATAGTTAAAGTTTCATTATCGACGGTTGCTACATCACACGTAATATTAGCTCTTTTTTGTTTACCATTCACTTAACTACCATTCCGTCAAATAAGCCTTAATCTTCTAGTAGCGTTAAGGTGATTGATGTTTGACTATTAATTGCATGTTCTACTGAAGCATATCCAATGTAAGAGATGATTTGCAGGTTACTGTCAGTATCGGTAATTGTTGGAAAATTACCGTCAAAGTCAGTTTGTGTACCATAATTTGTGCCCTTTACTACTATTAAGGCCGCTGGCAATGGCAGGCCTGTATCGTCTTGCACGCTTACCGTAACTATTTGGTATTCACTTATATGTGTTTTTTAGTTCTTTAACCGGCCTTTCCCAATCATTATAGGATGTTGGTTTTACAGTATAGAGCAGGATGCGAACAGTCGTAATATTTCGTTTCTTACCAGCGAATTATTAAAATTAAATGTTACGGATGTCAACTAATATGAAATTAAGCCCCCTGTTGTTTTTGATAGTTTTAAGTCTTTTGTTTTCTCAGTGTTCTAAACCTGAAGAAATATCACAGTCTTATTTTGAATCTCTTGTTGATGATTTTAAATCACCACCAGGAGAGAATCACTTGTGGTGTTATTGGTATTGGATTGGAGATGACATTTCAAAAGAAGGAATTACAAGGGATTTGAAGGCTATGAAGGCTGTTGGGATTGGAACTGCTCTTATAGGTAACATAAATCCAGAGGAGAAAGATGGTCCCGTACCTATTCTTAGTGAGGAATGGTGGAGTCATATGGTACATGCTGTAAATGAGGGAAAGCGTCTTGGGGTTGATATAGGGGCTTTTAATTCTCCAGGATGGAGTATGTCCGGAGGGCCTTGGATTACTAGTGATAAGACGATGCGTCATTTGGTGTATTCAGAGACATTAATCTCAGGAGGTGAAAAATTAGCTATAAAATTGGATCAACCAAAAGCAGAGTTTCAAGATGTATATGTATTGGCTTTTCCTAAGGATGAAAATGAAGTTAATTATTTGGATGCCTCAAATTCAAAGATAACGGTTACTCCAGCTATTGAAAATGCTAGTAATTTGTTGAATGGGAATACTACAGTCAGTAATGATTTTACTGCAGAAGAACATACCATAGTCATTCCTTTAGATTTATAAAGTTATATTTAGTAAATAAAAGGAATACAAAAAAGAATAATAGTTATGATGATGAGATTTCTTTTTTTGCTTCTTTTTTCTTTGTTGATAAGTTTAACTTTGTTAATAACCATAATTGAAAAAGAACGGGGTGAACTTTGTGTCGTTCTAGGTTTATGGCCTATCGCCTGTATTAGTCCCCGTTCTTTATTAACCCGGTTGCAAGGACCAAATAGAATTTCAGTCTCTACCTACTAAAGGTGTTAGTCAACGCAACCATTTTTAAACACCATAAAATTATGAAAATAATGGAAACAGTGGGCGTGGACATCAGTA
>NZ_KE384286.1:0-81472 GCF_000424985.1 Arenibacter latericius DSM 15913
GTCCAGTATTTTTGATGGATTTAGTTATACTTTTCATTGGATTTATTTATAAAAATGATTAGTTCTGTTCTAAAAACTAATTCTGTTCATTTTTTCCATTGATGAAAAAACGAACCAGGGCCGACAAACTAAGGTACCGGAGTACCTTATGTTTAGAGGAGCCAGCTGTAGCGTTGGACTTTAATGTATTAGCTTATTAGGATGTGAAATCTACACGGCCGCACCGTCCAGGCCGCCTACCTCCGGCAGGTAAACTTTCCAACGACTTAGGTGTACATGCGCTGCCGGACGCCTGCCTTCGGCAGGTAAACCTTCCTTCACCCGCTGTGAAAAGCACTTGATTTTTAACGAAAATTAAAATAGGCCGAATTCTTTTGATTTTAACAATTGAAGAGAAGTAATATCAAATATTGTAGCAAAGAGTCATATCGTCAGGTATTCCCGCGATTAGCGGGGGAGGTACTGTTCACTGCTAACTGTTTATTGCTAACTGTTTATTGCTAACTGTTTATTGTTTATTGTTCATTGTTCACTGTAACACTGCCCACTGAACACTATTTTCTCTATAAACGTATTTTATACATTTATTAATGGATAATTGTTATTTTTGAGGTGTCAATCCATGAGTATATGCTGTTTACAGAGAATTTTACGCCAGAGCTTATAGTAGAATCCCCAGGGAGAATTAATCTGATAGGGGAGCATACCGATTATAATCTCGGTTACGTATTGCCTACGGCGATAGAAAAAACAATCACCTTTAAATTTAGAAAGAACAACTCTTCTACACAATGTAATATTTTTAGTCTTGGTTATGACGTTGGATTTAAGCTGGACCTGAATAATATTTCTAGAAGTGACGTGGAATGGGAAAACTACCTCCTTGGCGTTTTAAACGAACTTTTAAAAAGGACCGACAAATTACGTGGATTCGATATTATTATAGAAAGTAAATTGCCAATTGGTTCTGGGCTGAGCTCTTCGGCAGCACTAGAATGTGGACTGGCATTTGGGTTAAATAAGCTATTTGATCTTGGTATTTCTAATATGGATATTGTCCGACTGTCACAAACGGCAGAACATACTTTTGTGGGAACCCAATGCGGTATAATGGATCAATTTGCATCGGTTATGAGTCAAGAGGGGCATGTGCTTCTTTTGGATTGTAAATCTTTGGAGCATACTCAAATTCCTATTGCTATTGCTCCTTATAAAATGATTATGCTTAATACCAAGGTTTCTCATAATCTGGCATCCAGCGAATACAATACCCGAAAAAAGGAATGTGAAGATGGGGTGCGTATAATCCAAAAAAAATATCCAGAGGTAATGTCGCTAAGAGACGCTACCCTTTCTATGTTAGAAGAATCTGCAGCAGAAATGTCTAAGACTATTTATAATAGATGTTTGTTTATCATAAGTGAAAATGAGCGGGTGCTAGCTACTGCTAAAGCGTTGCAGGAAAATAACCTTGAGCTCTTTGGACAACTTCTGTACGAGGCACACCAGGGAATCAGTGAGTTATATGAGGTTAGCTGTCCAGAGTCCGATTTCTTGGTCAATTTTTCTAAACAATACGATTTGGTTCTTGGAGCAAGGCAAGTGGGTGGTGGATTTGGAGGATGTGTATTGCATATTGTGCACGAAGAGGAGGTTGATCACTATTTTGCGGAAGCAACTAAGGCATATAAAATACGTTTTGATATAGATCTAGATGCTTTTGAAGTCCGTCCCAGCTCAGGAACCTATATAGCGTATGAAGTGTGAATTAATTTGGAGATTAGTTCACATGCCAATATAAAGATGCGCTAATTTTAAACGTGGCTATTACTCCGTTATTATACATTGATATCCCTCCTGCTAGAGTCAAGGGAAAAACAGGGCTATCCAAGATTAATTTTAGAAACTGCACATTAACAATGCTAATTGCTAAGCGCTAATTGTTTAAATCCCTTTGAAGTGTGAGCTAATTTGAAGATTGGTTCCCAGGCCAATATTAAGATGTGCTAATTTTAAACGTGGCTATTACTCCGTTATAATACATTGATATCCCTCCTGCTAGAGTCAAGGTAAATTTCAGGGGCTATCCAAGACTAATTTTAGAAACTGCACATTGCTTATTGTTAATTGTTTATTGCTAATTGCTAATTGTTAATTGATCAAGCGTCTACTTCAAATGACAAGTATCATGAGGAATTAGTTGAAAATTTGTATTATTTTGTTTTTAATTTTTAAAATGGTTTAAGCATGGAAAAATGGGTTTTAGCAATAGATGTAGGAGGAACCTTTACTAAGGTGGGGTTGGTAAATGAGGAAGGACAAATAATAGGCGAAAAAGTATATGATACCGGTGCTAAACAGCCCTTTGATGATTTCTTGAGTAAATTAAAGGATGTGATAGCTGAATTGTTGCGTACCCATGGTAAAGGAATTGATGTTGCTGCGGTTGGGGTAGGAGCCCCTAATTCTAACATGCATACTGGGGAAATGGAAGATCCCCCTAATTTTAATTGGGGAAGTAGGGTGCCACTAGCCAAATCTATTGAGGTGATTTGCAACCTACCAACTGTTATAGCTAATGATGCTAATGCCGCAGCTATTGGGGAAATGACTTATGGATTGGCTAGGGGAATGAAGAATTTTGTGGTACTTACCTTAGGAACTGGTTTGGGGAGTGGAATAGTAATTAACGGAAAGCTTCTGACTGGGGAGAATGGTATGGCCGGTGAATTAGGTCACGTTAACGTGGATCCCTACGGACGTAAATGTAATTGTGGATTAACAGGATGTTTGGAAAATTACGCTTCTGTAACCGGATTAAAACGGACTGTTTTTGAGCTTATTTCTGAAATGCGGGAAGAATCGTCTCTTAAAAATATTAGTTTTAATGACCTAACGGGAGTGATGATCGCCGAAGCTGCACACAGTGGTGACCCTATTGCATTAAAGGCATTTGAATTAACTGGAAAGGTGCTAGGTACTAAAATGGCAGATACTGCCGCACATTTAGATCCAGAAGCCTTTATACTTGCAGGCGGACTAGGGAAAGCAGGGGATCTCTTATTAAACCCTACCATTGCCAGTATGGAGAAAAATTTATTTATAGCCTACAAAGGGAAAATTCAGGTTAAGATTTCCACAGCGCCAAGCGCCCATGCTATACTAGGTCCGGCTGCTTTGGCATTCCATTACCTTTTAGATCATTCATAGCGGCTAAGTTTATTGTGTAAAGCGGTTATTTCATCCTGCATGGTCTGTATGCGGTCTAATAGCTCTGTAACCACCCCAATACCTTCTAAATTAATATCGAGATCTAGATGGAGTCGGACTATTTTCTCTGCTTTAGGTAATTGTTGAATGGGTAGATATTGTAAGTCTTCTTGGAACACTACCTCTACAAGACCCATTTCATAAAGTTCCAGCATAAATTCAGATGCTATATTGTGGGAAGTACAAAAGTCTTCTATCGCTATATAATTATCCTGATTCATAGGGTTTGTTTTTTTACTTTCTTAAATCTGCAAGCTCTTTAAGCAGTGCTTTTTCTTTCGCTGTTAATCCGGTAGGAGTCTTAATATTATAGGTTATAAACAGATCTCCATAAGCCCCTTCTTTTTTATATACGGGAAAGCCCTTGCCTCTAAGTTTTACCTTTGTTCCGTTTTGGGTTTCTGGTTTTATCTTTAGTTTAACCTGACCATCAAATGTATCTACCGTAATATCACCCCCTAGTAGGGCGGTATATAGATCTAAATCTACGGTGGAGTACAGATGATTTCCATCGCGTTTAAACGGAGTATCGTTTACAATGGAAAATGTGATATAGAGATCACCATTAGGTCCACCTTGCTGTCCTGGTCCTCCATGTCCGCTAATTTTAATGGTCTGCCCGTTTTCAATCCCTGCAGGGACCGTAATTCGTATATTTTTGTTATTTACGGTAAGGGTTTGTTTGTGGGTGGTATATACATCACGTAAGTGCAATTTTAATTCGGCGTTATAATCCTGACCTCTAAATCGGGTGCCTCTTGCACTGCGAAAGCCACCGCTGCCACCAAACATAGATTCGAAAAATTCCGAAAAATCAGCCCCCTCAAAATGTTGGGATTGGGATTGTCTACCTGGTCCCGAGGATGCACGACTAGATCGTTGTGCTTTTTCAAACTCTTCGGCATGTTCCCAATCCTTACCATATTTATCGTATTTCTTCCGTTTTTCTGGGTCGCCCAAAACTTCGTTGGCCTCATTAACTTCCTTAAATTTATGCTCGGCCTCCTTATCATTAGGATTAATGTCCGGATGATATTTCCGTGCCATCTTACGGTATGCCTTTTTAATTTGGCTCTGGTCCGCATTTTTATCCAATCCCAAAATTTTATAATAATCAATAAACTTCACTTGAATAATTTTTATGCCTGGTTAATGATTTTGATGATGTTCTTTGGTTGAGCAACACAGCAATAGAGATATAGTCATATCTTGTGTGCTGTTCTATGTTAAGAATGGGAGCGAATGACATCTACAATTTCTGCCTGCTGCAAAACACCGGATTCCCTCCAAAGTTGTTTCCCATTTTTAAACAGCATCATGGTAGGGACGCCACGAACCTGGTATTGGGCGGCTAAAGGAGCATTGGTGTCCACATCTATCTTTATTATTTTTACCGAATCCCCTAATTCTTTTTTTACCGATTCTAAAATAGGAGACAGCATCTTACAAGGCCCACACCAAGTGGCAAAAAAGTCGATTAGCACAGGGGTGTCGGAATTTATGATTTCATTGAAACTACTTTTCATCTTTCTATTATTCTTTTAATGGTGTTAATCAAATTATTAAAATAAAAATACTCATTAAAATATCTTTTTTTGCTGATATACATCATGAGATTCACCAGTTAATTCCCTTAAATTTAAGGTAAATTCTTAAATCATCTTATCGCAATCACTAAAATTAACGTCTATGAAGAATATTCTAATACCTACCGATTTTTCTGACAACTCCTATGGAGCCATAACTTATGCGGTTCAAATGTTGGAGAACCAGGAGTGCACCTTTCACCTACTGCATACCTATACTCCTGCAATCTATCAGTCAGAATTTTTATTACATAGTCCGGGTCAAGTCGGACTTGGTGATATCTATAGATTAGATGCTGAAAAAAGCTTAAAAGATTTTAAGGAGAGGATAGTGTCTGAATTTCAAAATCCAAAACATCAATTTATATCTCATAGTGCCTTTAGTATTCTTATAGAAGCTATAGACGAGCTAGTGGAAGAGAAAAATATAGACCTGATAATTATGGGCACCCAAGGGGCAACAGGTGCCAAGGAAATATTTTTGGGAAGTAATGCGGTGCACGCCATAAAACGATCGAAACGTCCAATATTAACAATCCCTTTTAAATATGAATTTGAACCTCCTAATAAGATACTTTTCCCTACAGATTACGAGATAGAATATAATGATACACTTGTAAAAGAGCTACTTTTTATGGCAAAGCTCCACAACGCTACCATAGATGTGATGCATGTTTCTAATAGCCAAGAGCTAAGTCCACTACAAGAGGCCAATAAAACTAAATTGGAAAAATTGCTCAGTGGGACTAATCATCACTTTCACGAGGTTCCGGATCAGGGTATAATAGAGGCTATTAATAACAAACAAACAGATTTTAATACTAACATTTTAGTAATGGTAAAGAACAAGCATACCTTTTTGGAGAATCTTTTCCTTAAGCCAGTAATTAACCAAATAGGATTTCATACCATCATTCCTTTTTTAGTGTTACCCTATCATCTATTAGGGTAGAGGGTAATTGCTTGATATTCAAGTTATAAGCCCTAATTTTGTAAGAGGTAGTGGCTATTTTGTTTGCTTGGAAAACTAGAAATAGTAAGAGAAGGAAGTTTACAATAGTTTTGGTAACTTGCCTTATAATAACTTTTTATAACTTTTGAGACGAGGGTTTTGGTTAAAATCCTACTTTTGCTTTATAAAATAAGTATAGAAGATTTAGATTATGGCAGATAAAGTTGAACGATTAAAAACGTTGATTATTGGATCGGGACCTGCTGGTTATACAGCAGCTATATATGCGGCAAGAGCCGACTTAAATCCTGTTGTATATACTGGAATGGAACCTGGTGGGCAGCTTACCACTACTACTGAGGTTGATAACTTTCCTGGGTATCCAGAAGGTGTAGATGGACCTTCTATGATGATAGATTTACAAAAGCAAGCCGAAAGATTTGGGACGGAAGTTCGCATGGGGATGGCTACTGCTGTTGAGTTTAGTGATGAGGTTGGAGGGATACATAAGGTAACTATTGATAATGATAAGGTTATTGAGGCAGAGACTGTAATTATCTCAACAGGTGCTACCGCTAAATACTTAGGATTACCTAGTGAGCAAAAACTTCGCGGAGGGGGTGTGTCAGCATGTGCTGTATGTGACGGATTCTTTTACAAAGGTCAGGATGTAGCTATCGTTGGAGCAGGAGATACTGCTGCGGAAGAGGCATCTTATTTGGCTAATATTTGTAGCAAAGTTACTATGTTGGTAAGGAAAGATCATATGCGTGCCTCCAAAGCAATGCAGCATAGGGTAAATAGCCTTAAGAATATAGAGATTCGTTACAATACCGAAGTAGATGAGGTGTTGGGAGATCAAGTGGTAGAAGGTTTGCGTATGGTAAATAATCTTACTGGAGAGAAAGAAGAGATCGCTATAACAGGTCTATTTGTTGCAATTGGTCATAAACCAAATACAGATATCTTTAAAGGGCAATTGGAAATGGATGAAACTGGTTATTTAATAACAAAAGGGAAATCTACGAAAACCAGTAAGCCAGGTGTATTTGCTAGTGGAGACGTACAAGATAAAGAATATAGGCAGGCAGTTACCGCCGCAGGAACCGGTTGTATGGCAGCCCTTGATGCAGAAAGATACTTGGCAACTATAGAATCTGCAGAAGAGGTTTCTACACAATAAATTAGTATCCTTGATTACTTATATTCCTCCTATTTTAATTAGGAGAACATTTTAAGTAGTATTTATTTAATATAATAAAGCCCGATAGTGTATTCACCATCGGGCTTTATGTTTGTTAAGAAAATAATTTTAATTTTTTAAAGGAAGAAGCTTAATCAATACGCTTATAATTTTCCGAATTGATTCTGTTTCCATCTTCATCCGTGAAAATTTGGCTATACATATTTCCTTCTAAGACGAGTTCCATATGCCATTCCATATTTTCATTCGCAATTTTTCTCATTGAGGCGGACATATACTCTAATTTTTCCGTGAGTGTGCTGTCCGTAGCAGTATAGGAACCATATCCAAACCATTCGATAGAATCTGTGGGAACATATCTAGTCCACATCACTTTACCATTATAATACATCTTAATCTGTCTATAACCATCTGTTGCCGGTAATATGCTAACCACATCGTTACCATCGTAGTTATTGAAACTAACTAATTCCCAAGTTCCTTCAAGCGTGTTGTTGTTTTGGGGTTCAGGTGATGAAAGTTTAGTACCTGCTACCAAAATTAACATCAAGAAAACCAATCCTAATAATTTTTTCATAATAGTGTTGGTGTTTAGGGGTGATACGTTAAATTAAATTAATACAAAAAAGTTACAAAATAAAAAGGACATGGTCAATTAAAATGTTAAAAAAAAGAAGTAATATAAATTTTAAGAAGAATAATTAGGAATATGAGTTTATTACCTTCTTGAGGTATAAAATATCTTCTTTAGTGTGATGTGCACTTAGAACTATCCTACTCATTAATGGAGAGTCTTCATCGGGGTATTTAAAACTAGTCACCACAATTTTATGTTTTTCCAAGTATTGGGTAAGGCTAGCGTCTCTAAAACTAAAGGAAGGGTGTCCTTGCATCCACTTAAACTTGCCTAACTGGTTGTTATTGGCTTTAAATAATGCAATGTTATTTTTTAAGTCGGCTCTCTTTTGTTGAAAAATATCCTCCCCCTCTAACAAGGAGGCCATAGCGGCTGGGGCGGCTGGACTTGCTCCACCAAAGAAAGCGGTATCTGTTAATTGTTTTATGCGTTTGTGGGAGCCAAAAATAGCTCCTGCCTGAATTCCGAAACCTTTACCCAGAGAACAACAAATAATTAACTCTTTAGGGTTTAACTGTTGTAGGCTTTTATATACTCCGCTGCCATTATCGCCAATAATACCGATACCATGAGAATCATCTACCACAAGTATAATCTGGTCTAGGGGTAATTTTTTTAACCCTACAAAGTCTGGATAATTATAGCCCGAAAAATCAATGGCATCTAGTAATACCACTGGAGTTACATTTTTGTTTTTTCTTAGATGATCTCTAATAGCAATATCTAAAGCAGTAAAAGAGATAAACGGTTTTAAACGCGTGCCCTGTTGCATTACATATAAAGCGGAATGGGTGTTAGGGGCATAAAACAGTTTATGTTCTTTAGAATCTAAGGTTTGCCTTACTAGTTGTCCTGCTAAATACCCAGAAGAAACCGTAGTACTACTTTCAGTTCCTATCCATTGGGTTAATAAGCTCTCTGCTTCCTCGTATACAGAAAGTTTAAGATTGGCCTTTCTAGATGCCCCGTAATTGGTTCCGTATTTTAGGATATTAGAAATATAAAGCTGTTGAAAAGCCTTATCCGTCTGAAGTCCCAAATAAGAGGTGCCACCAAAATACAGGTATTTATCTCCATTTATTTCTATTTCCCTACCGGGAAAATGATCTATATAATAATTCATTAACGTAACGTTATTCCGCTTCCACCTATGCTTGGGAAAATTACTTTGCCATTTTCTTTTATGATTACTCCGTCTGCAATATCCTCTCTTAATAGCATGGCGCCATCCATATCCACAAAATCTAATTGAGGAATAAGCTGTGCAACGGCAGAGATGCCTACAGTAGACTCTGTCATACATCCTACCATAACTTTTAACCCTATAGACTTTGCTTTAGTAATCATTCGTCTAGCTGGCGTTAATCCGCCGCACTTGGTTAATTTTATATTGATTCCAGAAAAATGGGCGCCACATTTTTCTACATCTTCTTCTACAATACAGCTTTCATCAGCAATAGTAGGTAATACACTGTGCTGTAATACTTTTTTCATCCCATCCCAATCTTCAGCTTTTAAAGGTTGTTCAAGAAATTCTACACCCAATTCTTTTAATTGTGGAGCATATTCAATAGTTTGCTCTGCTGTCCAAGCACAATTGGCATCTACCCTAAACACAGCATCGGTATGTTTACGTAATTCTCGTACTATTTCAACATCGTTTTCGGTACCTAACTTTATTTTATAGATGGGCCACGGAACCTCCTTCATCTTAGCCACCATATTCTCAATAGTTCCTATCCCTATGGTGTAGTTGGTGATAGGGTAAGTACTATTGTCTGTTCCCCACAGTTGGTATAACGGCTTACCTATTAATTTACCATAAAGATCGTTGGCCGCTAGATCTAAAGCGCAAACGGCAAAATAGCTTAGATTTTTAGAAGATAAGAAAGCATGAAATTCTTCAGGTGTTTTTAAATTAAACTGCTCTATATCTTGTCTAATATTTTCTATTTCAGCTTGCATGGTTTCAAATGTTACCCCGTAGTAAGGGTTAGCTGTGGCTTCTCCATAGCCAGTTTTTCCATCTAGCTTAAGACTGACAATCATGGAGTCTTGAAAATCACGGGATTCCCGAGATATACTAAAGGTGTGTTTTAACGGGAGAACGTATTTTTTAATATTTAATTCCATAAGGTGTTCTGGTGTTTAATTTAGTAGGTTATTTTAAAGACGAATATAAAGAAAGATGTGGTATATAATAAGCTAAGGTCCATTGAAATTTTAATGGACCTTAGCGTATAGAAGTGGTAGAGATGTTATTTAGGGGAGGCCTATAATTGACTAACGCTTCCCGAGCTATATTTTTTACTTTCTACTTTCGGATTTCCCGTATACTTAATATCCGCTCCGCTACTTGCCTCCGCGTAAATAGATTCGGTGACATTTATAGAAATGTTGGCGCCGCTACTCGCATTGGCCCTACAAACTGCCGTAGTAAGATTGGAGGCTTTAATTTCTGAACCACTACTGGCATTACTATTAAAGGTATTAGATTGACCTGCAATTGCAATGTTTGCACCACTACTAGTATTTGCACTTATTTTGTCGGCATTTAGATCATCTATGTTCAGACTAGATCCACTACTAGCATTTAATTCTAAAGCTTCTGTCTTAATAGTGCTAATAGCTATAAGTTCTGCACCGCTAGAAGTTTTTAAGACGGTAATGTTTGGCAATGTTACGTACACGTTTTTAGTTGCTCTTCCAATGTTTTCAACAGTATGGATGCGTAAGATCCCATTTTTTAAATCGGTAGCAATCAAGTCTATTATGTTTTCATCTCCTTCTACTAAAATATCATAATTAGTGCCTTGGGAAACATAGACGTCTAAGCCTTCTGAAGCAGATATGGCAGAGAATTCACCTTCTATTGCTCGTTTATCCTTCTGTATATTTCCGTTTCCTTTTTCTCCTTGTCCGATATTGATATCGAATCCGCAGGATGAAAAAAGAAGGGTAAGGATCAGTGTAATCGTTATTCTTGCTAAGGTTGTCATGATGGTGGTAGTTGTGACCCAGTAGTGCTTATTTAAAGCAAAGGACCTGAGTCTGATTAACTGAATTTATTTAATGTTCTACTGCTTAAAATTATAATTATATAGAAAATGATATACCAATTAATTACCCAATTGTAGGTTACTGCTACTGAACTGTATCTACCTCTTCCTTATTAGATTTGTTTTCCCCTGTTTTTATCTGTACCCCTTGTTTTCCTATCTTCACCTTAAAAGAATCTTCCCCATCTTTTATGTCGATATCTAAGCCATCCTCATTGATGATTACTTTGTTCTTTCCGTCCGATTCCTTTATCGTTCTATTATTTTCTGGGCAATCTTGACATTCCAATACGCCATTTTTACCCATAACCCAAAGATGCTCTGTTATTTCACATCCATTTAGACCTTGGTCATTATCCGTTCTTAACATCCAACAATGCTTGGGAAAGTTTTCAAATTTCACCTGGGCTCCTAGGGGTAATAAAAGGTTTGCTCTAATCTGCTGGTCCCTATACTTGTTATCTTTTGCAGTGGTTAAGAAATCATCCAAGATAAGGGTGTTATCTTGCAGGGTATAAGAATAATTTATCTTTCCAGCTGTTTCCGTAGCGTCCCTCAAAGAGCTTCCATTCGCTTCTTTTCGTAGCTCTATATGTGCAAGGGAATCTTTGGAACTTTTAATATAAAATCTAATATCATCGAATATTAAAACTTCCTCACCATCTTCAGTGTAATCCAAAATCACCCCGTTAAATCCAAAATTATTATTCTGTTCCTGCCAGTTAGAAGATCTTAAGCTGACCGTGATAAGTTGGTTAGGTTCTTCCAAGGGTAAGACTTTTTCAAATGTAACATTTCCAGAATATGCATGGGCAGCTGCTTGACTTATTCCAAATACAATTAATAGGATAATAGAGATTAACCAAAGCCCTAATAAACTAAACTTGGCAATGTTTCCAATAGATTTTAGATTGTTCACTAATATTTTTAAACCTAGGTACATTAAAAAGAAAAAAGGAATACCAATTGCGAAGAATACAAAGAGGGAAATCAACCACACTGGGATATCGGTACCGTTTACCATATAGTAATATTCCATACCTGGGATATGGATTAGGTCTAAAATCCCCACTGTGAAGAGTCCAACAATAAGAGAAACGATTCCCGCTGCTCCTGCGATGATCATAATAATGCCTATAAATTTTCCTATAATTTTAAAAAGGAACATAATGATATCGGCAATGGAGTTGAAAATACTTTTGCTCCCATTCTTTACGCGGTTACCTACTTTCTCATAGTCAACATTTTTCACCTTTTCAGCTACGTCATCAAACCCTTCCTTGACTTTTTTTTCAATATTACTGATATTGATGGTTTCACCTTTCATATCTAGTTTCTGCGCAGTAGTAACGGCTTCTGGAGTCAATATCCATAATAGTACATATATAAAGATAAAGCCACCCCAAGTGAATATGGTTAATAAGACCCATAAGCATCGTACCCATAACGCATCTATTCTAAAATAATGTCCCAATCCGGAGGATACCCCACCAATATATTTGTTTTCTATATCCCTATATAACTTTCTTACACTACTAGATTTAGGGGTAGATTTTGGTTGGTCCTCAAATATATCCTCATCTACCATATAATCTTCGGGCTGTCCCATGATACTAATTACCTCGTCTACTTCTTTTTGGGTAATTACCTGGCGTTCATTTTCCATTTTCTCATGGAATAATTCAGCGATTCTGGCTTCTATATCTGCAATAATTTCATCACTACCGTTGGTATTGGCGAAGGAGCGTTTTATGGCCTCTAAATAATGTTTTAATTTAGAATAGGCTTCTTCATCTATATGAAAGAATAAATTGGCCAGATTTATATTTATTGTCTTGTTCATTTTAGTTGTTTTTTGATTTGGTTACGAGGTTAGTCGCATTTCTTAATTCTTCCCAGGTAGTATCTAATTCCTTCAGGAATAATTTTCCTTTTTCGGTTAACGTATAATATTTTCTTGGGGGGCCAGAGGGAGATTCTTCCCAACGATAATTGAGAAGTCCCGCATTTTTTAATCTTGTAAGTAAAGGGTAAATGGTGCCCTCTACTACTAGCATTTTAGCGTCTTTTAAAGTATCCAGGATTTCGGAGGTATATTTATCCTTCCCATCTAAAATGGAGAGGATGCAATATTCCAAAACGCCTTTTCGCATTTGCGCTTTTGTATTTTCAACATTCATAGTTGCATGATTATAATAATTTAACTGTTCGTTTTTTTTGCTGATTTTTGTCAGACGGAAGATTGATTTGATTGATGAATAAACTCCAGAAATAGTGTGATGAGTACTATTTTTTTTCTCTTATTAGGTTATAAAATTGATGGTTAATGGATATTTAAAATTAATCCCTTCGCTAGTGCGAATGGTGGCTAGTATGGTATAAACAATATTGACTATAAATAGTACTATCTGTGCCAAGCCTGCCAATATTAAAGGCCATAATATCCTCCCCAACTTAAAAGGGTGGCGGGCAAAATCTAGGTCAATGCCATTAAATTCATTTAAAGAGGAAAAGTTTAATAACCCAAAATGAAAGACATCTGGTAGAAAGATGAGTACAAAAGGTATGGTGATAATACCAATACAGATAGAGTATAACAGCAGGCTTATCTGAAAATTTAAGGCGTGCTTACCATTAGAATCTATAAATGGATGATCCGTTCTCTTCAATGTCCAAAGTACCAAGGGTAAAATAAAATTGCCAAATGGTATAAAGTATTTGGAAAAGGTAGATGCATGGATAATTGCCGATACATTTTTATGATGTTTGCTAAGTGTCTCTGTCATGGCATACTAGTTTCTTATGCAAATATATGTCTAAAGGAAGGTACTATGCAAAACAAAGTACTATATATTAAGAAAACTTTAACATTAACCGATTCGTCATTTTTAGTTACTTTAGCTAATATTAAACCCATCAATATGGCATCTGAGACAAGTAAAATAAATATGTTCTGTTTTTTTAAACTGCCTGCTGCATGGTGGACAGGAGTCCGTTTAAGGTATATTGATGATGAAAAGGCGGTGGTTACCGTAAGACATAGATGGGTTAACCAAAACCCATTTAAATCCATGTTTTGGGCTGTCCAAGGAATGGCAGCGGAATTATCTACCGGAGCTATGGTAATGGGACAGATTAGAAAAAGTGGAAAGAAAATCTCCATGTTAGTAGCGAATAACAATGCTAACTTTTCCAAGAAAGCAACGGGAAAAATCACTTTTACTTGTGAGGATGGCCATCTTATTAAAGAAGCTATCAATAAAACCTTAGCTACTGGGGAGGGGCAAACGGCATGGATGAAATCAGTAGGAGTAAATGAGGAGGGAATAGTGGTGTCTACTTTTAACTTTGAGTGGACCGTAAAGGTGAAAAATTAATTTGAAAATTTTAAAATGAGTTAATTTAAAATTGGTGTTTTCCCTACAGCTTGCATCCAACAGTTCATTGCCTTAAAACCGTAATGGCCTAATTTTTATTAAAATTACATTGTAACAAATTGTACTTTTCTACTACTTATTTTAAGAAATATAAATCCAAATTGAAAGGCTTAACTGGTGAAATACTTTTAGTGTATTCATCAATTTATGCGCGTACTTAAGAATTATAAAACCTTAGAACCATTAATACCCAACATAATGAATGCAAACGAAATAGATTACCAGATTTACGGAGAAGAAATGCAATATGTAGAGATCGAATTAGATCCTCAAGAAGCTGTTGTAGCCGAAGCAGGAAGTTTTATGATGATGGACACCGATATTAAAATGGACACTATTTTTGGTGACGGTTCCAATCAGGATACGGGAGTTTTGGGAAAATTGTTTTCTGCCGGGAAACGTTTGCTAACAGGTGAGAGTTTGTTTATGACTGTGTTTTTAAATATTGGACAAGGTAAAAAACAAGTGAGTTTTGCATCTCCTTATCCAGGGAAGATAATCCCTATAGACCTCACTGAATTTAGAGGAAAATTTATCTGTCAAAAAGATGCCTTCTTATGTGCTGCCAAAGGCGTTTCCGTAGGGATAGAATTCTCAAAGAAATTGGGACGCGGACTCTTTGGTGGAGAAGGGTTTATTATGCAAAAATTGGAAGGAGATGGGATGGCTTTTGTCCATGCTGGTGGTACCACCGCAAAAAAGACACTTGCTGCAGGTGAAGTTCTAAAAGTAGACACCGGGTGTATAATTGGTTTTACACAGGACGTAGATTATGATATAGAATTTGTTGGAGGTATAAAAAATACTGTTTTTGGAGGGGAAGGCCTTTTTTATGCTACCCTACGAGGGCCTGGTACTGTATATATTCAATCCCTACCTTTTAGTAGGCTTGCCGGACGCGTTTTAGCATCCATACCAAGAGGAGGGAAGCAAAAGGGTGAAGGTAGTATTCTAGGTGGTTTAGGTGACTTATTAGATGGAGATAATCGGTTTTAGATTATGCTGTCTAAGCATACTTGCTTTTTCAATGAGAAATAGATATTCCTATTTCTCCTTCAGTTAAAGTCGGCTCAAAAATAAAGTAATCATATATTTAAAGTATGGATTTTAATGCACTCTTTCAATTTCTTAAAGAACTCAACCAAAACAACTCTAAGGAGTGGATGGATCAAAATAGGAAATGGTATAAAGAGGTTAGAAATCAATTCATCCAATGGCTAGAAGAAATGGATCACGTTTTAGCAAGTGTAGATGAAGAATACTATCTAACATCTGGGAAGAGGGCAATAAATAGGATTAATAATAACTTACTATTTCATCCCAATAAGCCTATTTATAAAGATCATTTTGGTGCCGGTTTAGACAAAGCTCCTAATACTGGCGATTTTTATATAGAAATTGGATTGAGTCAATCCATACTAGCTGGGGGGTTATGGAGACCAGATGCTAATAAATTACGCAGTATTAGGGAAGCTATTGACTATGACGGGGAAGAATTACAAAAAATATTGAACAAAAGAAGTTTTAAGCAAACATTTAGGGGCCTTGTAGAGGATGACCGACTTAAAACAGCGCCCAAAGGGTTTTCCAAGGATCATCCTCATATAGAATTACTTAGAAATAAAACTTTTGCGGTTATGCATCCGCTAAATCGGGAAGATATCTTAGCTCCTCATTTTAAGGAAAAACTGGTGGAAGTCTACCGAGAGATGCTACCTTTTAGAAGGTACTTAAATAAAGCAATTACGGTCTAGAAAAGGTATACAGAAATATCGCCGTATATTTTATAGTTTTGTGTTGGACCACAATAAAGATGTATTTTGAAAAACGAGAACGTAAGAAATATAAAAAAGGAAGTGCTTTCCGACAATTGGTATACGCTGAACAAATTAACCTTTGAATATAAAAAACAGGACGGTACTTGGGAAAAGCAAATTAGAGAGGCTTACGATAGAGGAAATGGAGCTGCAATACTTTTGTATAACCCCAAAAAGGGAACCGTAACCCTAACTAAACAGTTTAGAATGCCTACCTATTTAAATGGCAATGATGATGGTATGATGATAGAAGTCTGTGCTGGCGTTTTAGATGGGGATTCTCCGGAAACCTGTATTAAAAAAGAAGCTGAAGAAGAAACAGGTTATAAATTAAATAAGGTAGAAAAGGTCTTTGAATCCTATATGTCACCTGGTTCGGTTACAGAAATTCTTCACTATTTTATAGGTGAATATGATGATGATATGAAAGTAGGTGAAGGGGGAGGAGCAGAAGATGAAACCGAGAATATTGAGGTTTTAGAATTGCCTTTCAAAACCGCCTTAGAAATGATTGCTTCAGGGGAAATAAAAGACGCAAAAACTATTTTATTGCTGCAATACGCCCAAATTAATTCGTTATGTCCTTATTGATAATACGACCAATATAGTATGGCGAAAATATGTGAAATTGCTTTTGGTGGTGGTTGTCATTGGTGTACAGAAGCAATATTCCAAGCATTAAAAGGAGTTGCTAACGTAAAGCAAGGATTTGTAGCCTCAGAAGGAGAGGCTAAAACATTTTCCGAAGCCGTAGTAGTAGAGTATTATTACAATGAAATAGCAATGGAAGATTTAATTCTAATCCATCTGCATACCCATAATGCTACGTCATCCCATAGTATGCGTAAAAAATACCGGTCTGCCATTTACACTTATAATCTGGCAGACGCCGAAAGAGCTACCAATGCACTTCAAAGTTTTCAAATCAATTTTGATGGTAAGCTTATTACCAAAGTACTACCTTTTGTAGCGTTTAAAAGTTCGGACCCAATGTTCCATAACTACTACCTAAAAGACAAGGAAAAACCTTTTTGCCAGCTTTATATTTCGCCAAAATTAAGCCTGCTACGAGAAAAGTTTGCCAAATTTATGGATTCTGACAGGTTAACCGATTAGTAATTATCCCTTAGATGTTCAAAGATTAATTGCATCGACTTTCTTACTTCTGTGCCGCTTTTAATGAAATGATTATTCATAAAACTAAAAACTAAAGTTTTCCCAGAATTGGTGATCAAATATCCGCTTAAACAATAGTTATTTCCCAGGGAGCCCGATTTGGCATAAATATAGGGACGTGGATTTCCTGGAAATCTTTTCTCTAGTGTTCCGGAAACACCTCCTATAGGGAAAAGGTTTAGAATTCGTTCTTGTTGAAATTCCTCTATCATTTTAGTAAGAACTTGAACCATGGATTCTGGTGAAAACAAATTATAACGGGAGAGTCCTGACCCATCTACCCAACGAGGCCTTTGTTTTAGATCCGACAAGTAATTTTCCAATATATAGTTTCTTGCCGTGGCACTATTTAGTATATCAGATAGAGTGGAGGAGGATAGTATCAATAGTTGTTCTGCTAAGAAATTATCACTCTCTAGCATCATTCTTTTATAAACCGAGTCGGAGGGAATACTATATAAAATTTGTTTTTCCATAGATGGCATCTGCGAAACCATTTTTATCGGTTTTTGAACCTCCATTTCCAATAAACGTTTTGTAAGCACAGAGTCTACTTTAAAGGGGACGGTAAGCGTGTCTTTCCGTTTATGGTCAAAATAAAATACATTTTGCTCCTCTTCCCTATTTTTTATATAGTCTATAGGTGTTACCTTATCATAAAAAACGCTAGGGGATACCATTAGGCTGTCTTCTTTATAGATGTCTACAACATTCCCGAACATTGGAAATCCACTTCTTTCTGGACTGTAATAACTGTCATAATCTTCCCAAGCCCAACCTGGTCCGAATCTATCTTCCTTAAAATTATTGAGGTGAAGCGAAATATAATCGTGTGCCTTTACTAGTTTTAAAGCGGTTGAGTCCTTAAAATAAGGATGTAAAAGGGAAGGGTCTCCAGTGCCCTCCATAAAGAGGGTGTCTTTATAAACTATATACTTAAGAGAGGGGATATTATTGGGAAGGGTTTTTAGCGCAGAATAAAGAGTAAATATCTTTGTGTTACTGGCAGGGGTAAAGTATCTATTACTATTATGACTAAAAACCGTATCCTGTGTGCTTAAATCATAAATTAAAACGCCTTGGAAGTAATCGGCACTAGTTTTAGAATTTATTTCTTGTTCTATCTTAGAAGTTAACTTTTTGCTTTTAAGCGACTTACAGCTTGTGGTGGTAGAAATCGATAATAGTACAATAATCAATTTTAAATAATTGCTTAAACACTTAATATGTAGGGGAAGTTGTATGAAAAAACGGGAATTCAAATGTGTTAACATGTATTTATTAAATTTTTAACGATAGGAACATAATAATATATGCCTTTTATTGGTTATATTAGATGACAACCAAAAAATTATTTTGAAGTATGCCAAAATCTATGTTAGAGTACACCAAGATTGTACTCCAAAAGGTTAGTTTTGACTCTAGATTATTTTGTAGAGAGCTAGAAAAAGCATTGACGAGATTGTTACCAATCGAAGTAGAAGAACTTAAACTCTGGTTACAGGGCTATATAAATGATAAACCAGAACTACAGCAAAGTCTGATTTTATTGAAGACTTAAGAAAAGACCCCATGATAGGGGTCTTTTTTATTTTGGCATTCTAACAGTATTACTTTTTTTATTGCCTTAGAGGGGTGGTAGAAGGGGTCTCATTTTAAAAAAAATCTCTTTTTAAACTTAAAGCACTAAAACTTCCCTTAATTCACTGAGTGGAACTCTAATGATCCGATACATCACCTAAAAAATTTCTATAGGAACTATACAATGCTCTTTGAGATTGGCCCAATGTGCAGGTTATTTGCTCAAAGGACTAATAATCTTCACATCTTGGAATGCAATGGCGCCCCGTACAACACTAGAAATTACATCGTATAACGCATTAGTTATTTGAATTTTTAGTTCGCTTTTATGATAAATTAGGCTTACTTCTCTAGCTGGGGATGGACTTTGGAAGTTTTTTAAATTTTGTTTTTTTCTATCGTCTAATTCTAGGGTATTTAAAAATGGAAGGAGGGTCATTCCTAAGCCTTCATTGGCTAAGTTTATTAGTGTCTCAAAACTCCCACTTTGCAATTGAAAATGATCTTCCTTAAAGTTTTTAGAAGCATCACATAAATTTATTACGTTATCTCTAAAGCAATGACCATCACGTAATAATAATATGTCATTAATATCTAAGTCTTCTGGGATCAGTTCGTTAGAATTACCTAGCCTGTGGTGTGACGGTACATAACCAACAAAAGGCTCATAATATAGCGGTCGTTCTTTAATAAATTCTATCTCTAATGGTGTAGCTGCTATAGCAGCATCCAAATGGCCGTCCTGTATATTTCTAATTAAGTTTTCTGTGCTTTTTTCCTTAATGATCAGATTAACCTTAGGATATTTATTTATAAAGGTCTTTAAGAACATAGGGAGAAGGGTAGGCATTACTGTAGGGATAATTCCTAAAGTAAATTCGCCCCCAATAAATCCTTTTTCTTGGTCTACGATGTCGTGTATGCGGTTGGCTTCGTTTACAATATTTTTTGCCTGAGCCACTATCTTCATCCCCACCTCTGTTATGGCGATAGGCTTTTTACTTCTGTCGAAAATTAAAATATCCAATTCTTCCTCCAGTTTTTGAACTTGCATACTTAGAGTTGGTTGGGTTACAAAGCTTTTTTCTGCCGCGAGGGTGAAATTTTGGTATTCGGCAACAGCAAGTACATATTGTAATTGAGTAATAGTCATACAGGATTTTTTAAAGCAATAAAAATAGGAAAACTATCAGTAAAACCTACTATGTTTCGGTTTTACTCACTAAGTGAGTTGTGAATCTTAGGACCCTTAACTGCCCGTTCTATCCCTGCAGGCCTAAAATTGTAATAGGAACTTATCTTTATTTGCTTGTCCTGAGCTGATTACCCTATTCGTTTAAGAAGGGTGTTAATAAGTATAGTTATTATAGATAAACTGTCAATAGCTATATAAGATGTTGTAATAAGAGTACGGTATTTTATTTACAGTTAATTTTATGCATAAAATTGCTAATGATGTCCTTCAGTTGTTATTTACTTAGGCTTAATCCAAAAACTTCTGGTCGAATACAAATGAGGAGCTTGATTCAGTATCCACTGTAATCTTAACGGCCTTGATTCCTCCTTCTATTTGAAGGCGAGTAATATTATTTTCTGGCCAAGGATTATTTTGAAGCCAGAAATGGCCATCACCATGTACAAAAAGAACTGGTTTGTTAAAAGTTTTGGAGGCCGATCTAAAAGCATTGGTAAACACTTGAAATTTATCTGCACCTAATTCTACTATGTTGGCATGAGCGAATATAACAGCGGAAGACACCTTGTCCTTTTGTTCTTCCATCTGCTTCTTTATCCAATTGCCGTTATCCGTTAACCTTGTTTGCCATTCTGCGGGGTCATGAACAGTGCTGCCCACCAAATTGATTCCAATAAATAAGACGTTATTTTTTACCCAACTAAAATTTTCATTGCGTTCTTTCTGATAGGAAACCGTTGGCTCAAAAGTCCAGTTTTCATTAAATTTTAAAAAATATTTCTTCCAATATTCTAATCCTTGGTCTGGATCCGTACAGTCATTATATTCGTTATCGCCAAGTACTACAAACGTAGGAGCTTTAAACAACCTAAGAATGCTATCTACATCCTTATAAACAGGCTCTTCACAGGGGACTATTCCTGGTTTAAAGTCGCCTACATGAACTACAAACTCAGACGGGTCCAAGGCATTGTGTTTATCTATAAGTGCTAATAACCCAGTTCGTTGCTCCTCCGAGTAGGGCACGTCGCCAATTACGGTGAATGTCACAGGATCTGTTTGGATAACAGGATTGTTGTCTATAGGGTCTTTAGATTCAGAACTGTCTTTTACACAGCCTCCCATTAAAAGGATGGCAGTGGTAGTAATAAATAATACTTTTGTGATATAAGATTTGTTTTTTAAATTGAAAATATGACTAGGTAATAGATTCAGTTTCATGCAATTAAAAATTATTTTATTTACTCGATAATCGAGATTTAAATGCTGCGAGGCTTGCCTCGAAATCAATACGTTTTTTTTCTTTTAATGCCTTGTGGGCTTGCCCCGAGGTAGTTTACTCGATAATCGAGATTTAAATGCTGCGAGGCTTGCCTCGAAATCAATACGTTTTTTTTCTTTTAATGCCTTGTGGGCTTGCCCCGAGGTAGTTTACTATAAAGTTATGTTAGAATATACCGACAATTCCCTGCCCGGTCTGCTTAGACGAGCCTGCCCGTTCTGCTTAGACGAACAGGTCCGAAAGGCACGAGCGGGAGGCGAATTTGATAGCGGTATTTTTCCTTTTAAACCTCTTAGGCTTGCCCTAAGGTGATTAACATTACTAAACTTAAGCTCTTTTAAAGAAAACTATAGCGAGTTACTTCTGCATTTTTAAATAATAGTCTGCTGAGTGTTTTCCCGATCCATAGATTAAAAAGAATACTAAAAGCACCAAAACGATGGTAGCTAAAATTAGGTTGCTTAAATTCATTTCACCAAGGAAATTTACCAAAATTGCGCCAATTATAATAGGTAATTGTGCAATTACTACCCACCTTGTCAATAATCCGATTATCAGCAAGAAACCACCTACAAAATGTGCTGGTGCTACATAGTGCATAATAATCATGCCGCCAGGCATGTTTTGGAAAGGTTTTATCATCTCCACCATTTGAGCGTGATTAGACATAAAGTCCACCCCTTTCATAAAAAGAAATACTCCTAAAGCAATGCGAACTAAATCCAAGGGGTAGTAAGTGTGTGCATTGGCCCATTTGTTTAAGGATTTTACTGTAGCCATAATGTTTAGAATTAATTATTAGTACTCTATAAGATACTTATAATTAGGGAGATATGGTGCAGTCTTTTGATTTTTTTTGAGAGGATTTTTATTAGTTAACCTCATTTTTCTCTCATTTTTTGGAGTGATTATTCCGTTTACTATAACCCCCATAGTATTCAATATCTTTGAGGGTTTATTAATTGAGAGTGTAATATCATTAAAATCTTATAATCTGTTGGTTCATTTTTTAGATCTACTGTTGATGGCCTGATAATCTCCTTCAAAAGTATTTTTAATCTCTTCAGAAACAGTCATTTCCTTAGCAGTAACCCCACATTTTATTAGAATAGGCCTAATGTCTTGAGCTTTTTTTGCCTTCCAAAAAGCTACTTTAGTATACCCAATTGCGCAGAGCTGATTATCCTGTTCAAATAGTTGGCTATGATATACCCATTTATCGTCCCATCCCTCAAGGACTAAAGTGATTTTAAATAGAGTCCATCTTTTTAAAGGTTTTCGGTAAATAATTTTTTGAGCACCTAATACAGGGAACATTCCTTTTCTTATAGTTTGGTCGTATAATTGGGAACGAAACATTTTTTCACACCGAATAAAGTCCATGTAATAGGCATATCTGGAATTAGCCATATACTTAAAGCCGTCACAGTCTAAAACGCTAACCCTTCGTATTCTAGTCTGATCGGAGGTTAGGCTAACCTTGCTCCAAAATACTTTAGAGAAAACAAAGAGGTAAAACATTTTTAACCAGTAATACAGCATTATGAAAAAAATGGGGCTTTATCATGATTAAACTATTAATAAAACCTAACAGCAATCTATCTTAATTTCCCCCAAAATAAAAGTTAGATTAACCTGTTAGGTTTGTGATATTTATGTAGGTGCCAATTTCATTATAATGATATTCCTAGCTTTAAGTTTATTAACTACTGAAGATGATATACTTTTTTATTCAGTAGCTATAGCATTTTCTGCCTGTATCTTTTGGGTTGCTAATATTACAGGAGAATTATCCCATATGCCTATTTCTCTAACTATTTTTCCTTCTTTAAATTGATAGGTCAAATGTATGGGAATCCTAACTTCCTGATTACTTTCCTTAACGATGCCTTTCCAATCTAACCAACAATTTACCCAAGTTTCTCCATCATCAGTGACAACCATCTCGTATTCCTGATCTTGATTTAAAAATTCACGAGATTTAAATATGGTATCATTAGCTTGGTGATAGGCGATTGTTGTTGAGGGAGACATAGATATAGATACAGAGTTATAACGGGTTTTGCAGGTGTCCGAATAAATACTAATGTCGTACGTCTTATCGTTGTAATTCTTAATTAACGTTTTTACCGTTTCAATTTCCTTTGATTGTTGGGTATAGCGCTTTTCTTGTTCTTGGCACGAGCTGAATAGAATTAGTACTAAACCTATAAAAATGAACTTTTTCATAATATTTATTTACTGTTCTGGGGCATAACCCAATTCTGGACGCATTCCACCAGATTCTGTTTTATATTCATCAACGTATCCAAATAGTTCTTGGAATAGCTTTTCCCCTTCTTCTCCAAGTAGAACTTCGTTTTCCTTGGATTTTTTGGCATAGTCTTCAGCATCTATTGCAGATACTACTGCAAGGTAATAGTCGCCCATAGTACCAAACCCACTGTGATAAATGCGATAATATTCCTTAGATCCCTTTTTAGTGTATAATGCCTTCAGTTCTTTTAGTTTACCTTTTAGGTTTTGAATGTTGTTAGGAGTGACGTTCATAAAATGCCATTTACGATAATTCTGACCTTCAGTAGTAGTGCTAATTCCCTCTGGCATATATGTAAGTTCTTTGTTTAGATAAATTATATAATCTCCATGTTTATCATAACATTTGTTAAAACGTGTAAACATTTCCCCAAACGCTTCCTCTCCCATTTTCTCATATAATGTTGCCATTACATTCTTATCTAGTTCGGCCATGTTTTCTATAGGTGAAATGGTAAAATAGCGCCCAGTAGATGTAGAGGCTACTTGCCATTTTAATTCTTGAATATTGTGTTCTTTACAAGCTTCCATAAAATCTTTGGATACCATTTCATATTCTTGAATCATTGATGGTTTTACCTGGTCTTCATGAATATAATAGGCCTGGTTTTTCTCTTCCTGGGCTTGAATAATAAATGGTGCCTGTAATATTAAAAAGGCAAGAATCATAGTGTTTCTGAGTGTTCTCATGATATTTAAATATTAGGTTATACTATTAAGTTTATTTAGGGGAACACTTAAGACTTTTGCTATTCTAGATTAGGGGGAGTTAGAGAATATCCTAATTGTTGTAAAAAATCTAATTGATTAAAGAAAATATCTTCTTGAAATAACTCTCCTTTCTTATTAAATTGGAGTTGCGAAAATCCCGTTATATGTACCTTTTTGCCGGTAGCGATAACTTCTGCAAACTCCCCAGTATTTGTACCTGTAAAGACCCATTGGATAAAAGCACGATTTCCACATACCTCAGTAAATGTTTTGTCAATAGTATAATTTGGAAATCCGATGGCATAAAGGTGCATTTTTGCGTTTAATTCAGTTTTATTAGTGGCAATCGGGATGCCATTCATATACCTGGTATAGTTTTCTGTAATCCTTTCATTTAAAAGCGTATCGTTTATAGTATTTAAATATTGATTGAGAAATTCCTTAATTACAGCTTGCTCCTTAGCTCCCATAGTTATCCCATCAACCTTATGTTGGTCATTGTCCAATGATTTTGTTTCGTTTTTACATGAAATTAAAAGAAGGATCATAAGAGTAATTGAAATTATTCGCCATTTCATATTGGATTATTAAAACTCATTATCTCCCTAATTAACGGTTTAAGCGCATGTAATACAATTAGATTAGGACGAAATGACCCTGTCGTTGTCCGAACATAGTATTTTATTTATCAGGGGATTAACGAAAAAAAACGTATATTTAAAATCCCGACTTCTTAAGACCTAAGAAAGGTACAGAATGGGAAGACCAACATTTATTACTATATTTTCATCTCTATTGTTCAGCATTTTCTTGTTTGGACAGACCCAAGATTTTGATAAAAATGAACCCTACAAAAGGGTATTTGTAGATACTGATAATTTTGGAGAGTCTTATTTGGAGCTTCTAGGAAAATCCTATAAAGAAGTGGTAGATAACGATACGTTGCAATTCTCCATGTTAAATGATTTTGCCTATTATTGGCATACAAGAAATTTAACGAAAGCTCTAGAGTTTACTCAAGAGGGCCTAGACCTTACAGCCCTTAAAGAAGATGAGCTTTGGAATGGCCGTTTTCAAATTACCCAAGGCGCTATATTATTACGGATGGAAAAACTGGATAGTGCCCAGAGAGTATTAGAAAGTGCTAAGAAGAAGGTGCTAAATAAAGATTTAGCATTTTTAAATACGCAATTGGGGTATGTCTATGAACGTAGGGGACAATTAGATAGAGCCGCAGATTATGCGATGGAGTCTTTAAAGTTGGGGAATCTTAATAATGATCAGAAAGCTATTGCCTTAGCTTATAGTGATCTTAGTAATATTTTCTGGAAGCAGTCTAAGTTTGAAAAAGGATTAGAATATGGACTTAAGTCTCTTGAGATCTTTGAGGAACGGGGTATTAACGATTTAGATTATGATTTTACCCTCTATGTAGTAGGGAATAATTATATGGATTTGAATGAATTTGATAATGCCCTTAAATATTATGACCATGCCAAGTCTATTGGGGAACGATATGGGTTCTATAATAATTTAAGTGATATTTACATTTCTCTGGTAGAATTATATTGTCATATAAATAACTTTGAGGCTGCAGAAAAAGCAGGTAAGAAAGCAATAAAGTATGCTCAATTATTAGAGAATACTTTCCTATTGATGAGGGCCTATCTTTCTGTAGGGAAATCACAAAACTTACAAGGCAAATATAGTACTGCTATCCTAAGTCTTCAAAAATCTATTGAAGTCGCTACCGTAAACTTTGGGGACAAATACTATTTAAGTGAGGCTTATGAAACTCTCGGGATGGCTTTTGCAGGGAATCATAATTATATGGAGGCCTATAAGGCATTTTCTGAATACGATAAACTAAAAAAGAAAGTCTTTACCGCGGAGGCAGATCAACGTATCGCTTTGTTGCAAACGGAATTTGATGTAGCCCAAAAGGAAAATACTATTCTTTTACAGCAGTCCACAATAAAAAAGCAAAATACAAATCAGATTCTAACCTCAGTAATTATGGGATTGTTGATTTTTCTTTTGATTTTAGGTTTTGTAGCTATTAGAAATAATCGAAAAAAAAATGTACTCCTACAGGTTCAAAATGAAGAAAAGGAATTTTTAATTAAAGAAATTCACCATAGGGTAAAGAATAATTTAGAAGTAGTCTCTAGCCTTTTATCTCTCCAAACCGCTCAGATTAGCGATGCTAAAATTAAGGATACCATGTGTCAAATTCAGAATAGGATTCAGAGTATGAGTATGATTCATCAAAACTTATATCATGGTAAACATCTTACTTCCATAGGGATGAGGCCATATTTTATGAATTTGGCAAACTTCATTTTAGACTCCTATGGCGCCAGTAATAGAATATCGATGGTGTACAAAATGAAGGATATAGAACTGAATGTAGATATTGCCACCCCAATAGGATTAATTGTAAATGAGCTGCTCACCAATTCCTTAAAGTATGCCTTTCCAGAAGATTCTGAGGGAATAATAACCATTGAGTTGGTAGAAAATAGATCGCTATTGGAACTAAAGGTTATGGATAACGGGATTGGTTATACGGATAAAGATAAAACAAGAGGTACTGGATTCGGCACCCAATTAGTGAGGTTGTTAACACAACAATTAGATGGTAAAATGGTGTTAAAAAATAATGAAGGGACCTCTGTTTCATTTGAATTTTATCATCATAAAGCAGCATAATTATGGAACGAAAAACAAGGATTTTAATTGTAGAGGATGACATGATTATCGCAGCTAATATATCATTACAACTCACCAATCTGGGGTATGAGGTTACTGGATTGGTAACTAGGGGAGAGGAGGCTGTTATCCATGCAATATCCAATAAACCTGATATTATTTTACTCGATATCAATTTAAAGGGAGATTTGGACGGAATATCTGCTGCTTTAAAAATACAGGAAACCCAAAATATCCCTATTATTTACCTAACTGCAAATTCTGATGAAGCTACCTTTACTAGAGCCAAATCTACCCACCCTTACGCATTTATTTCAAAACCGTTTAGTAATTTAGATTTAAGACGTACCATAGCCTTAGTGGTAGAACAAATAAAAGGAAATTCTGAAGGTGTAGTCGATGGACCACAAAACATACAAGTATTGAACGACCGTATTTTTGTTCGTCACAATGGGAATATGATAAAATTGTTGTTAGATGATATCTCCTATATAGAAGCGGATAGAAATTATAGTAATCTTGTAACTCCAACAGGTAGCTTTCTTATCAGCACTACTTTAAAGGTTCTAGAGGCCGAGCTTATAAACCATAAGTTTATAAGGGTACACCGTTCTTATATGGTAAACATATCCAAGTTAGATGTGGTGGGAGAACATCATTTAGAAATAAAACGAAAGGTTATACCCTTAAGTAAATCGTTTAAACAACATCTACTAAAACGCTTGCATACCATTTAATCATTACTTTTATAATCTATAGTAGGTTAAAGCGCAATTCTATTTTTTAAAAGTAAGGGTAGATGCTCCTTTGCCAACAATTATAATATCTGCCATGTCTAGAAAAAGCCCTGTTTCTACAATTCCTGGAATTTGCTTAAGGGTATAATTAAGTAAAGGGAGGTTATTTATGTGTTTAATGTTGAGGTCTATAATATGATTTCCTTCATCGGTAATAAAAAGCTGTTCTTCTTTTTTCCGCATTATCGGCTGCAATTGCATGTTATCAAGTAACTGCATTATTTTACGGGTGGCTAGTGGGATTGTCTCTATAGGGAGTTTAAAGCTTCCTAGTCGATCTACCTGCTTATGGGAATCGGCGATAATAATAACAAGGTCCGAATTATGGGCTAAAATCTTTTCGTGTAATAAGGCTCCGCCTCCGCCTTTAATTAATTGCAGATACGGGTCAAACTCATCCGTACCGTCTATGGTGAGGTCAATGCTGTCTGCTTTTTCTAACGATATTAGAGGGATATTCAGATCTAAAGCAAGTTTACGGGTGTTTTCTGAGCTAGGTACACCTTTGATGTTTAGTCCGTTAGCTACCTGTATGCCGAGTTCTTTAATCATAAAGTTGGCGGTACTACCAGTCCCTAATCCGACCGTCATCCCTTGTTTTACATACTTAACTGCTTCCAAGGCAGCCAATTTCTTTTCGTGATCTATAGCTGTCATTACTACCTAGATGTTTAAATTAATTGATATAAGTTCTCTAATGGGGACATTTATTGCTTCTTATCATATTGGCAATTTCTTTAGAACCACAGTTCTTAGATTTGTTTAACTCCGCTATTATTTGTGGATGGTCTTCTGTACGCGTCTGAGATAACTTGTAAGCGGCCTGGATCTCCTTAATACGGATTTTAAACCCTACTATGCCACTAATCTGACTCATGGTTTCCTGGGATAAATTATCTAGGGAAACGGGATTGGTAGCTACCTTCTCATACTTATTAACAAGCTTGTGCAAGGATTCTAGGACGGCTTTCTCATCTATTAATTCAATCGTTCCGTAAACATGAACTGCAATATAATTCCAAGTGGGGACTTCCTCTTCCTTATACCAAGAGGAGGAAATGTAACTATGTGGCCCGTTAAATATAGCTAATACCTCCTCTTTCCCCTTAAAGTATTTCCATTGAGGATTAGCTTTGGAAATATGTCCTACCAACAGATCGTTTCCATCTACATCTATCTCCAATTCTAAGGGGATATGAGTAGCCCAGGGGCGCCCTTCGGTTTGGTTTACTAGAATTCCAAAACTGTTTTGTTTTAGGAACTCCTTTACCTCTCCAAGATCTGTATTCTTATAATGTGATGGAATGTACATAATAACTGGTTTTGGTAGGGAATATGTTATTGCGCCAACTTTATTCGGCTATCGTAACCAATACAGGTAAATGGTCGGAAATATGTTTGTTGTTCGCCATTCTATCGTCTATATGAGTATAGGACAGCACTTCTAAATCCTGCGCAAAAATGTAATCTATTCGGTCCATTAAGATGTGCTCTTGGTTAAAACCGTTGAAGGTGCCTAAAGGACCATAAAATGGTTTCTTAGAGATGTCCATACCATCCTGTAAATACTGCTGTAGAAAACGTATGGCTTCCGTTTCTGGGGTTAAATTAAGGTCTCCCATAAGGACAACTGGTACTTTATTGGTGTTAATCTCATTTATTTTTTTGTAGATCAGTTGAGCAGATTTTGTCCTTGCCTGCACTCCCCGATGGTCAAAGTGGGTGTTAAAGACCCAAAATTGCTTTTTGGTCTTCCGATTCTCGAAAAGAGCATAAGTACATATACGCTCTAGAGCAGCGTCCCATCCCACTGAAACTTTTTCTGGAGTTTCGGAAAGCCAAAAGGTATTGGTTTTTAAAACCTTGAATTTATCTGAATTATATAAGATAGCAGTGTATTCTCCCTTTTGCTTACCATCGTCTCTACCAACACCAACGTAAGAAAAACTAGGAAGGGCTTCATTTAAATAAGTCACTTGGCGATGTAAGCCTTCTTGGATCCCTATAATGTCTGCATTATAGTGTTGTAGCAAATGCACCATGGTCTCTTTACGATCATTCCAATTATTAATTGTGTCACCGGTATTGTCGTACTTAATATTATAACTGATTAAGTTGGTAGTTTGCGAGGCTAGTTCGATTGGAAGTGCCATTAGTACAAAAACTAAAAGTACAGTTGAAAATGTATTTTTCATCACTTAGATATTTAAGTATAAATTAAAACGATTTAAATGCTCAATAAAGGTCTTGATTTTTTCAATGACCAACTAAAAATTACACATTATTCATTAAAAAAGCCGGAATAATTTCTTACCCGGCTTTTTTACTTTATGTATAATAGGAAATATTAATCCCTTTTTGGTCTGTTACTATTATTGCTACTTCTGCTTCTATTGCCATTTCTTCCTCCTCGTGGATTGGAATGCCCAGTCCTTTGTCGCTGTCTATTGTTATGATGCTTTTTAGCTGGCTGTAAAGGCACATCTTCAATACCATCATCTACAAAGGGATGGTCGGTAATAACCGGTACTTGTTGGTTAATCAATTTCTGAATATCCTTTAAGTAAGGCCTTTCTTCTGTATCACAAAAAGAAAGGGCAATCCCACTAGCACTTGCTCTTCCGGTCCTACCAATACGGTGAACGTAAGTCTCAGGAACATTAGGAAGGTCGTAGTTAATTACTAGTGAGAGTTCCTCTACGTCTATACCTCTTGCTGCAATATCTGTAGCGACAAGTACTTTTAGATCTCCATTCTTAAAATCACCCAAGGCTTTCTGTCGTGCATTTTGGGATTTGTTTCCATGAATTGCATCTGCCTTAATATCGGCTTTTGCCAATTGCTTTACAATTTTATTGGCCCCGTGCTTGGTTCTCGAAAAAACCAATGCAGAATCATTGGGATCTTTTTCCAACAAATGAACTAACAAACTTGGTTTGTTTTTTTTAGAAACAAAGTATAAGGCTTGTTCTACCTTTTCTGCTGTAGCTTGCTGAGGTTTAATAGTAACTTGTTCAAAATCGCCCAATAATTTACGGGACAATTCTACGATCGCTTTCGGCATTGTGGCCGAAAAGAAAAGCGACTGGCGATTATCGGGTAGCTTGGCAATTATCTTTTTTATATCGTGTATAAAGCCCATATCCAGCATCTGGTCGGCTTCATCCAATACTGCGTATTGTATATCTCGTAGGGAAATAAAACCCTGGTTCATTAGGTCTAATAGTCTTCCTGGAGTAGCGATAAGTACATCTACACCTTTCTTTAAGGCATCTGTTTGTCGACCTTGCTTAATACCACCAAAAATAACGGTGCTTCTAATATCGGTAAATCTAGCGTAAGAGGTGAAATTCTCACCAATTTGTATTGCTAATTCCCGGGTTGGGGTAACTACTAATGTTCTAATTTTGCGCTGATGCGAATTTGTATCGCGATTTGTAACCAATTGTTGAATAATTGGTATGGAAAAGGCGGCAGTTTTACCAGTGCCTGTTTGTGCACAGCCTAGTAGATCTTTGCCTTTTAATAAAATTGGAATTGATTGTTCTTGTATTGGGGTGGGGTTTGTATAGCCTTCCGCCGCTAGGGCTTTAAGTATAGGTTCTATAATACCTAAATCTTTAAATGTCATATAATATGTAAAATAAGTGGTAAAGGTACGGGATTAGTTTGGATTAAGGGTTTATTATTTAAATAGTGGTCTTAGCAAAACGTTACCCATCCATTGCTGCAGATGTAATTCGACCTAAATAATTAGCCTCCTCTCCTTATAAAATTTGGTCATAAATTATAAGATACGTTAGTTTTTACTCACTATTTGTGGTGACCCTACATTTATACTTGAATTATTTTGGTATTGGCGATTTCTATAGTATTTGTGATGCTTTGTATGTGAGGCTGACTTACTTTTTTTAGGTTTAAAAGACGGAGATATAGCTTTAACTCTTACAGTGTGAGTTGCGTTAATATCCTATTCCTACACTTATTTCCTAAATATTCTTTATTTCGTTTGAAACCCTACTCAGTGTGGTTATAAAGAATCTAGTAGAGTAGAGGAAGTTTTGATATTGAAAGGTATGCTAAGTTTTATATGGATTTCCTATCTCAATTTCTGTTGTACTTTAACCAAAAGGGGTGGACTATCTCCCTTTGGGTAAATGACGACAGTAGTAGGTTGTTTAGATGTTCCACACCCTTTAAAAACTAAATTTTATCCTCCCTGTAATACACTACATAAAATTGATTCTATTCTTTAATTCGTGCTAGCAAGGTTTTTATAAAAAATATTCGATTGCGTTATTTTTTTTGGGGATAAAGCGCTAAAATTAAATTTTAACACGTAATTTTACACTTCATAAGTAAGAAAAAATAAGTTTGAATTGAATTTGTTTTTTGACTTTTAAAGAGGACGTAGGGGTGCGTCCTCTTTTTTATTTTACACACATGCCTTTAATTACTGCAAATCTTTAGTTTTCCTGTTTCTATTATCCTTTGATAATATTATGACTGATTTTCAGTATGATTATTTGGCCTTCTACAGTTCATCCTTCATAACTTACAATTGAGTGTAACTTAATTTTATCTCTTGTGGATTTGGATAATCTTTGTGCTAGAATCTATAAATAGAAGATAATCAGAACAATGAGATTTCAAAATCAGCCTAATATCTCCAGAAATAACATTATGTCAATTATAGGGTCATCTAATTTCACTCCCTCCTTGGAACTTTTCACTAACTTTAATCGTGAACCTTCTTCTTGTTTCAGGAAAACAATGAAATCAAACGAAACCAGTTTTTGAACAAATCAATAAGTGAATATGAATCGTTTTTTAAAGCATTTAGGCAACGCCATATTTATTGGGACCTTAATTTATTTTGTTTTCCTAGCCATCTTCTTTTTTATGGGCAGGTTTGATGAGGGATTTAGTTATGATCGTGCTTTACAAGAGTATTATAGAAATATGATATACTCCCTTATCCTCTATATGGTAAATGCTTATTGGATGCAATATCTTATTGTTAAGCATAAAAAACATATCCTAGCTAAAAGACCAATGTTGGTTGGGATAACAGGAAATATTATACTATCTCTTATAGGGATATTTATCTCCAGATTTATTCTTAAGGTAGGATTAGACAACATGGCATTGTCCGATTTTCTACGAGGGGAAAGACTAGAGTATTATAAGGTTTCTATGCTCATAGCGATTATAATATCTATTATTTTTTATGTGGCTTGGCACTTTAAGTACAAACAAGAAAATAAAGTAAAAGAGCAAAAGATCATTGCCGGAACAGCATCTGCCAAATTTGATGCACTAAAGAATCAATTGGATCCGCATTTCTTGTTTAATAGTTTAAATGTGCTTACCAGTTTAATAGAGGAGGATCCAGTACAAGCTCAAAAATTTACCACTTCACTTTCTAAGGTTTATCGGTATGTTTTAGAACAGAAAAATAAAGATCTTGTAACTGTAGATGAGGAGCTGAGTTTTGCTAAGACCTATATTAAGTTGCTGAGAATGAGGTTCGAGAATAGTATTGTCTTGGATATCCCAGCAGAAAGCAGTAATCCTGAGGCTAAAATAGTGCCCTTATCCTTGCAACTATTACTAGAAAATGCGGTAAAACACAATGTGGTTACCGCTTCCCGGCCATTAAAGATTAGGGTGTATGAAGAAGGGGGAATGCTATGTGTAAGTAATAATTATCAGGAAAAGCGGATGGTTAAAAAAAGTAGTGGGGTAGGACTTAAGAATATCCAACAGCGGTATCAAATACTGTCTAAAAGAGAAGTTGAAATTGTAAAATCGGATTCAGAATTTACCGTGAGACTGCCATTACTGACTGAAATATTAAACAATTTTGAGACGCAAGAGCTCATTATAGAGGATAAGCGATATAAAAAAGCTAAGGAACGGGTAGAGGCCCTAAAAAGTTTTTACGGCAATTTAGGAGCCTATATAGTGGTAATACCAATTCTGGCGGTATTAAATTATAATACTACATCTTTTCCTTGGGCAATCTTTCCTGCCTTGGGTTGGGGATTTGGTGTGGTTATGCACGGGTTAGATGCTTATGGTCGCGCCCCTATTTTAGGTAAGGGATGGGAAGAACGTACCATGCGTAAATTAATGGAGGATGACGACTTTTAAAAGTATGTTCTAAGGTTAAACTAAGCAGATGTTGGAGGTGGGGTAATTATAAATTTATGTTCCTTCTAAATTAAATTTTGTGCTTACAGTTCAACATAACTTTTCTACAGTTGAGTCTAATAGATTTAGACATTTACGCTCTTCTAACGAAATTTGAGACATCAAAAATAATACTCATGGAAAATTCAGGAAAAGAGAGTAAGTACTTTAGGGCTAAGGCAAGAGTTGCCGAAATTAAGAAATTTTATAATAGTTTGTTTTCTTCCCTCTTTACTATTGCTCTAGTAGCTGGTATAAACTACTACGTTAATGAATGGCGTTACCCGTGGTTTTTATGGGTTGTCCTTGGCTTAGGTATTAGCTTGGTTTTTAAGGGCTTTAAGGTTTTTGGGTATAATTCATTGTTTGGTAAAAATTGGGAACAACGAAAGATTAAAGAGTTTTTAGAGCAAGAGGAGCAAAATGAACGGTGGAAATAAATCTTGTATATGTAAAGGATTAAGAAATGGAGAATTATGACGTTAATAAGAAGAAAAGAGCTAAAAGGAGAATAGAGGAGTTAAAAGGTTTTTATGTTCATCTGGTCATATTTGTTGTGATTAACCTATCTATTTCCATTAATAAGATACTAAGGAATATACAAGACGGAGAAACCTTCTGGGATGCTTTTTGGGACTTCGGGACTTTTGCGGTTTGGATATTTTGGGGAGTAGGGCTAATTTTTCATGCCTCTAAAACCTTTAATTATAATCCTTTTTTTTCCAAAGAATGGGAAGAGAAACAAATAAAGAAATTTATGGAGGAGGATAGAAAAGAATCAGAAAAATATAGGTGATGCAAGAGAATAGAAAGAATGGTCTAAAATTGGAAAGGGCCAGAAAACATGTGGCTGCGGTTAAGGGATTTTATAATCACCTTTTTGTATACTTGTTTGTTAATTTAGGCATATTCTTTTTGTATGCCGGCTATAGGTTTATAAATACGGGATACTATGAAACCTTGGAAGTAGGGTTTAGGAATTGGATAGATTGGAATATTTTATTCACACCTTTATTTTGGGGGATAGGGCTATTCTTTCATGGTCTTAGCGTTTTTGGAAGGAAACCAAGATTTTTAAAGAAATGGGAAGTACGGCAAATTAAAAAGTACATGGAAGAGTAGCGAGGCAAGTCCTATTCTAAAAACAATAAACAATCTATTTCACCAACTAATGAATGTAATTATAATAGAGGACGAAAAACCAGCTGCTAGACGGTTGGGACGCTTATTAAACCAATTAGAAGTTTCTGTAGCTACCATGCTCCATTCTGTAGAAGAGGCTATAATATGGTTTCAAAACAACGAACATCCCGATCTTATCTTTTTGGATATTCAACTTTCAGATGGACTCTCTTTTGAAATCTTTGAGGTGGTTAAAATAGAAAGCTCTGTGATTTTTACTACTGCTTTTGACGAGTATGCCTTGCAGGCATTTAAGTTAAATAGTATTGATTATTTATTGAAACCTATAGATGAAGAAGAGTTAGAAATAGCAGTTAAAAAATACCAATCTTTTGGTCCTAAAAAGCAAGAGGTTTCTATGGATTTTGAGGATGTAAAAAAGTTACTATTAAACCCCTTGGAACGAGAGTATAAAAAACGATTTACAGTGAGGGTGGGGCAGCATCTAAAAATTATAAATGCGGATCTAATAGAATGTTTTTACAGTGAAAATAAAGGTACTTATGCAGCTACTAATGATGGTAGAAATTACCTGTTAGATGTCTCATTAGAAAATTTAGAAAAGGATCTCGATCCTGAAACATTCTATAGAGTAAGTAGAAAATTCTATGTCAACATAAATCATATAAAAGATATTATATCTTATACAAATTCTAGGTTGCAGATTAAGCTAAATAGGTATAATGATCAAGAAATAATAGTAAGTAGAGAGCGGGTGAAAGATTTTAAGCTTTGGTTGGAGTAATGTATGTTAGTATGCTGAATAGCAATTAATTGATTTAAGTAAAAAGTCGTTATAGATTTATCTTATAGTGCAGGTTTTTAGCCAATTATGCGAATTTTAGTCCACCCTATTCTCATCAAATGCTGAGGGTAGCAATTTAGGAATTAATTTTATAAATATAGGTAATAATACAGCTCCTCCAGGAAGAATAAAAATAGCCAAGGAAGGAATACTTTTAAAAATATCCAGTAATTGGTCTTGTACTTTTTTCTTTTCTTCTTCAGTTAAATCTTTTACTGTAGACTTGGATAAGAGGGTGACCAACTCCTTACTTTCAGAGATTTCTTTTTGTAGCCTTTTACTATTTCTTAAGATTAATTTATCTACAATTCTAGCCATACTTTCATAGAATTGAACGGCCATATTTTGATCCTTTAAATGAGGGATTTTTTTAGCGTTTATTTCAAAGAATTCAGTTACATCAAATAGTGATTTTCCGATATGGGTTTTGCTAAACCCCATGTCCTCTCCGAGCTCGAAAATAAACTTCGATTCGGTATACGCTAGCGATTGATCTTCCCAAACTGTTAAGCAAGCAACATCTAAAAAGTACTGCTTTTCACAAGTGGTGAATAGGTCTAATAAATCATTCCTATACGTACTGTCGATATGACTTTCTTCACTGTCGATAAAAGTTAATGAAGAGGCAAATAGCTGTGCTAACTTTTCGTCATTTCTACTTTTTGTTTTTGAATTTAAGGTATGGTAGGTAATATTGATTGTGATATGCTCTAATCGTTGTGCAATTTTCCTTTTGTTCTTTACACCTTCTAAATGTCGCTTAAAGGTAAGTACGTCTATAAATAGAAGCGAGTTGGTAATAGTGCTATTAAAGGTCTTGCTAATTAAATTATCCTCTAAATAGATCCTAGAGTTGATGAGCGACTCTAATTTAGCGGAGGTCTTTCTGCCCATTAACAATTTATTGATAAAGGAGATTTTTGCAATATCTAATCCTTGGTAAAACTTAAGTAGACATTTTACAAAAACCTCAAAATCTGAATTGCCAGTAGTGAATTTATGAGTGTAATATAAGCCTGCGAGTAGATTAATCTTTGCCATTTCATCCTCAGATAAAGGATGTTCAATCGCTATAAAGTCGGGCACATTTAGATTGATGCCATAAACAAAACCAGTTTTCTTCAGTTTTGTGTACATGGTGTTAAATGAGGAACAGTACTTATTGTCATTCTTAACCAGATATCCAAATTTATCTATCCAACCAGAGGCCGATGGGTTCATAGCGTCAACTATATTAGAGGGTAAAATTACATTAAAATTAAGACAATGATTATATAGGGGGATACTTTAGAGAAATTAGCTCTAATTATAAATAGTGTTTAACGTTGGTGTTTTAAACAAGTGTGTCGCACTTTCAGCAATAGAGATAGGAGATTGGGATTGCATTTATACTACAATATATAGTAAACCAATCCAATTATCGTAGTCCTTAAAGGATATGACTAATGAAAAGTAAAAGGGCCAAAATAATACCAATAAAAATAATTAAATTCCTATTGGGGTCTTTTTTGGCCCTAATTCTAATATTGTGATTTATTTTCTTTAGCTCTGTAGCGGATACCTCCTTAAAGGATGGTTAAGTAGCATTAGGAGCAGTATCTGAATGGATAGTGCCTCTGTTGCTTTCTTTGAACCTAACGCGATTGTGGTTCAATCTATTGTTCATATCCGCTAGGTGTCCGGCTCCGCTCATTTTAAGTTAATTTTAATGATATTAAGTTTAACTTAAAATGAGGGGTTTTTTAAAAGCTTGCCGAAAAAGCTTAAACTATTCCCATTCCGTATGGAATATTCCTTCCATGTCGGTACGCTCATAGGTATGAGATCCAAAATGATCTCGCTGTGCCTGAATTAGGTTTAGCGGTAATCTTCCAGAGGTATACGTATCAAAATAGGTTAGAGAATTAGAAAGCCCTGGTAAAGGAATTCCATTTTTGGCCGCGTAGGCAACCAAATTTCTTGCCGATGAAACTGTGGATTGTACTTTAGGGACAAAATTTGGTGATAGTAAAAGGTTGCGCAACTCTTTATCTTCGGTATATGCTTTTGAAATATCTTCTAGCAATTCAGCGCGGATAATACATCCAGCTCTCCAAATTTTAGCAATTACCGAAAGGTCTAGCTCATATCCATACTCGGTTGAGGCATCCGATAGTTGGTGTAGCCCTTGAGCATAGGTGGTAATAAAGGCAAAGTAAAGCGCTTCTTCGGCCCATTTTGCTAACTCTTCTTTGTCTATTGCAGCTGGCTCTGGACGACCATACAATTCATCAGCCTGTACGCGTTCTGCCTTAAGAGCAGATATCTCTCTCATACTTACCGCTATGTCTATACTTGGAACAGGAATCCCTAAGTCCATCGCATTTTGGGAGGTCCATTTTCCCGTTCCTTTTTGCTTGGCTTTATCTAGTATTTTTTCTACCAATTTCCCTGGTCCTTTGTCGTCATCTCTTTTAAAGATTTCAGCAGATATTTCTACTAAGAAAGACTGTAGTCGACCTTTGTTCCAACTGTCAAATAATGTATGCAGCTCCTCATAACTATAGTTTCCTGCTTTTTTTAGAATGTCGTAAATCTCAGAGGTAAGCTGCATCAGACCATATTCTATGCCATTGTGGACCATTTTAACGTAGTTTCCTGCCGATTTTGGCCCAAGATAGGCAACACATGGCTCTCCCTGGAATTTCGCCGATACGGCTTCAAAAATAGGTTGTACCTCTTTATAGGCTTCTTTGTTTCCTCCTGGCATGATACTAGGTCCGCGTCTCGCGCCTTTTGCTCCACCAGAAACTCCCGATCCAAAAAAGTGAATGCCTTTCTCCTTTAAATAAGCTTCCCTACGATCCGTGTCAGTGAAAAAAGAATTTCCTCCATCAATTATAAGATCGTTTTTATCTAGATGAGGTAATAGACTTTCTATTACAGAATCTACTATCTTTCCAGCAGGTACTAGAAGCATAATTTTTCTAGGTTGAGATAGCGAACTTACAAATGTTTCTATGTCTGAAGTTGCATTTACTCTTTTAGTGTCCTCGCCTTCAGCTATTAATGCATTTACCTGATCTTCATTTAAGTCGTATCCCATCGCGGAAAAATTGTTTTCAGCAACGTTCAGAATAAAATTCCGTCCCATAACGCCTAGTCCAATCAATCCAAAATCATATGTATTTTTCATAAATGTGCTTTAAAAAATTCCTAACAAATTAAAGTGTTTTTTGTTAAGAGTCCGTGTTTGTAAAATGTATAAGCTAAATTAGTTTTATCTTCGCAGCCTAAATTAAAAATCAAAAGTAGTCATTTTATAGGTTTTTGAATCTTTTGTATCAAAATCCAACAAAATAAAACGATTATTCCAATAATTATAATATGGGCAAAACAGCAAATCAAATGCTTGTTATCTTTGGAGCTTCCGGTGATCTTACTGCAAGAAAATTGGTTCCTTCATTATATAATTTGTATAAAGCAAATCACCTTCCAGAAAACTTTGTGGTCTTGGGAGTTAGTAGGAGCAATTTAACCGATGGCGAATTTAGAAAGAAAGTAGTTCTAGAAAGTTCATATTTAGAGGACAAAACTAAAGGAGATGCAGAAGAGGTAATAAACGCTTTTGCAGACAAGTTCTTTTATGAAGATCTTGGGGATGACTACAGTAAGGAATATAGTAAGTTGGCAACCAGAATATCTGATTTAAATGCTAAATATAATTTGGAGGAAAATTATATTTTTTACCTATCTACCCCGCCAAGCTTATATGAGGTTATTGCCAAAAATCTTTCCGAGCAGCACTTAAACAACGAAAAAGTCGGTTGGAAGCGAATAATTGTTGAAAAACCTTTTGGATACAGTTTAAAAACCGCTAAAAATTTAAATGCTGGACTTCAGAAGCATTTTAACGAAACACAGATCTATAGAATAGATCATTACTTAGGAAAAGAAACCGTACAGAACCTATTGGTTACCCGTTTTTCCAATAGTATTTTTGAGCCACTTTGGAATAGGAATTATATTCATCATGTAGAGATTACCAATGCCGAAAGAGGCGGAGTGGAAAAAAGAGGAGGCTATTATGATAAATCAGGAGCTTTGCGCGATATGTTCCAAAACCATTTGCTGCAGATTGTTTCCCTAATTGTTATGGAGCCCCCAATAGATGCCAGTGCATTAGAAATAAGAAACGAAAAGGTAAAAGCCCTTAAATCGTTACGTATAATGCGAGACGAAGAAACCCTATTTAAAAATACAGTAAGAGGTCAGTATCTTGCTTCGGTAATAGACGGTGAAAAGGTAAAGGGGTATAGGGAAGAAGAAGGAGTAGACCCTAATTCTAAAACGGAGACCTATGCAGCTATAAAATTTTATGTGGACAACTGGAGATGGAAAGATGTGCCTTTTTATGTACGTACTGCTAAAAGAATGCCTACAAAGGTAACCGAAGTAGTGATTCATTTTAAATCACCACACCACCAGGTGTTTAAAAATTCAAATTTAAAGAACAAGGATAATCAGTTGATTATTAGAATACAGCCCGATGAAGGGATTCTTATTAAATTTGGCGTGAAAGTTCCTGGGCAAGGATTTAAGGTAGACCGAGCTAATTTAGATTTTTACTATTCTAATCTAGCAGAAAATAATGTAATGGAAGCTTATGAGCGACTGTTATTAGATGCTATGCAAGGAGATGCAACCCTATATGCCCGTGCAGATGAGGTAGAGGCGGCTTGGGAATTTGTAGATCCTATATTGGATTATTGGGAAAATAATCCGGATGTAAATATTTATGGTTATTCTGCCGGAGTATGGGGTCCTACTAATTCAGACGATTTATTGGAAGGCAACCTTAGATGGCGTAATCCAGGAGAGAACTTGGCCGATGACCCAGGCTTCTGTGTAATTAAATAGTATGAAGAATATTTGGGGATGTGGTATGCAATACTTATCCTTGAAATAGTATTAAATCTACAGGTATTCCATTCTAAAAATGGATCTGTAGAAAATTTATAAAAGCAAAATAGAGATGAAAACTTATGTAGATCCGTCTAAAGCGGAGGTTGCCAAAAGATTTTCCGAGTATTTGGAAGAGCAGATTAAGAATAACACCGTTATGCATATTGCCCTTTCTGGGGGTAGTACGCCAAAAGGGGTGTTTGATTATATGTCCGAAAATTCTAAGGGAATAGATTGGTCCAAAGTACATTTATATTGGGGAGATGAGCGTTGTGTAGCCCCAACAGATGCGGAGAGTAATTATAAAATGACGGTAGATCATCTTTTGTCTAAAATAGATATTCCAGAAGAGAATATTCATCGCGTGTTAGGAGAAGCTAATCCACAGGATGAGGCGGTTAGATATAGTGAAGTGCTTGATGCACAATTGCCTAAAGTAAATAATATTCCCCAATTTGATCTTGTTATTCTAGGAATGGGAGACGATGGACATACAGCTTCTATATTCCCTCATGAGATTGAACTATGGGACTCTAAAGAGAACTGTGAAGTGGCCATTCATCCAGATTCTGGTCAACGCAGGATTACTATTACTGGAAAGATAATTAACAATGCTAAGACTGTAGCGTTCTTGGTAACAGGAGAAGGCAAGGCAGAAAAAGTGAAAACCATTATAGGGAAAGAGAGTGGATATGAGAAATATCCCGCTTCCTTAGTAGCTCCTACGTCCAAAGACCTAATTTGGTTCATGGATAAAGATGCTGCAGCTGGAATTGAGTAATATCTATAAATAATTTTAATCTAAAATGCCGCATAATCTTCTACTGTTGATTATGCGGCATTTTGATTATTTCAACATCAACTTCACATTTTCTTCGTCTAGCTTCTTTAAATAGTCTTGAAACTTAAATTGAGATTCATCAAATTTAGTCGATCTAGACATAGCTTGTTTTTTTCTCTCCAAGCTTCTAGTAAAGCGTCTAACTCCCTGCTCGTCCTCTATAATCAATCCCGGAATGGGTAAATTGTTGCCTTCGGCATCTTTAGCGACCATGGTAAAATAGGAAGAGTTGCAATGTAATGTTTTTCCGGTTCGTATGTTTTCAGATTCTACACGTACACCTACTACCATAGAGGTTCGCCCCGTGTAATTTATAGACGCTTTTAAAGTGACTAATTCGCCCACCTCTATTGGGTTTAGAAAGTCTACCTTGTTAACCGATGCGGTAACACAGTAGCTATTAGAGTGTTTTGAGGCGCAAGCAAAGGCAATTTGGTCCATAAGGTTAAGGACATGTCCTCCGTGAACTTTCCCTCCAAAATTAGAATGGGAAGGAAGCATTAATTGGGTAAGGGACAGTTGTGAATCTTTAGCTGATTTAAACTTTTGCATGGGTTTACTTTTAATATATAATATTCCCAAGTTATTTGTCTTAGGAGATTAATGATTTTAAAAATGATTTAATGGGGTGAATTCTCCTCCTGCACTTTCGTGATAAAATACTTGGTGTCACCTAGCCAAAAGAAGGTTCTGTAACGCTCTATATATTCTACTCGCACATAAGAGCCTTGGTATTCTCTAAGCTTCTCAATAGCATCCTTATCAATAACCGAAAAGGTGAATATCTGTGCTCCTGATATTCCTTGACTTATTTCGCCTTCCCAAGTTTTAATAAATACCCCTTTATGACTTATTTTTATGAGTTCTCCGGAGCGTGTTCCCGTACTGTAGGGGACATAATAAACAAATAGAAAATAAGCTGTAATTAGTAAGGTAACGGCCAAAAGTACTAGGCCAAATATTTTTTTCATACGTCTATATTTATAGGTTTAGCTATAGGGTAATAGTCTGTCTTTGTTGTCTTCTTCTTCTTCTTCTTCTTCTTCGTTATGGTCAATAGCTTTATTTAATATGGGATCTGGAATGGACTTTTTAGCCTTGGCCCCCATTTTTTTTAATTTCTCTATTCTAGTGATGATATTTCCTCTACCCTCTACCAATTTATTCATAGCACCCTTGTATTCGGTTTTTGCTTCCTCCATTTTCTTACCTACCTTGGTTAAATCTCCAATAAAACCTTCAAACTTATCATAAAGGGCACCTGCCTGTCTTGCGATTTCAATTGCGTTGCGCTGTTGTTTTTCATTGTTCCACATAGTGTCTATAGTGCGCAGTGTAGCCAATAGGGTAGAAGGGGTTACTATAATAATATTCTGTTCAAATGCTTTGTTGTAAAGGGAATTGTCGTGATTTATAGCGATAGCGAAAGCAGGCTCAATAGGGACAAACATCAGAACAAAATCCGGACTATCCATCTCATAAAGATCTTCGTACTTTTTGGCAGAAAGTTGGTCTACGTGTCTACGAAGCGAATTAATATGGTCTTTTAGAAATTTTTCCCTTAAGTCGTCTTCAGAATTTACATAGCGCTCGTAATCGGTTAGAGATACTTTAGAGTCTACAATTAATTTTTTGCCATCTGGCAGGTGGATAATTACGTCTGGTAATACCCTTGTGCCATCTTCCCTTTTAAAACTCTGTTGTACACTATATTCACGGTCTTTTTCTAGCCCAGATTTTTCCAATACACGCTCTAATACCAATTCCCCCCAATTCCCCTGCATCTTGCTATCTCCTTTAAGTGCTTTGGTAAGATTTTCGGCCTCTTGTGTAATTTTTAAGTTTTGGGTTTGTAGGTTAACCAATTGTTCTTTAAGGGCAGAATGCATGCCTACACTTTCTTTCTGACTGTCTTCTACCTTTTTTTCGAACAGAACAATTCTTTCCTGCAAGGGGATTAAAATGTTTTTAATGTTTTCGCGGTTCTGCTCGGTAAACTTACTGCTATTTTTATCTAGAATCTTATTGGCTAAATTTTCAAATTCCTTGGCGAAGGTGGCCTGTAGTTTTTCTACCTCTTCTTTTTGTTCTCTATTTTTTAATTGGAGGTTCTCCATATCTGCCTGATACCTCGTAAGCTGGTTTCCTAATCGTTCTTTCTCTAAACGAAGTTGTTGTTTTTCGGCCTCAGCGGTAATACGGAGCTCATTTTTTTCGGCTTCCATCTTTTTCAACTGTTCTTCCAAGGAGTTAATAGTATACCGTAATTGATTCTCTCGTTCTAAAAAGACACTCTGTTCAGATTTGGTCTTTAGCCCTCTAATGTAATTTCCTAAAAAGTAACCAATGCCCAAACAAATAAGGGCGATTACAATAGGTGCAAGCAATTCGTTCATTTAATTTAATACTTTAAGGTAAAGATAGTAGATTGGGATTAAAGTTGAAGTGGATTCAATTTAAAGATACCGTAGTGTATTTGCTTAGATATATAATAGAATCCTTACTTGTTAAGGGAAAATACAAATTATAAATAAAATTTCAATTATCTATTTACCCTAAATGCACCAGTATTACCATCAAAGGTTATGGTGTCCGAAGGGAAGAGATTATCAAAATTTTTATTTTCAATTAATTCGCAGGGCTCTCCAAAAGCGCTTTTACCTTTTTCTAAAATCAACATCTTATCACAAAGCTGAATGGCGATTTCAATTTCATGAGTAGTAAAAAGGATGGTCTTTCTAGTCTTATGAGCAATATCTTGAAGCAATTTTAGAATTTGTACTTTGTGATAGAGATCTAAATGCGAGGTAGGCTCGTCCATTAATATAATAGAGGTGTCCTGTGCTAAAGCTCTAGCGATCATTACCTTTTGTAGTTGCCCATCACTAAGCTCGTAGCATTTCTTTAATTTTAAAGAGGTGAGATCTACCATTTTTATGGCAGCATTGACCTTTTCTTTATCCACTTCGCTCAAGGTGCCTATCCAATTAGTATATGGCTGTCTACCCAAGCTTACTAATTCCCAAACGGTTAAATTTTTAGAGGCAATAGGCTCCGTGAGTACTACACTAATTTCTGTGGCAAGTTTTAAGTGGGACAGCTTCTCTAATGGGGTTTTATTTAAAAGAATCTTACCATAGAGTTTTGGCTGTACTTTTCCCAAAGTCCTTAATAAGGTAGATTTTCCTATTCCGTTTACACCTATTATAGCTGCCAACTCCCCTTTTAATAAGGAGAAATTAATATTTTCCGCTATTATATTTTGCTGCTTCCTAGCGGTATACCCTATCCTTAGGTCTTTAATTAATAATGCGATATGTTCTTGGGTGGTGCTAATGACTATTAATTTTAAAACTAAGTTATCTAATTGATTTTAAAAATACTTTAAACTATGGAGATTAGTCTCTTTGTTATGCTGTGACATATTAAGAAAGTTGTAAGCTTCACGTTATAATTAAAATACCATTTTCCGTTTCCTTACCAAAAGCCAGATTACTATAGGGGCTCCTATAATGGAGGTGATGGCATTTATAGGTAATACATTTGCCGAGGCAGGCCATTGAGCAATAGTATCACATATCAACATAAGAATGGCCCCGTAAACCATTACTGCTGGGAGCAATATTCTATGATCAGTGGTATTGAAAATTTGTCGCGTTAAATGAGGAACCGCCAAACCAATAAACGCTATGGGTCCAGCAAAAGCCGTAGCACCACCCGCAAGCAAACCGGTGGCTATTATAATGGAATAACGAGAACGTTTTATGTTTACTCCCATGCTTCTTGCATAATTTTCGCCCAACAAGAGGGAGTTAAGTGGTTTTATACTTAAAATACTGATTGTAAGTCCTATTACTGTAATTATAAACAATAGTAGTAGTTGTTGCCAAGAAAGATTTCCTAAGCTTCCAAAAGACCAATAAATATATTGCTGTAGTTTTTCCGCAGTGGAAAAATAGGAGAGCACACTTACCACTGCTGCGGTTAGGCTTCCAAACATTAGTCCTATAATTAGCAATGCCATGGTATCTTTAATTTTAGAAGCAACCACCATTACGGCTAAAAGCACTATAAAACTTCCTATACTAGAGGCTAGAGCAAGAGAAATATCGTTTACTATCCCAAAAGTAAATATTCCATTAAATAGGGAAGCCCCCATAATTAATATTGCAGCTCCTAGACTGGCGCCAGAGCTTATCCCAAGTACAAATGGTCCGGCTAGAGGGTTTCGGAATAGTGTTTGCATTAATAATCCACTTAATGCTAGGCCGCTACCTACAAGTATGGCAGTTAGAGATTTAGGAATCCTATAATCCCAAATTATATATGCCCATGATGCTTTTTCTGTAGCCTTACCTAAAATGGCATGTACCACCTCTGTAAAGGGTATGGATACTGATCCAAAGCTGATATTTACCAAGAAACAGGTTAGTAATACTACTATTAGCAGTATAAAGTATAGGCTATATGGTTTTGATTGAGGCACTTAATCCAAGGGTTTAAAGAAAACGGGGTTGTGTTCCATTAATAGTTCTGGGTGAAAGATTTGTATTAAGTCTTTTAGGACTAAGTCTGGCCTATTAGGTGCTAGTTCAAAATATAGCATCCCTTCTGTAGCGCCTTTGGTGTTGGCGTAGGTGTATATTTTCTTATTTTTAAAAGGAGAAAATTGGGAGTAATGTCTATTGCTTTCTATCATCCCTTTGTAACTTGTAAATTGAGAGGGTGATATCCAAAAATCAGCCTCCTGTCCTTTTTCTAAAACGCTTTCCAGACTAAGAGAGAGGCTACCGGTTTCTTTGGAGTCTTTCCATAGGTAATTGGTATTAGCGTCTTCCAGGAATTGTGCTCCCCAACTCTTACCACCGGGAAGGTACCAAACATCTTTATATAGTGCGCCGCTCAACACTGTGGGGCGTGATTTAGCTTGTTCTGCTAATTGCTTGGTTTGATTGTAGCTCTTTGCAATGTCAGAGAAAATAGAATCTGCTTTTGCTTCCTTTAGAAAAAATGGAGCGAAAAACTTAATCCATTCGGCCTTTCCTAATGGGGTCTCTTCTGTCCATTCTCCATTATATACTACTGGTATACCTGCTCTTTGAATGGTTTCATACGCTTTGTTTTCGTTGTTAATCCCAAAACCTACCACTAAATCGGGATTTAGGTCGATTACCATTTCTGTATTTAATGCTTCATTCTTTCCCAAATCTTTAACCTTTTCTGCATCAATTCGTTCCCGAGTAATTTCTGAGGAAATATACTTGGTGTCTGGAAATCCAATTAATTTATCTTCTTGTCCTAAAGCTTCTAGGGCAGGAACATGGGTAGTAGAAGTTACAACTATATTTTCTACCGGTACAGGAATAATAGCTTGGTATGCATCCCGGTCCAAACTGATGACGGGTAGTAGATCTTTTGGAACTAGCGCATAGGTAAAGGTAGCTTCGGCATTGGGCCATGGGGAGGTTATTTTAATAATGGTTAATCCATTTGCAAGTTTCTCCATGGTAAAACCCTTGGCGTATTCCATAGGTGTAGGTGTTGCTGTTACCTCGCTAGAAAGTCGCTCCTTTTTGTCTTGTTTACAAGACCACATAATTAGAACTATGAGTATATAAATTATTTTTTTCAAAAGGACTATTTTAAATTTTGTAGGTTCAAAAGTAGTGTTAAATTTTTTTACCTAAGCAATTTGTCATGAATCCCTGTCTCTAGGAACAGTGTTTTATGTTTAATGGATTCTTTAATACTTTTTGTACCTCTGCTAAAATATGAAAATCAATAATTTACCTGCCTTCTTTTAAAAAATGTATTAGCTTCGCGCCAAAATTTGGTTTCAATTGCTCTGGTAATAGGGAGCTAGAATTAAATGGGAATTCGGTGAAAATCCGAAACTGTTCCCGCAACTGTAAGCTTTGTCCGGAATTTGTTGGACGGCTGTCATTACTTTAAAAACCACTGCCCTAATAAATGGGTGGGAAGGTAAATGATGGTACGCAAGTCAGGAGACCTGCCAAAATTGAATAAATAGAATGTTAAACTTTCGGGACAAAGGTTTGCGTATGGGTACAGACATACTACTTTCCCGTTTATTGAATTAAACAAAAAATGAACAAAAATTTTATTGGTTTGTATGCTGCGTTAATGGCATGCTCAAGTGTTATAGCTCAAGAGGAGGAGGCTACTATCCAACATTTAGATGAAGTTGTTGTTAGTGATTCTCGTTTTGAACTTAAAAGAGAAAACTCGGGTAAAACGGTGATTAAGATAACTGCCGAAGAAATAAAGAGGAGTCAGGGGAAAACCATTGCTGAAATCATTAACTCTAAAAGCGGATTTTCTATTGCTGGGAGTAATGGGAAGGAAGGTACTGTTTTAGGTGTTTATGCCCGTGGGGGTAGAGGCAGACAGGTGTTAGTGTTAGTGGATGGAGTACGTATTTCGGACCCCTCATCAGTAAATCAGGAATATGATTTAAGGTTGCTTTCCACTGCCAATATAGAATCTATAGAAATTATTAAGGGTGCTGCAAGTACCTTGTATGGTACCAACGCTGCCACTGCGGTTATTAATATCACGACAAAGAAAGCATCAGAAAATAAAATATCTGGGAATTTTCAATCGAGTATGGGTACCAATCATACGTCCGAAGATCAAAATTATAATATTGCTGATTTTTCTAATAACGTTTCCATAAACGGCACCTTGGACAAGTTTAGCTATATTATTGGATTCTCTAATCGATATTCAGAAGGAATGTCGGCATTAGTTACTCCTGAAAATGAGGAGGATGATTTCTCTAGCTTTAGTACTGATGTAAAATTAGGGTATGCCTTTTCTAACAATTTTAAGATTAACCTATACGGGAATCAAACTAAAACTAGGGCAGAGTTTGATGAGGCCTTTGGAATGATTGATGCTCCTTATGTGTTTCTTAGTGAGCAAAACAGAGCGGGATTGTCTGCAGAATTTAAGTACAACAAAGGGGCTTTAGTTCTTAATTCGGCCTTTAGTGAGTATGAATCGGATATTAAAGATGGGTTTCCTACTATCTATAAAGGAAAAAATAGGGTGTTAGACCTCTATAATAAATATAGTTTTAATGATAAACTGCATACCATTTTAGGCTTAAATTATATCTATGACGAAACGGAGTATTCAGAGGTGCAAGATTTTAATATTATAGACCCTTATGTTAACTTGGTATATGTGTCCGATTATGGTTTTAATTTAAATACAGGCATGCGTGCTAATAATCATTCTGAATATGGAAGCCATTTTGTTTATAATGTAAATCCATCATTTACCATTAAAAATTCCAAGGGCTATGTTAAGGTGATGGGATCTTATGCCACTTCATATATAACGCCTAGTTTAAATCAGCTGTTCGGTAATTTTGGTGCCAATGCAGATTTGAAGCCAGAGGAGAACCGCACCTTGGAAGGAGGAATAGAATACACTTTAAATACCGACTTTAGAATAAGCGCACTTTATTTTAATAGAAAGGAAAAGAACTTTGTTTACTATGCTAACACCGGTTACGAGAATGCTGAAAATACAATTGATGCTAGTGGGGTAGAAGTTGAATTAAATTGGAATCCAATAACTAATTTTAATCTTGGTGCTAATTATACGTTTACGGAAAGAGAGGGGGATAATGCAATTCGTTTACCGAAACACAAGGTGAATGCCTTTTTAGGGTTTGACTTTTCTAATCGTACTACAGCGAACTTAAGTTATGCTATGATTGGTAAACGTATGGATACCGATTTTGGAACTTTCCCGTCCGTGAATGTTGACCTAGACTCCTACGCTATCTTAGATTTCTACATTGCGCACCAAGTGATTCCTAGTAAGTTGACCTTTTACTTGAATGCGAGTAACCTTCTAAATGAAGAATATACAGAAATTATAGGATATACTACCAAAGGAAGAAACATAAGACTAGGGCTTAACCTTAGTTTGTAGTTCGATGTGGGGTGGAGATAATTAATTTTATTCTCATCAGGTTCTATTAGAATAGTTGATGAAAATTTGGGCTCGTTATATTGTTAAATCGATATAACGGGCCCTTTTTTAATTCTTTTGGTAAGATGTGATTAATACGAAGCTTGCTTTCCTGTTCCATTTAGGGGGCATAGAAATAGTGAAGATGGTTCCCTTCTGATGCTTTTTAGGATTACTCTCAGGGAATTGCCTTTCGTGTCTTTATTGCAGCGGTAAGCTTTCTATTTTATCTAAATACATATTGTCTTTCGTCGGAGTGAAGAGTTTGGAATTAGATATTTCTTCAACTGGCATTGGGTTGGTATAATCTCTTTTGGCAGTTTTTCCTGTAATTTCTTGGATTGCCCTTGAAAAAAAGGCCTCATTGGGATCTCCCAATTCCCCTAAATTAGATAGGTCTTCCTTGATTTCTATGTTGGGCACTAGACCATCTGTATAGTCCGAGAACCCTTCTGCGTTTTCATTGCGCCCCATAAGAGGTTGCATGGCCCATTTGTGGTTTGGGTTGATTTTGTTTTCCCTAGCGGGACTATAGATATAGTCGTTAGCTACATCATCTACCATGGTAACCGAAAATTCATTTTTTCCTCTTGTCTGTTCTCCTATATGAATAACGTTTACATAAGGTGCAAGTCCATTCATCACTAGTTCACTAGCACTTGCAGAGCTTCTAGTTGCCAAGACATAGACCTTGTTAAGGTTTAGAGAATTAATGGCTGTTCCCTTATCGGTCTTGGAAGCAAAATAGTCTTCCGAACTGTATGTAGCTTGTTTTTTGTCATTCCAACGTTGTCTAATAAAAACTTCATTGGTATTAGTGCCGTAAACCATGCTAGCCAAAAGCCTAGCGCTATTTACGGATCCCCCAGGGTTGTATCTTAAGTCTAACACTAGTTCGGTTACACCTTCAGATTTAAACTGTGCAAAGGCCGTATTTAATTCCTCGTTAAAGCTAGAAGTAAATCCGTTATACATAAGATAGGCAATCTTAATACCGTCTACTTCTACAGTTTTTGCGACTAGGATTGGGTTTTCTACCAATCCTTCTTGTTTGGTAAGGGTTACCTCTTTGTTATTATTGGTAACCACGTTTCCGTTAATATCGGCCATGCCCAGAGTATAGGTGTCGTCACCCCCAAATAGTAGGTTGGCATAATTACTATTGTTGAGTTTTACACCGTTTACCCGATTAAAAATTTCTCCCCTAGAAATGTCTTTGGTGGCGGCGTCGGAATTAGGGACAATATACCGCACATAACCAAAAATATCAGAACTACCTTGAAAACGGACTAAACCAAATTCCATTCCATTGCTTTTAGAAATTCCGTTTAAGGAGTTAACTAGCACCCTATAGTCTTTATTTAAAAAGCTAAAACGATCAATAGCATTTGCCTCACCTATAATCCTACTGTGCTTGTAGCAGGTTTGATAAAAAAACTCTTCGGGGTCTGTATATTTTTCTAGGTAGTCTATGTACTCTTCATTAGTTGCAAACCTATTATCTCCAAGGTTTGGGGCATCTGCCTGCCAAAAGTACCATTGGTTTAATCCCTGCCACATAAAATGTTGGACCTCGGAATCATTTGGGTAAATAAAAGCCTCATCATCTTGGTCCGTACAGGAAAAAACTGCAGAGAGCAATAGTAGTGCTATAAATTTTCTCATAAAATAAAAAGCGATAGGTTTTATTACAACATAAATAGCTAAAAGGATGTTAGAAATGTATTAGTCTTTCTCTGCAAAACTTTATTATTGCTGTTTAATAGGTAATGGATTTTTGATGTCCATATACATGTTGTTCTTGGTTATGGTGAACATTTTAGAGCTAGTAACCAAATTTACTGGATGCTGAACGGTAAAATCCATTTTTGCGGACATGCCTGTAATTTCTGAAATAGCCTTTTTCAATAAAGGTTCATTTATGTCTCCTAAAACACCAAGATTAGACAAGTCTTCTCTTAATTCGATGTCTGGCTGAAGTCCATCAGTATAGTCTGAAAATCCAATTGAATTTTCATTTCTGCCAATGAGGGGTTGTATGGCCCAGTGGTTGTCTGGATTTATTTCATCTTCTCTATCTGAATCATATACGTTTCCGTTGTCAAAATCATCCACAAAAGTAACGGAGAACTCGTTCTTCCCAGTAGTTGTGGTACCAATATGTACAACATCTATATAAGGATCCAAGCCGTTAATGACCAATTCACTTGCAGAGGCGCTACTGCCAGTGGCAAGTACATATACTTTATTTAACCCTAAGGAATTAATAGGGGTGCTCTTATTTGTTTTGTTAGAAAAGTAGGTGTTTAGGTCAATGTTGTTGTTCTCATAGCCTTTTTGCAATTTTTCATTGTACCTTGCCTTTAAGAAAACTTTGTCAGAATTGGTGCCATAGATCATACTAGACAATAGTACGGCAGAATTCACTGATCCTCCTGGATTGTACCTTAGATCTACTACTAAATCTGTTACTCCTGCAGATTTAAATGTGCCAAAAGCTTCGTTAAGATCTTCATCAAATTCATTGGTGAAGCTGTTATACATCAGATAGCCAATCTTTTTACCATTCACTTCTAATACTTCAGCTATATGAACAGGATTTTCTGTTAAATCCGCTTCTTTAGTAAGGGTAACTTTCTCTCCAGTATTTCTTATTACATTATCAGAAATAATGGCCATATCTAGGGAGTAGGTGTCTTCTTTCCCAAACAAAAGTTCTTCGTAATTATTTAAGTTAAGAGGTGTTCCATTCACGCCAGTGAAAAAGTCTCCTCTTTTAATCTCTTTGCTAGCCGCGTTAGAATTGGGGACTACATATCTAACATAACCAAAAACGTCGTCGCTATCGGCAAAAAGGCTAAGTCCAAATTCCAATCCGTTGCTTTTAGAAACTCCAGAAAAGGCTTTGGTTAATTCTTTATAATCTTCGGAATAGAAACTGAATCGGTCTTCAGAAAAAAGAAGTTTTTCCTCAAAGAATTTACCAGGATCTTGTTCAGATTCCAAAAACTGTCTGTATCCTGATTTTGTGGTAAATCTGTCATCATCTAAATCAGTTACATCGCTCTGCCAAAAATAATAAAGGTTCATGGTTTGCCACATAAAATCCTGTACCGTTACGTCTATTGCTTCTACTTCAGGTTCTATTTCTGGTGACACCGGGTCCGGTAAGACTTCGTCATTTTTAGAACATTGGATAAAGAGTAAGCTAATTCCCAGTACTATACTTAAATATTTTTTCATTGTAAAGAGTAAGTTTCTATTATATTCATGCAAACAAAAATCATTCCAACAAAAAATAATATAAGGAAGCGAGAATAATTTTTATATATACGGAACAAATGCGTATTTGGTTTCTTTGGGTGTAAATTACGAACATTGAAAAGAAATAAAAATAAAACGTAACAAAAGAGGTTTTATTTCGTCTTCCAATTGTAAGCCTGTTAAAAGGGATTACAAAACAACCGAACCTAATGCAACAGACAGAGTTTTTAGATGTGGTACTTCCTTTTAAGGACAAGATGTTTAGGCTTGCTAAACGATTGTTGACCTCTAGGGAAGAGGCAGAAGACGCTACACAGGAAATTTTAATGAAGCTATGGTCTAAAAATAAGGTAATGGGCAACTATAAGAATGTAGAGGCTTATGCGATGACCATGACAAAGAATTTTTGTTTAGACCGATTGAAGTCCAAACAAGCGAGTAATTTAAAATTGGTACACAGCAATTATCAAGACGAAAACGTTTCCTTACAGTCAGAAATAGAAGTTAACGACAGTCTTAGTTGGGTAGAGAAGATTATAGCAGAATTGCCCGAACAGCAAAAAATGGTGCTTCAATTAAGAGATGTAGAGCAATATGAGTTTGAGGAGATTGCAGATTTATTAGATATGAAGCCTACAGCTATAAGGGTTGCATTGTCGAGAGCAAGAAAAACGGTTAGAGAAAAATTGGTTCAAAAACATAATTATGGAATTGGATAGAATAGAAAAGCTATTGGAGAAATACTTGGAGGCTACTACCACAGTTCCCGAAGAAGAAATATTACGGGACTATTTCTCAAATGAAGATATACCGGTACATTTAAGAGCCTACGCGCCAATGTTTCAATATTTTTCCAAAGCAAAAGAGGAGCGGTTTACCAAACAACTAGAGCTAAAGCGTAAGAAAAGGTACATGCAGTGGATATCAATTGCTGCCGTAGCAGTTTTAGTGTTTGGCATATATTTTGGTAATGCTTACCGCGATCAAAAGGAGCAGGAAAAAGCAGAATACGCTTATAAAGAAACAAAAAGGGCACTTAGCTTGCTAGCAGCCAATTTTGAAAGAGGCACAGAAAAAGTGGCTTATTTAAAAGAATTTGAAGCGACAAAAGAAAAAATTTACAATAAAAATTAAATAATAAAGAGATGAGAAAAATTATCATAATTGCAATATTGGCCGTACTACCATTTTCAGGGTTCTCGCAATCTGTGTTCGATAAATTTGAAGATTTGGATAAGGTAAGTGCCGTGGTGGTAAACGAAAGTATGTTTAGGTTACTTAGTAAGATAGATGTGGAGGTAGATGACCAAGAAGCACAAGATTTTATGGATATTGCTCAGAACTTAAAGAATTTAAAGGTGTTTATTACAGAGGATAAGGCGGTTTCTGCTGATATGGAGTCTACAATGGCAAAGTATCTAAAATCGGCCTCATTAGAAGAATTGATGCGGGTAAAAGATAAAGACGCTAATGTGAAGTTTTATATTAGAAGTGGGAAGGACGAAGACCATGTGAGCGAGTTACTCATGTTTGTTACTAATATAGAGAATGCAGGGGCTAAGATTAATGATAGAAAAATTGAAACGGTACTGCTGTCGCTTACTGGAGACATAGATTTAAACAAGATAGGGTCGCTTACCAAGAAGATGAACCTTCCAAGTGAATTAAATAAGGCTGGAAAAAACAAAAAGTAGGCAACCCAATGTATAGGGTAGTTCAATAGAGAAGACCTATTTTTTAGGGTACGAGGAATACAAAAAATCAATTTAAAAAACTATAAAATGAAAGAGTTACTAACTAAGGGAAGTACTTTACTGTTGTTATTTATATTCCTAAGTTGCTCCTCTAATCAGAGCTTGCAAGAATATTATGTGGATAATGCCGAGAATCCTAATTTTATCTCAGTTGATCTCCCCGTTAGTCTTTTAAACTTAGCAGAAGCAAATTTAACTAAGGATCAGGAAGAGGCGATGGAGTCGCTGAGAAAACTGAATATACTTGCTTTTAAAAAGACAGACAAAAATGAGGTCGAATTTCAGAAAGAACGAATGAATATAAAGTCCATTTTAAAAAATGAGAAGTTCACAGAGTTAATGAAAATGAATACCACTTATGGAAAAGCTACCGTTAAATATTTAGGTGATGAAGACGCTATAGATGAGGTGGTTATTTATGGAGATAGTGATGATAAAGGTTTTATGGTCGTAAGAGTGCTAGGGAAGGATATGAATCCTGCTAAACTGGTTCAGTTTATCCAAGCATTAGAAAAATCGGATTATAAGGGGCAAGGCCTACAGCAAATAGGCGCATTTGTAAAAGGAGAATAATAACACACCCTCAATGTCAATAAACCCTGCTTAGAATTTTCTAGGCAGGGTTTTTTCATCTTAATATTCCTTATAATTGGCCCGGTTTTGTCGACTAATCGGAGTCGAAATACCGAGTAAAAGATAAAATAGTGTACACTAGCTCTTAAATTCCGGTGTAATTTTGAGGAGTAATTTGTTTTAACTCCTTCTTTATCTCTTCGCTAACTTCTAAGGTGTCTATAAAATTAGCAATAGAATCTTGCGTAATTTTTTCATTTGTCCTCGTAAGTCCCTTTAAAGCTTCGTAAGGATTAGGATATGCTTCGCGTCTTAGAATAGTTTGGATAGCTTCTGCAGCAACTGCCCAATTGTTTTCTAGGTCTTCATTAAATTTCTCTTCGTTAAGGAGTAATTTGTTAAGGCCTTTTAAGGTAGATTGAAAAGCAATTAGAGTATGACCAAAAGGTACTCCCACATTTCTTAGTACAGTACTGTCGGTAAGGTCTCTTTGCAACCTAGACACTGGTAATTTTGCCGATAAATGTTCAAAAATTGCATTGGCAATTCCTAAATTTCCTTCGGAATTTTCAAAGTCTATCGGGTTTACCTTATGGGGCATTGCTGACGAACCAACTTCTCCAGCCTTAATTTTTTGTTTAAAATAATCCATGGATACATAGGTCCAGAAATCCCTATCTAAATCCAGGATAATGTTGTTGATGCGTTTTAAGCAATCGAACAATGCTGCCATATGATCGTAATGCTCAATTTGCGTAGTAGGGAAAGAGTGGTGCAAACCTAGTTTTTCCTCAACAAATTTCTTTCCAAAGGCTTTCCAGTCAATGTTAGGATAGGCTACTTTATGTGCATTAAAGTTTCCTGTGGCGCCTCCAAATTTGGCTGCGTTAGGAATCTCCTCCAGCATACGGAATTGTTCCTTTAGCCTAACAGCAAAAACATCTACCTCTTTGCCTAATCGAGTAGGGGACGCAGGTTGTCCGTGAGTTCTAGCAAGCATAGGAACGGCTTCCCATTCTTTAGCTAGTTCTTCTATTTTATTTAATACTTCTAGGTAGTGAGGAACATACACCTGGTCCATAGCCTCCTTAATGGAAAGAGGAATAGCTGTATTATTAATATCCTGGGAAGTAAGCCCAAAATGAATAAATTCTTTATATGCCTGTAAGCCTAGTTGGTCAAACTTCTTTTTAATGAAATACTCAACAGCCTTAACATCGTGGTTGGTAACCTTTTCAATTTCTTTAATTGCATTAGCATCTTCAGAAGTGAAATTGCTATAGATTTCCCTTAAAGCCGGAAACTTGGTAGTGTCAAAGTCCGACAGTTGTGGTAATGGAATTTCGCAAAGCGCAATAAAATATTCAATTTCCACTAAAACCCTATACTTAATAAGTGCTTCTTCTGAGAAATAGGGTGCCAAAGATGCAGTCTTACTGCGATATCTACCGTCTATAGGCGAAATGGCGTTTAATTTGTTTAATGACATTTTATAAGAAATTGGATGTTTTTAGAAAGGCGCAAAGATAGTTATAAGTTAAACAGTATAAAAGCGATCCCAAAATTATGTTTATGGATTGGAATAAAGGGATTTACTCGATAATCGAGATTTGAATGCTCCGAAGCTTGGCTACCCGTAGGATACAAGCGGGCCTGCCCGAATCTTTCAGGCGGGCCTGTCCGAATCTTTCAGGTGAACCTGCTCCGATGTAGTTTGCTGATGCTGTCTGAATTAGGCGATTCCTATATTTCCGATGCGATGTTATTAGTGAGTGTAACTAATGTTTTTAAGTATAGCTTATGGAATTAACTGTGGGAGTAACTACTTTAATTTTGCAAGTATCATTCTTGCTCTAGCTTGGTAAGCCGGACTTCCGTTATTGTAATTTTGTTGTAATACCTGCATTAGCTCGGGCCAAATCCATTTAAACCTTTGGCCTAATAATAAGAGGCAGGTCATAGAATAGGCCTTAGCGGCTACTTTGTGTTCACCTATCAACCAATCAAAACAAAGGGTAGCTATTAGGGAGAGGTGCTTTTCTTTTAGCGCCTTACGGGTAGCAGGCGCTTTATCAGTAAAATAGGAATAACATAAGTATTCGTAGATTTTAGCAGAGGGTCTTACCGCTGAATCTAGATATATTTTTCCGCTATTTTCAAGAATGGTATCTATATGTGGAAGTAGGAGGTTTAAGCGTTGCTTTGCAATAAACTCCAAAACCCACCATGCCTTGCAAGAAATTGGGTCATCTACTCTAAACGCAACCTCCAGGAGGTTGCCTAAATTTTCTGGATGCTTTAGAACAATGGAAGCTGTTTCTGTTCTTTTTTTCTTAGAAGCATTAACATGCTTTAGTGTTTTATACCATTCCGAATTGTTCACGAGATGTTCTTTTTTTCAATTTACTTCTTTACGCTATTAGGTGTTTTTAAGTAATTTTTGCGCTAATAGTTCCATTCCCTTAGTAGCACTATTTTTTATGACTGTAAGGTTGTTAAAGTCAGTTTCTCTGATATTGGGTTTAGGGTCTATAAAATATATGGGGATGTTATTAGGTGCGTAATGTACCAGACTTGCCGCTGGGTATACTTGCATAGAAGTGCCAATTATTATTAAAATATCTGCATTAGCAGTTATGTCAGCTGCTTTGGCTAGCATTGGAACATCCTCTCCAAACCAGACAATATGGGGTCTTAACTGCGTTCCTGCCGTACAGAGATCCCCTAAATTAATGTCTTTTTTCCAGTCCACTATACTGTTGGGGTCACTGGCGCCTCTAGCTTTTAGCAATTCTCCGTGTAAATGGATAACGTTAGAACTGCCAGCTCTTTCATGTAGGTCGTCTACATTTTGAGTGATAATATGTACCGTGTATTGGTCTTCTAATTTCGCTAGGGAAAGATGAGCCTGATTAGGGTGCACCTCTAGCAATTGTCTTCTTCGCTGATTGTAGAAATCTAGGACTAAGGCAGGGTTTCTCTCGAAACCCTGGGGAGTAGCAACCTCCATTACATCGTGACCTTCCCATAAACCATCGGCATCCCTAAAAGTTTTAATACCACTTTCAGCACTGATTCCAGCTCCAGTTAAAACAACTAATTTTTTCATTTAAAAAGAGTATATATTTGTAAATCTAACATTTTTATTGAACATCAATTTATACGGAAATGATCGACCATGAACTGCTAGCGTATTTAGAAGGTTTTATTACTTTAAAAAGGAAACAACGTTTCTTAGATATATTGGAAGATCGTACTAAGTATATTACTGTAGCTGTAGAGGATGTATATCAGATGCATAATATGAGTGCCGTAATAAGGAGTTGTGATGTTTTTGGAATACAAGAGGCGCATTTAATTGAAAACAGATACGGTAAACGATTAGATAAAAGCATTTCTATGGGTGCCCAGCAATGGGTAGATACCAAAAGATATAATAATACCACATCCTGTATTGATGCGTTAAGAAGGGAAGGGTACCGTATTGTAGCCACAACACCACATGAGAATGGTGTTTTGTTGCCCGACTTTAAACTTGATGGTAAAACCGCACTGTTTTTTGGTACGGAAAGGGATGGGTTGAGTCAGGAAGTAATGAACAATGCAGATTCATACTTAACTATTCCTATGGTTGGGTTTACAGAAAGTCTTAATATCTCTGTTTCTGCTGCTATAATATTACATCGTCTTACCAGTCTTTTAAAAAGATCGGATGTAGAATGGCGCCTAACTGAGGAGGAAAAACTAGAGAGAAGGCTAGACTGGACTAAAAAATCGGTTCGTAGTGTTGAGGATGTTTTAGCAAGATACCACAGTACCAAATAATATTATTCCTATCTTTAAGGGAATCAACACATAAGCGCTATGACAACTGTACTATATATTTTGCTAGGAATTATAGTGCTAATTTTTCTTTTGGCCGTCCTGGCCCCTAAAACATATAATGTTTCAAGATCAATTGTAATTAATAGTCCTAAGAATAAGGTTTTCGATAATATTAAATACCTTAAAAATCAGCAAGAGTGGTCCCCATGGGCAAATAAAGATCCCAATATGGAAAATAAGTTCACTGGGATTGATGGTGAGGTAGGCTTTGTAAGTTATTGGAAGGGAAATAAAGATGTTGGAGAAGGTGAGCAGGAAATCACCAAGGTAGTTGAAGACGAAAGGGTAGAAGGAGAACTCCGATTTTTAAAACCTTTTAAGTCTACTTCTGATAGTTATCTTATTCTATCCGAGAAAGGGGCTAACCAAACAGAAGTAGTTTGGGGTTTTAAAGGAAAGAATAAATTTCCCATGTCAGTGATGATGCTCTTTATGAATATGGATAAAATGGTGGGGAAGGATTTTGAGGAGGGTTTAAGAAATTTAAAAATGATAATGGAGAAATAGATGCCTAACCTTAAAGGTAGGCAGTACACCTCTTTTAAATAGTTGTAATGTATTGTCTAGGGATATATTTCATACAGAAGTGCTCCTAGTTTGTAGTATTCTAAAGTAGGGGACTAGAAATATGATATTTTTATCAGTGGATTAGAAAAATCCTCGATTCTAATTATTGTTTCCGGTTTAGGACTTTAAATTCTTCGTAACAACTACTAATAGCGTCTAAGATTTGCAAATCGTTGGCAGTGGCAATAAAAGATTTGGAGTAGTTGCAATTACTCAATATATCTTCAATATCCACCTTTTCAATTTGAAGTAGTTCGGTTAGGGTTTCTCTATCAAATTTAGAAGCTAGTAGATCTCTAATTCTATCATCCTCTTTCATTTGCCGAAGTTTACGCATCTGGTTAGGTTTCTTTCCAAATAGGTTTCGTAAGAGGTCTGCTGGGTTAAGAATGGCTCCTAATACTTTAGTGACTGCGCTTGGGTTCTTGCTTCCTGCTTCGTATCCTACAGATAGCCCAGAGATACTATACTGAAAAGCATTGTTGATGGGTAAGTTTTTTACATCTATTTCCAAATAACCGGTAAGGGAATAGGGTCTTACAATAACTTCCTCTAAAGCGTATGCCAATTCGGTAAGTGATATTTTGGTATTCTTAAACCTAAACATATCGTTAGTTACCCTCACTTTTTGTGATTTAAAACCTAAGAAGGTGAAATACAAAGTGTCGTTAACTTGGGCAGGTATAGAGAATTCTCCCTGTTTGTTGGTAATAGTACCAATCACCTGATTAAGGTTTACCACGTGGACACTTTCCATAGGCTGGTCCGTTTGGGCATTTAATACAATAGCTTTAAGTTCTTTAAGTTCGTCTTTTTTTTCAGTCTCTTGGGAGTATCCAAAAGTAACAAAGACAATTATGAAGGTTAATAAAAAGGTTTTCATTCAATTGATCCAAGGTTATGATTGGTAAACTAACTAAAAAAATACGCCGAAGCGTATTTTTTTAGTATACAATTAACTAATAGGAGTCACTTTTTCTCTGAGTCCTTCTTTTACCGGAGCTACTAGAAGAGTTTCCTTTGGCAGGGCCTCGGTCACTTCTTCTACTTCTGCTTCTATCATTATTTCGGAAATCTCTTCCACTACCGTTTCTTCCTCCGAATCCACTTTTTTTACTATCGCGCCTTCCGCCGCGACCACGTCTTCCGCCACCATCTCCACCTGGGTTTTTGGAAACTTCAACATTAACGAACCTTCCGTCTACCTTGAAATCGGTAAAGGTTTTTAATATTTCTTCTGTAGCTGCAGCATCAGTGTTAAAGAAAGAGAAACTTTCCTTAACATCTACTTTAAAGATATCATCCTGTCCAAGATTCACGGTATCTCTAATAAAATCTTTTAAGGACATCCAATCATAGCCGTCTTTTTCTCCAACATTTATAAAGTATCTTACATTGCCATTGTTAAGTGTATTGTTAGATCCTATAACGTCCTTATCTCTTGGAGAAGATATGTTTAAGTCTTTGGCTTTGTTGTAATAATTAAAGAAGCGTGTAAATTCTACAGAGACAATTTTTTTGATTAGCTCTTCGCGATCTATTCCCTCTAAAACCTCATTAATAGCAGGTAAGTAGTTGTCTACTTCCTTATTAATTTCAGTATCTTTTATTTTGTTCGCTAAATGATAAAGCTGAATCTCACAGATTTCCATTCCGGTTGGAATAGTTTTAGCAATAAATGATTGCTTTATCTTGTTTTCAATGGCTTTAATTTTACGAAGTTCACTTCTTGTAATAATAACCATAGAAACTCCGGTCTTACCTGCTCTTCCTGTACGGCCACTTCTGTGGGTGTAGGTTTCAATTTCATCAGGTAATTGGTAGTTAATAACGTGTGTAATGTCATCAACATCTATTCCTCTAGCAGCAACATCAGTTGCTACTAACATTTGTATCTGTCTTTTACGGAAGGAGTTCATTACCAAATCCCTTTGGTTTTGACTTAAATCTCCGTGTAATGCACCTGCATTGTATCCGTCTTCGATTAGTTTTTCAGCTACTTTTTGAGTATCTCTTTTAGTTCTACAGAAGATAACTGAGAAGATATCAGGATTGGTATCGGCTAACCTTTTTAAGGCAGGATATCTATCTCTACCGCCCACCACGTAATATTCGTGCTGTACGTTATTGGTACCAGAATTTTTTGCTCCCACAGTAATTTCCTGAGGGTTGTTCATAAACTTCTTAGCTATAATAGATACCTCTTTTGGCATGGTAGCTGAAAATAACCAAGTAGATTTTTCTTTAGGGGTATTAGAAAGAATATCTTTAATATCCTCAAAAAATCCCATGTTCAACATCTCATCAGCTTCATCCAAGATACAATAATCGATTTTGGAAATATCTACCAAACCTCGGTTTATCATATCTTTCATTCTACCAGGAGTAGCTACTATTATTTGAGCTCCTCTTTTTATTTGTCTGGCCTGATCTGTTATGCTTGCCCCTCCATAAATGGCTACTACATTTAATCCTTTTTCATATTTGGAATAATGTACCATTTCATTGGTAATCTGTAAACAAAGTTCACGAGTAGGAGAAAGGATTAAACCTTGAGTGGTCCTGCTTGCGCGGTCTATTTTTTGAATTAAAGGAAAACCGAATGCAGCAGTCTTTCCTGTACCTGTTTGGGCAAGGGCTACTAAATCCGTTTCGCTTTCTAATAAAATTGGGATTGCTTTTTCTTGTACTTCAGATGGACTTTCAAATCCAAGATCTGAAATAGCATTTAATAGGGACTGATCTAGCCCTAATGCTTCAAATTTTGTCATAATATGTTATTAAATAATCGCAAATATGTATGTTGATGGGAGCGATTATTTTCTATAACCTATTAAGACTCACTACAACACATGCTATACCAGCGGCGTTAATTGAAGCGGCAAAGGTAGTGTTTATTTTTAAATTATAATAATTTGTTTCAGAATGGTTGCTAATTTTTTATAAAGAGATAAGGCATCCATATACCGCAGATGCTAAGCCGAGCGCCCCAAAGAATATGGATAAAAAAATAAAATTAGACTGTATTTTTTTGTTATCTCGGATTACAATACAGACGGCACAAAGTACTATGCAAATCTGGAAGAGTAGTTTGGCTAGGTCCATTTTTTGTGAGGCTCCTTCATATTTTTGGGCTCTAGTTATCCATTCCTTAACACCTACAATTTTTCCCATCTCCCCATCTAAATCTTGTGCCCAATATTGGCGTGGGATATTTGAGGACCCTACAAGTAGTTCTGTTTTTTCTGCCTCATATTTCATAACCATAGATTTGGTATGGGCCATTATGTTTTTGAGGTTTTGGTGTTTCTCTGGAGGTGCAATCCCTATTTCCATAATGGTTTTTAGAAAGTCTAATTCGCTTTCCTTTAGATTTTGCTTGATGCTTTTAGCCTGATACCAATTAGAATAACTTACCTGTTGATTTTGTGAAATAATGGTTTGTTCTTCTAAATAGCTATTGATTAGCTCTGTAGTGGCTAATAAGGCGGCAAAAGCTGCAATTAAGATGCCCCCTAATGTTTCCTTGCTTTTAAAATATCTGTTTATTTTCATTGTTAGATTGGGGGGGAGTATTAGGTTAGGGATAATTTATTTAAAAAATGCTAGTAACTGTTGTGTGGCCTTAGCTCTGTGACTTATTTTGTTCTTAATATCCATTGGGATTTCTGCAAAGGTTTTATCGTACCCATCTGGGATAAATATAGGGTCGTAGCCAAAACCTTTTTCGCCTTTTCTTTCCGTAGTTAGCGTACCTGTTACAATGCCTTGGAAAAGGAACTGTTCTTTATTATGATTTAGAGCAATTACGGTTTTAAAATGTGCAGATCGGTTCAACTCACCCTTTAGATTGGTCAATAACTTATTAATATTGTCCTCCGTGTTTTTCTGATTGCCAGCATATCTAGCAGAATGCACTCCTGGTTCGCCGTTTAACGCATCTACTAATAGGCCTGTGTCGTCCGCAAAACAGGAATACCCATAATGCTTTGTTATGTAATTTGCTTTTAGGATAGCATTTCCCTCTAAAGTAGGTTCTGTTTCTTCTATTTCTTCGTGGCAGCCAATGTCCTCCAAGGATAGTAGTTTTATATCAGGTGGAAATAACTTTTGAACTTCTTGTAATTTGTTGCGATTATTTGTGGCAAATACCAATTGCATTCCAATTATTTTTTTATTGTTGTAGGGTAAGCTATTATAAATTACTTTGGTAGATTCAAATGTAGTAATTTTATTGAAGTTTTATTTTTTTAAGGTATGAAATTAAAAATTCCGCCATTACTTGTTGTGGTATTATTTGCTGGATTAATGTTCATATTGGCAGAATATTTACCTGTTGGATATTTCGATTTTTTTGGAAGGAAGTATTTAATGCTTTTTTTATTCTCAATGTCTGGCTTAATCGGTATTGTTTCTCTAGTTCAGTTTTTTAAGGCTAAGACCACAATAAATCCGTCTGCGCCTTCAAAGACAACCATGCTTGTAACGGGAGGATTGTATGAATATTCTAGAAATCCCATGTATTTGGCATTGTTGCTTCTTTTATTAGGATGGGGGTTGTACTTAGGGAACGCTTTTAATACTTTGTTGGCTGCGGGTTTTGTTTATTATATGAATGCTTTTCAGATTATTCCAGAAGAAGAAGCACTGTTTAAAAAATTTCCCAAAGAATTTCAAAAATACTGTGTAAAGGTGAGACGTTGGTTTTAAGGCTATGGAATGCCTGGGGTTTTTATCACTTTAGTAGATATCAAAGATTGTAGTTTTAGTGGAAGTGCTATTCAGGAATAGTTGCATCCCCCAATGGTTATAAGTCTTTTTGCTTATACATTGATTTATTAGTGTTTTAGCTTATTATTTATTATATTAGCGTTTTAGCTTATTAATATGATAGCGATTATTACAGGGGATATAATTAACTCTCAGGCAGATCAATCATCCGATTGGATGGAGACTTTAAAGGCGTATTTGATAAATATAGGTGAGCCTCCTAGCGATTGGGAGATTTATAGGGGAGATGAGTTTCAAATAAAAACATCGCCAGAAAACGCATTGCGAATGGCTGTGCACATAAAGGCTATTATTAAGCAGATAAAGCCATTAGATGTTAGGATGGGAATAGGTCTAGGCAAGGTGACATATTTAGCAGATAGTGTAAGTCAGTCTAATGGTGAGGCGCACCAACGTTCTGGAAGAATTTTTGAAACGCTAAAGGAACAAAAATTGAACCTTGCAGTAGTAACAGGGAGTGCTAAAGAAGACAAGGCTCTAAACTTAATGTTGCGATTGGCGTTAGATTTTATGGATAGTTGGTCTGTAGTTTCTGCAGAAATAGTGCAATTAACTTTGGAGTATCCAGAAGAATCGCAACAAGAGATGGCCAATCGTTTGGGGATTAAACAATCAGCGGTGAGTCAGCGTTTAAACCGTGCAAGAATGGATTTGGTGGAGGATTTGTTGCAGTTTTATGAATCAATAATCAAAGAAATACAGCTATGATTTTGTTTACTAAGTTAATATTGGCCCATCTTATAGGTGATTTTATGATACAGTCTACCCGATGGGTAGTTCATAAAGCGGCGAATAAGATTAGTTCTATCTACTTGTATCTTCACACTTTGGTTCATTTTGGACTTGTTATGTTATTGTTGTGGGATTTAAATCTCTGGAGATTAGCTGTAGTGATAGCTGTATCTCATTATTTTATAGATCTTGCTAAGTTGTATGTTGACCCTTATTTTAAAAACAAGGCCATTCCTTTTTTTATCGATCAGCTATTACACGTTTTAGTGCTATATAGTTGTGCTTACTATGGTAATTTAATGGAGTTTACGCTAGGTTTGATTAAAGGGATTGACTGGGCTTTGGTAACCGCCGTTGTATTTGTAGGGTTTCCTTCGTCAATTATCATGGCTAAGCTTTTAGAAGGCATGTCGGATAGAATAGAAATTGATCATAAATCCCTACCTAATGCCGGAAAATATATAGGGATTATAGAGCGTTTGTTTGTGCTAGTCTTTATTATTTTGGGGCGTTGGGAGGCAATAGGATTGCTAATAACCGCTAAGTCGGTTTTTAGATTTAATGACCTTAAAGAAAGTAATTCACGTAAGCTTACAGAGTATATATTGATTGGAACTTTGTTGAGTTTTGGATTAGCCATTATTACGGGCTTGCTATATGTAAGTTAGGGTTGTGTTCTATGATAATAACCTATGACTTAAGAATAAGGCATTTTCTTTAATTGTGATGAGTCTTAAATTGGGTTTTAAAATAGCCTGAAATTCTAGGACAAATTTTCATTAATTGTATGGTGAGTATAATGAAGGGTGCTATGTTTGTGGCTTTTATTGCAAGATGATATTTATCGATTTGACAAAATTGATGGGTGATAATAGTTGATTTCTTATTTTTCTGTTAGAAAACAAGTTGTTGACTTAGTTTTCTGTGGAGTTTAAGGTGTCTAACGATAATTATTCATACTTTTATAGCTTAATTTTTTTTCACGCTAATATGGTTGTAGAGAGCAGAAAATATGTGTTCGATTTTGACAGTACACTCACAAGGGTAGAAGGCTTGGATGTTTTGGCCGAAATCACACTAAAAGGTAGAAGTGATAAGGATGAGATAATAGAGGAGATTCAGAAAATCACCAATTTAGGAATAGATGGCGATATCTCGTTTACGGAATCCTTGGAAAAGCGCATTAAGTTGCTGAATGCCCATAAAGATGATTTGGTGGAATTGGTTGATTTATTACGCCATAAAATTTCCAAATCAATAGAATCCAATAAAGAGTTTTTTGAGACCTATTCTGATGATATCTATGTGATTTCTGCCGGATTTAAAGAGTTTATAGACCCTATAGTAGCGGCGTACAATATTCCTGCAGATAGGGTGTATGCAAACACTTTTAAATTTGATGAAGACGGAAATATAATTGGTTTTGATGAGGATAATGTATTGTCTTCACACAATGGAAAAATAGAGTGCCTAAAAAACCTAGGACTTCAAGGAGAGGTTCAGGTTATAGGTGATGGTTATAGTGATTATGTAATGCGGGAAGCAGGTATTGCGGATAAATTTTTCGCTTATACCGAAAACGTGCATAGAGAAAAAGCTGCAAAAAATGCAGATTATATTACCCCTAATTTAGATGAATTTTTATTTGTGAATAAGTTGCCAAGAAAAGTATCCTACCCAAAAAATAGAATTAAAATTCTATTATTAGAAAACGTTCATTCCAATGCTTTTGACACCCTTTCTGAGGAAGGGTTTTCTGTAGAACTATTAACGCATAGCTTAACTGAGGAAGAGCTTATTGAAAAAATTAAAGATGTTCATGTACTAGGAATTCGTTCTAAGACCCAAGTAACTGAGAAAGTTTTGGAAGCTGCTGAAAAATTAATGGTAGTCGGCGCTTTTTGTATTGGGACTACTCAGATAGACTTAGAGGCGTGCAAAAAAAGGGGGGTGGCTGTATTTAACGCTCCTTATAGTAATACTAGATCGGTGGTAGAGCTTGCCATTGGAGAGATTATTATGTTGATGAGAAGTATATTCCCTCGTAGTACGGAAATACATTCTGGGAAGTGGAATAAAACTGCTGCGAACTCTAAAGAAGTAAGAAGCAAGAATTTGGGAATAGTAGGATACGGAAATATTGGGAAGCAACTGTCTGTTTTGGCAGAAGCTCTAGGTATGCGTGTTTATTATTATGATGTTGCAGATCAATTGGCTTTAGGAAATGCTACCAAATGTAACTCCTTGGAAGAGCTCTTAAACATCTCGGATGTAGTTACCTTGCATATAGATGATAATAAGGCTAATCATAATTTTATAGGGGAGCGAGAGATCAACCAAATGAAGGATGGGGCGCACCTTGTAAACCTGTCTAGAGGTTTTGTTGTAGATATCGCAGCATTAGCAGCGGCATTAAAAAGCGGCAAAATAGCTGGTGCAGCTATAGATGTTTTCCCGGAAGAGCCAAGAAGTAACGGAGAATTCTTAACTGAACTTAAAGGGTTGCAGAATGTTATCTTAACACCGCATATTGGAGGTAGTACCGAAGAGGCGCAAAGAGATATTGCCGATTTTGTTCCTAATAAAATAATGGACTATATAAATTCTGGAAATACGGTAGATGCTGTTAATTTCCCGAATATTAGGCTTCCAAAACAAAAGAATGGTCATCGCTTTCTGCACATCCATAAAAATGTGCCAGGAGTAATGGCAAAGATTAATGAGGTTTTGGCACGTTTTAATATGAATATTTCTGGTCAGTACCTTTCAACAGACAGTGAGTTGGGTTATGTGATAACAGATTTAGATAAAAAGTATAACAAAGACGTTATTAAAGCCTTGAAAAAGATAGATAACACTATAAAATTTAGAGTGTTATACTAGACGTTTTATAAGGGTGTGGCTAAGAAACTATACCGAATACATTATAAAACCCCTGGGAAGTTTGTACAGCCTAATTTTTGGTTTAGAACAAACTTCCCTGGGGTTTTTAATTGTTTTAGCAATTAAGGAGTAATTTTTGTTTGATCCTTTTTAAGACTAAAAAGAGAGGTTTATTGATGATGATAAGGTTCGTTTTTTAGAATGGTAAAGGCTCTATAAAGTTGTTCTATCACAAATAAACGTACCATTTGATGGGAGAACGTCATTTTTGATAAGCTAAGCGACCCTTGTGATTTTTGATATACAGCATCACTAAATCCATATGGTCCACCAATAACTAAAACTAACTGCTTTATTCCAGAATTCATTTTCTTTTGTAAATATTGAGAGAATTCTACGGAGGTGTTTTGTTTTCCTCTTTCGTCTAATAGGATCAGGACGTCTGTAGGGTTTAACCTGTTTATAATTGCTTCCCCTTCCTTTTCTTTTTGTTGTTTTTCAGAAAGATTTTTGGTGTTTTTTATATCGGGAACAATATCCAATTCAAACCGTACATAGTGTTTTAATCGTTTTTGATATTCCTCAATTAATTGGATTAAAGGGGTGCTGTCCGTTTTTCCTAGTACAAGTAGCTTTATGGTCATGAGGCAAAAGTAAGTTGCTAATTTTATTTCCCATAGAAAAAATTAAAAATATAGAACTGATCTTAGATTGTTATGAGGTGATGAGAATCAGGTAATAAGTAGTTAAATTTAATTCGGATGATAAAAAAGGACAATAAATTGGGGGAGTCTTTAGAGGGAATAAACTATTTACAACCCAAACATTTTACTAAATTAGCGTGAAAATAGTTGTGGTATGATTTCAGAAGAACAATTTAGAGCCGAATTAGATCTAATAATTAAAAATGCTGTGCGAGAAGATGTGGGTGATGGAGATCATAGCTCTTTGGCCTGTATACCCTCTTCTGCACAGGGAAAAGCAAAACTATTAGTAAAGGATAAAGGGATTATCGCTGGAGTAGAATTTGCGCAATTGGTTTTTCAATATATAGACAATACTTTGGAGGTAGAGGTGCTTATTAAGGACGGGGAACAAATTGAGTATGGAGATGTGGTATTTAAGGTTTCTGGGAGTTCGCAGAGTATCCTTAAGGCAGAACGTCTTGTTCTTAATGCTATGCAAAGAATGAGTGCTATTGCTACCAAAGCGAATTATTTCACGGGTCTGCTGAAAGGAACTGAGACTACAATATTAGATACTAGGAAAACTACCCCAGGAATAAGGGCTTTAGAGAAATGGGCAGTAAAAATAGGAGGTGGGGAGAACCATAGGTTTGCTCTTTATGATATGATTATGCTAAAGGATAATCATATCGATTTTGCGGGAGGAATTACCAAAGCGATTGAAAAGACGCATAAATATTTAGCCGACAATAATAAAGATCTTAAAATAATTGTAGAAGCTAGGAATCTAACTGAGGTGGAGGAAATATTGGAGAGTAAAGGAGTCTACCGAATTCTATTAGATAATTTTAGCTTAGAAGATACTAGAAAGGCGGTAAAGCTGATTGGAGATACCTGTTTAACAGAGTCTTCAGGAGGGATTAATGAGGATACTATTGCCAAGTACGCAGCATGTGGTGTGAATTATATTTCTTCTGGAGCATTAACTCACTCAGTCTACAATATGGATTTGAGCCTTAAAGCTATATAAATGTCTGCAGAGATTGAGGAAAAGCTAGAGAGCATACCTATTCTTAATTTGGCAATAAGATTGCTGAAGAAAATTAAGTTGCCAGGTTTTGAAGGCTTGTCGTCCTACGATCTTATAGAAATGTATGTGTTAGGGATTATTAAGGGGGCTGTCTCTACTAGGGCCAGCTCAATAGCCTTTAGTTTATTCCTAGCTTTATTTCCGCTGTTAATCTTTCTGCTAACGTTACTTCCCTTTATTATTCCCTATATAGCACTGGAAAACTCTAACTTTGATGCAGAATTTTTAGAGTTTTTAGAATCATTCCTTCCAACAGCTACGGGGGATTATTTTAGTGAGATATATTTGCAGATTAAATCTCAAGAAAGAGGGGATGTCCTCTCTTCAGCGATAGCATTTATCACCTCTATTTTTTTGATGGCCAATGGGGTAAATGCAATTTTTGGAGGCTTTGAGACCTCTTATCACGAAAGTCCAAATAGAAGTGTTGTAAGGCAATATGTTACGGCTTTAACAGTTGGGTTGTTCTTGTCTGTCCTTCTTTTGGTGGGGGCCGTAGTATTTGTGTATTTTGAGGCTTATATACTTGGTGGGCTTAATGAAATTATACATGGTGAAAATGCGTTAAATGTAGATGAGAAAGATTTCGCTTTGGTAAGATGGGGGAAGTTTGTGTTTTTAGGGCTTCTCTTTTATTTTATAACAGCCACCTTGTATTATTTTGGAACTAAAGAGGGTAAGCAGGCCAAATTTTTTTCTGCAGGAGCATTAATGACTACATTGCTTTTTATACTAACCTCCTATTTTTTTGGAGTATATGTGGAAAAGTTTGCCCGTTATAATGAATTATATGGAGCTTTAAGCGGACTATTGATATTATTGGTTTTTATTTGGTTAAATTCGATCATATTGCTGCTAGGATTCGAGTTGAATGCCTCGTTAAATTCATTGCGAAAAAAATATAGAGTACATGGGAATAAGAAATAAGTGGATAGTAGGGGTAATTTGTATGTTGTTATATATTCCCTCGGAAGCACAGAGTGTTTTTGGGAAATGGAAGACTATAGATGACAGAACAGGAAATCCGAAAGCTATTATTAATATTTATGAGAAAGACGGAATGATGCACGGTAAGGTGGTAAAGATTTTAGAACCAGGGAAGGAAGAGGCTGTTTGTGATAAATGTGAAGGGGAGAAAAAAAATCAACCCATCTTAGGGATGAAGATTATTGAAGGATTGGAGTCTGGCGGAAGTGGAGTATGGAAAGGAAAAACATTATTTGATCCAGAACAAGCGATGACTTTTAGATGTAAAATATGGCTTAACCCTGATAATCCTAACGAATTAAAGGTAAGGGGCTATTTAGCATTTATATATCGAACCCAAACATGGATACGCGCAGAGGGATAAAATCTTATAGGAATGCCTTATTTTGTTAATGTTATTTTACCTATTCCGCTAGAAAAGGAATTCACCTATAGTATCTCAGAGGAGGAAGCACGGCTATTAAAACCCGGAATGAGGGTAGCTGTTCCGTTTGGTAAATCTAAGATATATACCGCTCTTGTTGTTCATGTACACCAAACGGCACCTACCGTTTATGAGGCTAAGGAAATAGATCAAATTTTAGATGAAGATCCATTAGTTACTCCCACACAGATGCAATTTTGGGATTGGTTAGCACACTACTATATGTGTACAGTAGGGGAGGTTTTCCGTGCTGCGGTTCCTAGTGCTCTGTTGCTAGAAAGCGAAACTTTGATTCTTAGGAATGAAAAGGCGATAATAGATGAGTCTGACTTAAAGGATGATGAGTTTTTGGTTTTTGAGGCTTTGCAATACCAATCAATCCTTAGAGTTAGGGAAATTAGTGAAATTCTTGAGAAGAAGAATGTGATCCCTATTTTAGACAGGCTGCTAGAGAAGAGTATCATTTTTATTAAAGAGGAAGTCTATGAGCAATATAAGCCAAAACTGGTGAGGTATGTGCAATTAGGCAAAGATTATAACACTGAGGAGAGTTTAGAAGCATTGTTAGATACTTTATCTAGAGCACCAAAACAGCGGGATGTAGTGCTTTCGTTATTTCAATTACAAGCGGTAACTAAAAAACCGATAAAGGTTAATGATTTAACAAAATCTGCCAATAGTTCTACGGCAATTGTTAAAACGCTTATTGATAAAGGCATTCTTGAAGAGCATTTTATCCGAACAGATCGGGTAGTTTTTGAGGGTGGAGATGAGTATGAAGCATTAAAATCCCTTAATGAATATCAGCAAAATGCATTGGAAGATATAAATAAATCCTTTGCATTGGGGAAAGTAACCCTACTACATGGGGTTACCTCTTCGGGGAAAACCGAAGTATATGTGAAATTGATTGAGGAGGTTATTAAAGAAGGGAAGCAAGCTCTCTACCTCTTGCCAGAAATTGCATTAACCACACAATTAATTTCGAGACTACAAGCTTATTTTGGAGAAAAGGTAGCGGTCTATCATTCCAAATATAATGTTCAAGAACGGGTAGAGGTATGGAATAATGTATTAAATAAGGAAACAAAGGCCAAAGTTGTAATAGGGGCACGGTCTGCTATTTTTCTTCCTTTTCAGGATTTAGGGCTCATTATTGTGGATGAGGAACACGAGAGTTCCTTTAAACAATATGATCCGGCACCTAGGTACCATGCAAGAGATGCGGCTATTGTTTTGGGGAGTCTTCATGGATGTAATGTGCTCTTAGGTTCGGCAACTCCCAGTATAGAGAGCTTCTATAATGTAAAGACAGCAAAATATGGCTATGCTCAGATAAAAAGGCGCTACGGTAATGTGCTAATGCCCGAGATGGAGTTGGTGAATATTCGTGAGCAAACCCGTAAAAAACGAATGAAGGGGCATTTTTCGGAGCGGCTAATAGAAGAAATTACCAATACCCTTGAGAATGGGGAGCAGGTAATTCTTTTTCAAAATCGAAGGGGCTACGCACCTATATTAGAATGTACTACCTGTGGCCATACACCGCAATGTCCTAATTGCGATGTGAGTTTAACCTATCATCAATTGCGTAAACAACTACGTTGTCATTATTGTAGTCATTATATAGCAATTCAAACCAATTGCCAGGCTTGTGGAAGTAGCACTTTAGATACAAAGGGTTTTGGTACGGAGCAGGTAGAAAAAGAGCTGCAATCACTTTTCCCTAAATCAAAGGTAGGACGTATGGATTTAGACACCACAAGAGGGAAGTATGGCTATGAAAAGATAATTTCGGCTTTTGAGCAACAAGAAATTGATATTCTGGTTGGAACGCAGATGTTGACAAAGGGGCTCGATTTTAGGAATGTGAGTTTGGTAGGGATTATGAATGCAGATACCTTATTGAATTTTCCAGACTACAGGGCCCACGAAAGAAGTTTTCAGTTGTTAACCCAAGTGGCTGGTAGAGCAGGGCGTACGCAGAAACGAGGAAAGGTAATTATTCAGAGTTATGATCCAGATCATAGAATATTGCAGCAGGTAACTACTCATGATTACGAAGAAATGGTTAATGAGCAACTCTATGAACGAGAACAGTTTAAGTATCCTCCAGGTAATAGGATTATTAAAATCACCTTTAAGCATAAGGACTATAATAAATTGAATGAAGCTGCGGATTGGTTTTCAAAGTCCTTAAGGCTTGGTTTTGGAAAAATGGTGTTGGGACCAGAATACCCTCCTGTAGCTAGGATAAGGAATCAATACCTTAAAAATGTTCTATTGAAGATAGGAAAAAATCAATCCCTAGTGCAAACAAAAAATAGTATTAGGAGGATAGAGAAGTCCTTTAACGCTATTTCTTATTATAGGGGGGTCCGCGTAATCTATAATGTAGATCACATATAGTTTACTCGATATTCGAGATTTGAATGCTCCGAGGCTGGCTTGCACCAATCTTTTAAGCGGGCCTTGAAAGCAATACGTTTCGTTTCTTTTAATGTCTTTTGGGCTTGCCCAGAGATAGTTAACTAAATAAGGGATCTTTTTAAGTCAGATCCCTAATATATTTAGGCTGATTCTAGCTATTTAAAAGTTATTTAGCGCCTCAGCCAATTCTGTTTTCTTATTTCTGCTTAGAGGTATTTGTTTTCCATCAACTTCTACGTTTTTACTATTAAACTTCTCTATTCTTTCTAAATTCACAATATAAGATTTATGAATTCTTAGAAACTTGTCTTCCGGAAGTTGTTTTTCAAAAGATTTCATAGTAGATAGAATAACAATGTTGGCCTCGTCTGTAACTAATTTAATATAGTCTCCTAACGCTTCTATCCATTTTATATCGTTAAGGATAACTTTGCGTTTTTTTAGGTTGCTCTTTACAAAAATGTGTTCTTCGTCTTCTACGACTTTATTAATTTGCTCGTATTTGGTTAAAGCTCTTTTAACTGCAGCATCAAAGCGAGCTAAAGTAATTGGCTTGTGTAAATAATCTGTTACATCGTACTCAAAAGCTTTAAGTGCATAATCTGGCTTTCCGGTTATTAAGATTACCTGAGGCCTGTTGTCTAGAGATTCTAATAAGTCAAATCCAGTAATAATAGGCATTTCGACATCAAGGAAAATTAAATCGATATCATTGTTTTTTATGCCGTTCTTTGCTTCTATAGCATTGCTGTATTCAGCTACCAAAGCTAAGCTAGGATGGTTGTTAATTAACTTTACAACAGCCATTCGCTGCATAGACGAATCGTCTACAATTATACTTCTTAGTTTCATAGATGGTTGATTTGTAGGGTTGAAACATCGACAAAATACATAATAATATAGTTAAACTGCAAGTAAAATTGTGAAAACTGCTATAATTGCTGTATAAATGACGGTGTTATAAGGTTTTAGGTGGTTAGGTTTAGGTTTAAATTCGGGTTCAATACGATTGCTGTTTAGCTATAACGAAGATTTATAGATTTTCTTGTAATTGGAACAAAAAATAACTATTTTTGCGCACTTAAAAAAATTTAATAATATGAACAATTACGAAACTGTTTTCATTTTAAATCCCGTTCTGTCTGATACACAGGTAGAGGAAACAGTTAAGAAATTTGAGGATTTCTTAATTAACAAAGGTGCCAAAATGGTAGCCAAAGAAAATTGGGGGCTAAAAAAATTAGCTTATCCAATCCAAAAGAAGAAGAGTGGTTTTTACCATTTGTTCGAATTCACTGCTGAAGGTGATATTTTATTGCCATTTGAGCTAGAGTTTAGAAGAGATGAGCGTGTTATGCGTTTCTTAACTGTAAAACTAGACAAGCATGCTGTTTCATGGGCAGAGAGAAGAAGAACAAAGTTAAAATCTAAAGCGTAAGGATTATGGCATCAATAGAACAACAAGCAAAAGGTAAAAAAGATGGGGAAATTAGATATCTAACCCCACTTAATATAGAGACTAGTACTCAAAAGAAATATTGTAGATTTAAAAAGTCTGGGATTAAGTATGTAGATTATAAAGATCCAGATTTCTTAATGAAGTTGGTAAACGAGCAAGGTAAATTGCTTCCAAGAAGACTTACTGGTACTTCCTTGAAATATCAGCGTAAAGTGGCTGTAGCGGTTAAAAGAGCTCGTCATTTAGCTTTAATGCCGTATGTAGGCGATTTACTAAAATAAAAATAATAGGACGATGGAACTTATATTAAAGGAAGATATACAGAACTTAGGTTTTAAAGATGACGTGGTAACGGTTAAGAACGGATTTGGTAGAAATTACCTTATCCCTCGTGGATTGGCTACCATGGCTACTCCTTCTGCTAAGAAAGTGTTGGCGGAAAATTTAAAACAAAGAGCTCATAAGGAAAAGAAAGTGGTTGATGAGGCCAATAAAGTAGCAGAAAGCTTAAAGCAGTTAGATATTAAAATCGCTGCAAAAGCTGGAGCTGGAGATAAATTATTTGGATCGATTTCTAATATTGACCTGGCAGCAGCTTTGGAAAAGGAAGGACATTCAATTGATAAGAAATATATATCTATTGCAGGTGGTGTTATTAAAAGAACAGGACCTTACAATGCTCAGATTAGATTACACAGAGAGGTAATCGTAGACTTCCCATTTGAAGTTGTAGCTGAGGCTAAAGGATAATATATATCTTATACGGATAGATTAAAGGTCGCATTTATGCGGCCTTTTTTTATTGATTAATATCTGATAAAATGCTATAAAGACATATTGTACTTCCTCTGCTAATTACTAATCTAGTTCATATTGCTTTTATTGAAATAGGAACATTCATACAGTTGTCTATCGCCAAGAAAAATAATACCTCGGAAGGTGATGGAGTAGTTTTCTCAGGGTTATTATAAAAGAAACAGCTTAACTATATAAGGAGTAATAATAGCGGTTAACAACCCATTTACACACATTGCTAATCCGCCATAGGCTCCTGCTAGCTTTCCTTCATCTAGAGCTCTTGCTGTACCTATGCCGTGAGCGGCAGTCCCTAAGGCTGCACCAATTGCATTTTTATCTTTAATTCCTAAAAGTCTTAAAATAGCAGGGCCAAAAGCATTTCCAAAAATGCCTACGGCTATAACTATTCCGGCTGCTATATAGGGGACTCCTCCAATGGTGGTTGCGATTTCTAAAGCTATGGGGGTAGTAACAGATTTTGGGGCTATAGATCTTATAATGGGTTCTGTAGCACCTAAAAATAGAGCGATTCCACAAACAGAAATGATACTCATAGTTCCTCCAACTACAACGGCAGATACAAAAGGCAGGATGTTTTCTTTAATCTGTTCGTATTTTTCATAAAAAAGAACGCCTAGCGCTACCACCGTTGGACCTAGTAAAAATCCTAAATATTGTCCTCCAACATTATACGCTTCAAAATCAATATCAAAAACAAGTAAAAAGCAGATTATGAATATAACAGAGAGTAATACTGGATTAAAAAGAACAAATTTCCATTTACCACGTATTATTTTAGCCGTTTGAAAAACAATTAGGGTAAGAAAAATACCGAAGAGAGGCTGCTGATAAATCTCATTCATTTTTTCCAAATTTTTGAAGAATTATACCTGTTATATATAATGTGAGAATTGTACTTAGAACGGTGCTGATAACAATTGCTATCCAATGAACTTTAAGCACATCGTAAAAAGTCATTAGGCCTACCCCATAAGGCACAAAAAACAATACCATGTATTTTATAAACTGATCTGAGGCCGGTTTAACCTCCTCTAACTTAATGATCTTTAATTTTAAAGCAATAAATATGGCGACCATACCAATGATGTTGCCTGCAATTGGAAGATTAAACAGGTAGACTATAACTTCCCCGAGTACTAGGAATAGAAATATATATAAAACTCCTTTAAACATTTATTTACCTGGTTTGATTAATTCAAAATGAATTAAAGTGCATGGAAAAACCTGAGCACTTGTAATGAATTAAAAACTATTTAACAAAATGTAATTTTACGTTAAGTATATGGAAATACAAAAAAACCAAGGATATGGTTTCCTTAAAATCAATTTTAAGTGTAATTAATTAATGAGCATCATCAATTGTTAGTGGGGTATACTAAAATACACTCCTTCAAATTATAACTGTAGTAATACGTATATAACCTTAAAAGTGGATCAAGAATATTTGTTTCGTTGTAATTCCTTCTTCATTGGGGAGGGTCTTATTATATGCCAAAATTTTACCATTATGAGACCATACCGGATTTGAAATAGGGTTATTCGTGGGTTCGGTTAGCATTTGGCCTTCTTTTTGCCCGATAGTCAAATAAATTAGTGAATTATTCCAAGTATATATTAGACTTTTATTAGTTGGGTTCCAGCGTATACCTCCAGTAATATCGGTGGGATGAAAGGTTTGCTGTATAGGTGATCCTCCAGTGGGGGAAATGGTAAAAACCTGTTTAATATTTTTATTATCCCTAGCTATAAAAGCTAGCAAACTTCCATCAAAAGAAGAACGGACTATCTCTTCGCAACCAGGAAAATCACTTTCCGAAGTAAAGGTAAGTCTACGTTGTCTAGTCCCTTTGGGTGGGGAAGGCATTGTGGTAGCTGTGCCTTCCAAGGGCCCATCTCCAGGAATACTGATATCATTCGGAATTTCTACTACAAATACTTCATCGACATTTTCTCCTTTTTTGTTTTTAACGGTGCCAATAAAAGCCCTAGCTCGTTGTAGGGCTCCGTTCTTTTTTGGGTATCCAGAAGGTCCTATCCAACTATCGCCGGCAGCCCTACTGATCTGGTCGCTTCCAGGAGCAGGGTTAGGAACTACAGTTACTACCAATACGCTAAACCATTCTCCTGAGAAATTTTCTTCATTATTAGTTTTTGAAACGGATACAGGAGTGTCCTTTTTAGAAACACCGATAGTTCTTAAGTTATAGGGGAGGCCCGTTTCATCTTCCATTTTCTTTAAAATAGCATCGTTATAGGTAAATCCGATCCAGTGTCCGTCTTTGCTATATTCGTGCCGATGGGTTCCTCCACGTAAGGCACCGGGTGTAAAGGGATAAGAAATATCCCTAGCATCCATAAATATTGGTTGGTTTGGAGTATTATCCCTTACGATTACCCCGGTTCTTCGCCATTGTTCATAGGGGTAATCTTTAGTAGCGTTATTAAGGCCATGGATAAAGACAACTTCGTTCTCTATATGGCTATAACTTACTGCACCTACTCCAGGTCCGTAGGCGGTATTTTGTTTTATTTGGTATAAGACTTGCTTTTCTCCTGTTTCTATATTTATTTTTTCAATCTTTCCATTAGCTCCAATGCCCCCTTTTTCTGTTCTAGTATCGTATACCAACCATTGGTCGTCTGGAGAGAAATTGTCATTGTTGTCTAAATCATGATTATAGGATAGGTCATTCGTTAGTTGTTGTTCCTCCATATAGTGCTTTTTTTTGCAGCCGGTTACTATTATAATAAGGGGTAATAAAAGTAATACAGACCTTGTTGGGAATAGTATATTTATTCTAAATGAATTTGAAAAATATATCATTATTATGGACGATATTACTTCGAGTCTTAGTTGGTGTTTTTGTTTTAAACTTTAAAAAGTTCAGTTATTCTTATTTCTGTCCGAGGGAGTGACACAAAACTCACCTCTTAATTCTCACTACTAACCGGCTCACTGATTACGCCCAAATATCGTCCCATCCAATAGGGTAGGAGCCATATATCTCCTGCAGAGTATTCTTCTTTCCCATCACTTCCTACCTTGTCTAAACGAAACATATTACCATTATGACGTTGAATTCGTCTTTCATCTGGAGGTAATACTTCGGTAAGGGTTTGTTCTCTAAAATTGGGTTCTATAAAGGTGATGTCTTTTCTATGGCTATTCATAATATCCCAAGTAACCATGTCCATGGGATGTTCTCTTAGGTACCAAGCAGCCTCTTCCAAATCAAATTCTTGGGTGCCTGTTAATGCAGTCATAATATTCCAAGCCCCTTCTTTTTCGGGTCTTTCAATTTCCCAATGATCTATGATTGCTTCTTTGTATTTAGTTTTAAGGCTATCGTTAAAAGCGTATCTATACAATCCCCAATAGCCTATAAAATACATCTCGTCATCGGAATGGTTCCAAGATTCGGATAGCATTTTACTCCAATCGTCAGCATCTTCTGGAGCCATGGCTACATCTTTCATTGGCCACATAAGGTTGTCTAGATAGCCGTGATTTTCCATAAGATCAAAGGCTTTATTCTTGTATTTTTCCTTACCGGTAAAATGGTATGCCGTTTGTAACATCCCTATAATATTAGATGCGTTTATTTTTCGGTCACCCACCATCTTTGGTCTAGCATTCACGTATTCAGGGTTCCATCTTCCCCATGTGGTAGGTTTACCATCAAAATCTACCAAATACATATCGTTTTTTACAATATGGCTCATTAGAGTATCTATGAGAACAATGGCGCGGTCTTTCAGCTCGTTATCCATTAGCTCTGCCATTACACCATAGGCGAAAATATGTCCGATAGCCTCATCACTACTAGTTGTAGATTTCCAATCCCATTCTGGGTCGTCTGTATGCTGCCATCTTTCTGGGTCTCCTAAGCGTTCTATATACCCACTTCGTTCATAGGAACGAGAGGGGAATCCTGGCACCGGATTAATATCGAAAAGTCGCTCCATAGCATCCATAGCTTCTATACAGTTTTGCAGGGCCGTTTCTGATTTGGTTACAGAATAACGAAATGCTTGTCCGGCTAAATACATGGTGGTCCACAGGCCATCATTATCGGAATCTGAGAGTCGCCCAGAATCAATGTTTCCATTATCCAGATCAACCAAAGTAGAATTAAACCCCAAACGAATATGCCTATGCCTTACTTGCTTTTCATAATATTGTGCTTTGTCAAAAAGGGTCATTTCCTCAAAAACAATCTGTCCTAGGCCGGCATCGGTAAGGATAAGAATGGATCCATCGTTTGCTTTTGAGATATGATGAACCATATTTCCCGGTAACCATCTTTTTCCGTAATAGTAATTAAACTTACCGTCGTCCTTTAACATAAAGGCACCTTTGGTAGATCCAAACCAAAGGTTACCATCAATATTTTCTAAATAGGTAATTTCGGTCCAAGGTAGTTTTTTATTAATTTCTCCTATTTTTTTCCCTGTGTTTAAATCCACTTCAAGATAACCATCTAATGTTCCAATGACCAGATTATTGTTTAAGATAGCTAAAGAGGTGAAATTTTCTCCCTCAATAATTTTTGTAAGCTGTTGTTTTTGAGGGTCGAATTCGGTTACCGTTTTTTCTCCTAGGATATAGAAGATATCAGTATTACTATTGAATTTAATGTTAATCACTACATCATTCTCGAGTGCTCCATTCCAACCTTTGTCATTTTTGCTAACATATTGTAGATTTTTTCCATCACTGATTAAAAAGCTAAAGTCCGCCCCAGATTCAAGTATATTAGCTTTGGGTAAGTTGTGTTTAAGATATAGTGTCCCTGCCCAAGCGTTACTAAGAACCGCTTTGTCATCTAAATAAATAAACTGATCTTGGTAAAGGGTCAATGCGGTAATATTTTTATCTGTAAGTGGTCTATAGGTTTTATCCTCCATAAGAATACCAGGATATAAGAATTGGCCATCATGAGTACGCATAATACCTTTAGAGGTGGCTATCTGAATCAGTAGATTTCTATCCATATGCGCCGAAAATAAATGAAGATCTTCATCTTGGACTTCATATTTTACACTGTAGTCTTGGAGGTAGGGCACATCCTTATAAACTGGCTGAGTCGCAGTTGAAGCTATTTGGTTAGGAGTTTCTTTACAGGCAAAGGATAGTAATATTAACAGCCATACTGCATTTAAAAGATAAGTTCTCATGTAAATCTCGGTTTTAGTTGGTTAAAAGCGTTCATAACTATAATGCGATAAAAAGGTGCGGATTAATTGAAGAAGCTTTATTTACAAATAAACCTGATTTTAGGATGAGATACCTCGTATATGTTAGATGTTTTACATTATATATTGACCTAAATAATAGATAGGGGTATTTTTTGATAGATTGGATGTTAGGATAGTTGAGATTTGGAAATGAGCTAATGTTTTAATGTAACAATTGATTAAT
>NZ_KE384286.1:81642-93553 GCF_000424985.1 Arenibacter latericius DSM 15913
ATTTGGAAATGAGCTAATGTTTTAATGTAACAATTGATTAATACAGCAATGTAGCAATGGGGGTAATTTAGAAATGAGTTAATTTGTAGGTTTGGAAACAAACTATTGTAGCAATTGATCACTATGACAAATCTAGCAATTGGGTAGTTTGGAAATTTTGAAGAAATTCTTCCCAGTATTTACACCGTTTGCGGATAATCCGTACAAATGTTTTTGTAGTTTTCCTCTTTTACGTAGTCAAGTTAGATTAGGGAGCTACGATGCTTGTTTCCCTAACTTCCATGGAGGAACGAAAACTTATGTTAGCCAAAGTTCCTGTTCTCGGGCCTGACTTACTGCTCAATTCTCAATATTATCCAGATCTAAAAGGGAGAGAGAATTTTTATGACTTATACCAATATCAAGAAAATGTACACCTTTAGGATAGGGGCAAAACTTTTTCTGAATAATGTTAGGAACCCTGGATTAGAGTGGTACGTAAAGCTGGCAATTCAATTTAAAGCCTCCCAAAATAAATAACATTTTGAATAGCCACGAGGCTTTAATTCGTGGGTTAAATGGGTCTGCGATTCATGGCTTTAGCGGAACCTTTGCAGCATTTTCATTTTGGCTAAAGCCGGTTTTAGCTTTTTAGTTATCCCCGCGATAAATCACGGGGCTATTCAATTCTTCATATTTTGGATGGGATTCACTTCTTTTCCTGAACAAAAGACGGAAGGGTCCTTTTCTAATGGCTTATCTATTGGTGCTGCATAAACGGTATAGCTTTCTATCTCTCCGTTATGCACTTTCAGGTAAACCACCACACTATATCAAAATGAAGTTGCCTTTGTTCGTCATTTTCAGGCTCCTAATTACTATTGATAAGATTTTTTCCTACTCAGTCCTCGGCAAGTAAATTCAGTCCCAGTTTTATAATTTATGTTTAATAAAGCTGATGATGCCAGTCTCGACATATGTCTCAATACTAAATACTTTGTACTATCATCTAACTAAACCTATAAAAAGTTGGTTTTGTAATGTTTACGGAGGTGTGTTTATAATTTCATATTTCAGTTTTTTTTAGGATAATATCTAAACATATATTGGGCATGCATTATGTTGTTAGTTTTGTAATTGAATCATAAGTGCTTTTAATCAATTTCTCTAACCTACTTGCTTTCATTTAGTTCATAGACTTCTATTGCCTTTTTAAAGGTATTCATGAACCTCCTTCGTCGGTTTAGTTCATTGGTTTTTATTTGTTTCTTATAGGTATTCATGAACCTCCTTCGTCGGTTTAGTTCATTGGTTTCTATTTCCTTTTTAAAGGTATTCATGAACCTCCTACGTCGGTTTCTTTTGCTCGCCCAAATGCTATGCATTCATGAATTCCGTTAAAATCAATAAGTAAGCGTATGAATAAAAGAAACGAACCCAACTAAGGTACGGGGTACCTTGGTTTAGAGGAGCCAGCCGTAGCGATGGTCAAGAATTTTAATTCAATAATTTATTTCAGTATAAGGCTAGAATACCTTTACGAATGATTTTACATAAAGTGAAGGAGTAATTAATCAAGTTAGGATGTTAAAGGTATGTAACAAACAAATCTCACTACTCACTACTTAATACTTTGTACTAGCGAAAGCGAGGAGCTTTATATGCTTCGCTATTAAAATAGGATATTATTAAAAAGATACCCAAAATTAAGTTAGCTAAAGTTCGTGTTCTCGGGCTTGCCCGAGGGAGGGACTCAATACTATGTACTTAATACTTTGTACTAATAAATCAACAATCACTCAGGAACACTCCTACTGCTAGTCCGCCTTCCGAAGTTTCTTTGTATTTGGTGCTCATATCTTTAGCAGTTTCCCACATAGTATTTACTACTTTATCTAAGGGGACCTTAGCATTGGCAGGATCTGCATCTAGTGCTAGTTCTGCTGCATTTATGGCTTTTATTGCTCCCATACAGTTTCGTTCTATGCAGGGAATTTGTACCAAGCCTGCAATGGGGTCACAGGTGAGGCCCAAGTGATGTTCCATAGCAATTTCTGCTGCCATAAGCACTTGCTCTGGGGTACCGCCCATAAGTTCGGTAAGCGCAGCTGCTGCCATGGAAGAAGAAACTCCAATTTCGGCCTGACAGCCCCCCATGGCGGCGGAGATGGTAGCTCCTTTTTTAAATATACTACCTATTTCTCCTGCTACTAGTAGGAATTGTTTTATATGTTCAAAATTAGCTTCGTGGTTTTCTATAACCATATAATACATTAGAACGGCAGGAATTACGCCAGCACTTCCATTGGTGGGAGCAGTTACTACTCTTCCTAATGAGGCATTTACTTCATTAACGCTGAGCGCAAAACAGCTTACCCATTTAAGGATTGATCGGAATTTTACTTCTGTTTTTCGTATAGTCTGTAACCATTCTTCCGGAGTGGAGTAGGGAAGATCGCCTTTTAATTTTTTGTGAGAATCGTAAGCGCGTCTTCTTACATTGAGGCCCCCGGGTAAATTTCCTTCGGTATGGCAGCCAGTGTACATAGAGGATAACATGGTATCCCAAATACGTTGTAAACCTTCGTCTATTTCGGCATCCGTACGTAAGGAGCGCTCGTTTTCTAGAACTATTTCTGAAATAGATTTATTTTGAGCTTTACATGTTGCTAATAGCTGCACTCCATTTTGTATGGAAAAGGGAAAGGCTTTAAATTTTTCTTTTTTCCTTTTGGAATTGGCCATTTCTTCTTTGACTACAAATCCGCCTCCAATGGAGTAATAGGTTTCCGTTATTTTTTTGCCATTCTCTAGGGTGGCAATAAATTTCATTCCATTAGCATGGAAAGGTAGAAACTCCCTAACAAAAACAATATCAGTCTTTGGATCGAAGGAAATATCTAGCGTGTTATTTAGTGGAAGTAGTTTTCGTTCCTTTATCTCTTGGATGGTTCCCTCTATACTTTCAATAGGTACGGTCACTGGATCGGCCCCAGTTAACCCCATCATAATAGCGATGTCAGTAGCGTGACCCTTCCCGGTAAGGGCTAAAGACCCATAGGCTTCTACTCTAACATTACTAAGGGAGTTGAAAACTTTCTTTTTCTTTAGCTCTCCAATAAATCGTTCTCCAGCACGCCATGGCCCTAAGGTGTGTGAGCTAGAAGGTCCGACCCCTATTTTAAGCATATCGAAAACACTAATACATTCCATTTATATCACTATTATTTTGAAGGTAAAGATAGGATTATAGTACCTATGAATCAATGCAACAATCAATCAATTTTTCAATTCGCTAATTTGAAGATGAGCTACTGTGGAAATTAAATAATGTAACAATCTACCAATGGGATTTACTACTCAATACTATTAGAGGACGGAGTTTTCAAGATTTGGCTAAAGTTGTTTTACTGATACCTAATAATTCCCGAGATAAATCTAGGGGCTATATTGGAATGCTTTGTAAGTTTATTTTTAGCAGCGAGCAATTTCCATATCTGGGACGTACAGCATTGTTTATTGCTAATTGTTTAATGTTCACTGTAAAACTGGCGAATCTCAATACTCACATCTCAATACTATCATCTAACTAAACATATATTGAGTAAGCATTATGTTGTTAGTTTTGTAATTGAATCATAAGTGCTTTTAATCAATTTCTCTAACCTACTTGCTTTCATTTCTTTTGTTCGCCCAAAAGAAACGAAACAAAGAAAAAGGCGCCTTCTCCTATGAATTTTTTCGACACCGAGGTCGAAAAACCATGGGCCAAACTCCGCGTCGCTACGTTCCTTCGCTCCTGATTTCGGAGCTTTGGCTCAAGCGCACCAGCTGGCCCCTTCATGTAAATGCAAATCATTGTATTTACTTTTCGGTCCTCTGAGGATAAGGAATTTTGCTTCGCTATTTAAATAGGATATTATTAAAAAGATACCCAAACTTAAGTTAGCTAAAGTTCGTGTTCTCGGGCCTGCCCGAGGGAGGGACTCAATACTATGTACTCACTACTTTGTACTCAAAACTATTTCCCCGCATTAGTGATTGTAATGTATAGCTCCCATTAACCGACATGCAGAGGAGGATAATGGGACTAGCAATGGAAAGCACGACCCTTTGGCCTATTTATGCCAAAGGGGAATGCCCAAATAGGTATGAAAAATCAATGAATTGGGAGATTAGACAGGATAGACTGCCACCTTGTCATATTTATTTGTGATGGCACAATCCTTGTCTTATTACGGGCAAGTACTAATAAAAGAATTTATAACATAGTAAATACATAAACATGAGTAAAATTATTGGAATAGATTTAGGTACAACAAACTCTTGTGTTTCCGTAATGGAAGGTAATGAGCCTGTTGTAATCCCTAATGCAGAAGGAAAGAGAACTACTCCATCTGTCATAGCATTTGTAGAAGGTGGTGAGATTAAGGTTGGTGATCCTGCAAAAAGACAAGCAGTAACTAATCCGACCAAGACCATTTACTCTATTAAGCGTTTTATGGGTAATAAATTTTCGGATTCTAACAGTGAAGCCGATAGAGTACCTTATAAAGTGGTTAAGGGTGATAACGATACACCTAGGGTAGATATAGATGGTCGTTTGTATACACCTCAAGAATTATCAGCTATGATTCTTCAGAAAATGAAGAAAACAGCTGAGGATTACCTTGGACAGGATGTAACTAGAGCAGTAATTACTGTTCCTGCTTACTTTAATGATGCACAAAGACAAGCTACTAAGGAGGCTGGTGAGATTGCTGGACTTACTGTAGAGCGTATTATTAACGAACCAACTGCGGCTTCTTTAGCTTATGGATTGGACAAAAAAGATACGGATCAGAAAGTAGTAGTATTCGACTTTGGTGGTGGTACACATGACGTGTCTATCCTAGAGTTGGGTGACGGTGTTTTTGAAGTGTTGTCTACAGAAGGAGATACTCACTTAGGTGGTGATGATGTTGACCAGAAGATAATAGATTGGTTAGCAGATGAGTTTAATAAGGAAGAAGGTATAGACTTGCGTAAAGATGCTATGGCATTGCAACGTTTAAGAGAGGCTGCAGAAAAGGCAAAAATTGAATTATCTTCTACTTCTCAGACCGAAATTAACCTACCTTATGTAACAGCTACTGCTTCAGGACCTAAGCATTTGGTGCGTACATTGACCAAATCTAAGTTTGAGCAATTAATAGATGATTTAGTAAAAAGAACTATCGCTCCTTGTGAGTCGGCCTTAAAAGCTGCCGGATTGTCTAAAAGTGACATTGACGAGGTGATTTTGGTAGGTGGTTCTACAAGAATTCCAGCAGTACAAGACGCTGTAGAGAAGTTCTTTGGTAAAAAGCCTTCTAAAGGAGTTAACCCAGATGAGGTGGTTGCAGTTGGTGCTGCTATTCAAGGTGGGGTTCTTACAGGAGATGTAAAAGACGTATTGTTATTAGATGTTACTCCTTTATCCTTAGGTATTGAAACTATGGGTGGTGTAATGACTAAATTGATTGATGCCAACACTACAATCCCTACTAAGAAATCTCAAGTTTTCTCTACTGCAGCAGATAATCAGCCATCGGTTGAGATTCACGTACTGCAAGGAGAGCGTCCTATGGCGACCGACAATAAAACAATTGGACGTTTCCATTTAGATGGTATTCCACCAGCACAAAGAGGTGTGCCACAAATTGAGGTGACCTTTGATATTGATGCTAACGGGATTATAAAGGTTTCTGCAACTGATAAGGCTACTAATAAGAGCCAGGATATTAGGATTGAAGCTTCTTCTGGATTGACCGAAGAGGAAATTAAGAAGATGAAAGCTGAGGCTGAAGCTAATGCTGAAGCTGATAAAAAAGCTAAGGAAACTGTAGATAAGCTGAATGAGGCAGATGGTATGATCTTCCAGACTGAGAAGCAATTAAAAGAGTTTGGTGATAAATTGTCTGATGACAAGAAGAAACCAATCGAGGAAGCTTTGGAAGAGCTTAAGAAAGCTTATGAGTCTAAAGATCTTGCAGTAATTACACCTGCTTTAGATAAGATTAACGAAGCATGGAAGGTAGCTTCTGAAGAAATGTACAAAGCTCAGGCAGAAGCACAACAAGGTGCACCTGCTGATGGTGGAGCGGATTCTGCTTCGTCTAACGGAGAGGCTAAAGATGCCGATAACGTAGAGGATGTAGATTTTGAAGAAGTGAAGTAATAACACATCACGATAATGACAAACCCTCATCAATTTATTGATGGGGGTTTGTTTTTTTATAGGCATCCATCTCACCATCTTTTGACTTAGTCCTTTTTCTTATTCCTTATATAACTTGCGATGACCTCTGCAATTAATTCCCTCCCATGGTCGTTCCAATGCATATCATAAATTAGATTGGTGGACTTTTTGGATTTTTTAAAGCTTTCTGAAAAATCGATATACTTAATGTTGTTTTGATCACAAAAATCTAAGAAAACATTACTTGTTCTTCTGGTATCCAGTAAAAGTGTGGTTTTACTTTTGTTAAAGCCGTAAAGCTTTATAAGGTTTTGGAAATTGGCGATATATCTTTTATCTCTTTCTAGTTTCTCAGCCTTAGTTTCTTCCTTTATTTCGTTAGATTGATAAGCAGTAACATCTGTTTTAAAGGGATTTTGACCTGTTGCAAGTTTCTTAAAGGGTTCCAAAACGCCAATTTTTGAACCATAGGATAACAACTTTATCTGATCGCGAATTTTGAATAGGGTAGAAGATAACATTTTTATTCTATTAGTATTCGGGGTATACCTATCACGCTCTAAATCATTTTCATAGTTTAAGTATAAAATAATTTCATCAATTAAATCAAAAGTATCCTGATATGCATATACCAAATGCATCTGATTGGCAAAATCATAACCGGCATAACCGTACTGGTATACTTCTATATCTTCTATTTTTTCTTCTATTTTTTGGCCTATAGAGTTTTGGTAATCTTGGTGGAACCCTTCAATATAGGAGTCTCCAACGATCGCTATTTCGTACTTGCTAGCACTAGGATTAAACTCCCGGTGCGAATTAAAACCTGATTTATTAATATTGAATTCAGAAAAATTTTGTTTTCTATTCCCGGTAACGGAGTAGCCATTATGGTGGGGCACTCTTTTTTCAACGCCATGGTCATCAATATATCTAGGTGGATCTACAGTGTAAAGATGAAATGCCCGTACTGCTAGTTCTAACATCAACAGAATTAAGAAGAGGTACAGTGCTGTTTTACCAAGGAATTTTTTCATGATTTTTCTTAGAATTGAAAATAGATGAAAGATCGGTTCACATTATCATCATAAAATAACAGCATGCCGAGGATCATGGCGCTATAGATAAGAAAGCGTACCCCTTTTGATTTAAACTTAAAAGGATTTCTTTCGTCTTTCCGAATTAGGTATTCATATATGGTGAATAAGGCCAATAAGATATAAAAGTCGGTCATTCTATATCCCATAGGGTGGGTATAGGCAGAATAGCTGAAATTGCTATATATTCTTTCGATATAATTGAAAGAGTCTGTTAAAGATGGGGATCTAAAAAATATTCTAGAAAAGGTTATCAATATAAAGGTCCAAAATACCATAAGCAATTCCTTAATGGATGGTAGTATAGTATTTTGTCCAATAACGTTATCGGCATAAATTCTATTTCTACCCATTAAAAATACAGGTATATAGAATAAAGCATGGAGGCCGCCCCAGAAAATAAAAGTCCAATTGGCGCCATGCCAAAAGCCACTGACCAAAAAAATAATGCAAATGTTCCTTACGGACTTAAGCTTGCTTACTTTAGAACCTCCCATAGGGATATAGAGGTAATGTCTAAACCAGGTAGATAGAGACACATGCCATCTTTGCCAATATTCCGCTACATTTCTTGAGAAATTTGGAAACTTAAAGTTAGATATTAGTTCTATTCCGAAAAGTTTTGCTGTTCCAATGGCGATGTCCGAATAGCCACTGAAATCTCCATATACCTGGAAACTGAATAGACAAACCCCTAAGATTAGGCTGGATGCAGTATGTTCCGTGTAGTTGTTAAAAATATCATCCACAATGGGCGCTATGGAGTCGGCAATCACTAATTTTTTAAAGAATCCCCATAGAATTAATTTAACTCCACTAACTGCTCTCTCATAATTAAACTTCCTTTCGTTGGTGATTTGAGACAATAAATTGGAGGCTCTTTCTATTGGGCCGGCTACCAATTGCGGGAAAAAGGCAACAAAGGTGGCAAAAGAAATTAAGTCCTTAGTGGGGTTAATTTTTTTATAGTAAACATCAAATGAGTAGGACATGGTTTGGAAAGTATAGAACGAAATCCCCACCGGTAACAGTACACTCAGTATCCAAGGGCTCTTTACATCATATCCTATACTAGCAAGAAGGTCGATGTACGAGTCTATAAAAAAGTTGTAATATTTAAAGAAGCCCAAAAGTGCTAAATTAAAGAGGACACTTAACGAAAGCCAATATTTACTTCTTTTGGGTGAATCCCCATGTTTGTAGATTTTTTGACCAATTATAAAATCTACCAGGGTACTCAAAATTATCAGAAATAAAAAACGCCAATCCCACCAACCGTAAAAGATATAACTACTGATGATGATCAGTATATTTTGGTGCTTAATGTTTTTGTTGAAAACAAACCAGTATAAAATAAATACTGTGGGCAGGAATAAGAGAAATTCTAGGGAATTGAATAACATAAACGTCCGACAGAATTTAGGGTTTATTTAATGAAAAATCTCTTTTAAATCCTATGGCGACATGTAGGGCAGAAACGGTATTCTTCATTTGCTACTAACAGAATAAAATTAAAAATTATGAGAGGTGAGATTTTTCAATTTGGAAAGGGAATGTACAACTTACAATAATAAAACTTGAAAAGATTCTATGGTGAACTTGGTTTTGTCGTTGAATTGCAGAAGTAGCTTTTTTTAACTGAAATGGGAAGGAGAACTCTTTTTTTAGAAACGGTTTATATAATCGATACTTCCAGTCTTTGAGTATTTTCAATTAGTAGATGGTAAAATTTTCACACTCGCTTTGCTGCCTATTATGATAAATGTATTTTCTTTTTCCATCTTATAAACTTCTACCTGTGATATTGGCGTAATGGTGGAGTACAGAAAATCGTAAATATATTTATTTAGAAAGGCGAATTCCTCCGTGTTGGAATCTAATTTTATAAGGTTTTCGGTTGATGGGGGTGTTTGTAGTGCTTCCACTTTATATTCGACAGATTGGTGGTTTATGTAACTTTTCCCAGATATTTTGCTTTTTAGATTGTAATAGAGGGTGTGAATGTTTTTAGATTTTAAATATAGTTTGAGTCGCCCTAAATAGGCCTCCTTTAAACTCCAACAAGCCTCTAAGAATGAATTTTTACGGTAAAGGATATGATGTTCAAAATAATATATTTGATTGCTCCAACGACGCTTATAATCTAAATCACCTCTGCCCATTTCAAATACCAAATGGTCATTTTCTAAGCACCATTCTATTTGCTTAAAAATTTCGACATGCCCTAGACCAAATTTCGAATAATCAATGTCATAGGATGAAATAGCACTAAAAAGAATACCGTAAAAATGAAAATTCAGGGAAATCTCTATGGGTTTATTATCATCATAAATAACAAATAAGGAGGCTCGTTTTTTTAAGATAAGGTTGTATGCAACATTTCTTGTATGTTCCCATTTGGAGTCACTTTCATTTTTTGTATTTAGCTGACGGAACCTTTTTAGCAACATATCTGCCAGAGAATCCATTATAAAATCATAGGTTTTCTTCTCTATTTCCCCATAGTACATTGCATATTCTATATTGAAACAGGATTCCAACCGCTTCACATACCTGTGGATGGTTTTAGAATTGGATTTAAATTGATTTTTCACATAACTATTAACCTCTGAATAGCCATCCAAATTTGCGGAATACCCTTTCACCTGAGGTATTATTTTGGAATGAAAAAGAGTGCTGTTAGTTAGTGGAAAAGTTAAATAAGCTGGAACAAATTTTATGGAATAAACAGAAGGTTCAGGTATGCTATTTGGTTGAGGATAACATTTTATTAGCGTGTTTGCGAATTGTGCACCTTTGTAAATTTCAGGGATGCCGTTTTCTTTTTCGAATAGATCTGCAAATAAATCAATTTTCTTTACCCTCATACATTACATTTTAATAATTATGCTTGTTAAGCAGAACCGACTTCAATGGCCTAAATTTTACAATTAAGAGTTAAGTTAATTTTTGACTCGATAATCCAGATTTAAAAGCTCCGAGGCTGTCTTGCCCGAATCTTCCAGGCGGGCCTCGAAATCAATACGTTTTTTTTCTTTTAATGCCTTGTGGACTTGCCCCGAGGTAGTTTACTGTTAGGAGTGGAATAATTTTACCGTATTTGCTGAATTCTGGTTTTTATAACATTGTTTTATAATACATACACTTTCTAGTTGATTTCTTCTCTATAGTCGATATAATTTTAGGAGCGATTAAGATTCTTTCCAATTGAAACTGTCTAATTGTTTAACCTTGCTTTTATAGAAAAACTTATCTAATTGAAATTTTTTACCAATAATATCTTTATCCCTTAAATATTGTCTCAATTTAAATTTAAGGATGATTACGGAAGCTTTGGTTCTAGAGGTTATGGAGCTAGAGTTGTAAAAAAGATGGTGTTTATATCTGTAGGTATGGTTACACCATTTAATCTTATAATCTGTGTGGCCCATGGAAAGATCAAAAATGGTAAAATCATTTTTTTTGCACCATTCTATATGCTTTAGCATGCTTATATCACCCATATTGTAGTTGGAATAGTTAAGGTCATAAGATTGAATATAACTAAAAACCATACTCATTAAATGAAAATTCAGGGTTATGGTAATTGGCTTTTCTCCGTCATATATTACAAATAAGGATGCCTTTTTATTCAAGATCATTGGATAGACTAGGTCGTAATAATACTTCCAACTCAGCAAATTGTTATTATAGATTTTTTTCTCATAGAATCTTTTTTCGAGCATATTATACAATTCTGTAAAAAGAAAATCGTATTGAGTTTCGGTAATATCACCGTAATGAAAGGTATAGGAAATATTATGACTTCCTTCTAATTTACGTTGTTTAGCATATAAATTCTTTATATTCCTTTTACTCAATTGTTGCTTTAGATAGGATTGGCTGTCCTTAAAATCTTTTAGATTCACCAAGAATCCTTGGTATTGGGATATTTTTGAACACTTTAACTGTGTACCTACTATGTCTAGGTTTATGGAAAGATAGTCTGGGACATTGGTCACCATATGAACCCCTTTTATAGTTTTATGGGAATCATCGGATTTAGGTAGTTTTATCACACAACCCTTGTTGAGTTGGTTAGTTATAGTTTCCATATAAAAAGGTGGAACACTATTCTTTATAAAGGTGTAGTATAAAAAACCTAATTTTGAAACAACACTTTCCTTTATAATTGTTTTGTTTTTCATACTAAATTCCATTTAATTTTTACTTCCTAAGGAATATTAAAGTGCTCCTATGCGGGTTTACCCGAATTGTTGAGGCGGGCTTGCCCGTTCCATTCCTTTAGATTTATAAAGTTATATTTAGTAAATAAAAGGAATACAAAAAAGAATAATAGTTATGATGATGAGATTTCTTTTTTTGCTTCTTTTTTCTTTGTTGATAAGTATAACTTTGTTAATAACCATAATTGAAAAAGAACGGGGTGAACTTTGTGTCGTTCTAGGTTTATGGCCTATCGCCTGTATTAGTCCCCGTTCTTTATTAACCCGGTTGCAAGGACCAAATAGAATTTCAGTCTCTACCTACTAAAGGTGTTAGTCAACGCAACCATTTTTAAACACCATAAAATTATGAAAATAATGGAAACAGTGGGCGTGGACATCAGTAAATT
>NZ_KE384287.1:0-17529 GCF_000424985.1 Arenibacter latericius DSM 15913
CGTCTATCTTGTCCTTCTTGTGCAGCCCCGCCATCCAAGTGCCCGTATATTCGGTAAAGCTTCTCTTGCAGGACTTGCATTTATAGCGCTGTGCACCCTTGTCCTTTCCGAAACGGACATATTTGGTATGGCCACAGTGCGGGCACTCGCCCATCATATTGTCGAGAAGATGTCGGCGGGAGGCCTGTGCCCTTGGACTTCCCGTAGTCACATCGTGCTTTTCGATATCCTTGAGCAATCTCCGCCTGTCCACCAGAGGAAGCGAAAGGATCTTTTGTTTTAATTCTTCTAGTTCCATACCTAAAGATACAAATAATAGCTATTATAAACTAGAGCCCTTTTTAGCCGTGTTTATTAGGAGAGGGAAAAAGAACAATAAAAAGTTTGTCCTAAATTTTTTTAAAAACGTTGTTTTTCCAATTTTTTTGTTTTCATTTGTCGCCTCAAATAAGCATTAAATTTAGTTAGGACAAAAAGTCTTACTTTATTAAAGATGAACCGTTTTTATAGATTTGGACAATGTAGTCAGGGACATATATCCCCATTAAACCTGCAAGTGGTCCATAGCCGTAAATTGCAACAAACGCTATATGCTTATCCCATTGTAGCAAGTCAGCATGTGTATTTTTTTAGACCTACCACAGAAAAAGAGTTAATAGTATAGGGTTTAGTATTTATTCCTATATTGATTGAATACATAATACTATTTACTTATTTTTATTAGACTATTTTTTTATGAATACTAAATATATCAACTTAATAGATCAGACCTATTACTTTCCACAAGAGGAGTTTACCCTGGAGAACGATGGTCTAAAGTTTCACGATATCCCTCTTATGGATTTAGTGGAGAAGTACGGAAGTCCTTTAAAATTTACCTACCTGCCTAAAATATCAGACAATATAAACAAGGCAAAGGAGTGGTTTAAATTGGCTATGGAAAAGAATAATTATAAGGGTAAATACCATTATTGTTATTGTACAAAGAGTTCTCATTTTAAACCTGTATTAAACGAAGCCTTGAAAAATGACATTCATATTGAGACTTCTTCGGCTTTTGATATCAATATCGTAGAGAAGTTAAAAGAAACAGGTAAGATAAAAGACGATACCTATGTTATTTGTAATGGTTTTAAAAGAGACCAGTACATCTCCAATATTGCTAGGCTTATAAACAACGGGCACCAGAACTGTATTCCAATTATAGATAACTATGAGGAGTTAGATCTTTTGACCGATGCTATAAACGATACGTTTAAAGTGGGGATTCGTATTGCCTCTGAAGAGGAACCAAAATTTGAATTCTACACCTCTCGTTTAGGAATAGGATATAAAAATATTGTACCTTTTTACGACAATCAGATTCGGGACAATGATAAGGTGGAACTAAAAATGCTTCATTTCTTCATTAATACCGGTATTCGTGATAATGCTTATTATTGGAATGAGTTAGTAAAATGTTTAAAAGTGTACATTAGACTAAAAAAGGTTTGCCCATCTTTGGATAGCCTTAATATTGGCGGGGGGTTCCCTATTAAGAATTCCTTGGCATTTGATTATGATTATCAGTATATGATTGATGAGATCATTAATCAGATTAACATTGCCTGCCAAGAAGCAGACGTTCCTGTACCTAATATCTTTACCGAATTTGGAAGTTTTACCGTTGGGGAAAGTGGAGGTGCTATTTATGAAATACTGTATCAGAAACAACAGAATGATAGAGAGAAATGGAATATGATAGACTCTTCTTTCATTACTACCCTTCCAGATACTTGGGCTATTAACAAACGATTTATTATGTTGGCCATTAACCGTTGGAATGATGAGTATGAGCGAGTGCTTTTGGGCGGGTTAACCTGTGATAGTGACGATTATTATAATAGTGAGCAGAATATGAACGCTATTTATTTGCCAAAGTATAAGAGAGATAAACCTTTGTATATTGGTTTCTTTAATACAGGTGCATACCAAGAATCAATTGGGGGTTATGGTGGTTTACAGCATTGTTTAATTCCACACCCAAAACATATCTTAATAGATAGGGATGAGAATGGTAATATAACGACGGAACTGTTCAGTGAGCAGCAAAAGGCCGAAGATCTGCTAAATATATTGGGCTATGGTCCAGGGCAGAACGGGAAGGCTACATCAGTTTAAAACTGTATATTTAAATTTAACCAGTCTGCCCAATGGCAGGCCTGCCAATAAAAACAATAAATTTTAACAAATGAAAACAACTAACAATTACGCTGGCATACCAAACGAGTTTGCGCAATTGGAAAAGGCTAAGGTAGTATTAATACCTGTGCCATATGATGGAACCAGTACTTGGGGAAAAGGAGCAGATAAAGGACCAGAAGCCTTTTTAGAAGCTTCAGAGAACATGGAGCTATACGATATAGAAACAGATTCTGAAGTATACCAGCAAGGAGTGTATTTAGCCAATCCTGTGGATGAAAAAAGTTCTCCAGAGGCTATGGTGAATGCAGTGCATGATAAAACTAAAGAATATATAAAACGTAATAAGTTTGTTACAGTATTTGGTGGAGAGCACTCTATCTCTATTGGAACTATTAGAGCGTTTAATGAGTGTTTTGATAACCTTACGGTATTGCATATTGATGCGCATGCAGATCTAAGAGAGTCTTATGACGGTACTAAATACAATCACGCTTGTGCAGTACATGAGGCTAGTCAGACTACCAATCTTATTCAAGTTGGTATCCGTAGTATGGATGCTATTGAAAAAACATTTATGGATGAGGAGAAAACATTTTTCGCCCATGATATGGTATTAGACGAGTATTGGATGGATAAGGTGGTAGATCTAATGACAGACAATGTGTTTATTACTTTTGATCTAGATGCTTTGGATCCTTCCATTATGCCATCTACAGGTACTCCTGAACCAGGAGGCTTGTTCTATTATGAAACCTTAGAGTTTTTAAAACAAGTATTTACTGAAAAGAATGTAGTTGGGTTTGATATTGTGGAGCTTTGCCCCAATGAGAATGAAAAATCCTCCAATTTTTTAGCCGCCAAATTATATTATAAGATGTTGAGTTACAAGTTTATGGGAGAAGCCATAACTGATGAATACGACAATACTTATGACGTACACGCGAAAGTAACAGGTAATAATCAATCAAAATTTGAAGATGACGACGAATAAAGGAGCAATTTCTAACTTTATAGAGAAATATTATTTGCATTTTAATGCTGCGGCATTGGTAGATGCGGCAAAAGGATATGAGGCTCAACTGGCCCAAGGATCTAAAATGTTGGTATCCATGGCAGGTGCTATGAGTACCGCGGAGATCGGTAAAATATTTGCTGAGATGATCCGTCAAGATAAGGTGCATATCATTTCTTGTACAGGAGCCAACTTGGAGGAAGATATTATGAACCTGGTAGCTCACTCTCATTATAAAAGAGTGCCAAACTACAGGGACTTAACACCACAGGAGGAATGGGATTTAATGGAAAAAGGTCTTAACAGAGTAACTGATACCTGTATTCCAGAGGAAGAGGCTTTTAGAAGATTGCAAAAACATATTCATAAAATATGGAAAGATGCTGAAGAAAAAGGAGAACGTTACCTTCCGCACGAGTATATGTATAAGATGCTTTTGTCTGGGGTATTAGAAGAGTACTATGAGATAGATATTAAAGACTCTTGGATGTACGCTGCAGCAGAGAAGAATTTACCCATAATTTGCCCAGGTTGGGAAGATAGTACTATGGGGAATATCTTTGCTTCTTATGTGGTAAAAGGAGATTTAAAAGCTAGCACCGTAAAATCTGGGATAGAGTATATGACCTTCTTAGCAGATTGGTATACTGAGAATTCTGAAAACGGAATTGGATTCTTCCAGATTGGTGGAGGTATTTCAGGAGATTTCCCTATATGTGTTGTCCCAATGCTTTACCAAGACCTTGAACGCACAGATACGCCATTTTGGAGCTATTTCTGTCAGATAAGCGATTCTACTACTAGTTATGGATCGTACTCCGGCGCTGTCCCCAATGAAAAAATCACTTGGGGTAAACTAGATGTAAATACTCCCAAATTTATAATTGAAAGTGACGCTACTATTGTAGCACCCCTAATTTTTGCTTACTTATTAGATATGTAGTTTATGGATAATTTAAAAAGAGTTATAGTTGATTTCAAAAAACTTACGCCCGAGGTCTTAAAGCTTTTGGTTGAGAAGTACCCCGATGGATATGATGATCTTAATATAATTACCTTTAAGAACGCTAAAGGAGAACGAGTAGAAGCGGTAGAAGTTACTACTGAAGATACTAAGTACCTGGTAAAGATCAGTGCTAAGTTAGAGATGACCATGGCTAATTATGATGAGGATGATTATGAAGATTTTGATGATGATGATCCAGATGCTATTCCAGATGTAGACCTCGAAGGAATTGAGGATGATGAAGACTAGAAATGCAATATAAGCTGCGGACTATCCTATATAGTTTTGATGGCTTATAAGTAACTACTAGATAATAGTCCAAAGGCCTCCAACTGGTGGCCTTTGGTTCTTTTAGGTCTTAAGTAGTGTTTAGTAAGTTTTACTTTCCTCAATTTAGAAGAAAGAAATACGAATTCTTAAGACTAATTATCTAATACAGTAAGTATTTTAAATATAAAAAGGGCAATTAGTTTATTTTGCGCTCAAAAAAATAGAATAAAAAGAATGACAACAGATCAGCTCGATATCATAGGAAGTGAAGAATGGTGTGTTTTTAAGGAACTAGAAATTCCTGCTATAAAGGCTAGGGTAGATTCTGGTGCTAAAACCTCTTCTATACAAGCTAATAATGTAAAAGTATTCACTAGAGGAGCCCATGAGTGGGTTAGATTTGAGGTTAATCCTTTACAGGATAATAGAAGTATAAGTATTGAGTGTAATGCTCGATTGATAGATAGGAGGGTGGTAAAGAGTTCTTCTGGGATATCAGAGGAACGCTTTGTAATTAAAACTCCAGTTACTTTGGGAGAGAAGACTTTTGACATTGAACTTACCCTAGCCAATAGGGATACCATGGAGTATAGAATGCTTTTGGGTAGGGAAGCCTTAAATGGCAGATATGTGGTTAATCCCGCAGTTAGTTTTAATGTAAAGGATATGAGTCTAAAGGAGATTGGCGAAAATTATGCTTCTTTTGTAAAAGAGAAAACAGGATTAAAAATTGCCCTTCTCGCTAGTAATCCAAATCTGTACAGTAACAAAAGAATAATGGAAGCTGGTGAGGCTCGTGGTCATGAAATGGTATTTCTAAATGTAGAACATGCCTATATGAAGCTAGATGCCAATTCCCCGGAAATTAGGTATAGAGGAGGTAATATTTTAAATGAGTTTGATGCTATTATTCCAAGGATAAAACCTGCTGTTACTTTTTACGGCTGTGCTTTACTGCGTCAGTTTGATACCTTAGGGGTGTATTGCTTAAATTCAGCGGAAGCTATTACCCAGTCTAGAGATAAGCTCTTTGCCTCACAGTTATTTTCTAAAAACGACATTCATATTCCTATTACTGGATTTGCAAAGTCGCCTATGGATACTAAGGATTTAATCCGAATGGTAAACGGGGCGCCATTGATTATAAAGTTATTGGAGAGTACGCAAGGGAAAGGTGTTGTTTTGGCGGAAACAAATAAGGCTGCAGAGAGCGTTATAAACGCATTTAAAAGTGTGCAGACTAATATCTTAGTGCAAGAGTTTATAAAGGAAGCTAACGGACAGGATATTCGTTGTTTTGTAATTAATGGAAAGGTAGTAGCCTCTATGCAACGTCAGGCTGCAAAAGGGGAATTCCGAGCAAATTTACACCAAGGAGGATCGGCTTCTGTTATAAAGATTACAGCGGAAGAAAGAAGATTGGCCATTAAAGCTGCTAAAGTCCTTAATTTGGCAGTTGCCGGAGTAGATATAATTAGATCTAACAAAGGCCCATTACTTCTAGAGGTGAATTCTTCCCCAGGATTAGAAGGGATTGAAAATGCCACAGGAAAGGACATTGCCAATACTATGATTACTGCAATAGAAAAGAAATTAAAATTTAGCCTATTATAAGGAACTGGGCTAATTGCCCAGGTTCCTTATCATTTCTTCTGTAGTCTTATCAAGATCAAATTGAGACTTCCAATCCCAGTCTCTTTGTGCAGCAGAATCATCAATACTACTAGGCCATGAGTCAGCAATATCTTGTCTGAAATCGGGTTCGTATTCAATTTCAAAATTAGGATATTGCTTTCTTATGGAGCTAGTAATCTCTGCTGGTGTAAAACTCATTCCAGCCAAATTATAAGAGGACCTTTCTGTAATTTTTTCTGCATCACATTCCATAATAGCAATAGTTGCTCTTATGGCATCGTCCATATACATCATAGGAAGCTTTGTACCCTCATTTAAAAAGCACTTATATTTTTTGCTGGCAAGTGCATTATGGAATATATCAATAGCATAATCGGTAGTACCTCCTCCGGGAAGTGTTTTCCAACTGATTAATCCTGGGTAACGTACGCTTCTTACATCTACTCCATACTTTTTAAAGTAATAGGAGCACCAGCGTTCTCCAGATTGCTTGCTAATTCCATAAACGGTACTAGGTTCCATAATAGTGTGCTGTGGAGTGCCCTCTTTAGGAGTAGTAGGTCCAAATACAGCAATACTAGAAGGCCAAAATACCTTATTTATCTTTTTATCTTTTGCTAAATTTAAAACGTGGAAAAGGGAGTTCATATTAAGATCCCAGGCACGCATAGGGAATTTTTCAGCTGTTGCACTTAACATTGCAGCCATTAGATACACTTCCTCAATCTCGTAGTGCATAACTACGTTTTCTACTGCCTTATAATCAGTGGCATCCAATATTTCAAAAGGCCCAGATTCCATTAAGCTTTGGTTGCCTTCTCTAATGTCACTAGCAATCACTTGGTCATTGCCATAGCGCTCGCGTAATGCTAGGGTTAATTCTGTTCCTATTTGCCCGCAGGCACCTATAATTAAAATTGATTTTCCCATTAAAATGTAGTCAAATAATATTTGGTGCAAATATACCTTTTTATTAAAATTCGTACCTTCGTCATATGGGAAAATTTATGTTATTGGTTATAGTGTTCTGCTTAGCATTATCCTGCAAGCAAGGCACAGAAAAAGAAACCTTAGAGGAAAAACCAGAGGTGTTTTTAAGTGTAGATTCGCTTCCTAGACCAATAGCGGTAAATGCGAAGGTTACAGAACTTTTAAAGGGATGGCAGGCCTTTAAAGACATGGAAAATACCTTTGAGTCCTTGTACCGTGTAGATAACCGGGAAGACCTTAGCTTGGTAATAGAAGACCTCATTGAAAAACAGAAGCAATTGGAAGCTTCAGAATATCCCGAAATGTTCAATAAGCCTCAGATTAAGAGTAGGCAGAAAGTATTTCAGACCTATATTCTTAAAACTAAAGGAAACTTGGAATACCGAGTAAATACCAATGAATCTACTATGGCAATGATAGAGGCTTATAATGCCTTTAGAGGGCAATTTAATGTGCTAGTAAATAGTGAGTTAGATACAACTTTGATTTTTAATGAATAGGACAATACCTCTATTAGTTTTATTACTTTTTAGTACCCTTATCTGGTCTCAGGAAGATAGGGTAGAAGATGAGGTGCGTTCTGTAATTAAACAATGGCATCTTGCTGCTTCAGAAGCACGCTTTAATGATTATTTTGAGGCTATGTCTCCTAATGCAATTTTTATTGGGACAGAAGCTGGGGAGAATTGGCGTAAAGATAAATTTATGGCTTATGCTAAGCCTCATTTTGATAAAGGAAAGGCATGGGATTTTAAAATACTAGAACAGCATCTCTATTTTAATGAAAGTAAGGATATAGCCTGGTTTGATGAGTTGCTAGATACCCAAATGAAACTGTGTCGCGGTTCTGGGGTGTTGCAAAAAATAGAAGGGGAGTGGAAAATTGCTCATTATGTACTTTCTATAGTTATACCAAATGATAATGTGACCGAAGTAGTCCTCATTAAACAGGAAACGGACAACAAGATAATAGAGCAATTAAAGAATCAATAATGAATTATACAATTAGATAGATTTTAGCTCAACAAGAAATATATTTAATTGTACTGCATAAAAAAAGCCACTGAAGTTAGTGGCTTTTTTATTTTGTGGGTGAGCGTAGCTCTTTATAGTCTATTCCTTAGTTTCAGTTGCCTCAGATTTTTCTTTTCTAGACTCTAATGCTTGCTTGCTTAAACTGGCCAAATTAAAATTCGGATCAATCTTTAAGGCCTCATTAATAGTGGCTAGCGCTTCGTCTATTTTGCTTTGGTCATTGTTGAATTGTACTAAGGCCTTAAGGTGAAGAAAGGCCGCTTTTAACGGAACTTCATAAGGTTGCTGTCTTTCGTAAAAAGCATACATCATATCGTCCTTAGCATTAGCTATGCCAAACTCAATATTGCTGGATGCTCCCGCATTGTCTCCTGTCTGAATTTTAAGGTCTGCTAATTCATACGCCAAGTAAGGGTTTGGACTTCTTTTGTTTAGGATTTCAAATTGCTCCAAAGCTCTTTTTGGTTGGTTTAAAGCTTTTAAGGAAATAGCTTTTACCTGTACGGCTAAGTCAGAATCATTTTCATTTTTCTCAATACCAATGGTGTTTAAGGCTTGAAGGTGCTGATTGTCGTTAGCATAGATGTAGGCCAAAGTATCCACACGCTCATTGCTAGGTGATAAAATGTTTAAATGAGTAATAGCATTAATTACGCCATCCACATCGCCTTGCAGTTTCATTTGATCATAAAAAGCCTCATAATGCTTAAGTAGCTCACTCTTGGTCTGCGCTGTAGCAGAAAATCCTACCATAAGAAGGAGTATCAATCCTATTTTTTTCATATTCTAATTTTTAGTGAGCCAAAGCTAGCAAATTATTTTATTTCTAGTGTTAAGGAAAGGCTTAAAGCTTTGATAGGCAAGAAAAAGGATGTTGTTAAGCATCCTTTAAAAGTAGTGTTAATGACTGTTTATACTAGCTTAGCTATAAGAACCATTTTAGAATCGCTTTTCCAATAGCTATTCAATATTTTTCTATAGAATGCAATACTGCTATTATCGTAATCTATGCATGATATTAAAAACTCTTCTAGGTCACCATAATACATATTGGTTTTCATAAGGGGAGTAGAGAAATTTAACTCCTTAGTGTCGTAATTGCTATCGTCCACAACTATATCCATAAATATCCGCTTGCGGTGATAATCTATAGAAATATCTGCAGCGTTATAGTGTCTCTTTAAAATCATTTCATGTAAATCTTGTGATTTACGGGTTATTTTTTCTTGTGAGCAGCTTTCAGAAATTAAGCTTATAATATCTATAAATAGACTGCTTTTTAGTTCTAAATTTTCCATCTTTCTTGTGTCTTTTTCCTTCCTCAAAGGTATGAGATATGGGTGAAGAGCCCGATTTTACCGTTGAACATTAACAATGTTACATGGGGAGTTGTTGTGAAAGTGGCAAAATGTGTGGTGAATCAACTGATAATTGATGTGTGATATTGGTAGATTTTAACAGTTTTGGGACTATTCTCTATAATTTTCGAGCTTTTTAGGTGGTTGCTAGGTAGGAAAGTAGGAGGAACTAGATCTATTTTACGCGCTTCAGAAGTGTAGTACTCCTCTTTTGTTGGATGTAGTGGGTAAACTCCGTTTATCAAAATATTAGAATGTTCTTTCTCAATTACAGTACGGATAAGCCCTATGCAATCATTTAAATGGATGAGGTTAACGGGATCCATTCCATTGGTAAGGTCTTTTTTTTCCGATAAAAATTTAGCTGGGTGTCTATTAGGTCCAATAAGTCCGCCAAATCGGATTATTGTGGTGTTCAGGTCTTTATTTTCCTTAAAAATAGCTTCTGTTTCAAAGAGTTGCCTTCCAGACTCCGTGTTAGGCTGAGGTTGGGTGTCTTCCGTAACCGTCCCTTGTAGGTCACCATAGACAGAGGTGCTACTAATAAAGATAATAGTTCTAATTTTTGTAGCTATGATTGCCTTATGTAAATGTGTTATCCTTTTAACATAGTTTTCCTTAGGATCACGTCGTAATCTAGGTGGTATATTAATGATTAATATGTCTATATCCGTTAAGAATCCATCAATATCACCAGTTATTCCATTTTCAGATAGCTTAATTAAATAAGGGGTGATCCCCTTTTCTTTTAACGCTTCTATTTTATCTTGGGAAGTAGTAGACCCGTGTACGGAGTATTTGTTTTTTACCATTGTGGAAGCTAAGGGAAGTCCCAGCCATCCACATCCTAAGATGCCTATGTTGCTATTCAAAATGTAGTTTTTTAGTAATTAGTATTGCGTCATTTAGCACAAAGGGCATCGGAATATTATCTTCAGGCCGTTGTGGAACACTAAATTGGGGGTGATTTAGTAAGTCATTAGAAGCTTCGTAGATGGTTAGTTCTAACTTACTTTGTTTGGGAATGACCAATTTTAAATGAGTAGGGTCATTGTCGCTCACGTAATGGGTAATCAGTTTGTTCCCTTTTCTGTTTTCTAAGTAGGAATCAGATAATGGGATGTTGTTAATAATCGCTTTTGATAGTTGTATGTCATTAGTAAATACCTCCAATCGGTTTATGGGTCTTTGTGGTGTAATAGATACTTCTAGCCACCTACTATCTCCTATTATGGTATCCTTTTCTATAGCTACTTTTGGTTGCGCTAAATCTTTTAAAGGAGCTTTAGCTATAAAACTAAATCCTGTACCGTATTTGCTACTTAGGTTTTTATGGCCAGTTGTTGTGGTAGGGATCTCTTTGTTTTCGCCAATATATTGTGAGGTCCAATTAGATAGCACCTGATCATAAGTGGCCCATTGCGCAGTATTACTTTCTGCATCTAAAAGATAGATAAGGCTTGTTGGCTTTGCTTGATCCTTGGTAAAACCAGAATTAAAATGGGCAGAAATGATAAACCCTACAAAGAGGAGAAGAGAGAGAGCTGCTAACCGTTGTTTAACTTTTATTCCTCCAAAAATAGGAAGCAAAAGGAAAAAGGTAAGGGAACTTAGTAAAGTGGAGGTGATGATCATTTTAAGACCTAGGCCCACGGGAAACATTTTTATAAGTGGCGAATAAATCCAAATGGCCGGTAATGCAAGGACTACAAACCATAAGGGTTGTGGAGATTTCTGATTTATCAGTATCCATAGTGATGCCAATAGGGCAAATACCGGTAATATGAAAAAACTACCACCTTTTAAATAAACGGCTAAAAGTCCGCAAATAATCAGCCAAAGAAATGCTGGTGCAATTACTAGGTTAGGAGCATCTGTTTTCCCAAATCGGTGGTAACACCAAAATGCTACTGCAATGGAGAGAAAAACAAACGCCGCTATATAAGTGTATCCATTATAAGTAAAGCCATGAAGGAGGTCTTGATATTGCGGATATATTTTTAGTAATACAGTCCATCCAAAATACCCTATTATGCCGTTAATAATTAGCGTCATAAGCATGGGGATAAATCCCTTTCCAATCCCTTTAAAATTTAGAGTATCCTTTTTGATTCCTAGGAAAACCAAAAACAAGAATATAACCACTGCCCCTATAAGCATAGGGTATATCCACTCAAATGGATAGGATAATAAGTTGAAAAAGGGAATATTAAAATATACCTGATCGTTTAGGCTTTTAAGTTGGGTGAGATCTGCATTGCTAAAATAAGATAACAACGGCATTAAATAGGCTCCTTGATGGGCTAAGGTTTTAGGATCTAATCGGTCATAATTATCTCTTACAGTATGGTAATCAAAATGATCATCAATAAAAGCAAAGTTAAAGCCGTCTATATCTCCATCTTCCCTAAAAACGGTTAGGTCGGTATCATTGGGAAGCATTTTGTAGATGCTATATACCAAAGAATTAGCTACTGGATAGGAGGGATTGGCATCTATAAAACCATTAATCAGAGAGCTGTTTCCTCGGTTGGTTTCTAAAAGCATATAGGAAGGTCCGCCGCTGCCCCTAGCCTCAAAATTCAGAGCTAATTTCACTTCTTTTGCCCATGGGTGGTTATTAACAAATAAATCTGCTCCATTTAAACCCAACTCCTCCGCATCTGAAAAAAGAATGATGATGTCGTTTTCCGGGTTGTTATTTGCGGATAAAAATGCTCTAACTCCTTCTAATATGGTAGCCACTCCACTAGCCGCATCACTTGCACCCAAAGAGGAGTGCGGACTACTGTCATAGTGTGATAATAAAAGCAATGCATTTCCTGACATACGGCCTTTTATACGAGCCATAACATTAGTGACCTTACTAAAATTTGCCCAATCCCCAGCAGTATATCCAGATTGTAAGATGGGTTCTAATCCAAGTTTTTCTAGCTCACCAATAAGGTATTCTCTAACCGTGGAATGAGCAGAAAAACCAACGGCATGAGGTTCAACTGACATGGTTTTTACGTGAGTAAAAGCACGATCTGTAGAAAACTGTGTTTCTTCTATGTCTATATCTGGAGTGTAAGTGGGCATGGATGTCCAGAATCCTAGGTATATAGCAAGAAGAATAAGTAATAGGGAAATAACGGTTGGGAATCTTTTCATAATATGTTTCCAAAACTTAAAAATAAGAAATTCTTTCTGCATACCATTATTGTTCGGTCTTCATTAGAGGTGTGTTTTATTGATGTAAGTGTAAGCAATAGCATATTGTTAGATAATTATGTAAAAAATTGACAAATTATCTTTGTAATTATTAATTAGTTGCGTAATACTCTTAAAAAAGCTATCTTTCCATTTAACCTTAAAATTAAATTCATGGCTATAAAGAACTTTCAAGGGTTTAGAAAACCGATAAAAAAGGAGTATGACGCCCCTATATTGGTTCAGGATTATATGTGTAAAAAATTGGTGACGTTTTCACCTGATCAGTCTATTTTAGCAGTAATGGAAGCATTTGCTAAGCACAAAATTTCCGGAGGCCCGGTGCTAGATGACAATGGTTTTTTGGTGGGTATTATTTCCGAAGCAGATTGTATGAAGGAGATTTCGGAAAGTCGATATTTTAACCAGCCCATAATGGATAAAAGTGTGGAGAAGTTTATGTCTAAGAACGTAGAAACCATACCTCATGATACTTCGATATTTGATGCTGCCGGAATTTTTGTGCAGCATAATAGGAGAAGATTACCAGTTATGAAAGATGATATTCTGGTAGGGCAAATTAGTCGTAAGGATATTGTTATTGCAGCCTTGAAGTTATGTGGTCATAATTATAAATAATTAGCAAGAAATCTTCAAAAACTTTCTTGCAATTATGCGCACGGAACCACTATTGATTCCTTATGAATGCTATAAATAAGTGCGGCTTAATATTGGCTTATTCTCGTTTTACAATCATATAATAATCATTGTCTAAAGGGAGATAGCCAAGATCATAAACAAAATAATAGGTGGTGCCTTTCTTAGTGGTGTACAAGTTGGTGAGGTATTCAAAATCGAATCCCTTATCCATTAACCGTGTTTTTGTAGTTTTAGTTTTTCCATCTTTAAGGGGAAAACTATCCAATATTCTATAGTTTTTTCGTAATCGGTTATTGATGTTGCGAACTAGGTTTTTACTGTCTTTATTTAATTTATTGTTATAGGAGTTTCTGCAATAATCGGAACAGAATTTTTTATCGATCCGACCTAAAATGTTATCCCCGCATTCCAAACATTCTCTTTCCATTGGCTACTTTTTTCTACTTTGCCGAGTATTAAATGTCTATTAAGCATACTTGCATACCCAATATAGTGAAAATATACCATCAGTCGATGCTATAGAGAAGTGTTGTGTTTCTAATAGGAGTAAGCTTGCTGCTGCAACTACACTGCGTAACTGGTAATCGCGTTGCATTCTTGGTGGTAAAAATAGGGGGGGATTAGGAATTACTTTTCGTATAGTTCTATTGGTAATTGGTCGGGATCAAATATAAAAGTGAATCTTTTATCAGTATGCTTATCTATACGAATCGCTTCAGCCACTATCTCAAATTTTGATAAATGAATAAGGGTTTTATCCAAATTATCAACTTCAAAAGCCAAATGACGTAATCCAGTTGCTTCTGGTCTGGACAATCGTTCGGGTGTTTCCGGAAAAGAAAAGAGTTCTATTATATAAGTGCCATTTAGCGCTAAGTCTAACTTGTAGGATTTTCTATCCTTCCTATATACTTCTCGGATAGGAGTTAGCCCTAAAATATCTATATAAAATGTTTTGGATTTCTCATAATCCGATGCAATAATGGCGATATGGTGAATGTTGTTGAGCAAGGTAGAATGAGGTTTTTTTTAGTCGATGTCTATATCATATTTTAACAAAAGCCCTAGAGCACCTTCTTTTGAAAACTTTGCTTTTTTAAGCTTGTTGTTTTCAGGGTCGATACTAATATTTACAGCAGTACGAAAATTTGTTTTGATTAAAACAGAGGACTCAAAAATAGCACCTTTTAAGTCGCAGTTTTCAAACATAGCATTAGAGAGATCACTCTGGGAGAAGTCGGCCTGATGAAGGCTACAATCTTCAAAAACAGTATTCTTAAGTGCTAGGTTGTAGAAAGAAGATAAGTTTAAGGAACAGCCTAAAAATTTAAAGGAGAGTAAAAAGGGATTGCAGTGATCAAATCTCACGCCTAACATTTTACAATTTTTAAATTCGCACTCTTTGATAGCGGTGTTAGTTAAGTTTACATTACTTAGATCGCATTCTAAAAAAGTACATTCCATAAAAGAGACGTTAGAAAGGTCTGCTTCTGTAAAAGCACAAGAATCAAAAACACAGTTCTCATATTCCCCTTTTGCTAACTTATTTATGGTGTAGTCTACACCTTTGTAGGTTTTGTCCATTATAAAGGGATTGTTCATCGGATTTAATTTTAATTTATAATAGTTAGCATTGCTCTCTCCATTGTGTGCTTGCTATTGCCCAAAGTTATGTCATTTTTTAATGCATTATTTCTAATGAGGCCTAATTAAAAACTATAAAGTCGGCCATCCTCATGGGATAGCCGACTTTAAATAATTGGCTGCTTATAGATCGATTTTCTAAAGGTCTTTTAACGTACTGATGTCAACCTTTGGTTTTGGTAAGTTCATGGCTTTAATTTCAGCCTTGCATTCATCTACCATCTCTTGAGTCATTTTATAGCTATAATTCCCGTAATCGTTATAATCAAATTCGCCTACATAGAAAAAACCATATTGATCAAAGAATTCGGTAAGATCGGTCTTACTAACTTCAGAAGCTGTCTTTACAAAATTAAGCTGGTGTTTAGCTGGGTTATTCCCTCTATCTCCCCATCCCCCAGAGCGACGCGGATGTCGACTTGCTTTTCTTACTTCTTCTCCTTGTTTGCGAAAGGCTTCAAAAAGGTCAGGATAAAAATCAGGATTGTTACCTATTCCCGAAAAATAAAGTTGTAATTGCCAAAAGGGTACAACACGGTTAAATACGTCACCATCCTGTAAGTAACTAATCTTGCCATCGATGATACTTTCACGGGATTTCTCATAGTTATTTTGATTGGAAATTCGACTTTTATTTCCAAACGAGGTGGTTACGTACAGAGAGAAAATATTGTTACTTACTTCTCCTAATCCGCCCCAGTTGAAATATGGACGCAATTGGTGAACATGACCTACCTCATGACTAAAGCCCCAGCAAGGATCGCCTTGGATTACGCGATTTGGGTCTACTACCATTGCCATAGCATTACCAGGATCTGTTCCCATATAGGCAACACCGTCGCCATCTCTAAACATATAATAGTTGTAGTTAACACGAGCTAGGATTCGGTTTTCTGGAACTTTATTGTATTTAATTAACCCTAAAATGCGGTGCTGCCTATAGACTAAGGAATCGTAATTGTTTAATAATTCCTTCCCTCTATTGTAGGCGTATTTTTTAATAGCTTCTGCGGGATAGGCAATCTGAATATGTTTACCTCTTGCATCCACAATCGGATATACAGCGTTGTCTACGAGAGAATTCCATTCCGCATCGGTATCAGTAGTGCTATCAAAATACCCATTAACAGCAGCAGATGGGAAGTGAACTTGGATAGTAGTCTCATTTTCTGGTTCATCGGAAAAATAGTCGATATAGGCTAAACCATCAAAATCGTTAAGATTTATTATGTTAACTCCATTCTGTAGTGTATATTTTTTATTTTGGATTCCCCATCCTGCGGGATCTTTAGAAGGGTTAATACCCTCTGGGGCTCTGCGGTTCCAGTTCGCGATAACTAAACCAACATTAGTGTCCTCCTTAATACCATCTACTAGTATAAGATGTTCGCCTTTTGAGAGATAGATACCAGTAATATTTTCATATTTGCTATATCCATCCCCAATCATGAGTTGCTGTCCTAGAACTTTTGGAGAAAGATAGGCTTCGTATTTGGCCATACGAAACTTCGTGTCATAGGTGTTGTTATATAGTGCACTTGCTGTTTCTCTTAGGCTTCTATTTTTCATTAAGGCAATATCTCTTTTCTTAACCTTCTTTTTTAAGGATAAAGCCATTGGTGTTTCAAATATCGTAAGGTCGTTATATAGAGAGGCTATCTCTGAAGCAGACTGACCAAATGTTTCAATAGAAAAGAAGGTGCAAATAAGACCTATAACAAGATGTTTTTTCATAAGTTTTTTTGTTGTGTTTTTAGTTAGTGATTTAACATATGCAAGGCGAAAGATAGTAATTATAATAGATTTTTTGCTTTTAAGGACGATTGTTGGATGGGAATGCGATTAAATGGATTTGCATATTAGGGTAATAAAAACAGGCTTTTACGGGGTTTATATTCAGACGTTAATCATGATGCTTTATTACGTACAAACGACTACAAACGTTTACAAGCGAAATTAAATAGTTATCAACCGAATAGTGGATTGGACTAGAGGTAGGTTTGTGGTATCAAAATTATTAACTGTTTAACACTAAAACTATTTATTATGAATGCACTTAAAAACAAAGTACAGTTGATTGGAAATTTGGGTAACGACCCGGAGATTGTAAATTTAGACGGAGGAGCAAAGTTGGCTAAGTTTTCTATAGCTACTAATGAAACCTTTAGAAATGCTAAAGGGGACAAGGTAACAGATACCCAATGGCATAATGTAGTGGCGTGGGGCAAGACGGCAGAGATCGTAGAAAATTATTTAACCAAAGGGAAAGAAGTTGCCATAGAGGGAAAGTTAACTACGAGAACTTATGAGACCAAGGAAGGGGAGAAGCGGTATATTACAGAAATCCGAATTAATGAGTTGTTGATGTTTGGGAAATAAACCGGGTAGTAACAATTTAGAAAGATCTGTTGTTTTATACTGCAGATCTTTTCTATCTAATGACGGCTATAGAATTATTTAGCCTGCCAAATCAAATTTCTTCTGCTGGTCGAACATTAATAGCTCTCCGCAGGAGAGATATAAAATAAATATAGGGAAACCAA
>NZ_KE384287.1:17854-92161 GCF_000424985.1 Arenibacter latericius DSM 15913
GGGATATAAAATAATTATAGGGAAACCAATAACGGCCACATCGTGGTCGAACATTAATAGCTATAAATTCATAATAAGATGGCAAACACCTATTCACAAATATATTTTCATATCGTTTTTGCTGTAAAATGGCGTCGTAATGCGGTAGCAAGGGAATGGAAGAACGATTTGTATAAATACATTACGGGTATCGTTAAAAACAACAACCAAAAATTAATGATTATTAATGGAATGCCAGACCATGTTCATTTATTAATCGGTACAAAACCAAATTGTAATTTATCTCATTTGGTTCGGGATATAAAGTCTGACTCTTCCAAATGGATAAATAAAAATGGTTATCTAGATGAAAAATTTTTATGGCAGGGAGGTTTTGGAGCATTTTCGGTAGGACAGTCCCAATTACAAAGGGTTATAAATTACATTAAGAACCAAGAATCCCACCATACCGGAAAAACCTTCCGGCAGGAATATGTTCATTTATTAAAGATAAATGAAATCGATTTTAAACCAGAATATATTTTTACGGAAGATTAGGTGCAATCTAATAAACCTAGGGAAACCACCATCGCCCACATCGCGGTCAAACATTCATAGCCCCGCAGGGGATATAAAATTAATAACGGAAACCAACGTTGGCCGCATCGTGGTCAAACATTCATTTCCCCGCAGGGGATATTAAATAAATATAGGGAAACCAACGTTGGCCACATCGTGGTCGAACATTCATTTCCCCGCAGGGGATATAAAATAAATATAGGGAAACCAACGTTGGCCACATCGTGGTCGAACATTAATAGCTCTCCGCAGGAGAGATATAAAATAAATATAGGAAAACCAACGACGGCCGCATCGCGGTCGCACATTCATATAGATTAAGGAGTGCATTATGCCTATGGTAACACGGCAACCGTTCAGGAATTTAGGCGACTTTCGCCATCAAATCAAAACACGGGCAGCGCTTACAGCGTTTGGACTCGGATTTTAAATACTTTTCACAGCATTTGGTTTTACAACCAGGAGGAGCCATGGCTTTAAGAAGCTTTTTCTGCTTCTTTTTCTCAGCCTTCATTAGCTTCTTGTCTTTTTTCTTTTCCTCTTTTTTCTTTTTGCCCACAGTAGTGAATATAGATCTGTAATTACATAACAAAAGTATTTATTTTTAATGAATCTAAATAAGATAAATTGTTAAAGTTAACTCTCTGTAATCTAAGCGGATGTAGATCCTAAATTATTAAACATAATAGAGAAATAGGGGTAGGGAATAATCGCACTGATCAAGGGTGTAGCGACAGATTATGTTCGTTATTTTAAGAATGTTTTTATTTATGCAAGGCCAATTGAATACGTTTTCTAGGGATATCTACTTCTAGAACTTTAACAATTATCTGTTGGTGAAGGTGAACATGTTCGTTTACATCTTTAACAAAACTATCCGATAGATTAGAGATATGGATTAGCCCACTTTCTTTTATGCCTACATCTACAAAACAGCCAAAATTGGTAATATTGTTTACGATCCCTGGTAATAGCTGCCCTTCTTTAAGATCAGAAATACTACGTATATTTTGGTTAAAGGTAAAAACCTTCGCTTTTTCACGAACGTCTAAACCTGGTTTTTCCAATTCTTTCACAATATCTTTCAAGGTAGGTAAGCCCACTGTGTCAGTACAATATTTTTGCAGGTTTATTCTTTTGATGACCTCTTTATTACCAATGATTTCTGAAAGTCCAACATTTTGGTCTTTTACCATTTGTTTTACAATAGAATAACTTTCAGGGTGAACAGCAGAGTCATCCAGGGGGTTTTTAGCATTTTTTATTCGTAAAAAAGCAGCTCCTTGTTCAAAGGCTTTTGGTCCTAATCGGGGTACTTTCTTTATTTCTGCTCTACTAGCAAATGCGCCATTTTCATTTCTATAGGCTACAATATTTTCGGCTAATTTTGGCCCGATTCCCGAAACGTAACTCAACAAAGGAACACTTGCGGTATTGATATTGACTCCAACCGTATTTACACAACTTTCTACTACAGTATCTAAGGAGTTTTTTAAAAGAGTTTGATCAACATCGTGTTGGTACTGTCCCACTCCAATAGATTTAGCGTCTATTTTAACTAGCTCTGCCAAGGGGTCTGCTAATCGTCTACCTATTGAAACTGCTCCACGTACGGTAACATCATAATTAGGGAATTCTTCCCGTGCTATTTTAGAGGCAGAATATATGGAAGCCCCTGCTTCACTAACTACAAAAACCTCTACATTGTTTTTAAACTGAATTCGCTTTATAAGTTGTTCTGTTTCTCGGGACGCTGTGCCATTACCAATAGCGATGGCTTCTATTTTATAGGCATCTGCTAGGGAACTAATTTTCTTAATAGCTCCAGTACTATCATTTTGTGGTGCATGTGGATAAATGGTTTCATTGTGTTGCAAATCTCCTTGTGCGCTAAGGCAAACTACTTTGCAACCGGTTCTAAAACCAGGATCTATGGCCATGATTCTTTTTTCTCCTAAAGGAGATCCTAAAAGTAGTTGCTTTAAATTTTTAGAAAAGACCATTATGGCCGATTCATCGGCTTTTTCTTTAGCTGCTTTTAATGTCTCGTTGGAAAGGGATGGGAATAACAATCTTTTATAAGCGTCTTCTATTGCCATTTGCAAATGAGGAGCGCATGCGTTGTTTGTTCTTATGATCTTGTATGCGATATTCGATATAGCCTTGTCGTCGTCTATTTCTATTTTTACACGTACAAAGCCCTCATTTTCTGCACGGAGGATAGCTAGTAATCGATGTGAAGGGCATCGATTTAGCGATTCACTCCAATCAAAATAATCTCGATATTTCTGTGCTTTTTCGTCGTTTTTTTTGGTGGAGATAACTTTAGTGGTAATCTGCGCAAATTTCTCTAATTGACTCCGTAACTGATTTCTAATATCGGTACGTTCATTAATCCATTCAGAAATAATATGTCGTGCCCCTTCTAAAGCATCGTCTTCATTTGGTACGTTTTCGGAAAGGTATTTAGAAGCCTCAAAATCTATCTCATCGGATTTCTGTGCTAGTATGCTTTTTGCTAAGGGCTCTAATCCATTTTTTTTAGCCGTTTCTGCTTTTGTTTTTCGTTTTTTCTTAAAAGGCAGATAAAGGTCTTCTAAAGTGGTGAGATCTTGGCTGTTAGTAATCTTTTCTTTTAATTCCGTAGTTAGGGCATCTTGTTCTTCAATGGATTTTAAAATGGCCTCTTTCCGTTTCTCCAATGCATCATATTGCACTTTATACTGCACAATATTGCCTATTTGTACTTCATCTAAATTACCTGTCCTTTCTTTCCGATATCGGGAAATAAAGGGCACTGTACAGTCTTCATTTAATAACTCAACCGTATTTTTCACACTCTTTATAGGTAATTGAGTGTGTTTGGTAATGTAGGAAATCAGATTCATTTTAAGGGGTAATTTTTATGGTAAACGGTGGAATTGCCGTCTTGGTTAATTTAATTCTAACAATACGATATTCGAGCGCAGTCGAGACCTCCATTACTTCTGCTAGAAACTTAATTAATCGTTTCTCCGTTTCCTACACCGTCCTCATCTGGATTTACAAAGACTAATTTTCCATCCTCCTTTTCGGTCATTAAGATCATCCCTTCACTTTCTACGCCGCGTAATGCTCTAGGTGCTAAATTCACTAAAACGGTAACTTTTTTGCCAACGATATCTTCTGGTTTAAAGCTTTCTGCAATTCCGGAAACAATGGTTCTTACATCTAATCCGGTATCAACTTTCAATACCAAAAGTTTCTTTGCTTTTGGCATTTTTTCAGCTTCTATAATGGTGCCTACCCTCATATCTAACTTAGTAAAATCGTCAAAAGTGATTGTATCTTTCTGAGGGGTAACTTCCTTATTCATAATTTCATTTGCTTTTTTGGTAGCTTCCAACTTTTCTAATTGTGCTTCTATGGTCTTGTCTTCTATTTTACTAAATAATAGCTCTGCCTTGTTAATCTGATGACCAGAAGGTAATAATATGGAGTTCTGAGTAACAGCATTCCAACTTAATTCTGATTCTAATTTATCGGTGCCCAACATAGAATTCAGTTTTTCTGAGGTAAAGGGCAAGAAAGGTTCACTGAGTGCTGCTAGGGCTGAAGAAATTTGTAATGCCACGAACATAATGGTTTTTACTCTTTCCTCATCTTGCTTTATTACTTTCCATGGCTCCTCATCAGCTAAATATTTATTCCCTAAACGTGCAAGATTCATAAGCTCTTGACCAGCTTCACGGAATCGGTATCTTTCTATGGAACTCGCTATGATTTCTGGATATTTTCTTAACTCTTCCAAGGTGTTCTTATCTACCTCGCTAAATTCCCCAGGACTTGGAACAATACCGTTATAGTATTTGTTGGTAAGAACTACTACACGATTGATGAAATTTCCAAAGATAGCTACCAGTTCGTTATTATTTCTTGCTTGGAAATCTTTCCAAGTAAAATCGTTGTCCTTAGTTTCTGGTGCATTAGCTGTTAAGCTGTACCTAAGAACATCTTGCATGTTGGGGAAGTCTTCCAAATATTCGTGAAGCCAAACCGCCCAGTTTTTAGAAGTTGACAGCTTTTGACCTTCTAAATTTAAAAATTCATTAGCAGGTACGTTTTCAGGAAGTATAAAATCGCCATGCGCTTTTAACATGCTTGGGAATATAATACAGTGAAACACAATATTATCCTTGCCTATAAAATGTACCATTTTGGTATCCTTATCTTTCCAATAAGGCTCCCAGTCTTTTCCTTCTCTAGCTGCCCATTCTTTGGTAGATGAGATATACCCTATTGGAGCGTCAAACCACACGTAAAGGACCTTGCCTTCTGCGCCTTCTACGGGAACAGGTATTCCCCAATCTAAATCTCTTGTTACTGCCCTTGGTTTAAGCCCTTCATCTATCCATGACTTACATTGTCCATAAACATTGGGCTTCCAATCGCTTTTATGACCTTTTAAAATCCATTCAGTTAAGAATCCTTCATACTTATCTAAAGGTAAAAACCAGTGTTTGGTTTTTTTCAGTGTAGGAACCGCACCAGAAATGGTAGATTTAGGATTTATTAAATCGGTTGCATTTAATGAAGATCCACAATTTTCACATTGATCACCATAGGCTTCTTCATGACTACATTTAGGGCAAGTACCAATAACAAAACGGTCTGCCAAAAACTGTTTTGCTTCTTCATCGTACAATTGGTCGGTAGACTCTTCTATAAACTCTCCTTTTTCATAAAGATTTATAAAGAATTCAGAGGCTGTTTCATGATGTACTTTTGCTGATGTTCTGGAGTAATTGTCAAATGTAATTCCGAAATCAAGAAAAGATTGTTTTATTATACCATGGTATTTATCGATGATATTTTGCGGTGTTACTCCTTCCTTTTTTGCTTTCATGGAAATAGCTACACCATGTTCGTCACTACCACATACAAAAGCCACATCGTTTCCTGTGGATCTTAAGTATCTGGTGTAGATATCGGCAGGTACATAAACACCGGCCAGATGCCCAATGTGTATGGGGCCATTAGTGTATGGAAGTGCAGCGGTAATAGTATATCTTGCTGGCTTTTGTTGGTTTTGTGACATTACTGTAGAATTAGGCTGCAAAAATAAAGATTTTTGTGTGGAGGCGAGTCATTCTTCAGAAAAATAAGCCTTGGTTTAGGGAAAGGAATTAGGATTAAGGAAGGACCTTGTGTTTATTTCATTTTATGCTCTGTTACCTAAGTAAGTATAGAAATGTTTATTTGCTACTGCCGTACTGAAAAAGTTTTTAATATAAAGTACACTATAATTTATAGTATCTTTAGAATAGATGGGAAAACACAACGAATTTGGTAAACAAGGGGAGAAATTAGCGGAGGCTTATCTCATTAAAAATGGATATCGCATTGTTCATAAAAATTACCGCTATCTAAAAGCAGAAATTGATATTATCGCGCAGAAGGACGGGATATTGGCGGTGGTAGAAGTAAAGTCTAGAAGTTCTGAATATTGGCAGGATATTGCCGATACCGTTACCGAGAAAAAAATAAAGTTAATAGTAAAAGCCGCCGATCAATATGTGGTTAGTAGGGATCTAGACATTGAGGTGAGGTTCGATATTATTGCTATTCTTAAGGAAGGTACTAAATTTAAGATAGACCATTGGGAAAATGCATTTTATCATTTCTAAACATTTGTTTTATTTATAACAAATTGTTATTTTTACCAAAACTTTTATAAGATGAGAACAATTTCAGCAGTTGTAGAAGATTATATTAAGAAGAAGCCTTTTTTGCAAAGTGCACTAGCTCAAGGAATTATTAATCTTACGTCTTTATCTAGGATTGTAAAGCCTGAGATTGAAATGGAATTGGGAAAGGACATTAGGAACGGGGCAATAGTAATGGCGTTAAAGCGTCTTTCTGATGATTTAGAGTTTCGTGCTACCCATAAAATTATAAAAGTTTTAAAAAATATAGGTGAAATAACTGTTCGCTCTTCCTTAACCGATTTTACCTTTTTAGTTTCCGATACAATTTTGGAGAATCAGACTACTTTATTAAAAGAGGTCAATAAAAACAAGGATGTATTCTATACTTCTTCTAGGGGGGTAAATGAGATGAATATTGTTGTGAGCAATATTTTGGATACTGCTGTAGAAGAGTTGTTTAAAAATGAAAAGTGTACACAGAAAGCCGAACACCTTTCTTCTATAACGGTAAAGTTGCCTGCCGAAAATGTTTCAGTCCCTGGTATTTATTATTTTATTTTCCAACGTTTGGCTTGGGAAGGGATTGTGTTATACGAAGTTATCTCTACTACAAACGAATTTACGATTATAGTGAATGATGAACAGGTAGATATTGCCTTTAGAACAATTAAAGATCTTAAGACCTTATAATAGGAAAAAGAACTACTGTTCTAATATGTTTTAGTGACTAGAACAGTAGCTTTGCTCTTCTATTGGTAATGGTTTTCTTATACTATTTACTTTCCTTGCAAAAATGCCACTACTTCTTCATAGCTGTCAGGTTTTGCTACAATTCTTTTATCTGAATTTAAAATAAAGTATGTTGGGGTGTGCGTTACATTGTAGGTTAATACGTAGGGGCTATTCCATTTTCCTAAGGAAACACCGTGAATAAAATTAGGTAATTTAGCGGCTTCCATTTTCCAATTGTCTTTATCGTTTTCTAGACCTATAGCTACTACTTTGGCAATAGAAAATGCTTTTGTCCCTTGCTGAAGTTTTGGGAGTTGGTTTAGGCAATGGGAACATTCACTGCTCCAAAAAACCAATACATAGTATTGATGTCCAGTTAGTTCACTCAGTTTGTGAAGAGTTCCTTTTTCTTCCCATTCTACTTCCGGGGCAACTGCGCCTATTTTTAATCGGTTGTGAGTGTCTATTTTATGGATTAGCTCACTGTTATTGGTACTTTTTGCTAAATCTCGCAGAAATTGCTCATATATGAAATTTGCAGTGCTATCCAAGTTGTTCTTAGTAGCGGTGCTCCATAAATCGTCCATTATTCTTGTTTTATACTCGGCATCCAAAGGTGCATAGACTTCGGAAACGTGCTTTATATTTTCAATAAGCTCCAATTCCACCTTATCTTCAGGTAGCGGTTTTGCAGGGAAGGAATTATAAACATATTGAATTACCCTATTCGAAAAATAGCCAGATTCTTGTAATAAGGGGTCTTTAAAATCTACGGTTTCAAAATAGTATTTCTTTAGGTTGGTATAATATGTTGCATCATCCTCATAGCTTGTTGGGACATATGGTCTGCTTGCTTTAATAAAACGTGCACTAATGAGGTCTTTAGCTTCTAATTCATAAGATTTCTGAACCTCATTAAGTTGCTTAAAGAGATTCATAATTGCTTTACGATTAGGGCTGTTTTTAGCATATTGTTGCTTAATTGCCTGTGTTAATTCTTTTGTTTGTTTAAAGTAATTATGATAAATTATATTTTCTTTAGACGCGTTAATCTCCAACCCTTTCTGCATATCAAAGGAAAGGGAGATGTCTTCTTTTCCATTGTAAATAACATCAAAATAATATTCATCTTGAGGGATGGCATATACCACACGATACATCCCTATAGGTGCATCTTCTGGAATCTCTAATTTAAAAGCCCCATTTTTTATAGCCGCATCCGCAATATAGCTTTGATCCGTTGCGTTTAGTTTATAGGCAATTAGCCATTTTAGATTTTCTGCTGGTGCCATATTTCCCGAAATGCTATGCTGCGCCTTGATGCTATGGACCAAAACCATTCCTAGTAAGAGTAGTATATTTTTAATCGTCATTGTCAATCAGGTTTTTTAGGTAGATTCAATTTTAGCTTTTAGATCTTTAGGGCTAAGGTGTTGCATGGCTTTATAGGCCTTGTCTAATGAGTTGATATTATTAAACACCAATAAAAGTCGAAGCCCTTTACGGGTTTCTTTTTCCTTCAGTTTTACTAGTTTAGGGTTACTCTGTATAATTTGTAATACGGTTGTAAATTGATTGCTCTGATAGAAGTCCGACTGCTGATCGGCAATAAAATAGCCTATCATTTTGCCTTTTTTCATTACTATTTTTTCTAAGCCTATACTATTGGCAATCCATTTAATACGTACAGAATTCAATAGGTCTACTGCCTGGGTGGGTAGCTCTCCAAAGCGGTCTATTAATTGCGACTCATATTTCTGCAAAGCTTTCTCATCCTTTATTTGGTTGAGTTCGGTATACTGATTTAGGCGTTCGGTTATATTGTTGATATAATCATCTGGGAACAGTAATTCGAAATCAGAATCTATTTGGGTGTCTTTTACATAAACTTTAGGTTTCCCATCTACCTCTTGATAGAGGTCTTTAAATTCATTTTCTTTAAGTTCGTCAATGGCCTCGGATAGTATTTTTTGGTAAGTATCAAAACCAATATCATTAATAAAACCACTCTGTTCTCCTCCTAGGAGATCACCAGCACCCCGAATTTCCAAATCTTTCATAGCGATATTAAATCCACTTCCAAGATCTGTAAATTGCTCTAGAGCTTCAATTCTCTTACGGGCATCGTTGGTCATTACCTCATAGGGAGGGGTAATAAAATAACAGAAGGCCTTTTTATTACTTCGTCCTACTCGTCCTCGCATTTGGTGTAAATCACTCAGTCCAAAATTATTGGCATTATTTATGAAAATGGTATTGGCATTGGTTACGTCTAGCCCACTTTCTACAATAGTAGTTGCAACAAGGACATCAAACTCTCCACGCATAAAGGCTAACATAAGGGCTTCTAATTTTTTGCCATCCATTTGTCCGTGACCAATGCCTATTTTGGCGTCTGGCACTAACCGTTGAATCATTCCGGCTACTTCCTTAATATTTTCCACTCTATTATGGATAAAATATACTTGTCCTCCACGTTGTATTTCATAGGAAATGGCATCCCTAATAGTCTCTTCATTAAAACGGATTACCTCACTTTGTATGGGGTATCTGTTTGGAGGCGCTGTGTTAATAACAGAAAGGTCTCTTGCCGCCATTAGGCTAAATTGAAGAGTTCTTGGAATTGGTGTTGCAGTTAAGGTAAGTACGTCTACATTCTCCTTAATGGATTTCAATTTTTCTTTTACCGATACACCAAACTTCTGTTCTTCATCTACAATTAAAAGCCCTAAATCTTTAAACTTTACATTCTTATTTACCAGTTGATGGGTGCCAATAATAATATCTACTTTACCCGCCTCTAAGTCGGTAAGAGTCTCTTTTTTCTCCTTTGCAGTTCTAAACCGGTTAAGATAGCTAATGGTAACGGGCATATCCTTTAATCGCTCTGTAAAAGTGCGGTGATGTTGAAAAGCCAAAATAGTAGTGGGTACAAGTACAGCCACCTGCTTACCATTATCTACTGCTTTAAAAGCAGCTCGTATGGCTACCTCGGTTTTTCCAAAGCCTACGTCCCCACAAACTAATCTGTCCATAGGGCGTTCACTTTCCATATCCTTTTTAATGTCTTCTGTAGATTTGCTTTGGTCTGGAGTATCTTCATAGATAAAAGAAGCTTCCAGCTCGTGCTGCAGGTAACTGTCTGGGCCGTATTGAAACCCTGTTTGAGATCGACGTTTAGCATAAAGCTGAATAAGGTCGAAGGCAATTTTCTTTACCCTAGATTTGGCCTTAGCCTTAATCTTTTTCCAAGCCCCAGATCCTAGCTTGTATATCTTAGGAGGAGTGCCGTCCTTACCATTAAATTTGGAGATCTTATGAAGAGAGTGGATGCTTACATATAGAATATCACGTTCTCCGTACATCAATTTAATAGCCTCTTGCTTTTTACCCTCAACATCTATTTTTTGGAGTCCGCCAAACTTTCCAATACCATGGTCTATATGGGTAACATAATCTCCAATTTCTAGTTTATTAAGTTCTTTAAGGGTAATCGCCTGTTTCTTGGCATATCCATTCTTTAGGTGGAATTTAAGGTATCGATCAAAAATTTGATGATCGGTATAACAGGCAATTTTTAGATCGTTTTCTACAAATCCTTGATATAGTGGATAAACAATAGTTTTGTAATGTACTTGTTTGTCAACCTCTTCAAAAATATCGTGAAAACGTTGTGCCTGTTGGTCTGTAGCACAGAAAATATAATTGGTGTATCTCTTTTTGTGGTTATGGTTGAGGTTGTCTATTAATAGGTCGAACTTTTTATTGAATGCAGGCTGTGGTTGGGTATTAAAAAGTATAGTTTCGTTAGTGTTGGAGTTTTTATTTCCGTCTATTTCCAATACGGTAAAGTCTCTTAGTTGAGATTTTATTACCTCCGAATTTGCAAAGAGCTCTATGGGCTGAGCGCGCTTTATTTCATTAGATAACTTCCCAAACTCCTCTTCGGCCTTTTTAAAAAAGTCATCTACCCTATTGTAAAGATGATCAAGGTTCTTGCTGAATACAATGGTGTTAGGGGCAATATATTTAAAAATACTCTCCCTATTTTCATCAAGAAATTTATGCTCTACATTGGGTATAATTGTAATCTTTTTTACCTTTTGATTAGAAAGTTGTGATTCCACATCAAAGGTTCTGATACTATCTACTTCGTCTCCAAAAAACTCGATTCGATATGGTTCATCATTCGAAAATGAAAACACATCCATAATTCCACCTCGCAAGGAAAATTCCCCTGGTTCAGTAACAAAATCAACCCTCTTAAACTTATATTCGAATAAGACTTCATTTAAAAAATCGAGAGAAAGGGTGTCATTCAACTTAATTTTTAGGGTATTCTTTTCTAATTCCCTTCTGGTGACCACTTTTTCGAAAAGGGCATCCGGATAGGTTACAATAACTGCCGGTTTCTTTCTGGAGTTGATGCGGTTAAGGACTTCGGCACGTAACAGTACATTAGCATTGTCTGTCTCTTCAATTTGGTATGGCCTTCTATAACTCCCAGGATAGAACAGCACATCTTTGTCACCTATAAGTTGTTCTAAATCGTTTAGGTAATAAGCTGCTTCTTCTTTATCGGATAGTACAAAGAGGAATGGGGCCGATGCCTTACTGAATGCTTCAGAAATAACAAAGGATAAAGAAGACCCTGTTAGACCTTTTATATTTGTTATAGTTGAATTTTCTGAAGTAGTGTTATTTTGGGAATCGGCAATGATTGCCTGCAGTTTTCGCAATTGCGGAGACTGTGCAAACAGTTGTGGCAAGATAGATTTTGTCAACCGTAATTATTTTTTTTACAAATATAACGCCATCAAGGGATGATTCCCAAGTTAACGGGAAAGTTTTTGTCTTGTGCATGCACAGTGTAAAGAGTTATTTCTGAACTGTTTGGGAGGTATAAATATAATATGGATTCAGCTTATAAAAAATTCTGCCCAGATAATAATATCTAGGCAGGAAATCTTTGTAAAATGTTTTTTTACTTTAAGTATTCTCCTTAGGAGAGGGAGAGAGGCAAGAATGAGTCTCTATTTAATTCACATGGAATTTATAAGAATTGGTGGTAGAACTATTCCCCTGTGAATCATGGGTTCTAATTTTCCAATAATAGGTAGTCCCAGAGGTAACTTTAATATTTTCCAACTTATTTTCTTGTACTAAAGTTTGAAAAGGTTCTGTGGTTTCCGTATCACCAAAATATACATCGTAACCAACAATGTCCCCATCTACATCACTACCACTCCAGCTTAGGTTTACTAAGTTATTGGTAGGTGTTATCTGGGCCTCATATATTGGGCTAATTAGCTGTGCAGGAAATGGAGCATAGGAGCTAATTCCATCCCCGGCACTATAAAACTGCCAAGTTTCACTTTTTACTACTTCCGTGGAAGAATTGGAAGTAGAGATTACCTCCCAAGAATAAGGTACGCCTCTTTCTACCGTAACGGATTTCTCGGTGGTATTCATTGGAAATACCGATGTAATTCCTGTGTTTAGGTTTTTTAGCTGCAAGGTGTAGGTATCCGTATTTTCGCTGGGATCCCACTTAAATACGATGCTACTATTCTTATCATCTATGATGGTGCCTTCCGAACATTCAGAATTGTTTTCCGGAAAAACCAAACCTACTGCGTTAGGGGCTATTGTATCTGATTCACCTCCTTCATTTCCCTTAGTGCATGCCATAAAGCAAATAGTTACGGTAAGTGCGATTAATTTTTTCATAGTTTTATAATTTTTATATTCTTTTTATTTGCTTTCGTTTTAATTTTCATAGTATAAATACCTGCTTTTAAGTTGTTTACATTGATAATTGCAATACCGCTTTGGACGGGGGATGTTTCTGTAATCAATAAAACCCCGGTATTAGAATACAAATTGATGGTTACACTATTGGAGGTGTCGTCATTGCTCAATTGTATATACATTCTATCTTTTACAGGGTTTGGATAAACGATGATATCAGTGGAAACAAAAATGACCTTTTCAAAAACACCTTGACAATCTTTGTCCGTAGATATTTTAATGGTGTTTAATCCTTCTTTCAGCGGTAAATCCATTTCTGGATTGCTCGTATTGAATTTTATTCCGTTGACGTCTATGTTATATTGATTGGCTTTAGACATCTTTAAAGCAATGCTTTTGGCTGACCTGTCCACGGTAGATTGCACATTTAATGCTTCTGGAGTATTTATCCTAAGATCGTAGCACTGAATATATCCAGGTATTTCTTCTAAGGTGATGCAGACCTCATAATTGCCTGAAGGTAATCCAATTATTTCTGTTTCATTCGTGAATTGGTAAGTGCCATTGGTCTCAGCTCCTACAATAGTAGCTGTGTAGCTATAGGCTTGACTAGCGGTAATTGTTATCTTTCCATTGTTGCTGTTTCTACAGCTTTCACTTGTGGTCTGAATTAAGAAATTGTCTAGAGGTAATAAAGTGCGGATGGGACAACCGTCTGCATCTACCGTTTCCGACGGATCGGTTTCGGGACACTTGTCATGAACATCCAAAACCCCATCATTATCGTCATCATCATCACAAACATCGGCAATTCCGTCTCCATCGAAATCGCTTTGATACTCGTTTGTAGGATCGGGGCATGTATAGGAGTCGGTACCATCCGTTAATTCCTCTAGCGTAAATCTTTTGAATCTAATTTTGGAGTAGTTTTCCGTTTCGTACAATACTCCAATTTTTCCATCCGGTAGAATGGTTAAGCAAGAATAGGCCGAGGAGCCAGGCTGATACATTTTGGAATAAGCCCATGTTTTTCCTTCGTCATAGCTAATTCTTAAAGCTCCGTCTACCCTAGAGGACCTATTGGCTGCATTACTGAACAATATTCTGTCTTTGTCGTATCCATCTATTGTTGAGGTGTATCTCAAAATATTTCCTTGATTAATGGGATCTATTAAAGTAGCGTCAAACGTATAGGGTGTCCAAGTTTTTCCTAAATCCGAAGTATGGGTGATTAATCTTGTTTGCGTTCCATAATGGTTCCGTGCATTTACCATAATACTTCCATCGTTTAGCTCAACCAAGGTGTTTTCGTCGAACTTGGAATAACTGTTGGTTTCACTTCTTTGCCAAGTTTCTCCATGGTCTTCGCTATAGATGATACCTCCATAAATAACACCGCTTCTCACCACCGCTATAGGTATTACTAGCGTGCCATTCCGTAATTGGATGCCATTCCCACCAGAGGCCCAATAAGAATTGTCTCCAGGTTTATATAGGGCTGCGGTTAGGTCTACTGGTTCGGACCAGCTGAGGCCGTCATCATCACTATATACGTACTGGGATCTTAAGGTGTCAGGACTATCAGGGTCTCCATTAGAACCAAAAATATTTTTCCTTTCCGAATAGGCATAAAAAATAAAAATTCTTCCCGTAGTTCTATCAACAACGGTACAAGCATCACCCCCATGCTGGGTGTTGATAATAATGTTGTCACTCCAAGTATCTCCGTTATCCGTACTTCTTCTAACATACAAGTCGATGCGGCCGGGTACATCGGCACTATTGTTTAAACGGGCATCCGCAATGGCTAAAAGGGATCCTTCGGTGGTAGTTACCAAGGAAGGGATCCTATAGGTATGGGGTTTGCCATCGGTGGCATAGGTGGTTTTACTGCTGATAAATAAATCGTGTGAGATTTCAGGAGTCAGTAAGCTAAGTTTTTCAGTAGCCTTATAGGTGAAGGTGTAGTCTTCTACTTCCCCGTCATTGAAAACGTCACAAGGAGCTATGGGATCAATAGGGCTGTTTGAAGATCGCATGGCAATCCTCATTCTCGTGGTTCCTTCCGCAGTTATAGCGCCAATAGCCTTATTGGAAAATTTAAGATCCGAACTGGTATTGGCTCCTGTCCAGCTAAATATTTCCTCTCCGGCATCATAAAAATCGCCATCGCCATTTTTATCGATCCAAACATGAACTCTTTTGTAAGTGGTGGCAGTGGCATTTGCAATACCAAAATTAAAGGTATAACTGCCTTCGGAGAACAGCTCAACGGTAGAAGCGTCTACATGCTCGTAGCCCGTGTTTTCTGTTGCTTGATCTAATAGATCGGCATTGGAAGCTGAGGTGCTCGATAGTCTTAAATAGTTTAAAAAACTTGCGGTAGAGGCCACAGCTTCAGGCTCGCAATAGGCACCGTCAGAAGGAGGGGCAACAGGGAAACTAAGTTGGTAGTCTTCTACTTCCCCGTCGTTGAAAACATCACAAGGAGCAATGGGATCTATAGGGTTGTCCGAAGATCGCAAGGCTATCCTCATCCGGGTGGTGCCTTCAACAGTTACAACACCAATATTTTTATTGGAGAATTTAAGATCTTCACCGGTGTTGGCTCCGGTCCAGTTAAACACTTCTTCCTCAGCATCGTTAAAATCACCATCCCCATTTTTGTCTATCCAAACATGTACTCGCTTATTGGCTGTAACGTTTGGATCTCCAACCCCAAAATTAAATGTGTACGTTCCTCAAGAGACCATCGCTATAGTGGAGGAAGTTACATTTTCATACCCGGTGTTTTCAGAAGTGTGATTTAATAAGTCACCTTCTCCCGCTGAAGTGCTCGATACCTTTAGGTAGTTTAAATAGCTGGCTGTAGACGCTACAGCTTCTGGTTCGCAATACGTGCCAGCAGTTGGTGGAGTAACGGGAAAACTGACTTGATAATCCTCTATTTCTCCGTCTGTGAAAACATCGCAGGGAGTAATAGGATCTATAGGGCTGTCCGAGGAACGCATAGCTACTCGCATTCTAGTAATTCCTTCTACTTCAATTGCTCCTATCCCTTTATTGGAGAATTTAAGATCTGTACCGGTGTTTGCACCTGTCCAGCTTAACACTTCTTCACCAGCGTCTTCAAAATCGCCATCCCCGTTCTTGTCTATCCATACATGTACTCGCTTGTAGGCAGTAGCAGACGCATCCCCAACCCCAAAGTTAAAGGTATAGGATCCTTCGGGAATCAATTCTACCGTAGTAGAGGTCACATTTTCGTAACCGGTATTCTCAGAAGTATGATGTAATAAGTCTCCATCTCCCGCTCTGGTGCTAGAGAGCTTCAAGTAGTTTAAGAAACTTGCGGTCGAGGCCACCGGATCTGGTTCGCAATAGGGATTTTTGGTGGGTTCTTCCTGAGCATTACTAATGCTACAGATAAAAGAAACAATACAAAAAAGTAGCGTTTTTCTCATTGTGATAGGTTAGGTTGGTTAATATTAAAATGGTTAAATCAGAGAGTAATATAAAAAAATAATTGTATTATGTCACACAAGAGAAGGTCAAATATCAGAAGATAAGAGAATTGTAAGATAAATTTACGGCAATTAAATAAGTATAATCTTACTAGGAAGTATGATACTTCTTAGTTTTAAATTATTATGAAACTGGTTGCAGATACACTGTAATCATTGCATTTTTGTTACTTCTCTAAAGTAATAGGTGTTACTACTCCATTAATAATGTTCCAGAGGTTAGTATGGGAGGGCTTATTGGATTTATCAGTTATAAGATTAGGTGACATACCTTTAATAGGAATAGAGTTGTTTAGTTATTGGTAGTAAATAAGGTGGGATTTATGGTTAGCATTACCCATCCCCAATTATTGGTGTTTTCATCATAGTTTCCCTTCAAACTTTTCATTCCTTCAGATGGAAATAGGTGAGCGTATCCCGCAGCCAAGGAAACATACTTCTGAATTTTATAGTTGTAAGTCAAATCTAATTCGTTGCCCAATTGTTTCTTACCTGTGCCTGATAGGGGAGCTTCTGCAGAGAAATTATGGAACGCAATGCTGAGGTTATCTTTTTCGCTAAACACTAATTTTGTTTTTAGGTAGATATCTATTAAGCCGACATTATTGATGTGGTTGCCCACATAAAAATAATCCATATGACCGTTAAACTTGTGATTGGTGCCATAAAAAGGATTAAAAGCTTTGTTCTTACCATTCTCTGGAATACCATTGTTATTTCCGCTTAGCAGTTCACCGCCAAGTCCTATTTGCCACTTATTAGTTACTTTATAATTGGCTTCTAAGGAGATAAGAAATGCATTTAGACTATTATTGGAAACATCCTTTCCCATTTGATAGAAGAGATTAGAACTTAGCATCCAACCTTCATCTTGGTGTTTTAGGTGGGTTCCCAAGGTCTGGCTATATCTAGTTTTGTTGTCATTGCTGTTTATTAGGTCTATAAATTGCATCCCGTTGTTTAGAAATAAAATACTAGCAGAAAGCTTCTTCCATGTTTTATTTCCCCAGAGGTATTGTATGCTCTTATAGGTGCCTGGGGTTGTTAGCGTGGTTCCGGTAAGGTCTTCTGAGTCTTGATTGTATGCTAAACCCAAATGCATGTTAAAATTTGAGTTTTGGTATTTAAGTAATAGGGCATCATGACTACGAGCTTGTTGAGCCCATCCCACATTTCCAAATATCCGATGGTCATCATAGCTAATTTCTTGTCTTCCTACCTTTAGGGATAAATCATTATTTAATGCAATCTCTCCCCAAGCTTGATGGATACCAATTCCGTTTTTATCAGAATTGTTTAGCTGTGGCACATCTCCCCAAACTCTAATATCTTGGAGGCTAAGATAAAAGGATAGGCCGTCTAATTTGTAATCTGCATTAAGCCTAGTGCGTTGCGATACAAAGAGAGCTGCATCTTCATTATCGGGAAAAAGTGTTTTGTACCCATGCCGGTATTCACTACGTGGGCGTAGTTCGGTGTTTAGTGTGAATTGAGAATACCCAAAGGAAAAGATAAAAAAACAAAAGACGAATTTAATACTAAGGTGCAGTTTCATAATCGATTAGTTATTATATTGATTAGGCAAAGCTAGAACAACTTTTATGGAATTCTTTTTTTGAGGCTCTACTAACTAAAGGGCAAAATTTGAAGTTTTTATTTAATAAAACTATGACGAAAATCACATGTGGAATTATGTCGTAAATGGGTTTGATATTTAATTTGAATGGTTAATAGAGAGATATAACATTTCTTGTCCCAAGGGTGTAGAAGCTACCTTCTCTAATAGAGCTTGTGACACCTATAGGAGAAGTTGAAAAGCTTAGATGATAAGGTGTAGTTATTACAATTTGATGAAAATGGTGTGGATATAGGAGTACTTTGAAACACTTTTTAGTAGAGTGGAATTTATAGTGAAGTAAAATCAAACTATAAGGCTCCTGTTTAATTGCTAATTGTTTAAAAAATACTGGGATAATCTGCAGGTGTCAATGGGCCGTAAGACTCCCACCAATAACTCGCATTTACCCTCCTCATGGCGTATAAGGCTTTTCCATCAGTCCTAATATTGATCATTCCATGAAGAATCTTTTTAAAAATGCGTGCTTTCTTTAAATCTGTGGGTCTAATAACACTTCTAGGTATAACGTTTGTAATATCAATTTCGTTAGCATCTACAAAGGTAGCAGCAATTTCCGTTGAGAAGACTAAAGGATTTTTAGAGCGGGATGCTAGGCCTACAGCACCGATAAAATTTGCTCGGGGATGTCCATGATCGGGTGAGTCGCCAGATGAAATTATAGATATTTGAGGACGTACAGCTTCTAATAAAGGATAATGAAATTGATGGCTGCCATGGTGAGGAGATTTAAAGACATGTGCTCTTAATTGTAGCGTAGATTGGGGGTGCTCCATTAGGTATTCACTACCTTCAATATTTATATCTCCAGAAAATAAAATTTTGATTTCGCCATAAATTAGTCGCAACATAACAGAATGGCCATTAATAGTATGGGAGTGGTTGCCAAACCATTTTAATTGTGTAAAGTTGTTTGAATCCTTTTCTAATATGGGACCTAGAATTTCTATGTTCACCGTACTATCACCAATATTAAAATTACTGGTCTGGTTACTTACTGCTCTATAAGGAATATTTAATCTTCCAATTAATTCTATCCATCTTTTAAAAGTTCGTCTTAAGGGTAAATTGATCAGTTCGGATAATTTATTGTGATAGGTGATTAAATGTTTTTTGTTAGTACTTAGGTTTCCAGACTTCTCATCCATTCCTAGAAAAAGACCAATTCCATTGTGTATAATTTGGCGAACTTCTATTTTATCGTGTTCTAAAATGGGAATTAGTCCTTTGAGATGATCGCTATCGGCATGTGTCAATACCAATAAATCTATTACTAAATTTGGTGCGTTTTCATTGGCTAATTGAAATTTCCAACTTAAGAATCCTCTAGCCTGACTATTACTGCCGCCATCAATTAGGATTTTCTTTCTTTCAGGTGTAATTATAAAGGCCGCATCTCCTTGCCCCACATCAATAAAATAAACTTCTAAACTAGCCTGCTCTTTTAGGTGAGCAATTTTAATATATCCTTCATATTTATTTCTATAGATCGCCTTAACTCGTCCATTTATTACATTTCCTTCTATGCGAACTTCTTCACCAAAAATAAGTATTTGATTATATGATGCACCTGTTGGGTGCTTATATAATCTGGATGTTTTTTTACTTATATACTGCAAGGACATAGCTACTTTTTATTACTAAGTTTTTTACGTACTACGTAAATGAGCTTGTGTAAATCACTACTATTTTAGTGGAACACAGGTGGAGTTATTGGCAACTTTTACTGTCGGAATAGAGTTTGTAAATGGATTGATTATGAAAATAACGAAACTCGAAGTCGGCCCTAGCCTATCCTGAAATACAATTCAAATTAAGGCTTGCTGCCCACCTCGATGTAGTTTTTAGGATTACTGCCATTCTTCTTTATTCAACTCCTTATAAAGATTTTAGTAGCAATCACCTTCTATTTTATTGGTAATTAACCATTAGTTTTAAGGTTTTGGTGTTTTTTTAGAACGTTTGGTCGCTGTTTTGGTTGGGGCAGGTGGCGGATCAATCTCTTTTTCTGTTTGGTCTCCGTCAATACTTTTACTTATTGATTCTGGCATTGGAGGTGGAGACGTAATAGTCTGTAAGGACTGCCCATCATTTATTATGCCTTCCGAACTAGGTAAGGGTGGAGGTGACATTTCATCTGCCGATGGAAAACTATCCGATGTTCCTGGCTCCGACATTGGCGGAGCTGGCGGAATATCTGATGAAAAGGATTCCCCCTCCATTTGGTTGTTCTCCATCGGAATAGGAGGTGGAGATATTGCTTCAGAGCTATTAGTTAGGTTATTAACCTCCTGACTATCATCAGGCGAAGGTGGTGGATTATTGCCCATAGAAGAGTCAGGGTTTTTATTCAAAGTCGATAAGGACTTGCCTGTAAGTGAGTTGAGTCCTTCTAAGGAATCCGAAGAAAACGATACTTTAAAAATTGTCATAGTTATTTTTTTTATGATTAAACGATCTCTACGACATGTAAACCGCCGTGATTTTATTGGAGTCAATCTTAACATTGACCTTATGGTCATTGGCATTTGCTGCAGTTAAAATCCCGAGTACATTTGTTACTCCATCTGTTGATGATGGGGATATACTTAACCAGCCCGTATGAGAAGGAATGTCACTTATTATAGCATGACATGTTTTAGAGTTAACATACGATGATACATACTTTACTTTTTTACCGTAATACCACATAATATTTGATTTTAAATGTTAATAATTAGATTTAAATCTTTTGTTTTAGGGGAGTGTTGCTGTTATAATTATTCTAGGACATATAAACCCCGTAGATCATTCCATCTGTTCCGAAATACACATTAACCTTTTTATCTTTGGTTACTGCTGCGTTGAGGATGGTTAAAACATTAGTAATCCCATCGGTAGAAGTTGGAGCAATTCTTCTCCAACCAGAGAAGTCTTCAATAATGGCATGTGCCCATTTAGTTCCAGAACTTCCACTAGTGTAGCTAACTTTCTTCCCATAGATCCAACCTGCAACCCCAAGTACTTTAAAGGTCATAATGGACCCTGAACTGGAAATGTCGGAGATGTTAAGGTTAGAGTTGGTGCCATCCCACCATTTACTATTAGGACTTGTTGTGTCTGAGAATTTAGTGTTTCCTGGTGCGCTGAAAAGATCTCCAACATTACCTATATTAACTTTTTTCTCTAGGTCAAAATTATTATCTGCTTGCTCAATAGAGCATTCATAATGAAGAGCTGAGGTCATTTGCTCGTTCTGATTGCTGCCTTTTTCATCTATATGCCAAATAGCTAGGCCAGAATCTGGTAGAAAAGCATCTCTACCTGTCTTTTGTCTATTCTCGATGATGAAATATTCGTCTGCATTCTTGAGATGTATATAAAACTCATTGTTCGCTGCGTTAAGACTTGCGGTGATACCAGATGTTATTGTTTTTAGGCTAGTAGCCCATCCCGCTTCATTTTTTAAATAGGCCCCAACTTGTACTGGGTTTCTATCATCTCCTCCATAACACATAAGACAATAATTACCGACACCTCTAGATTCCCCACCGTAATCATACAAATCAGGAAAACTACATATCATATGACCATTTTCGTGACAAAAAGTTCTTAAGGTTAGGGAACTTCCCATGTTTGTTATTTGATAATCGGAAAACTTCTTACCACCTCCCGCATTGTAAGGAGCACCTAAAGACCATTGATGTGGCCAAAGACCTTCACTCCAATTATTTACCCGCGGTCCCGCATAGAATACATTTAAAGCGTATATATAACCACCACTGTCTGAGGTTAATTGACCGAAGTTAAGGCCTTGTGACTTAAAATGATTTAACGCTTCAGTGATTAATTGCCTAGCCCTTGTACCATAGGTAACATTGGGGTCGGTATAGTAAGATCTGTTGTGGGAAGCAGTGTAGTATTGTGTTACCACATTGGTGTAGGTAAGTTTTCCACGAGAATTATCGAAGAAATAATCTTTGACCGAACCATTATTCCCGAAGCCGGAATAGCCAGATTGATTGCAAAAATTATTTACTTCTTGCCTGCTAATAGTTTGAGGGACATCGGGAAACTCAATAAGAATGCACAAACCAATATAGTTTCCTACAGTAGGAGCAGCAAAAGCGGCTGCTTCTAATGCCCCATCTGCACGTAGTTGGGAAATAGCAATTTTTTTAGCCTCTCGTCTAACTTTCCATCTTGGGGTTGTTCCTTGTGCCATTAATGCACTTTCGGCAGACTGTTTTGCGCTCTCTTTTGGTAAGCTAATATGTTTTTCTAACCCTAATTCATTAGGATTTACCTCTCCTACATTATTTTTCAAGGGTAACAATTTACTATTATCATCAGAAAGTTGGGCATACTTGTAAAATCCTGATTCAGGGTCTTGTATCACTGTATAGCCATCTTCAGTTTCGAATCTTGCGTGGAATTGATTCCCCGAACCTACAACCTCAATAGTGCTTCCGTCTGGATTTGTAAACGTAAATTTTTCATTAATAAATGGTGCTGGCATCGTTTTAGATTTTTAGATTAAACAAATATTTGATAAAAAGTAGCGGTTTAGAATATGGAAATATTCTAGGTTGAACCTTTTAATAATTCATTTTTACTGGGGAGAATGGGAGGTGTAGAGGGAAGTAACACTTTTAGAAAGTCAAATTGATTAGACGGAAAGGGAGGAGTCGATATCTTCCTGTAAAAAACAATTTATTACTTATTTAAAGATAAGAAGTAGATGGGGAATTATAATATGGCATTGTATAGATTGACGTGAAAACCGTATGGTTTGTAAGAAAAAGCCAGCTCTACGGGTAAGTATAACCAAATGTAGTAGATGTTGCTATAGGATAAGATTAACTCGTAATACCATCAAAAATCTTAGCGATCATTGCTTTCTTAGAATTGCTTAGTGGTATTTTTTGGTTGTTGGTCATTTGGATATAGCCTCCATCATTGCGGATATATTTTTGCATATAACTAGGGTTAATTAAATAGGATTGATGTACCCTAATAAACATAAAACGTTTTAAAGAGTTTTCCACATCTTTTAATGTTCTGCTAATAAACAATTTCTCTCCATTTTTTAAAAATATAGAAGTGTAGTTGTTTTGACTCTGACAATAAAGGATGTCTTTTATTTCAACAAATTCTAGCCCATCACTTACTGGAATAGCTATTTTGTTTTTTAAGATGTTTTCTTTCTTGAGGTGATCTAGTAAATTGGAAATCTCCACGGAGGATTCATCTTCAGAATGGGATTGTTCTAGCCAATGGCGGATAGCTTCCTCTAGTTCATCCTCGTCTATAGGTTTTAAGAGGTAATTAATAGCTTGAGCTTTAAATGCTTGTATGGCGTATTGACTATATGCGGTGGTAAAAATAACATCGAACGGAAGACCATTGAACTGTTCCAGAAATTCAAAACCATTCATTTCTGGCATTTCAACATCTAAAAAAAGAAGGTCAATTTCCAATCTTTTTAAAGGCGTTAATGCCTCAGTGGGATTGGTGCTTTTGTAAACTACCTTAAATTCTGGGAATAAATGACGAATGTGAAACAACAAGCTTTCTACGCAATGCAATTCGTCGTCCAGTATTGCAATCTTCATTTCCCTAATCTTTGTTTTTATTTAATACGTATAACAACACAAGTACCTAAGGCTTCTCCTTTACTTCCTTTTTTATCAATGATTTTATATTCTAGGGACTTGTCGTAACTCTTGTTGAATAGTTTGATTCGTTCATTTGTAATTTCGGTTCCCCTGCTTTTATGAGCTTCGAATGGAGATGCTTTTTTTTCTTGACGACCCTGTCCATTATCATCAATATAAATTTCTACTTTGCCGTTATTTTTTTTAACGGATATCGCAACGCATTTGGTTTCTTTTTTGCTTGGAAGAAGTCCATGCCAAATAGCGTTTTCTACAAAAGGTTGCAATATCATAGTAGGAATATATACTTTATTTGCTTCATTGTCAATTGTATTGGTAATAGTATAGGTGAAATCACTATTAAATCGGTTCTTCTCCAATTCAAGATAAAAAGAAATGAGTTCTAGTTCCTCTAAAATGCTATGCATGGGTTTGTTGGAAGTCTCTAAAACCATACGTGTAAACCTAGAGAATTTCACTAGGTATTTAATGGCTTTACGGGTGTCATTTTGTTGAATTAGGAATTTAATGGAGTTAAGGCAATTGAATAGAAAATGCGGGTTTAATTTCATCTGGTTTGCCAGGATTTCTGCTTCCAATAAATTCCTTTTATATTCTGCCTCTACCTTATCTTTTTCCTGTTGGTGAATTATAGATTGGGATTTTTTTTTGTTTTTACTATTTCGGTACTGTAGGAGTATTATAATTGCAAGCGTTAAGAAAACAGCGGCCAATAGAAATATAATAATACCTCTATTTTTAATGGCTGCTTTATGATTGTCTATCTGGTTTTGTTGATAGGACTGTTCTTTTTTTAGCAGGCCAATTTCTGCTTCTTTTTTCTCTAAGTCAAACTGGTTAACAATAGTGGCAATTTGCACTTCTTGGGAGGCAAGGTTAATACTGTCTTTATAATCTCTTGCTTTTTTGTAATAGGCTAAGGCCTCGGAATAGTTGGCTGTTTCTTCGTATATAGTAGAAATTATTTCGGAAATATTAACGATTAACACCTTGTTATTCAATTGTTCAGATCTGTTTAGGGCATCGGTTAAACGCTTTAAGCTTAAAGGGTGGTTCTTCTGCTTAAAGGCTACTTGCCCTAAATTGTACAAGGTTAATGCCTGTCTGTGTTTGTCTCCAATTCCCTTAAACATTTGAAAGGCTTTTAAAAAGTAATCTTCCGATAGGGATAGGTTGTTGTTTTCTATTAAATAGCTTTCTCCAAATGCCTTTAAGGTAATGGCTTGGCCGTAGGTGTCATTTAGCTCTTGATTGAGTTTGTAGAGTTCATTTAAATATGAGCGTGCGGTTTCGTGCTGGAGTAGTTTGTCGTAGTATCCACTAATTGTTAGGTAGTTCATGGCTAGTCCCAAGCGGTTATCTGCTTGTTTTGCAACGTTTAGTGCGCGTTGTAAATAGTTTAAACCCTCCTCTTGCCTATGAGGTATAGACATAAAAGTATTTCCTAGACCATTACATGCTATTTCTATATTTAGTAGGCTATTTTCTGCTTCTGCTATTTGTAGGGCCTTCATGTAGTAGTTTACTGCTAATTCATAATCTGCACTATATCTACCAGCCACTCCGGCGTTATTAGCAAATATCATTTTGTCTAAACTGAGGCTATCTTGGTCTTCTATTATTTCAAAAGCTTTTACATGAAGCGGTATAGATAATGGATACTGTTGATGATAACGATATAACAGGCCTAAATTATTAAGGGCTCGTGCGTATATAATAGAATTTGGTGCATTTATAGCCTGATCAACAGCCTCTTTCGCAATTTGGATGTCCTCTTCGCCATGTGATGGTTGTCTATGTAGTTCTCTAGAGATCTTAACTTTTAAATTGATCTGCATAGAGTCGGTGGTAGCCAATGAAAGTTCCCGCTTTAGGGTGTCTAGTTTTTTTTGTGCTGTTCCTACGGTAAAAACAAAAAATGGTAAACATGCCAATATCTTAGCGTATTGTTTTAAAGTGGTAGAAGCTAAAAGTAAGATGCATTTTCTATTCCCCATAGTATTTCATTGGTGCAGCCTTTGTTGTTTCATCGAGATGCTTTTGTGAAAAAAAACGGTTCAATCTAATGCTAACATAAGTATTAGATGGTAATTACCCGGTTAGTCATTATTAAAACTTGGTTTGGTTTAACCATATTATTGGCGCTTATTAAACTAAAACTACTCCGTTTCCAATTAAGAGAGAGGTGTTGGCTATCTTTTATTGGACCCTGCCAGCTATTAAACTCTATAAAGTATTTGATCTGACATTGGCAATTTGCTGTGCAGTATATCGGTAATATTAGTTCAAATAACGATACCCGGCTAGGCTGACTTATTAAATCGTGGTTTTGAGTGAGAATTTAAGGGTTTTTGGTGAGATTTTCGATAAAATCTAAATTCTAACTCAGGATGTAGTTTTGCTTATCCGTATAGTAGGTTTACTAATCCACTCTTGTAAATAGTGTTTATTAGTAATTGATTTGGAGTGAATTAACGATTGAGCACACAAAGAATTTAGTTATTAATTAAATCATGAAATTATGAAAAAACAGATTTTATTTGCGGTTTTCTCCTTCTTTTTTGGATACGTTGCGTTTGCACAAGACGGATTTCACAAAATAGGAGTAGGAGCAGAAATTGGTTTGCCTGTGGGCGACTTTAGTGAAGCGTATAATATGGGATTTGGTGCAACAGGAAAGATCTATTACGGTCTTAATGAGAATGCGAATATTACAGGAACCCTAGGATATATTCATTTCGGATTGGATGGAGGCTCTGATGTGAACGGACATTTGGGTATGATTCCAATAATGTTTGGATATAACCATGATTTTGACGGATTTTATGTTGAGCCTCAAGTAGGCTTAGTGGCTATAAATTCTAAAGTTAATATGTCTAATACTGGATTTGGCAATTTCGGAGGGAGTAGTTCCTCTACAGAAGTGAGTTTATCTATAGGAGGTGGATATAATATGGAAGACTGGGATTTTGGTGTAAGATACCAAATTGTTAACAATGCTAACTTTTTGGGCTTACGGGTAGCATATAATTTTCCATTATAAAATTTAAAAAATAATTTATGAGAGTTTTTAATAAAGCAGCTGGTTTAATTCTAATAGCCTTTACTCTACTTTTAACTATAGCTTGTTCTAAGGATGATTCGAATGACGAAATAGAATGGTCTAACGATAGTTTTATAAGCATGAAAATTAATGGTGTAGAATGGAAGAGTGATTTGGGGTCAGTGATGACCATTAGAGATGTGGATGATGAGGAATACGATAATTTTTTTGCAGTTTCGCTTACGGGAGTAAAAGGAGAAGTTAATGAAAATCCATCATCTGATAGTGAGTCGGAGTCCATTAATATTGCTATTTATTTACCTGAGTCTAAGTTTAAAAATCCTAAAGGCACCTATGTAGCAGGGGATTATGATATTGAAAGTCCTAAGGGGGCAAGTATTATTACATTCGGTAAAGACCAAGAGGGCTCTCTTGGTGACTTTGGATTGTTTTATTCTATAGATCCTAACAACCCTGAAAAAATCATGGGAGAAGTAAAGGTTAATGATTTTAAAATAGGAAATCAGACCTTGTTAGGTGAAGGGTATACTCATCTTTCCGGAACTTTTAAAGGAGAGCTTTACCAAATCAATCAGAATGAAAATGAATCTCCTGTTAAATTGACGATAACAGATGGAAAATTTAACCTCCGTCCAACATCCTTGTTTGGGATGTAGTAAAAACAATTTTTAGTTAGTTGTTGGTTAATTATAAACAGCAAGCTGCCTTACTTTAAAAGGTCTTGCTGTTTTTAGAAAGAGAAATAACAAAAAAGCCGAGATTTAAATCTCGGCTTTTTATTTAAGTACTCGAGGTGGGAATCGAACCCACACTCCAAAGGAACTGGATTTTGAATCCAGCGCGTCTACCAATTCCGCCACTCGAGCGTACTATTTATTAGGGTTATCAGTTGTTTTTCGGACCTCTGATTAGCACTAATTTTTATTGAGACTGCAAAAGTAGAAAATATTTTCTTTAATACCACAAAAAAATATCAAGATTTATACTTTAGCAACCCAAATAAATTTCTAAATTTGCACCTGCTAAAAGATGTGTACTCCAATAATCTAAAAAACAACACGTTAACAATGTCATACCAAGTGCCGGAACCAAAAATTTTCACCTGTACCCAAAGTGCAGAATTGTCGGAAAAAATAGCTAAATTTTTTGGGACAGAATTGGGGATTGTTGTTTTTTCCAGATATAGCGATGGAGAATTTCAACCTTCCTTTGAAGAATCGGTAAGAGGTAGGCGTGTATTTATAATAGGTTCTACCAATCCTAGCTCTGAGAATTTAATGGAGTTATTGCTAATGTTAGATGCAGCTAAGCGTGCATCTGCAAGACATATTACAGCAGTAATACCGTATTTTGGATGGGCGAGACAGGATAGAAAGGATAAGCCTAGAGTGCCTATAGCGGCAAAATTAGTGGCAAAAATGTTGGAAGCTGCGGGAGCTACTCGTATCATAACGATGGATTTGCACGCAGACCAAATTCAAGGATTTTTTGAAAAACCGGTAGATCATTTATTTGCTTCTACCTTATTTTTACCATACTTGGAAAGCTTAAAGCTTCCAAACCTTACTATTGCATCCCCAGATATGGGAGGTTCTAAAAGAGCCTATGCATATTCTAAGGCGTTGGATTGTGATGTAGTTATTTGTTATAAGCAAAGAGGAGGAGCCAATACAATTTCTCACATGGAGTTGATTGGAGATGTGAAAGGTAAGAATGTTATATTGGCCGATGATATGGTAGATACGGCTGGAACCTTAACTACTGCGGCAAACCTTATGATGGAAAGAGGAGCAGCAAGTGTACGGGCTATTACTACCCATGCATTGCTTTCTGGGAATGCCTATGAAAGAATAGAAAATTCTCAGTTGTCTGAGCTTATCGTTACAGACTCCATTCCTTTGAAAAAGGAAAGTAAAAAGATTAGAGTGATTAGTTGTGCGGAATTATTTGCAGATGTTATGCATAGAGTGCATCATAATACCTCTATTAGCTCCAAATTTTTAATGTAGGTAGCTAACAAAAGAAAGTAAATTAATTAATATTTAATATATAATGAAGTCAATTACAATTAAAGGATCAGAAAGAGAAAGCGTAGGCAAAAAGTCAGCAAAAGCCTTACGTAATGCTGGAAAGGTACCTTGCGTTATTTACGGAGGGGAAAAGCCATTACACTTTTCAGCAGATGAACTATCGTTCAAAGATTTAGTGTACACTCCAAACGCACATACTGTTGTGATTGATTTGGGTGATGGAAAGAAATTTGATGCAATTAAGCAAGACATCCAATTTCACCCTGTAACAGATAGCATTCTTCATGTAGATTTCTATCAATTGTTCCCAGACAAGCCAGTTTCTATGGATATTCCAGTGAAATTAGTAGGAAACTCTCCTGGTGTTCGTAATGGTGGTAGATTGTTATTTAGAAAGAGAAAGCTTAGCATTAAGGCACTTCCAGGTGACTTGCCAGATTTCTTTGAGGTGGATATCTCTAAATTAAAGATTGGACAGCATATTTCAGTTGAATCTCTTAAAAAGGATGAATTTGCTATTCTACACCCAGATGCCACTGCAGTTGTACAGGTGATGGCTGCACGTAACATGGTTATTGTAGATGATGAGGCTGAAGAAGGAGAAGAAGCAGAAGCTACTGAAGAAGGAGCTGCAGAGGCTGCTAACTAAAATAGCTTACTGAGATTTCACAAAAGCATCTGCGAAAGTAGATGCTTTTGTATTTTTAATAATTCCAAACACAAGTCTATGTTGCACTATTTAAAATCACTTATTAAGGTGAACAAGCTGCTACTAGATGAAACGGATGAAATGAAAAAATTTTTAATAGTAGGTCTTGGAAACATAGGTGATGAATATCTAGAAACCAGACATAATATAGGTTTTAAAATTTTAGATGCTTTGGCAGCAAAGGAAGACTTCTCTTTTGAGACTAACAAGTTGGGAGATGTAGGAGTCTTTAAGGTTAAGGGGAGGAGTATTATTTGCTTAAAACCGTCTACCTATATGAACCGTAGCGGTAAAGCTGTACGATATTGGATGGATAAAGAAAATATTCCATTGGAAAATGTTCTTGTACTAACGGACGATATTCACCTTTCCTTCGGGACGCTAAGGTTAAAGACAAAAGGCAGTGATGGAGGGCATAATGGGTTGAAAGATATACAAGCTCACCTGAATACTACCAAGTATAATAGGTTGCGATTTGGTGTTGGATCCAATTTTGGATCAGGTAATCAAGTAAATTATGTGCTTGGAGAATGGAACGAAGAGGAGAAAGAAGCGCTCAAAGAACGTTTTGAAAGGACAACCGAATTAGTGCATTCTTTTGTATTAGCCGGAGTAAATAGAACGATGAATCATTTTAACAATACCTAATCCTGAAGATTAGCGAATTCTAAATTCTGAAATAGAATTGCTAGCCTTATTCCCTTCAAGGTCAAATGTCGTAATCCGCCAATAGTATGTTGTGTTGGCATTTACACTTACTTTTATCTCGGATTGATTTGCAGCTAAGGTGCCAATTTTGGTGATAGGTGGATTGGTCGTGGAGAAATATACTTCATAACCAGCTAAGTCATTGTCTAAATCGGTACTCTCCCATTTCAATAAAACTTCGTTGTTAGTATCTTTTGAAATTGTGCTGCCTGTTTTCGGGGTAATTACCGCTGCGGGAAATGGAGTGTACGAAGTTTGTACACCTGAATTGTAAAAAAACCAGGTCTCACTTTTCGCAGTTTCTATTGTCTTATTGTTTTTAGAAATAATAGCCCAAGAATGCGGGCTTCCTTTTTCTAAGGGTAGTTCTGCAGAAGTGCCGTTGACTACTACCGTTTGAGAATTGTTTGTGTTTAAATTAGTGACCCTTAGCTCGTAAGATTCGGTATGGTTAGAAGGCAGCCATTTAAACTCTACTACTGAGGTATTGGTGTCATTTACGTTTTTGCCTGTTGTGCACTCAGAATTTTTTTCTGGAAATACTAATTGTGCTGCAATAGGTGCTTTTGGGGAATCTTTTCCTCCGCATGCCATGAGGGTTATGAAAATGAATAGTAATGATAATGATCTCATGGGGGTTATTTTTTTATAACTTGAATTGTGGTGTTGGTGTCTTTGCCTCTTAGTTTTATAATGTAACTTCCAGAAGGTAGGCCAGCAAAATTACTAGTAAGTTTGTCGCTATTTAGGTGGTGTGTTTTCTGACTTATAAACTGACCAGTAAAAGTATAAATAGCTACGTTTACAGATTCTTCTATCTTATCTAGGTTTATATGGATGTCTTCCCAGAAAGGATTTGGAAATGCTTGGGGTTCATCTAGCCATAAAAACTGTTCTTCATATACTCCTTGGCAAGCAGACTGTGTCTGAACTTTAAGGTGGTTAACTCCCTTTTTTAGGTCTAATAATACTTCTGGAGCGGCCGTTGAGGTTAATGCTCCGTTGAGTGTAATGATGTATTCTTTGGCGCCATCTAATGTTAATGAAACTTGACTCCTATCAGGTGTTAGGGTAGTGCTTACACTTAGAGGGTGGGGTTCGTTTACAACGGCTGAAAAGCAATATTCTTCATAGGTTTTATCTCCGTCAGTACCCACAATACATATGTCATAAGTGCCAGCAGGCAGGTCTTGTAGCAGATAAGAGCTAGTGAAATCTATATTGGTATTTATTCCTTCTCCCGTAATAGTTGCTTGGTAAGCTAATTCCATAGTAGCATCTATGTTAATTGAGCCATCATTATTTCCACGGCATGATGTGCTATTTATTGCTACCTCAAAATTGTCTGTTGGGAAAAGGTATATTGGACATCCGTTTAAGTCTACCATGGTGCCTGGGGGTGTGCCTAAGCAGAGGTCGTCTCCGTCATCAAACACTCCGTCGTTGTCATCATCAATCCTTAAGGTGCCCTCCACACAGAAATCGATAGAGAATGAGTTTAAGGAGCCGCCATCTGAAGGGGCAATATCTATTATCTCTAAGGTCCACTCCCCAAAGCTAGATTCACCTTTAAAAGCACTTAGCGATCCCAAAGGTTTTACAGCACCCTGTATTGCAGGAATCGTTCCACAACTGAATGGATCTGCATCGTCAGTGAAAGTTGCTTGGATATTCTGACTTCCACCACAGGAGTTAGAAACCAAGGTTACCTTTGTGCCAGATGGGGAAATAAGATTAACCTCTAAATCGGCTAGAAAGGTGTGTGATAGATCTAGGTTTACCTTTATATCTGCAATGGTAAGATCATTTTGGATCGCTAAGGTAGATGTAGTAGTAGAGGGTCTAGATGGGGATATCGTTAGGGGTAGGCCCGTAGCATTCCTAGTGCCACAATCCAAATCAATAGTGGAAAAGCTAAACGGTTGACTAAAGCTTCCTTCTCCACATTTATTTTTAGGTTTTACACGCCAATAATAGGTTTTTCCTTCGGTTAAATTATCGGTTAAGTAGGAATTGAAAATTGTACTGTCGGTTTTAATAATAGAAGTAAAATCAGGGTCGTCGGCAATTTCAAGGTCATATGAGGTGTGCATTATGTTAGATGCCCATTCTAGCTTTACTCCTAAACTGGTATCGGTAGTGCCATTGGCTGGCTGCTGTAGCTCAACGTTGGTAAAGTTGGTATCTAGGATTGTTACGTCTATTTCAATACTTTTTGTAATACTTGGTGTTGTAGCTAAAATAGTGATGGGGTATTTGCCAGGACTTACGGTATTGGTATTAGAAAAAGTAAGGGAAACTAAGGTGTCGTTTATAGCTGTGGTTTCAGGGGAAAAGTCAACCATCAACCCTGTTGGTAATCCTGTTGCTGAAAATGTAGCCTCCTTAGAGAATCCTTCAAATGTGCTATACATAAATGAGGTGGTTAGATCGCTTCCTTGGCATATTTCATACTGCAGTTTAGGGAAGTCCATAACTATCTCAGAAGTGGTAATATTAAAGTCAGAACTATTTACAGCTAAAAAAATATTATCATGAGCGCGTACCATTATTCTTGCGGTAGCAGTAGCAAAGCCCGGGATTTGTATCTCGTGTTTTCCATCATTGGGAACGCCGTCTGCTAACTTTAATGGGAAGGATGTGCCTCCGTTAGCAGAGAAAAATATATCTACCTTTTGTGCATTCACGGGAAATTGGCTGGTATTAGCTACATCCCAAGTTATCTCTTGTTTAGTGCCGGCTATATAGGTTTCATTGGAGGCTTGCGAGGTGATCGTAAAAGGGCCTGCTTTCTCGGTGACCTGTACAGTTACTATATCAGAATCTAATTGTCCGCCTCCCGGAGCATTATCCCTAACAGTGAGGGCAAAATTAAAATCTCTTTCTACATCTGAAATAGTTTCCCAAGTACTATTGGTGTTTGGGTTAGTCTGAGCGAGGTTGCCGGCTACAATACTGCTTAGACGAGGGAAGTATCTGGAGGAATTTACGGTAGGTTGAATAGATCTAAAGTTGGCCCCACTAACATTGGTTGGGCCAAAACTCTTATAGGTGACTATACCATCATTAATCTGCTCCCAATTATAAGTTAGGACGTCAGTAGTATCTGCATCTATAGCAATTCCTGTTAAGATAAAGGCAGTAGATTTTGGTATGGTATAATCGCCAGCAGAAGTTATTTGTGGAGGATTGTTAAGGATGGGAATAACCTCACCACAGCTTGTAGATTTTACATAATCCATTATTTGAAGAATGCTGAGGTAGTGAAAGTAATCGTCTCCGTTTAGAGCTACATTATTTAAACCCGAAATTCCGGCATATCCCATAATTGTGCTACCGCTTCCTGGTTCTGCCTGTACCATGGTGCCCTCAGATTCATAAGACCAAGTATGATTAGCACCAAACTGGTGGCCTAATTCGTGGGCAACAAAATCTAAATCAAAAACATCGCCTTGGGGAGTTATAGCGGAAGAATAAGCGCTTCCTTTTTGTGAATCTATGCAGGCAGAGGCTATGAATCCAGCATTCCCTCCGTTGTAATCTTTATGGAAAAGATGTCCTACGTCATAATTTTCTGGTCCAACTTCGGAGGTTAATGTATTCTGTACTTCAGAATTTAAATTAATCCCATAGGGGTCAGTGTCCTTATTAGTGTAGATTACCTGTTCCGTTTCTGCAACTAATTCTAGGGTAATTCCTAGGTCGCGTTCAAAAACTTCATTAATTCTAGTAATGGTTGCATTGATTGCGGCTAGGGCATCTGCTACGGTGCCGCCATGAAAGGCTGTGTATTCTCCTGTGGCAGAAACGGCGAGCCTATATTTTCTAAGTACCTGATCGTCGACTAATTTATTGTAAGAAATCCCTTTGTAGGTTTCTAAGGCCGATTTGGTTTCGCAAATAAAATTGGTATTCATTCTAATAGCATCCTCACGGTTGTAGACAATATACTCATTGTTGCCGCGAGAGGTTTTCTGCATAAAAGTGGCGTTCTTACCATTAGTATTAACAATCATACTTTGAATGCCATTATGGGAAACACTAAATCGGATTCGGTCTCCCGATCCATTAAGGCTATGTCCAATGAATGATTTTATATCTGGGTATTTCTCTGTAAGTGCAGGGGAAAGGACCGGGGCTTCTTTTATTTCAAAAGGAATTAGCTTGCCTTCCGAATCTGGGAAAACTAAGGTTTTTTTGCCTTTTCTTGACGTGTTACTCTCTATTTCGTTTCTAAAAAGACTAGGCTCTAAGGCAAAAACTCTAGCATTTTTTATCTCTAAACGCAATAACTGTTGTTGGGTAGTAAGGCCATAAGAGTCCATTTTTTTCCAGTAGGAGGATTGTGCCATTCCGTAAAAGCTGAGAAAAAATATGGATATTGATAAAACAAGGCGTAATTTTACAACCATCAACAAGATATTAGTGCATTATCAAAGATAGGTTTTTTTATTATTTCAATTTGTGATAACAGTTCAAAGCATCTCTAGGTACGATAAAATTCATTCCACGGCCATTACTATTGGTACTTTTGATGGTATTCATGTTGGTCACCGGAAAATATTAGAACGACTCATTAACAATGCTAAAGTCTTAGGATTAAAATCAACGGTCCTTACTTTCTTTCCGCATCCAAGGATGGTTTTACAGCAAGATGTGTCTATACAGCTTCTGAATACCATAGAGGAAAAGGTCCAAATAATGAAGTCCCTAGGTTTAGATTACCTTATAATACATCCTTTTACTAAAGATTTTTCCCGACTATCTGCTACCGAATTCGTTAGGGACATTTTGGTGAATGAATTAAAAGTAAAAAAAATAATCATTGGGTATGACCATCGGTTTGGGAGAAATAGGAATGCTGATATTAATGATTTAATTGCTTTTGGGAATACGTTAGATTTTCAGGTAGAGGAAATATCTGCACAAGAAATTAATGAGGTTTCCGTGAGTTCTACCAAAATAAGGAAAGCTTTAGAAGAGGGAGATATTCGCAGGGCCAATAAATATTTAGGCTACCGCTATATGCTAACCGGAACAGTGGTGAAAGGGAAGGGGTTAGGGAGAAAGTTAGACTTTCCTACTGCCAACCTGTCGATAGTGGAAGATTATAAGTTAATTCCAAAAAACGGCGTTTATGTGGTTAGTAGTGTCATAAACGGAAAGACGGTTTACGGAATGATGAATATTGGGGTAAATCCTACGGTAGCTGGAACAAAACGAACTATAGAAATAAACTTCTTTTATTTTAATCAGGACCTCTACGGAAAAAAACTCCAAATAGATATTATAGATCGCATAAGGGACGAAATTAAATTCGATTCTTTAGAAGCCTTAAAGGCACAGTTGGGAAAAGATAGGGAAACCTCCCTTTCGCTAATTCCTAAATAATGCTAAATAGATTTCTCTTTACGAAGATTGATAACAGTGCGCTATTGATTTTTCGTATGTTTTTTGGGATGCTCATTAGTTTAGAATGCTACGGAGCAATTATTACAGGATGGGTAAAACGTAACCTAATAGCCCCCCAATTCACCTTTGCTTTTATAGGTTTTGAATGGCTGCAACCCTTGCCGGGAGCAGGTATGTATTACTATTTTTTTGTTATGGGTACCTTAGGAATTTGTATTGCTCTAGGGTATAAATATAGGTTTAGCATGTTGGTCTTTACCATTTTATGGGCAGGGGTGTACCTTATGCAAAAGACTGCCTATAACAACCATTACTACCTATTACTGTTGCTTTCTGGTATAATGTTTTTCTTGCCAGCAAATAAGAATTATTCCATAGATGCAAGACTAGATCCTAGTATTAAAGAGAATACTATGTTCGCTTATGTAAAATGGGTGATTGTGCTACAACTGCTTATAGTTTACACCTACGCAGCTATAGCAAAAATGTACGGGGACTGGTTAGATTTTAGTTTTTTAAAGGTTCTCTTTCATGGAAAAGCCCATTACCCCTTGGTGGGTGATCTTTTGCAGCATACTGCTGTTCATCAATTTATTGGGGTGTCGGGTATTTTGTTCGATTTACTGATAGTACCAGCCCTACTTTGGAAGCCTATTAGGAAATGGGCGTTTATAGCATCAATCTTTTTTCATCTTTTTAATTCTATTGTTTTTCAAATAGGAATCTTCCCTTATTTAGCCCTGGCCTTTACTTTGTTTTTTTATCCGCCAGAAGTGATACGCAAGATATTTCTCAAAAATAAAATAGCTTTTGTAAAGGGCGATTTTCAACCCCCATCCAATAAAAAATGGATTGTTGGGTTTATAATGCTCTATTTTTCGGTGCAATTGGCACTTCCTGTCAGACATTACTTTATTAAGGATGATGTGTTATGGACAGAAGAAGGGCATAGGATGAGTTGGAGAATGATGCTGCGCAGTAGGCAGGGTGTAGCAACCTATAAGGTAGTTAGTAAATCTACAGGAGATGTTTATATGGTAGATCAAGACACTTATATGACGAAATCTCAACAGCGGAAAACGGCGAGTTATCCAGATTTTATTTGGCAATTTGCCCAGCATTTGAAGAAAGAATATAAAGAAAAGGGGGAAGAAGTGTCCGTTTTTGTAGATTCTAAAGTAGGAATTAATGGTAAGCCCTTGCGTCCTTTTATAGATCCAAATGTAGATTTGGCCAATGAACCTTGGAATTATTTTCGACATAACCCATGGATTTTGCCCTCTAGAATTGAAGATTTTTCGCTAGAAAATTAATAAGTAGTGTTTTCTTTTAGATTAATTTTTGTGTCCAAGGCCTGTAAGTAGAAATTGTTAGGGTAATAAAATTGATTCCTTCTCCAATTAACCTTAAATTTGACCTCCAAAAAAATAGAAACATGCTACAGTTACAGGCGATACGTGAAGATAAAGAAAAGGTGATAGCGGCGCTAGCAAAGCGAAATATAGACGCGCAACCACTTTTGGATAAGGTACTTCAGTTAGATGAAGAAAGAAGGGCTACACAAGCCCAACTAGATAGTACCTTGGCTGAGTCCAATAAATTATCCAAAGAGATTGGAATTCTTTATAAAAGCGGGAAGGCGCAAGAAGCTAATGCTTTAAAAGAGCGTACCGGAAACTTAAAGGAAGAGTCTAAGGCGTTGCAGGAAACTTTAACGACCACAGCCCAAGAATTGCAGGATATATTATATCAAATTCCTAATGTGCCTCATTCTTCCGTACCTGCTGGTAGTACCGAGGAAGATAACGAGGAAATATTTAAAGAGGGGGAAGTTCCTGTTTTAGTAGAGAATGCCCTTCCACACTGGGAACTAGCATCAAAATACGATATTATAGATTTTGAGCTAGGTGCTAAAATTTCTGGAGCAGGTTTTCCAGTATATAAAGGTAAAGGAGCTAGGCTCCAGAGAGCTTTAATTTCATACTTTTTAGATAAGAATACCGAAGCTGGTTATACGGAAATTCAAGTTCCTCATTTGGTTAACGAAGCTTCAGGTTTAGGAACTGGTCAATTACCAGATAAAGAAGGTCAAATGTATTATGTAGAGGCAGATGACCTTTATCTTATTCCTACTTCAGAAGTGCCGATTACCAACTTGTTTAGGGATGAAATTGTTTCCGAATCCGACTTTCCCTTCACCTATACGGCATACACCCCTTGTTTTAGGAGAGAGGCTGGTAGCTATGGGGCGCATGTAAGGGGGTTGAATAGATTGCATCAATTTGATAAAGTGGAATTAGTACGTGTAGAGCACCCAGAAAAATCCTATGAAGCTTTAGACGGAATGGTAGAACACGTAAAAGGTATTCTTAGGGAATTGAAACTTCCTTATAGGATATTGCGACTTTGTGGAGGAGACCTTGGTTTTACTTCTGCATTGACCTATGATTTTGAAGTGTTCTCTACAGCACAGGATCGTTGGTTAGAAATTAGTTCAGTATCCAATTTTGAAACCTTTCAGTCTAATCGTTTAAAACTACGCTTTAGAGATGAAAAAGGGAAAATGCAATTGGCACATACCCTTAACGGTAGTTCATTGGCCTTGCCAAGAGTGTTAGCAGGAATTTTAGAAAATTATCAAACCGAAAACGGTATCGAGATTCCAGAAGTGCTAAGACCATATACCGGTTTCGATAGAATAGATTAATATTCTCTTTTTTAAAAACTGAACATTTTTTAAACACCTCTAGAGTAGTCTAGGGGTGTTTTTTACTTCTTAGTTATACGGATTTTGTCTCTCCCAGTACAGGTTAGTTTAACAGACTGCAGGTAGGCTTAAATCAATTATTGGGGTTTGTGTTAAAAATGCATACAATAGCTACCATTCACTTTGATCATTCTGCGTATCTTTGATTAAAAAGTAATTTTGCGATTCATTCTCTTCTTTTTTCTTTGTTTTAGCGCTCAAATAGTGCTTTCCCAGGAAGATTTCTTGGCAAGGCAGTATTTTGAGGATGGGGAATTTGAGAAGGCAAAAGTATTTCTTGAAAAACTGGTGGATAAGAATCCTCGTCGGACAGATTTTACGGAGCGACTAATAGTTTGTTACCAAGAGTTAGAGCAATATGATAAAGCAGAAGAATTATTGCTTAATATCATGAAGCAAGGGATTATTTACCCCACAGGGTATATAGAGCTTGGTCGTAATTATGCCCTACAGGGATTGGAGAAAGAGGCAATAGAAAATTACGATCTAGCCATTGCGCAAATAGAGAAGCACCCTAACTATGGGTATGGAGTTGGGTATAAGTTTCAACATTATGTTTTGTTGGATTATGCTATAAAAGCCTTCTCTCTAGCCATGGAGTTAAATCCTGCGCAGAATTTCGATTATCAAATCGCAAGGATTTATGGTGAGCAAGGTAAAATTGATGAAATGTTTGGGGCTTACCTTAAACTGATTAGCGAAGGAAAGATTTCCCCAGCTAATGTCCTTCGCAATATCAATGATTTTATCACTTCGGATGCAGAGAATCCCAACAATATAAAGTTTAAACGTATCCTTTTACAAAATGCACAAAGAAATCCCGATGTGCTTTGGAACGAATTGTTAGGCTGGCTATTTGTGCAACAAAAAGAATACAGTAGCGCGTTTAGTCAGGAAAGGGCAATTTACAGAAGGAGTGAGGGTAAATCGCTTCATCGTTTACAGGGGTTAGGGAAAATAGCATTAGATAACCAAGAAGTAGAAGTGGCGAGAGACGTGTATACGTTTATTGTTGAGAATAGTGATAATAAAAGAGAAGTGTTAGATGCGCAATTAAGTCTTATAGAGATAAGATTAATGGATGCGGAAGACAAGGAATTGTTATCCATAGAAAAGACCTTCTCGGAATTAATGCAGGAATATGGTTACCAAATGGAAACCCTTCAATTGCAAATTGCCTATGCAAATTTTCTAACTTTTAACAGAAATACTCCAGACCTAGCCATAGAAATTATGGAGAAATGTTTAGAATTGCCCTTGAATAATTATGGGAATGCCTATATTAAAAATACTTTGGGAGATATTTTAGTATTTAATCAGGAGTTTAATCGTGCATTAATCTATTACTCTCAAATTCAGAAAAACTTAAAAAATGATGTTTTAGGTCAAGAAGCACGATTTAAAGTGGCGCAGACCAGCTTTTATAAAGGGGATTTTGATTGGGCTTTAACGCAACTAAAGGTATTGCGATCTGCAACCTCCCAATTAATAGCAAATGACGCCATGCAATTAAGCTTGTTAATTTCAGATAATTCTCTTGAAGATTCTACTCAAGTTGCCTTAAAAAAATATGCTCGGGCAAGTTTTCTGAATTATCAAAATAAAAAGGCCGAGGCGGTAGCCTTATTAGATGAGGTTTTAGAAAATCATAAGGGTGAGAAAATAGAGGATGAGGCTTTGCTAAAACAAGGGCAAATACTAACAGAATTAAAACAATATGGGAAGGCCGAATTTAATTACCTTAAAATAGTGGAGTTCTATGGAGGGGGTATTTTGGCAGACGACGCTCATTTTGCTTTGGCAGAATTGTATAATACTGTTTTAGTAAATCCGGAAAAGGCCAAATTTCATTATGAGCAGATAGTTTTTAATTATCAGGATAGTTATTATTTTCCACAGGCAAGGAGAAAATATAGAGCATTGCGGGGAGATAGTGTCAACTGATGCCACAGGCTAATAAGATTTTTAATAAATAGAATAATAAAACGCTTTTAAGAAGCACAAATTATAATTATGTACATATATAACGTTACTGTAAATATTGACGAATCCATTGAGCAAGATTGGTTAAAATGGATGAACGACACCCATATCCCAGAGATGTTAGGAACAGGGAAATTCACTAAGGCGTTAATGACCCGGGTGATGGTAGAAGAAGAGATGGGCGGGCTTACATTTTCCGTTCAGTATACTACAGACTCCAAAGAAACTTTAAAAAAGTATTACGCAGAAGATGAAGAAAGGCTTAGCAAAAAACATACTGCGCTTTTTGAGGGTAAATTTGTTGCCTTTAGGACAGAATTGGCCGTTGTAGGTAACCATTAATAAAACCCATCAATTTAATAGATGAGCAAAAAGCAAAAAAAGTCATATAAACCTTACCAAGGCAAGCCATTTAACTCTAAAAAAGACCAAGGTCCCGTAAAGGCAAAGAAATTTCTGGGGCAGCATTTTCTAAAGGATGAAGGAATTGCTAGGAAAATTGGGGAGACCCTTAGTTTGGAAGGGTATAGGAATGTTATTGAAATTGGTCCAGGAACTGGAGTGCTTACAAAATACCTAATAGAGAAGAATATAGATCTAGTAGCTATGGATCTAGATTCGGAATCCATAGAATATCTTAACGAGAGCTTTTCCTTGGAACATCAAAAATCTAAGCATCCCAAAGGTAGTTTTAAGGTTTTGGAAGCAGATTTTCTTCAATATGAACTTAAATCGCTTTTTGGAGAGGAGCAATTCGCCATTATTGGAAATTTCCCTTATAATATCTCTACGCAGATTATTTTTAAAATGCTAGAATACAAGGAGTATATCCCAGAATTTTCGGGGATGTTCCAAAAAGAAGTTGCAGAAAGGATTTGTGAGAGTAAAGGGAGTAAAGCTTATGGGATACAATCAGTATTGGTACAGGCATTTTACCATGCGGAATATTTGTTTACTGTACCGCCACAAGTATTTAACCCCCCGCCTAAGGTAGAATCTGGGGTTTTAAGATTAACAAGAAAAACAGATTTGGAATTAGGTGTAGATGAAAAATTATTTAAAAAAGTGGTGAAAGCTGCTTTTAACCATCGTAGAAAAACACTTTGGAATAGTTTAAAAATTTTCAATCTCTCCGATGTTCTTAAAGAAGATGCTATATTTGGGCTCCGACCTGAACAATTGAGCGTTTCAGATTTCATTTCCTTGACACATAAAATACAAAATGACACCGTTTAAACTCACCGAAGAATTTATAGCTGAAATAGAACAGCTCATAGATAACCAAAAGGATGAAACTATAATTTCCTTATTGGCAGAGGTGCATTATGCGGATGTGGCAGAATTGATGAATGATCTAGATGAAGATCATGCCACTTACCTAATTAAATTATTAGATACCGAGAAAACCTCGGAAACCCTTACGGAGTTAGATGAGGATGTAAGGGAAACTATTTTAGGAAACCTCTCTGCTAAGGAGATTGCAGAGGAGCTAAATGAATTGGATACGGATGATGCCGTGGATATCATAGGGGAGCTTCCTAAAAAAATAGTGCAAGAGGTAATTTCCGAGTTAGAAGATAGAGAGCACGCAAAGGATATTGTAGACCTATTGCGATATGATGAGAATTCTGCTGGGGGATTAATGGCGAAGGAGCTGGTAAAAGTAAATGAGAATTGGAATGTGCTTACCTGTGTTAAGGAAATGAGGGCACAGGCAGAGAATGTAACACGTGTGCATTCTATTTACGTGGTAGATGACGAGGGAAAACTAAAGGGAAGACTCTCCCTAAAAGACTTGTTAACTACCTCTACCAAGACCAATATTAAGGATGTTTATATCCCTAAGGTTGATTATGTAAATGTAAACGAGAGACCAGATGAGGTAGCGCGAATCATGATGAAATATGATTTGGAAGCTATTCCGGTAATAGATGAAATTGGTAGATTGGTTGGTAGGATTACTATTGATGATATTGTAGATGTAATCCGGGAAGAGGCAGAAAAAGATTACCAATTAGCAGCAGGTATTTCGCAAGATGTAGAAGCCGATGATAGCATTTGGCAACTTACGCGTGCACGTTTGCCTTGGCTATTTATTGGAATGATGGGAGGAATTGGGGCTGCAAGTATTATAAATGTGTATGAAGGCGCATTTGTAAAGTTTCCCATTCTACTTGCTTTTATCCCTCTTATGCAGGCAACCGCAGGGAATGTAGGAGTGCAATCCTCCGCAATAGTGGTGCAGGGATTGGCAAACGATACTATTAAAAAAGGTGAAATTCTAGGGCGTCTATTAAAAGAACTTCTCTTAGGTTTGGTAAATGGATTAGCATTGGCTGCCATCTTTATTTTAATCAGTCATTTTGGATTCGGCACAACTTATATGGTGTCGTTTACCATAGGGATCGCGCTAGTTTCCGTAGTGGTAAACGCCGCTGTTATAGGCACCTTTATACCCATATTCTTAAATAAAAGAGGGATAGATCCTGCTATTGCTACGGGTCCGTTTATTACTACCAGTAATGACGTGCTGGGAATACTGATCTATTTTACTATTGCTAAACATATTTTAAATTTTTAGGGCGCTCCACCGCCTATAGCGGTGTCGGGCTTTCCGCGCTACACGGTAGCTTGCTGCAATCCCTAGCGCAAAAAAAATATATTTATACCAAGTTTAACGCTTTTAATAATTTGGAGGAAAACAAGTTATTCAGAATTGGAACTTTTGCCTTCAAAAAAATTAAAGAAACTAAAACAGATTTTACTTATGAAAGTACTTCACCTAGATGTAAATCACCCATTAATAATAGAACAATTTGCAGCTCAAGGCTTTCAAAACGATGAAGATTATACCTCCTCCAAAGAAGAGGTGGAAAAGAAGATTGCCAATTATGATGGGATTATTATTAGAAGTAGGTTTACCTTAGATCAACAGTTTTTAGAACGTGCTACTAATCTAAAGTTTATTGGTCGGTTAGGAGCTGGATTAGAAAATATAGATACACGATATGCCAAAGAGAAGGGGATATTTTTAGCAGCTGCCCCAGAAGGAAACCGCAATGCAGTAGGAGAACATACGCTGGGAATGATTTTATCACTCTTTAATAAACTGAACAAGGCAGACAGGGAAGTTCGTGGTGGGAAATGGGACCGCGAAGGCAATAGGGGCTTAGAATTAGATGGAAAGACTGTTGGCATTATTGGCTATGGAAATATGGGGAAGGCCTTCGCTAAAAAACTAAGTGGTTTTGATGTAGAAGTAATATGTTATGATATTGTTGGTGGAGTAGGGGATGCTAATGCAAGGCAAGTAGGTATTATGGAATTTAAGCAGCGCTCACAGATTGTAAGTTTGCATGTGCCACAAACTCCTACTACTATAAATATGGTAGATGCTGAGTTTTTAAGTGACTTTAACAACCCTATATGGCTTTTTAATACCGCAAGGGGGAAATGTGTGGTTACAGAGGATTTGGTTGCCGCTATGGAAGAAGGAAAGGTTTTAGGGGCAGGATTAGATGTCTTGGAATACGAAAAGAAGTCTTTTGAGAATATGTTCGACGAACGCCAACTACCACCCGCATTTAATTATTTAATAGCTTCAGAAAATGTGATTCTTACTCCACATGTGGCAGGCTGGACGGTAGAGAGTAAAATTAAATTGGCGCAGACCGTAGTAGATAAGATTGTACAAAAATTCTGTTAACTTTATAAGATAACCTTAATACTTATAAATGGAATATAAGGCAGATTCCCCAGAAGAATATATAGAGCAGCTTCCCGAAGATCGCAAAATAGCGATTGGAAAATTAAGGCAGGTAATTTTAGATAATCTGCCAGCCGGATTCCAAGAACAGATAAGTTATGGTATGCTGGGGTATGTGGTTCCCCATACCCTATACCCAAATGGGTATCATTGCGATCCTAAGCTGCCACTTCCTTTTATAAACCTTGCTTCTCAAAAGAATTTTGTGGCGGTGTATCATTCAGGAATCTACGCTAGTAAGGAATTATTAGATTGGTTTGTAGGTGAATATCCTAAACACATGACAACAAAATTGGATATGGGAAAGAGTTGCATCAGATTTAAGAAAATGGACACTATTCCCTATAATCTTATTGGTGAGCTTTGTTCCAAAATGACGGTTGCGGAGTGGGTATCACTGTATGAGGCTAATGTTGGACGTAAAAAATAAACACTACAAAATGTTATTTCCTTTAGGGGACTTTCAACTTGTCGATATTATTGGCTCTTTATTGTCTATCTTACTATAGTTTAGAATAGATGTTGTACATTAATTGATTAAAATAGCCGTATGAAAAAAAGAGTCACTGGTCTAGGGGGCTTTTTCTTTAAAACAAAGGATCCAGACAAAGTGAAATCCTGGTATAATAAACATCTTGGTTTAAATACCGATCAATATGGTTGTACCTTCTGGTGGAAAGACAAAGAAGGTAATGACTGTAGTACCCAATTGAGTCCAATGAAAGAGGATACGACTTATTTTAAGCCTAGTAGGTCTACTTTTATGATGAACTTTAGGGTAGAAAATTTAGAAGAGCTCTTAAAGATTTTAAAAGAAGAAGGGGTTACGGTAATTGGTGAAATGGAAACCTACGAATACGGTAAATTTGGGTGGATATTGGATCCAGATGGGAATAAGTTAGAACTATGGGAGCCTATAGATAAAGCATTTCTTTGAAATGAAAATAATTGTTAAATTTAGATGAATTAATATTAAATAAACTAAACCACAACCACAATTATGAGTGAAGAGAACAAAGATCTTGGAGATAAAGCTGAGGATGCTTTTGATAAAGCTAAAGAATCGGCAAAGGAATTTTCTGAAGACAGCAAGGAATCTGCAAAAGATTTTAGTAACGAAGCAAAAAAAACTGCCAATGAGTTTAAAGAGGGCTTAGCTAGCGCTGGTGGAGAAAATAAAAAAGTTTTAGTAGGTATCCTAGCTATTGTTTTTGGACAATTGGGAGTCCATAAATTTATGTTAGGCTATCAAAAGGAAGGAATAATTCTTTTGGTGACTACTATAATTGGTTATGTAACTATGTGCTTTATAATAGGGAGCTTTATAGTTATGGCAACGGCAATTGTTGGACTTATAGAAGGAATTATTTACCTAACTAAGACAGATGAAGAGTTTTATGCTACTTATCAAGTAGGTAAAAAACCATGGTTCTAACCTAAATTAATCCTAATAAAAAAAGCCAGTGTTTTTTAAGCTCTGGCTTTTTTTATGATTTAGTATTGTCTACTTTATGGCTAACTAGGTTTGGAGTTTTGTTCCTCTTCTTCTTCTTCTTCTTCTTGATTTTCGGCTAGTTTGCGTTCTAGTTCAGCCTGGAACTCTTCCATAACGGGCTTTACAGTTCCTTCTGGTAAGTCTGCTATTTTAATGTACATTAATCCATCTACAGAATTATTAAATAGCGGATCTACGTTAAATGCCACTACTTTGGCATTTTGTTTTATGTATTTCTTTATTAATACCGGTAGTCGAAGACTCCCTGGCTCTACTTCTTCAATCAGTTTGTCAAATTTGTTTAGATCTGCCTCGGTTTCATCAAAAATAAAATCCTTGTCCGCATCTTTTAGTTTTACCTTAAATTCTTTTTTAGGTCTAATGTATTGAGCCACATAAGGGTCCCAATAATTACTTTTCATAAACTCGATCATTAAGGACTTAGAAAAATTGGAAAATTGGTTGCTAATACTCACCCCTCCAATTAGGTATTTGTGTTCTGGAAACCTCAAGGTGGTATGCACAATACCTTTCCATAGAAGGAACAAGGGCATCGGTTTCTGCTGGTACTCTTTTATAATATAAGCCCTACCCATTTCTATGGATTGTTGCATCATCCCATAAAGCTCAGGTTCAAAACGAAATAAATCTTGGAGATAGAATCCATCTATCCCATGTTCTGCAAAAATTTCGGACCCCATTCCCATTCTATAGGCACCTACAATAACTTGTGCATCATCATCCCATAGGAAAAGATGACGGTAATAAGTATCAAATTCGTCCAAGTCAATGGATTTATTGGTGCCCTCACCAATGGCTCTAAAAGTTACTTCACGCTGTCTCCCAATTTCATTTAAAATAAAGGGCATGTCCGAGGCTTTGGCTAAGAAGACTTCGTAATTTTTACTTTGTAATAGCTTACAGTCCTTTTCCCGTAGTTTATCAATTTCTTTTAGTATGACTTCAGGTTTAACAGCCGCTGCTATTTTTCTTGGAGCCTTGGGAATCTTTAGACTAGTAGGTATGTGTTGTAATAAACTCTCCTTTTCATAGGCATTAGAAAGCATATATGTTTTTCGACGTAGAAGGTCGGTAAAATCTGCCAAGGTATCCTGATCATTTTGAGTTTGTACAGATATAGGCTGACCTATTCTTACTTTAATAACCCTATTTTTTTGTGAGGTGAGTTCAGAAGGGAGTTTAGCGGTCCTAAATACGTCACTAATCTTAGACAACGTATAAAACAACCTGCTGTTCTTTGCATGGAAGTAAATAGGTACCACAGGTACTTCTGCCCGTCTAATTAATTTTAGAGCAGCTTCTTCCCAGGGTCGGTCTACAATTAGTTTTCCGTCTCTATAGGTAGAGACCTCACCTGCAGGAAATATTCCCAAAGGATGTCCGTCTTGCAAATGTTTCATAGCGCTCTTAAATCCGGCTATGCTGCTTTTAGCATCTTTGTGATTCTCAAAGGGGTTTACCGGGAGAATATAAGGCGATATAGGTTCTATCCGGTTTAAAAGAAAATTTGCGATAATCTTAAAATCCGAACGTTGATTTAATAATAATTTTAAAAGCAAGACGCCATCTATGCCTCCCAAAGGATGATTAGAAATAGTGATATAGCTCCCTTGCTTGGGTAATCGCTTAAAGTCTTCTTCTGGGATCTCGAACTTTATTTTGTATTGGTCCAAAATGGCATCCAGAAAATCAACACCATTTAGGTGCTTATTTCGATCATAGAAGCGATTGATACTTGAGATTTTGGTTACTCGCATTAGCAACCAACCTGCAAAGGTACCAAGAAAGCCATAATTTTGAAGATGAATAGCCTTAGCTACTTGTTTTGCGGTTACTAAACCCATGTATTAATGTGATTTGATCGCCGCTAAGATAGGGAAAAACCCTTTAGCCATACCTCTTTAATTCTTATCACCTTCCTTCTTAACCTTATTTCGTTACCAGCTGTATGGTTTCTTTTCCCCTTTGTTCTAATAACACTTCTCTTCCATTCTGTAGTGTATCTACCACATCACCATTAAAGTGTCTAACAGTGTATAAGGAGACATTCTCGTGACATGTCACTTTAAACCTGCCTTGTATATGGTTTAAAAGACTTTCTAGTTGCCCAAACTTATTATCTATGCAAACCGAGAAACTAATTGCTGAACTCTGTATTAGGTCTACCTTCATCTTATGGTCATGGAGCATTTTAAATAACTCGCTAATGCTATCCTCTACAATAAAAGAGAAATCTAGAGAAGATAATTTCATCAATACCTGATTCTTTTTTACGATATAACAAGGAACCTTTGGTTCTATGCCTACCCCTTTTCCAACGGTGGTTCCTTTTTCTAAAGGATTGATAAAGGATTTAACATGAAGCGGTATTTTTTTACGCTGTAAAGGCTGTAAAGTCTTAGGATGTATTACAGAAGCACCATAAAAAGCAAGTTCTATTGCCTCTCTGTAAGAAATGCTGTTCAATAGTTGGGCATCTTCAAAATACCTAGGATCGGCATTTAGTACCCCAGGGACATCTTTCCAGATAGTAACATCAGTTGCATTAAGGCAGTAAGCTAAAATGGCCGCGGTATAATCTGATCCTTCTCTACCTAAAGTGGTGGTAAAATTATTGTCGTCACTACCTAAAAAACCTTGGGTAATGTTTAGCTCTCCTTGATTTACAATTTTAGTTACATTTTCCTGGGTTTGATCCCAATTTACTACTGCATCTCTATATTGATCATTGGTTTTAATAAGATTACGTACGTCTAACCAATTATTGGTTATCCCTATCTCATTTAAATACGCACTTATTATAGTAGAGGAAATTAACTCACCGTACCCTACTACTTGGTCATATACAAATCCGTGTTTAGGTGATTTGTTCCATGCTAAAAATCCTTGAACTTCATCAAAAAGTGTTTTCACATCCTCGTATATCGGATGCTTGTCATTAGGGAATAGTTCATTTAAGATATTGGTATGATAGTCGTATACCTCTTGGATACTAGCCTGTAAGGCATTCTTATCTGAAAAATACGAGTTAACCACTACCTCCATGGCATTGGTAGTTTTTCCCATGGCAGATACTACCACAAGTGTATTTTTATGTCCTACCTGTTGTAAAACGCTTACAACGTTCTTTACCGCTTTGGCATCTTTAATAGATGCTCCTCCAAACTTAAAAATCCTCATATCCCTTCTAAAAATGTTTCTATTCCTTTTTCGTCTAAATGAACAACGTTCCAATCTCGCTTTACCTGGGCTCCCTTGCTTTCATACAAGGCTATAGCAGGCTCATTCCAATCTAAAACCTCCCAGTTAATGCGTTTTGCGCCTAGCTTCTTCCCATGCTCAACAACCTTTGTTAATAAGGCTGTTCCCAATCCACTGCCTCTCATTCTTTCTGTAACAATTAAATCTTCCAAATGAATGATTGGACCTTTCCAAGTAGAATATCTAGGGAATAACAGCGCCATTCCTACTACACTACCTTCGGATTCTGCTACATAACAATGAAATAGTTTCTTAGGGCCAAATCCATCTCGTTTTAGATCTTCAACGGTAACTTCAACCGCATCATCTTCCTTTTCATATACCGCCAATTCTTTTATAAGCTGATGTACATCAGCCATATCGCTGGCTTGTGCGTCTCGAATACTATATTTCATAATTGTTACAAATAAAACACAAAGTTATAAATTTAAAAAAACAATATTTAACGAAAACGTTGTAGTTTCACAAATTAACCGATATTTGTGCCTAACTAAACAACCGTACCTATGGTTCATAAAAACACGACACTTGGCGAGTTTATTATTGAAAACCAATCGTCATTTCTCTATTCTTCTGGAGAACTTTCCAAACTAATAAATGCCATTCGTTTAGCTGCAAAAGTAGTAAACCATGAGGTTAATAAAGCCGGATTGGTAGATATTATTGGAAATGCTGGGGATACTAATATCCAAGGAGAAGACCAACAAAAGTTAGATGTTCTTGCAAACGAAAAATTTATTCAGACCCTAAAAAATCGTGAGATCGTATGTGGTATTGCTTCAGAAGAGGAAGACCATTTTATAAGAGTCAATAGTAGTGATAATAATAACCAGAACAAATATATTGTCCTAATCGACCCTTTGGATGGATCGTCTAATATTGATGTTAATGTTTCTGTGGGGACCATATTCTCTATTTATAGAAGGGTTACTCCTCTAGGGACTCCAGTAACCATGGAGGATTTCTTACAACCTGGCAGAAATCAGATTGCAGCTGGTTATGTAGTTTATGGGACTTCAACGATGTTAGTTTATACCACTGGGGACGGGGTAAATGGTTTTACTTTAAATCCCGCATTGGGAACGTTTTATCTATCTCATCCTAACATGGAATTTCCGGAGACTGGTAAAATTTACTCCGTTAATGAGGGGAATTATGTGCACTTTCCTCAAGGAGTAAAGGATTATATTAAATACTGCCAGAAGGAGGAGGGGGATAGACCTTATACTTCTAGATATATTGGTTCCTTGGTATCGGATTTTCATAGAAATATGATAAAAGGAGGTATCTATATCTATCCTAAAAGCAGTGTTGCTGCCGAGGGGAAATTAAGATTGTTATACGAATGTAATCCTATGGCATTTATTGCAGAACAGGCTAATGGGAAGGCTAGTGATGGATTTAGGGCTATAATGGATATAGTGCCTACTCAATTGCATCAACGGGTTCCTTTCTTTTGTGGGAGTCGGAAAATGGTAGAGAAGGCCGAGGAGTTTATGCAGGTAAAACAATAAAAAAAGGAGCCATATAGCTCCTTTTTTATTGAAATTTGGTTTGTAGTTAACGCTTTAAAAGGTATAAATAATCTTCATAAGCTATTCTTCCACTGAAGATATCTATAGACTTTTTAATTATAGTTTCAGCATCACTAGATTTATAGCCCAAGCCTATGGCGTATTTTGTTATTAACGAGTGCTCTTCTTCTTCTATATAGGCATCTGCGAAAATAATCTTAAAAAGGTCGTATAATCTTTCTAGGCGTTCTTCTGAGCTAGTGGGTGGGTTAATAGGGTACTTATTCTCCGATTTCATCACCTCCTTGTATTCTTCCTCAGTAATATCCAATTTATTGGCGAAACGGTCCAACAATTCTCTTTCTTCCGGATTAATTTCCCCGTCAACAGCTGCCAAAGTTGCAATAGCCGCAAAATGCGCTAAATTCCTTCTATGGGTACCACTACTGTATAGATCTACAAAAGACATATTTTATCAATTTATTATTCAAAAACAAAGATATATGTTTTGGAAAAAGTTTACCGAAAAACCCCATAAATATTTTGTGGGTGGTTTTGGCGTTAGCTTTTAGGCAATAAACATGGTTTAAAGATTCAGGTTCTATTCTTTCCTTTTATAGTTGCTTTATCGGCTTGTACTAAGAGTAGGTTTGATAAGGCTGCTTGGCTATATCTAATCGTAACTCTACCAATAGTGTATCTAGTTAACACCTTTAAACATCCTAGTTCTAGAAAAAAGACGCTACTATTTTATTATTCAAATGCTGGCATCCCAGTAATATCAGCACCCGTAATTAATAAATGGATGTCGTGTGTTCCTTCATAAGTAATCACACTTTCTAGGTTCATCATGTGTCGCATAATGCTATACTCTCCAGATATTCCCATGCCCCCCAATACTTGTCGGGCTTCTCTTGCAATGTTTAGTGCCATTTCTACATTGTTTCGCTTGGCCATAGAAATCTGGGCGGATGTTGCTTTTCCTTCATTCTTTAATTGTCCCAAACGAAAGGCTAGTAATTGTGCCTTGGTAATTTCTGTAATCATTTCGGCCAATTTCTTTTGTTGTAGTTGGGTTGCGCCAATGGGTTTTCCAAATTGGATGCGTTCTTTTGAGTATCTTAATGCGGTATCATAGCAATCCATAGCAGCTCCTATAGCTCCCCATGCAATTCCATATCTTGCAGAATCTAGACAGCCTAATGGGGCACCTAATCCGTTTTTGCCTGGGAGTAGATTCTCCTTGGGTACCTTTACATTGTCGAATATTAGTTCTCCTGTTGCCGATGCGCGTAGTGACCACTTGTTATGGGTCTCTGGTGTAGTAAAGCCTTCCATACCTCGCTCTACTATAAGACCGTGAATTCTGCCTTCTTCATTTTTTGCCCATACCACGGCGATATCAGCAAAAGGGGAGTTAGATATCCAGAGTTTAGCTCCGTTTAAAAGATAATAGTCGCCCATATCTTTAAATTTGGTCTCCATGCCTCCAGGATTGGAACCATGATTGGGCTCTGTGAGTCCAAAACAGCCCATTAATTCTCCCGTAGCTAATTTTGGAAGGTATTTTTTACGTTGCTCTTCCGTTCCATAGGTGAAAATGGGGTACATCACCAAGGAGGATTGAACTGAGGCAGTAGAGCGTACTCCGCTATCACCCCGTTCTATTTCTTGCATGATTAATCCATAGCTTATCTGGTCTAATCCAGCGCCACCATACTCTGCTGGAATATACGGGCCAAATGCGCCTATCTCTGCCAGTCCGCTAATAATTTGTTTTGGGAATTCTGCTTTTTGGGCATATTCTTCAATAATGGGAGAAATATCTCGTTTTACCCAAGTCCTAGCTGCATCTCGTACTAAGATGTGTTCTTCGGACAGTAAGTCGTCTATATTGTAATAATCGGGGGCTTCAAATAAGTCTGGTCGCATAGGATAATTTTTAAATCAAAATAAGAAAACAATAGTATAGTAAAAATATAACAATATTATATCTGTCCGTTACATTTTCAGATAAAAATCCTTAGTCAAATTAACATATTCTTCCGTGTACTGATGGCGTTCGCTTTCTATTATGAGCTTTTCTATTCTAGTTTCTGTTTTTTTAAACTGTATTTCTATTAAACTACGTTTAACTGCTGTTTCGGGAGTGCCTTGTACATGGGTGATTCTAGTTGGGTAGAGGTTAAGCTTGGACGCTATGGATAAGAATTCTTTCTCGTCTTTATATGAGATAATGGTAGAGAACCTTCCTGTTTCAGATAATAGTTTGGCTACCCCAACTAAAAGATCGTAAAAGGGTAAAGAAGCCTGCTGTCTTGCCATATCGCGAGATTCATTGCCACTAGAAACCATTTCCGAGTAAAAAGGGGGATTGGATACTAATAAATCAAACTTATCATCTATCTCGTTGGCAAACTCATCTAGGCTGGCATGATAGCAGAATAAGCGATCGCCCCAATCAGAAGCTTCAAAATTATCTACACATTGCTCGTAGGCAGCTTCATTTATTTCAATGGCATCTATGGTTTCAGCATCGCTTCTTTGTGCTAGCATCAGTGCTATGACTCCCGTTCCGGCACCTATATCTAAGATGGAGTTTGGGTGATGGTTAATAGAAGTCCATGCGCCTAAAAGAACACCGTCGGTTCCAATTTTCATCGCACAACGATCTTGATGAATTTCAAATTCTTTAAACTTAAAGGGTTTGCTCATTCTAATTCTGGCTTTTCTTTTCTAGTGAATTTTAAAATCAAATATAGGGATTCGCTTTAGGGTATCTTCATAAATTTACGCTTCCTACTTTTCTATTTTCTGTGCCTTCTAAATCTAACAAGGAGTCGCCTAGTTTTTGACGCATATTGTTCGCCAGTATTTTTATTTTTTCTACCACCTCGGGGTATTCTGTAGCCAGGTTGTTGGTTTCGCTTTTGTCTGCTACCACATCATAAAGGGCTATCTCTTCCAAATCAATCATTTTGTACTCGCCTGGAATTCCGTCTTTACCGGGAGTTTGGCCTTTCATTGTTCTGTAAGTGTGAGGGAAATACATTTTCCATTTTCCATAACGTACTCCGTGTAGCTCGTTAACCCTATAATAAAAGAAGTATGCTTCCTGGGGGCTTTCTGTACTTTTACCGGTGAGTACTGGCCAAGCACTTTTTCCGTCTATAGGTAATTTTGGCAATGGGGCTCCGGTAATTTCTGCTATGGTAGGTAATATATCTATGGCCATGACCGGAGTATCCAAAGTTCTGCCAGGAGTTAGTTTTTTTGGGTACTTGATAATGAATGGTTCCCGTTGTCCGCCTTCCCAAGCGGTTCCTTTGCCTTCGCTATAAGGCAATGCGCTTCCTGCGTGATTGCCATAAGCCAACCATGGGCCGTTGTCTGAGGTGAATATAACTACGGTGTTTTTCTCTAGTTTATTCTTTTTTAAAGTTTCTAAAATCTGCCCTACAGACCAATCAATTTCCATAATTACATCCCCATAGAGTCCGCGTTCAGATTTCCCCTTAAACTTATCGGATACAAATAATGGAACGTGAGGTTGCGGATGTGCCACATACAAAAAGAAGGGTTCCTCTTTGTGTTTCTCAATAAAAGCTACGCTTCTCTCTGTAATTTGAGTGGTGAGGTTGGTTTGATCGGTTAGGGTGTCTAGTATTTTTTCATTTTCGTAGAGAGGTAATGGGCCAAAATTAAAAACAGGGCCTTGTTGTGGGTGTTGGGGCCACATATCGTTGGAGTAGGGAATTCCAAAATAATCATCAAATCCATGATTGTTGGGCATAAATTTTTTATTGTCTCCTAAATGCCATTTTCCATACATTGCGGTTCGGTATCCAATGGATTTTAGCATTGTAGCGATGGTGGTTTCCTTGGTATTCAATCCTGTTTTAGCGTTGGGCATATAGGCGTTGTGAATCCCTATTCTGTTTGGGTAACAGCCTGTTAGGATTCCAGCTCTGGAAGCAGAACATACCGCCTGAGCAGCATAAAAGCTGCTTAGTTTAACCCCTTTTTTTGCCATCTGATCTAAGTGTGGGGTTTTTATATCTGGGGCGCCAAAAGTGCCCACATCTTGATATCCTTGGTCATCTGTGAAAATTAAAATTACGTTAGGTGGAGATTCTTGTATCTCTTTTTCTTTTTTCCCTCCACATGAAATTAGCAGGGAAATTATAAAAGGTATCATTAGTGGTCGGAACATGGTATTGGTTTTAGGATGATTGCTGTTTGTTCCTAGCTAAAATACGGAATTGTAGGTGAATAGAAATGTTTGGTTTTAGAAGGGTATAAAGGAATGGAAGATTGTGCTGCCCAATAGATAATGGACAGTAGGGAAAGTTTGGTGATATCAATTAGCTGTAAGGAAGAAGCTAGTTTAAGAAAGATAAAGGTCTACAAGACCTTCAGGAGTGTCTACAAAAATGGTTTTCTTTTCGCGATCTACTTTAACGATAATTTCATCGCGCACCGGAACAAGTAATTGTTTGTCATCATGCTTCACCTCAAATAGGGCTTGAGGAGTGCTGTCGTTTACGCTTTCAATAATTCCAATATTGCCGTGGACTTTATCTTCCATGGTAAATCCGATTACCTCATGGTAATAGAATTTATTACCGGTTAGTTTGGGAAGAAAGGATAGGGGAAGGTAAATTTCGGAGCCCATAACCTTATCGGCGTCCGATTCATTGGCCACTTCTTCAAATCTTACTCGTAATAAGCTAGATCGGTGAAGTTGACTTTTTACAATAAAAAATGGAACCAGATTGTTTCCTAGAGAAACAAATACTGATTCCAAATTTTCGTATAGTTCGGGTTCATCGGTATCCAATTTAATGTGTACCTCTCCCTTAAAGCTATGTTTAGAAACGATTTTTCCGAGGTAAAAACACTCTTCCTTTGTCATCGTTCCTTAAATAACTATTCTTTATCTGTAGCTTCTGCACTGTCTTCCGCTGCTGCCTCTTCAGTAGCTTCTTCTTCAGCAGGAGCTGCTGCAGCTGCTGCTTCCGCTGCTCTCTTAGCGTTTACTTCTTTTTCAGCTTCTAAAGCTTTTGCCTTAGCGTCAGCTTCAGCTTTAGCTAAATCTTCAACCTTAGAACCTATTTTATTTTCTTTTTCTTCTAACCAAGCGTTGAATTTTTCTTCAACTTGCTCTTCAGTTAGGGCGCCTTTACGTACTCCACCTAACAAATGGTGCTTTAAAAGAGCTCCTTTGTAAGATAAGATTCTTTTAGCGGTATCTGAAGGCTGAGCTCCGTTATTTAGCCATTTTACGGCACCGTCTACATCTAATTCAATAGTAGCAGGATTGGTATTTGGGTTGTAAATTCCCAATTTCTCTAAATATTTACCATCTCTTTTAGCGCGAGAATCCGCAGCTACTACCCAATAGAAAGGTTTTCCTTTTTTTCCGTGTCTTTGTAATCTAATTCTAACTGGCATATCACATTAATTTGTAGGGTGCCCGACCCCTGATTATTAATTCTTTTTTTGCTTGGTTCTTCCAAAGCGGGTGCAAATATAATCTAATTCTGTAAATTCACAATGACACTTTATATAAATTATTGCTTTCTATATCGTTTATTGGTATAGATACAATAATTTTTCTTCTTTTCGGATTTTTTCATAAAAATTGAGTGTCAACTTTTCGGTCGAGTTTACTAGTTTCTTGTTTAATCAAAAAGCTCAATATTGTATCGGGAACCATGATTGAAATTTCCGTGTGTTTCTTAGCTTCGTTAATAACTACTTCTTAGTCCATTTTTATTACGGCTTGTATTTTCTTAATTTTACGGCTTGTTTTTAGTTTGAATGCTACAGGGATTTTATCTAAATAAAATAGATGAAATCTTAAGAAATAAAACCCTTAGTAGAACAGGTCAAGTGTGACTTGTAATAAGGGGGTATGATAAGGTAGTATTATATGTTTTACCTTATCATGCAAACTTTAATCTTTGAACCCTAAACTTCACTGTAACCTATGTACCTAATTTTTGATACCGAGACCACGGGATTGCCCAAACGATGGAATGCTCCGCATACAGACGTAGATAATTGGCCAAGATGTATACAAATTGCATGGCAGTTGCATGATGAAATGGGAAGACTTGTGGAGAGTCAGGATTTTTTGGTGCAACCAGACGGATTTAATATCCCTTATGACGCGGAGCAGATCCATGGTATTTCTACTGAATTGGCACAGGAACAAGGGGTGCCCATTAAAGAGGTGTTAGATAAGTTTAATGTTGCTTTGGGTAAGACCAAGTTTGTGGTAGGACAGAATGTGGGGTTCGACCTTAATATTATGGGGGCCGAGTTCCACCGATACGAGGTAGAAAATAGCTTGCAAGAGTTGCCTGTGCTTGATACTTGTACCGAGCATACTGCCCAATTATGTCAGATTCCTGGAGGTAGAGGAGGACGCTTTAAATTGCCTACACTTACAGAGCTCCATGAATACCTATTTGGAGAACCTTTTGCTGAGGCACATAATGCTACGGCAGATGTGGAGGCTACTACTCGTTGTTTTTTAGAACTGGTAAGGCGTGAAGAGTATACGGCGGAGCAATTGGATGTGGAGCCAGATTATTTTAAAAATTTCTCCGAGGCCAACCCACAAGAAATTCAACTAATAGGGTTAAAGCATATTAACCTTAAAAAAGCTTCCAAAAAAATAGCTGATAAACTTTCAGTACTGGACACTGAGGTGGTATCAAAGGAAGAAATCCAGGAGAATTTAAAGGCCCTGGAAGATGCGCCATTTGTGCATCTCCATAATCACTCCCAGTTCTCCGTATTACAGTCTACCATGTCTGTTGCAGAGCTAGTGCAAAAAGCAGCCCAAGAAAAGATGCCTGCGGTGGCACTTACCGATCACGGAAATATGATGGGGGCTTTTCACTTTGTAAGTGCGGTAAACTCTCATAATGCAAAAGTAAAGGCTAAGAATGCCGAAGCAGTGGAGAAAGGAGAGGAGCCAACAGAGCAAAAGATTACGGCTATTTTGGGCTGTGAATTCAATGTTTGTGAGGACCATACCAATAAAAGTGTAAAAGATAACGGGTATCAGATTGTAATTTTAGCCAAAAATAAAAGAGGATACCATAACATGGCTAAAATGTCGTCCATCGCCTATACGGACGGATTTTATTATGTGCCTAGAATAGATCGTAAGATTATAGAGCAGTATAAGGAAGATTTAATTGTACTGACTGGAAACCTCTATGGTGAGGTGCCAGGGAAAATATTGAATGTAGGAGAGAATCAGGCGGAAGAAGCTTTATTATGGTGGAAAGAACAGTTTGGCGATGACCTGTATATAGAAATCATGCGCCATGGGCAGGAAGATGAAGATAGGGTAAATCAAGTTTTAATAGCCTTTGCCAAAAAGCATCAAGTAAAATTGGTAGCCACCAATAATACCTATTACGGGTCTAAGGAAGATGCAGATGCTCATGATGTGCTCTTGTGTGTAAAGGACGGTGAAAAACAGGCTACCCCTATTGGTCGGGGACGTGGATATCGGTTTGGGCTTCCCAACCAAGAATATTACTTTAAGTCGGCAGACCAGATGAAAGAGGTCTTTAAAGATCTGCCAGAATCCATTATAAATATTCAGGAGGTAGTAGATAAGGTAGAGCCCTTTGAGCTTGCTCGTGATGTGTTATTGCCAAAATTTGATATTCCAGATGATTTTAAGGTGGCTCAAGATGAGGAAGATGGAGGTAAAAGAGGAGAAAATGCCTACCTAAGACATATTACGTACGAAGGCGCTAAAATGCGTTATGGGGAAATTACCGACGAGATAAGGGAGCGATTAGATTTTGAGCTTTCTATTATTGAGAATTCTGGTTATCCAGGATACTTCCTAATTGTGGAAGACTTTATTCGGGAGGCAAGGAAAATGGATGTGTCTGTAGGGCCAGGAAGGGGGTCCGCAGCAGGGTCAGTAGTGGCCTATTGTCTTACTATTACCAATATAGACCCACTAAAATACGATCTGCTTTTTGAGCGGTTCTTAAATCCGGACAGGGTGTCCATGCCCGATATTGATATCGATTTTGATGATGAGGGCAGGGGACGTGTAATGGATTATGTGATTAAAAAGTATGGAGCCAATCAGGTGGCGCAGATTATCACCTATGGTACCATGGCGGCAAAATCTTCTATACGGGACACTGCAAGGGTGTTAGACTTGCCGCTGGGAGACGCAGATAGGATATCTAAGCTGATTCCTACTATGTCTAAACTAAGTAAGATATTTGGGGTAAGTGAGGCCGATTTAAAGAAGAAATTCCGAGCAGAGGATTTGGAGAAGGTGCATGAGCTACTCAATATTTCTGAAGGGGAAGATCTGGAAGGGCAGACCGTACAAATGGCGAGGATATTGGAGGGGTCTGTAAGGAATACGGGGATTCACGCTTGTGGGGTGATCATTACTCCTAGTGATATCACCAACTTTGTACCTGTAGCCACAGCAAAAGATTCGGATCTGTACGTTACCCAGTTTGATAACTCGGTGGTAGAGAATGCCGGACTCCTAAAGATGGATTTCTTAGGATTAAAAACCTTAACCCTGATTAAGGATACTGTAAAGATTGTTAAGGCCAAGCATGGAATAGACTTGGTGCCAGACGATTTTCCTTTAGATGACCAGAAGACCTATGAGCTGTTTCAAAGAGGGGAGACGGTAGGGGTGTTTCAGTATGAATCTCCTGGGATGCAGAAACACATGAAGGACCTAAAGCCTACGGTGTTTGATGACCTTATTGCTATGAACGCCTTGTACAGACCAGGGCCAATGGAATACATTCCTAGCTTTATTGCTCGTAAACACGGAGATGAGGAGATTTCCTATGATCTTCCCGATATGGAGGAATACCTGAAGGAGACCTATGGTATTACCGTGTACCAGGAGCAGGTGATGTTGCTGTCTCAGAAATTGGCGGGCTTTTCTAAGGGTGATGCCGATGTTTTGAGGAAGGCTATGGGGAAAAAGATATTTGCCCTACTAGAAAAGTTAAAACCTCAGTTTCTGGATGGAGGTGAAGAAAGAGGTCATCCTAGGGAGGTGCTCGAGAAAATTTGGAAGGACTGGGAGGCTTTTGCTTCGTATGCTTTTAATAAGAGTCACTCTACCTGTTATGCTTATATCGCCTATCAGACCGCTTATTTAAAAGCACATTATCCGGCAGAATATATGGCGGCGGTGCTTTCTAATAACATGAACGATATTAAACAAGTTACCTTCTTTATGGAGGAGTGTAAGCGCATGGGATTGGAAGTACTAGGGCCAGACGTTAATGAATCCTTCTATAAGTTTGCTGTTAATGCCGAAGGGGCAGTTCGTTTTGGTATGGGCGCTATTAAAGGAGTAGGGCGTGGAGCAGTGGAAACCATAGTAGAGAATAGGACGGAAGATGGACATTATAGATCTGTTTTTGACTTAGCAAAACGGATCGATTTGCGGGCGGCTAATAAGAGAGCTTTTGAAAACCTGGCACTTGCTGGTGGGTTCGATTCTTTTGGGGATACGCATAGAGCACAATATTTCCATGATGAAGGAGATGGAGTAACCTTTTTAGAGAAAGTGATTCGCTATGGAAACAAATACCAGGAAAATGAAAACTCGGCTCAAGTAAGTTTGTTTGGAGATGCTAGTGAGGTGCAGATTCCAGAACCTATAGTTCCGCCTTGTGAGGAATGGGGCACCATGGAGAAACTTCGAAGAGAAAAGGAAGTGGTTGGGATATATATATCTGGTCATCCATTAGATGATTTTGAGGTAGAAATAAAAGCTTTTACCAATGCCAATATTAGTGCTGTTGCCAATATGAGCGAATATGTAAATAAAGAACTCACTTTTGCGGGGGTCATCTCTGATGTGCAGCATCGGGTTTCCAAAAATGGAAAGGGATGGGCGTCTTTTATTGTAGAAGATTATGGCGACTCACTAGAATTTAGAATTTTTGGGGAAGAGTATTTAAAATATAGGCACTTCTTAATGATTAATTCTTTTGCCTATTTTAAGGTGTTTATCAAAGAAGGATGGGTAAATCGGGATACCGGAAAAAAAGGAGAGCCTAGGATGCAGTACAATATGATTATGATGCTGCAGGATGTAATGGAAACCTTTGCCAAAAAACTGACTATAAATTTAGATGTTGCTCAATTAAAGGAAGATAACATAATGGAACTAAAAGATATTTTGGTGTCGCATTCAGGAAGTCATCCGCTGAACTTTATAGTTTATGAAATGAAAGAGAAAATTAAGGTTAACATGACCAGTAGAAAACAGAAAATTAATATTTCAAGCGAGCTACTGATGCAGTTAAAAGAAAAAGAAGTACATTACAAGTTAAATTAGATTTACTGTAGGTAAGTGGTAGGTGGTTAGGGCTTTACAGCTTGCAGAATAAGCTTTGTTGATATTGTCATAACCAAAACCAATAATAAGTATGTAAGGAAAAGGCAAAATAATTGTCTAAGTTTGTATAATATTTAAAAATTAAAAAACATGGCATTAGAAATAACAGATGCTACTTTTGATGAAGTAGTGCTAAAAAGTGACAAACCAGTAGTAGTTGATTTTTGGGCAGCATGGTGTGGACCTTGTAGAATGGTAGGTCCTATCATTGAAGAGGTAAGTGCAGAATACGAGGGCAAAGCCGTTGTAGGAAAGGTTGATGTAGACGCTAACCAAGAGTTTGCTGCTAAATACGGTGTAAGGAATATTCCTACTGTATTGGTATTTAAAGATGGTGAAATTGTGAACAGACAAGTTGGCGTTTCTCCTAAGAAAGTTTATACCGATGCAATAGACGCATTGTTGTAAGCCTATTAAAAGAAAACAGATAAAAAAATCCTGCCGTTTGGCGGGATTTTTTTTTGGTCGTAATTCGTAGGGATATGCTAAGTGCTTTGTAGAAGTGAGTGAAGTAAAATAGGAAGAACTAATCCCATTCTTTAGGGACTATTTCATATGAGGCTGTTTCTTCGTTATATTAGCAATATGAATATACAGTCCGAGATACATAAAGCGCAACTCTTCCAGAATTTGGAGTTGCTGGCAAATCAAGTGATGGAAGGTTTTATAAGTGGTATTCATAAAAGTCCCTTCCACGGTTTCTCGGCAGAATTTGCAGAGCATAAGATTTATAATAAGGGAGAAAGTACCAAGCATATAGATTGGAAGTTATATGCCAAGACCGATAAGTTGTATACTAAGCGCTATGAGGAGGAAACTAATTTGCGTTGTCATATTATATTAGACAATTCTGCCTCCATGTATTATCCAGAAGTAAAACAGCTTAATTTAGATAATTTAAATAAGATTGGTTTTGGAGTACTTGCCACTGCAGTGTTAATGCAAATATTAAAAAAGCAGCGAGATGCTGTTGGTTTAAGTGTGTATTCTGATAGTTATAGTTATTATGCTTCGGAAAAGAGTAGTGAAAGGCATCACCAAATGTTATTGGCTAAATTAAGTGAGATAGGCATGGATACTAAACCAGCCAAGGAAACAGAGACCTATGCCTATTTACATCTGATAGCGGAAAAATTAAAACGACGTAGTCTTGTAATCCTTTTTACAGATATGTTTCAGACTGCTGTTGCGGATGAAAAGTTGTTTGAGGCGCTACAGCATTTAAAATATAATAAACACAAAGTAGTCTTATTCCATATTACGGATAGAGAAACGGAACTCTCCTTTAATTTTGATAATACACCTAAGCGTTTTTTAGATATTGAAACGGGTGCACATGTAGATTTGTATCCTGATGCTATTAAAGAGGCTTATGAAAAGGAAGTGCAGGAATATTTTAATGCTATTAAGTTAAAATGTGCCCAATATAAAATAAAGTATGTGGAGGTCGATGTACGGGGCGATTTCTCGAAGGTGATGAACACCTTTATGGTCGAAAGAAAAAAAATTACCTAAAAATTGAAAATTTTTCGAAAAAAAGTTTGTGCAATTGAAATAGGGGTGTATATTTGCACTCGCTAAACGCCACGGTTCGGTAGTTCAGTTGGTTAGAATACCTGCCTGTCACGCAGGGGGTCGCGGGTTCGAGTCCCGTCCGGACCGCAAGTAAATAAAGGCCTTCAAGAAATTGAAGGCCTTTTTCATTTCCATTTATAAACTATTTATAAACATTTTTTGGGATCATGACCAAATGTTGTGTTTATGCAAAAATTGTGGTTAAGAATTCTAGGACTTTAGGTTTCTTTATGAAAAAAACATCGAATCCAATGACTAATAGTGAAAAAGTTTTGGATGATTTTTACAATGTAACCTTTATTATGATATGGAATGGTCTTGAAAGACCAAATCACTGATTACTCGTGATTAACTTCTTGTGATTGCAAATATTCAGAAGGGGGCACACCATATTCTGCTTTGAAGCATCTTGTGAAATACGATGGATTGTTAAAGCCTACCATATATACAATTTCGTTTACTGCGTAGCGCTTATCCAAAAGTAAGTTAGCCGCTCGTTTTAATCGTATTAATCGTATGAAATGAATGGCGGATAAACCCGTCAAGACCCTGATTTTTCGATAGAGTTGATCTGGACTCATTAAAAGTTTTTCTGCGAGGTCCTGAACGGAAAAATCGGATTCCGATATATGTTTATCTATAGTGCCTATTACCTTTTCTATAAACTCTTCGTCTACGGAGGAAGGAGTAGATTGCTCAGATACGGAGGTTGACAGAAGAAACTTCTTTTTCATCGCTTCCCGGTGTTCAATTAGGTTTTTTACCATGGTTAATAATAACTTACTGTTGAAGGGCTTTTCCAAATAGGCGTCACTTCCCTTTTCAAACCCTTCAATTTTAGTATCCACAGTGTTTTTAGCAGTTAATAGTATCACTGGGATGTGCGAGGTGTTTAAATTGGTCTTTATACGATCACAAACCTCAAGGCCATCCATGCCTTCCATCATTACGTCCGAGATTACAAGATCGGGCAATCTCTTATTGGTTATAGATAGGCCCAAGGTCCCATTTTCGGCCTCAAGAACATGATAGTCTTGTTGTAATATTTCCCTTAGGTAATCCCTTATATCGTAATTATCATCGATTACTAACACAGTGGCCTTTTTCGAAGAGTTCTTTGTTTCCGCCTTTTTGGAGGCAGGATTAACGTCCATTTCATTATAGGAATCATATTCGGGATACACATCTTGATTTGGTAGTAAGGGAAGATGAATAATAAATTCAGACCCAAGGTTTTCTGTGCTTTTAACTTCAATGTGGCCGTTGTGTAGGTCTATGTATTTCTTAACTAAAGCCACACCAATTCCAGTGCCGGGGAATTGGTGGTTGTTTTTGGATCTATAAAACCTAGTGAATATATTTTCCAACTCATCTTCAGGGATTCCTACTCCCGTATCTTTAACCACAATTAAGGTCTGTTTTTCATCCTGATTGAAATGAATCATAATCTGGCCATACTTAGGCGTAAATTTAATAGCATTGGACAGCAAATTGAAAAATACCGATTCCAGCTTTTGTGGGTCTGCAACAATCCATATTTTATCTTCCGGAGAGGAGATGTCTAAATCAACTTCTTTGTTCTGAGCTAGTCCACTAAACTGATAGTGGATATTTTGAACAAATGAATTTAATTCGATTCGCCTTAAATCCAGTTGAATATTATTCGCTTCCGCTTTTCTGAAATCTAAGATCTGGTTTACCAAACTAAAAAGTATTTTCGTGTTTTTTAACATACGTTGTAGTTTGGATTCCACTTCTTTCTCCAGAGCGTGGGTGGTTAGTATTTCTTCTAATGGACCTAGTATTAACGTTAGTGGTGTCCTTATATCATGTGAAATATTCGTGAAAAAGGACATCTTTTGCTGGTAGATCTCAAATTCACGCTCTTGTTTTATTTTTTCTATTTTTAATTCTTGCTTAATCCTTATCCGACCTCTTATCTCTCGGTAAACGAAGTAGATAAAAGTGAAAAGGAGAATAAGGTAGGTAGTAAAAGCCCATGGAGTAACCCACCATGGGCGATGCTTAATAATAGTTATAGCACGAAAGTTGTTGGATTCCCAACCGCCTTTTAAGTTGGAGGTTTGTACTTCTAAAGTGTAAGCTCCGGGCGGTACATTTGTATAGGAGGCTGTTGTGGAAAGACTGCCGGATATATTCCAACCGGTTTCGAAATTTTTCAATCGGTAGCGTATCTGGTCTTTAGATTTTTCTATAAACGAAATAGCATTAATGTCTATTGAAAATGTTTGTGAATAATAGGGAAGCTGTAGGGTATCCGAGTAATTTAAGTGTCTGGGTAAAATAGTAGTGCCCCTATAGCTTTCCAACGGTTTTATTTTTTGATCCAATATTTTTAATTGGGAGAAATATATGTTCGGAAGGTGTGGTCTTTCTACACTGGTATCGGATTGGGAAATTAGCAGGCCGTTGTCAGAAGCTGCAAATACAAGTTTTTCTTTCGGAATAAAATTAAGGTCGGAAAATGTATGTTCTTTTAAAAAAGGAGTAGTTATTTGTGTTGATGGATCATAGACGTAAATTCCTTTGTAGGTGCTGATCCAAAACCTCTGTTGATCATCCTCGATCATCCCAGTTGTAATGGCCCCACTTAAAATGGGTAATTTATAAGGGGTTTGGTCAGAATCTATCTTCCCTATGCCATTGCGGCAAAGAACCCATATATTGTCCAAGGAGTCTTTATAAAGATTTTCTGCAATGATCTTTTGATTGCTTCCCTTAAAATTGGGGTGATGAATTGTTTTCTGCGCAACACCTTCCCTAAATTGGATGGAAAAGAGTCCATTTTTTGTGGATCCAACCCATAATTGATTTCTTTCTATGTCGGTTAATAAACAACGGATATCAGTATCTGCCAAGAAAGTTTTATCTGAAAGTTCAAATTTTTCCAATTGGTGATTTTTAAAGGAGTAGGTGTAAAGCCCCTTGTTAAAGCTTCCTATCCATAATTTGTTGTCCGGTCCTTTGGTAATGGTGTAAATCCGTTCGGATGCAAGGGCATCAAAATTATACCCCTTTTCTACCAATACGCCAGTTGCGGGATCAAAAACCTTTATGCCATGCTCCCAAGTTCCGATAAACAACAACTTTTTATCCGGATCATAATAAAGGGCCGAGACGGATTTTACCTCTGTTTCGTTTAAGATGGAAATAAAGTTTTCTTCGGCTGGCTGATATATACACAATCCATTGCCATGGGTTCCTAGATATAGATCACCTTCAGGAGTGGTTGCAATGTTCCAGATGATATTGGCAAATAAATTTATTTCACTCTTACTGTCATAGATAAACTGAAATTTACTCTCATTTAAGTTTAAAAGATTAATCCCTCCAAACCAAGTGCCTACCCATAAGTTATCATTACTATCTACCATCGTAAACAAAGCGTAGTTGGAATTAATGGAATTTCGTTTGTTTTCTTGGTAAGTAAAATGCCCCAATTCTCTTCCATCTAAGGAATAGTTATACAGTCCGTCTCCCTCAGTGCCAACCCACAGTTTATCCTTATGTAGTGAAATGCTTCTGATAATGGAGTTGGGTAATTTCCACGGGGTTGCAATTGATGTGGGGATTGTCTGGTGTTGGTATTGGAGTATCTTGGTTTTATAAAGCCCACTATTGGTGCCTATAAATAAGGAATTGTTTATAGCGACCATACTGAATATTTGATAGACATTCCTAAACTCCAACGGATAATCGATAATGAAATTTGTATGCTCTTTTTTTATCCTGATAACCTTGGATCCATTCCCGGCGGCCAGAATACTATTGTTGGCTTCAATAAATGAGTTAATGGCAAATGATGCGGTTGAGACTAATGAGCTCATAACCTTTCCGGTGGATGATGTATGGGAGGTTATTTCGGAGCTTTTAAAGGTAATGATTTGTCCATCCTTTAAACCAATCCATACATTTTTACCTTCATCCAGGAAAAGTGTGGTAACAGCGAAGGAAGCGTTCAGGGGAATCGAAGATAACTTTAGTGGAATTATATCCTGCTTGAATTTATCCAAAAGAAAAAGGCCTTTGTCCAGGGTTCCTATAAGGACGTACCCATTGTTGAGGGGTAGCACACCCGAAATCTCACTGCTAAAGCTCTCTTTATTGTACTGGTTTAAAACCTGAAAATCCGTACCGTTAAATATATTAAGTCCATTATAGCTCGATATATATATCAACCCATCTTCATCCTCACTAATGTGTTCTATATTATTGGAGGACAATCCTCCTTTAGTCGAGTAATTGATGAACTGTGCTTTACTACTATTCCCTGCAAGAAGGAGAACAGGAATAAATACCAATAATAATTTTCGAAGATTCATTAGAAAACTACTTAATTATGAAATGTAAATATATGGTTTTGGGTAGAATGAAGGCGCCTAGGACCGAAAATGGACTAGTCTTTCCCGATATTGTTTTAGTGCAACGATAATGATGTAGTATTAGACGGATATGTTCTATCAAAAAAAATATGTTATAGTTAATATTGGCTACTTAATAATCGCAAATAACCAAACTAGTATTTATGAAAAGAACATGCTTAATGTTTATCGGTGCATTCTTGGGGCTTACAACCATGGTAAAAGCACAGTCGATAACAGTGACGGGGACCGTCACAGATGAAAGTTCAACTCCCGTATTTGGAGTTAATATCGTACAGAAAAATTCTACAAATGGAGTGGTTTCAGATTTTGATGGAAACTACGCTATTAGTATAAATGATCCCGATGCAACTCTGGTATTTTCCTTCTTGGGCTTTAAATCGGTGGAAGTAAAACTGGAAGGAAGAACCCAATTGGATCTGGTAATGCAAGAAGATGCATCCGCTCTGGATGAAGTGGTAGTGATAGGGTATGGGACTTCTACTAGAAGGGATCTTACGGGGTCCGTTAGTAGTATCCGTATCGAAGATAGCCCAATAGCTAACATAGCCAATGTAAACGCTCTTGAGGCTATGAAGGGTAAAGTTACTGGTCTTAATATAGGGAATGTAACCTCAGCCGGGGGACAGCCAAGTATACAGGTAAGGGGGCAGAACTCCCTTTCGGCGGGGAATGCTCCTTTATTGGTCGTTGATGGACTTATATATGAAGGTGGATTTTCCAGTATTAATACAAATGACATTGCCTCTATAGATGTATTAAAAGATGCTAGTGCTGCAGCTGTATATGGATCAAGATCCGCAAATGGGGTGATTATAATAACGACCAAAAGAGGAAAAACGGCTACGCCCCAAATAAACTTAAGTGCTTATAATGGAATTCAAACTTGGACTAATAAACCCGATATGATGAATCCGGAACAAGCGCTCACCTTTAGACAAGATGTATATAAATCTGGGGGTGCAACTGGAGGGGATCTGGATTTACAGCGTATCCTTAATCAAAAAGAATATCAGGCGTATCAAGAAGGTCACTATATTGACTGGTTTGACGAAGTAACGCGCCAAGCCTCTATTCAAAGTCTACAGTTGAGTATTTCGGGTGCCACTGATAACGTAAACTATTATCTATCTGGGAATGTGTTGGATCAAACGGGAATTGTTGTCGGTGATGATTTTAAAAAACAATCCGTCTTATTGAAGTTGGATACGGATGTAACAAGTTGGTTGAAAGTAGGAGCCTCTTTAAATGCGGATATACGGGACTATTCAGGGAGGTCTGCGAATTTATATACGGCAACCTATATAAGTCCTTTTGGATATAAACATGTTCAGGAACCTGGCTTTGAGCATTGGTTGGAAAGATATCCAGGAGCAGTGACGACATGGAGTAATCCCCTACTTGGTACTGAACTTTATGATCTAGAAAAGAGATACAATTACAGGGGGACGGCCTTTGCCGAGATACAGCTCCCGTGGATAAATGGGTTAAAGTATCGCTTTAATTATTCCGCGAATCGCTATCATAGCGAAAGTGAAAGATTTACCGATGAAAAGTATTATGTGAATACGTTGAAGATTGAAGAGTTGAACAACCCTGGTAAATATTTAAAGAATGCCAATGGGTATAAGAACAATGCTACTTCGGATAGCTATCTTTTCAATAACATACTCTCTTATAACACGTCCATTGCCGGCGTCCATAATATAAGTGCAACTTTAATGTCTGAAAGACAGCAAAGGATTAACCAGCATTCCAATCTTTCGGCCTCTGACTTTGAGGAAGTGGGTAGTACGGCATTAGGAGTGCATGCCCTGGAACTTGGCAACAATGAGAAGAGAAATGTGAATACGGGTTATGGCAAGTTGAATCAACTTGCATACCTATTCCGAGTAAATTACAACTATAATAATAAGTACCATGGTACTTTTAGTTATAGACGTGACGGATATTCTGGGTTTGCACCTGGAAATAAGTTCGGCGATTTTAAGGCACTTGGTCTTGGTTGGACGATTTCCGAGGAATCCTTTTTGAAAAACAAAATTGATTTTATAGATCATTTAAAACTTAGATTGTCTTACGGGGAAAATGGAAACCCCTCTGTAGGAAGTTATGGCACCTTGCCCAGGGTTGGGAACTCTTCCTATGTATTTGGAAGTGAAACGGTGAATACTGCATACCAATCCAGCTTGGCAAATGCAGGATTAAAATGGGAGCAAACAAATGCTACCAATCTTGGATTGGACTTTTCTATATTAAGGGATAGGGTGTCCGGTTCTGTGGAGGTGTACGATTCTAAAACTACAAACCTGTTAATGACCCGAAGATTGCCCATAATGACGGGATATGGTAGCATCTTGGCCAATATTGGGGAAATCAATAACAAAGGTTTAGAAGTTAATCTAACGACCGTTAATATAAAGAATCAAGACTTTTCTTGGGAAACAACTTTTACATACTGGAAAAACAAAAATAAGATTGTAAGTCTATATGGGATAGATGCTGATGGAGACGGAGTAGAGGACGATGACCTAGGGAATAGATGGTTTATTGGTAAATCTCTAGGGGCAATCTACGATTATACGTTCGATGGAATAGTACAAACGGAGGACGTAGAATATCAAGAAGCCTATGGTGCCAGACCGGGAGATGTGAAATTTAAGGATATCAGTGGTCCGGATGGAGTGCCAGATGGAAAGATTACCACCGATGACAGATCCATAATAGGATATTCCAAGCCTAATTTCACCCTTAATATGTCCAATACCCTTAACTACAAAAACTTTAATCTATATTTTAACTTTAACTATATAGATGGAGGAAACAATCATTATTTGGCAGGAAATAGAAAAGGATTAATGGGGGCCTTGGTGCCCAATGCATCCAAATGGTTAAATCTTCCCTATTGGACACCAGAGCGTCCAAGTAACAAATATCCAAGACCGGATTATAATAATCCTTACGGTTATGGATTTTATCAATCCCATTCCTTTATAAGACTACAGGACCTTACCATAGGGTATACGTTTGATAAGAAATTGATTGAAAAGGCAAATATTTCCAACCTTAAGATATATGCCAGTGGTAAAAATCTGTTGACCATCTCCGATTGGATAGGATGGGATCCAGAAAGTGCCACTCAAATTGGGGAATACTCGCTGCCCGGTCTTAGTTCTTTCACATTAGGACTTGACGTTACTTTTTAATCCAAATAAATTTTTTAAGAAATGAAAACATCAATAATAAAAATAAGTGTTCTCCTTTTAGCTTTTCTAAGTATTGGTTGTGATGACGATGCCTTCTTGGAAGAAGACCTAAAAGACCGATTTACTACAGAAAATGCATTCTTGAATGTAGCACAGTTCAAAACAGGACTTAACCAAATGTACCGGCAAACCAGAGCCTATTATAATAGTGCAGACGGGGCCCGGGATTTTATAAAGAACGGATATGGCACGGATGTTATGGCCAGTACCACTAGGTTGGAGAGAACAAACAGTTTTTGGAATAACCTTGGTTCGCATAGCCAGTTTCCCAATGATTGGTACAACCGAAATTACCAAATGATCAAAAATTGTAATGAGCTTTTGTTGCAAACGGAAAACGAGAAAATAGATTGGGTAAGTGAAAATCAAAAACTGGAGATCCAAGCGGAAATCAGATTCTTTAGAGGCTTTTCATATCGTAACCTTGCTACCTTGTTTGGAGGTGTCCCCATTGTGCTGGAACCGGTTACCTCCCCCAAGTTGGATTTTACAAGGGCTACTCGGTTAGAGACGTACCAAGTTGCGTTGGAAGATTTAATATTTGCTAGTCAATATATGCCCTTAACTACGGATCAACCGGGAAGGGCGGTCCGTGCTGCAGCTGATCATTTATTAAGCGAGGTTTATATAAGTATGGGCGATGAAACAGCAGATAAAGGGATGTATGAAAAAGCAATAGCTGCCGCTTCCCGGGTTATTGATGGTACAGACGGTGATTACGCTTTAATGCAGGGTAGATTCGGAACCCGAAGTAATGAGGAAGGAAAAGATGCGTATTGGGATCTGTTTAGGATGGGGAATCAAAACTACCATGATGGAAATAAGGAGTCTATCTGGACCATACAATTTGAGAGAAACGTATCTGGAGGAACTAATATTTATGACCGACCACTGTTTGAGCGAGTCTTTTGGCCAACTTTTTGGAGAGCGAATAAATTTGGATTTGAAGGACCTGCCCGTGATTGGACCGGTAGAGGAAATGCTTGGATAAAACCTAATAATTACTTTAAATACGATGTGTGGAAGAATGCAGATAATGACAACCGTAATGCTCACCACAACCTCCAAAGAATATATACCGCCCCTAAAGTCATAGTAAACGGACAGCAGACTGATAGGGATACCACCTATGTGTCCAGTGTAACACTGGCAAATGGTGATGAAATAGAAGTTAACCTAAAACCAGGGGACACCATTAGAAAGGAATGGTTAACCAGTAGGGATGATACTTTGAGCTATTTCTTTCCGAGAATTTTTAAGATGGGAACCGATAAGCATATTGATGCCATTCCAGACAATGGCTATGTACGTGATGCCTATGTGATCAGATTACCGGAAACCTATTTGCTACGGGCAGAGGCCTATATGAAAAATGACGATTTAGCAAATTCAGCGAAGGATATTAATACGGTTCGCCAACGTTCCAATGCTTCGGATATCACCCCGTCCGATGTAAACATCGATTTCATTTTAGATGAAAGAGCTCGAGAATTATGGGGTGAGGAATGGCGGATGTTTACATTGGCCAGATTGGGGTTGATCTTTGAAAGGACGAGGGAATTTGGATGGCCTGCAGATATAGATGCAGTGGAACAGCACCATAATCTGTTCCCAATTCCACAAAGTGCAATTGATGCCAACCTGGAACATCCATTGGAACAAAACCCAGGTTATTAATAAAGTAAATTGTAGTGTTAGTTTGTTAGTTGAGTGGAAGAGGTGCCATTGACATTTACCAATGGCACTTTCTTTACTTTAAATCCTTGATGTATCAGGTTATGAATAAATTTATTAGTAAAGTTGTATTAATTTGTATGTTCCTTGTAAGTGCTTTACTTGGACTTTCAGAACTCTATGCCCAAGAAACTGATTTTTTTGCAGAAATTGGAAATAAGGTGCAAAATGAACGAATGAGCCTTTTGGAGGAGAAACTTCCCCCCCAACTGCCTGAAATAGCTATTCCCCTGAGTAAAGGAAAAAAACACGCCTTTAAAGAAGTACGGGAAATTAGTACCAAAAAGGAACTTTATAAGGAGCTTGCTATTCTAAAGAAACAATTTCTTCCTTTTATGGCGAACAAAGCTCCAGAAATAGCAAATACTAGAGACCGAGTTTATTTAACAGAATTTCAATGGAGACAGGAAACTTCCGGAGATAGGGAAAATTTCATTTCAACGCTTAGAGGTGAGGGTGATTGGAAAAATGTACAGGTACCCCATTTTGATGCTCCTTATGGAAGAGCGACCACCTATTATTACAAGAAAATTAATGTTTCTCGTGAAATGTTGCAAGACCGTGCCCTATTCGTTCATTTTAAAGCAGTGGACTATAAAGCGCACGTGTTCTTAAATGGAGCCTATGTAGGCTCCCATGAGGGGTTTTTTGCTCCCTTCGAATTTAATATCAGCAAATATGCCAAGGAAGGTGAAAATGAACTATTGGTCCAAGTAGAAAACGATTATACCACTACTGGTTTTGTCGCGGCCGGAAAAGAACGGTTCTTTGGGGATAAAATCTATGGCGTTACCGGGCTTGGTTATGACAATTTTTATGATGGTGGACATCAGGGTGCAGCCGGTATGGGGATATATCAGGATTGCTATATAGAATCCAGGGACCCCATCCATATCAACGATGTCTATGTACGGCCTTTATATGACGAAGGTATGGCCGAAATTAGAATAGAGGTGAACAACTATCACGAAGATCGCAGGCCAATTAGTTTCAATTTATCCATATTTGGACAAAATTTTGAATCTATCGTTGTTGAAGATTCGCTCATCGTTCCCTCGGCCTTACACGTGCCTGGCATCGGGGATTTACAAAAACCAACAGATTGGCAACAGTCTAGGACTTCCCTAGGCTATGGGCCGAATTACTTCACATATCATGTGAAAATTCCGGAATTTAGATCTTGGAGTAATGATACTCCATGGTTATATCAGGCACAATTAAATGTGTTGGATGAAAATAATACGGTTGTAGATGCGCAAAAACAAACTTTTGGGATGCGCTCATTTAAAATGGATACTGTATCGATTCCCAAAGGGAGACTTTATTTCAATAACAAAAAGATTCGGCTCAGGGGAGCAAATACCATGGGCTTCCTACAACAGGATGTATTTAAAAAAGATTGGGATCAGCTAATAGATGACATCTTATTGGCCAAGCTGACCAATATGAATTTTTTGAGAATGACCCAACGGCCGGTACAACCAGAGATCTATGAGTATGCCGATATGCTGGGGCTTATGTTGCAGACCGATTTCCCAACCTTCGGGGGAATTCGTTACAACCAATGGGAAGAAAGTGTAAGACAGGTGGCAGAAATGGAGCGATTGATCCGCAATCATCCCAGTAACGTGATAATAACCTATATCAATGAGCGCTTCCCAAATGGAGAAGGCCATCCGCATAGAAACATGGCTACTCCAGAACAGTATTTTTCACTTTTCCGAGCCATGGACGAGGCAGTGCTTAAGGAAAACCCGGATAGAGTAATCAAAAAATCAGATGGGGATTATGATCCTCCAACTCCTGGCCTGCCAGATAATCACTGTTATAATACCTGGTATAACGGGCAAGGACTGGGGATAGGAAAGCTATATAAGGGATATTGGCAATGGGTGAAGCCTGATTGGTATTACGGTTGTGGGGAGTTTGGTGCAGAAGCATTGGATCCTGTGGAGGTAATGAAAAAATACTATCCCAAAGAATGGTTGCCAAAAGACGAAGAGGATGATAAAAAATGGACTGCTAATCGAATATACGCAGCACAGACCCATAAATTCCACTATATGTGGTATAATACCCAGCATTCCTTACAAGATTGGGTAGATGCCAGTCAAGATCATCAAGAGTGGGCATTGGAAACGGTTACCGAAGCCTTTAGAAGGGATTCCAGTATGGTGACCTTTGCCGCACATTTGTTTATTGATGCCTGGCCCGCCGGATGGATGAAAACTATTATGGATGTAGATCGAAATCCAAAGAAAGGGTATTTTGCCTATAGAAATGCGTTAAAGCCCACCAAAGTACTGTGGTAAAAAACAAGTAAAAAAGCATTAACTTTTCACTAAAGTACTTCTGTAAGTATCTTCATATATTAACCCTGATTTTGCAATAGCAAAGGCCTGTTTCAATAGTTTATTACACACCGCTATTAACGCTAGTTTTTTGCTCTTTCCTTTGGCCACAAGTCGCTCATAAATATCTCTACAAGCCTTATTATATTTACAGGCATTAAAACTGCACATAAATAATAAATCACGAAGTTTTTGATTGCCCATTTTACTTATGCGAGGGCGCCCTTTTACACTGCTACCACTTTGTCTAATTATAGGCGTTAAT
>NZ_AUKX01000021.1 GCF_000424985.1 Arenibacter latericius DSM 15913
TGGATTAACGCCTATAATTAGACAAAGTGGTAGCAGTGTAAAAGGGCGCCCTCGCATAAGTAAAATGGGCAATCAAAAACTTCGTGATTTATTATTTATGTGCAGTTTTAATGCCTGTAAATATAATAAGGCTTGTAGAGATATTTATGAGCGACTTGTGGCCAAAGGAAAGAGCAAAAAACTAGCGTTAATAGCGGTGTGTAATAAACTATTGAAACAGGCCTTTGCTATTGCAAAATCAGGGTTAATATATGAAGATACTTACAGAAGTACTTTAGTGAAAAGTTAATGCTTTTTTACTTGTTTTTTACCACAGTACTTTGGTGTGAGAGGACAGCTAGGGAAATAATCCCTAGCTTCCTACTCGATTTCCTGATGTTTTTTTGCGCGCTAAGAGACGAAGAAAGAGTCGGATCAAGTCCAATTTTTGGGTATTTGATTATTTATGCAAATAGTTGAGTTGCCCTAAAGAGGTAGATTTTGAATCAATTATTTGATGGTTAATTCCTTTTTGTCAGGCTTACAAATATAATCACCATCACATTCCCTAATCTGCCTTGCTTCAATCAGCTCTATCTTTTTTATAATAATAACAAGATTTAGCATGGTGTCCAATTCAGTTTTTCTTTCTCTTAAAACTGGGTACATTTCCTCTATTTATTTTATCATCATATATTATCAGTACTGCCAACTTTCAGGTTGTTGATTGAAAAAGCATTATTTTTAGTGTGATAGGTGTCAGTAATAGCTCTACTATACCTAAAACACCAAATGTTCATATTGTTGTGAATCATTACCGGGAATTTTTCCTTTTGCGTGATTTCCGAAAGTATATTGATAAGGGAATCGCAATGTTAAGAAAAGGAAATCCCACGTTCTTATAAAGAGTGTATATTAAAACAAAGTATAAGATTCTATGCATATCCAAATGATTGCCGTAAATTTCTTTGAGAAGAGTGATTGTCGATTCCTGTAAGTGCCTAGAAAATAGGGTGTTAAATAAGCCTAGAATGCAAACACGGTCTTTATCTCAGGACTAGGATTTATAGTTGTTACCGAAGGAGCTATTTCTTAAATATAGGGGTACAAAAAAATAAAGACTAGGAAGTGGGGTTCGCGTATAGGTATGGATCCCTCTGCCAGTTAGCTATATCTCTTTTAAGGGGCATTGAAAAACCAGAAAACAACCATGCTTTTTAATAAGAATTAATGTTGTGTTGGTCGGGTTGATCACATTATAATTAACAACAAAAACCAGTAGCCATGTTACAAAACGTATTATTAGAACGTAAAATATATGCATCACAAGAACATAAAATGATGCAAGGGATGATTCAAGATTTTATTAAAAACGAGATATCATCTCAAGTGGAATCATGGGAAAAGGAGGGTATGGTAAGTAGGGATATATGGAAAAGGGCAGGAGAGTTGGGCTTGCTTTGTATAGATATGCCAGATGTATATGGGGGAGCTGGACTCGATTTTAGTTTTAGTGCGTTGTTTATTGAAGAATTAGCGAAAAAGGGTATTAGCGGACCTGGTTTCTCTTTACACTCCGATATTGTTGCGCCTTACCTCATTAAATGGGGGACAGATGATCAAAAAAAGAAATATCTACCCCGTATGGCTACCGGAGAATTGATTACTGCAATTGGAATGACAGAGCCTAATTGTGGGTCAGATTTACAAGCTATCCGTACAAAAGCGGAAGATAAAGGGGATTATTATCTTGTAAACGGACAAAAGACATTTATAACTAATGGTTATTTATGTGATATGGCCATTGTTGCTGTAAAAACAAATACTGGTTCTTCCAAGGAAGGCGTTTCCTTATTAATTATGGAAAGTAAATGGGATGGATTTGAAAAAGGGGTGCCTTTCAAAAAAATAGGAATGAAAGCACAAGATACTTGTGAGCTATTTTTTGATAATGTAAAAGTGCCTAAAGAGAATCTATTGGGAAAAGAAGGTCAAGGTTTCACTATTATGATGACGGAGTTAGCGCGAGAACGGCTGTCTGTAGCTTTAACGGCAATTGGTGGTGCAGAAGGGGCTATTGAAGACACCATTAGTTATACTTCTACAAGAACCGCTTTTAAGCAACCAATTGCAGGGTTTCAAAACACCCAGTTTAAACTAGCAGAAGCCGCAGCACAATTACAAATTCATCAAGCCTTTGTAGACCGTTGTACAGAAGATTTATCTCAGGATAAACTATCTTCAGAAAGTGCTTCTATGGCCAAATTTTCAGCCACAGATATGCATAGTAAAGTGGTGGACGAATGTTTGCAACTATTTGGTGGTTATGGGTATATGTGGGAATATCCCATAGCAAGAATGTATGCCGATAATCGTGTGGCACGAATTTATGCAGGAACCAATGAAATCATGAAATTAGTGGTGGCAAGAGGTTTGTTTAAAGAGTTGTTTGCGCAAATGAAAGCCATGCGTCAGCAAAAGAAGAATTAATGAAACAATGGAGTTTTATATTAGATTATAATCACTGTAGATGGTGTATAAAGCGTCAACCGCCCTTATTCAAATACACTATTAACTTCTTTTCAACTTCAGAAAGATTTGTCGCTTTAACTTTATAGCCGTTTTGTTTAATTGGGAAAGGGAAAACCTCACTAAACCTTATCGTCATTTATTATTTCCTGATTTTTGTGCTGTTCTCGTTAAAGCTTTTAATAAGACTGTAGGTAAATGGTAATTGATTCTCTAATCTTAATAGGATGTCTTTTGATATCGTCTTATTGCTAAAAGGGACTACTTTAATATACTCTTGAATTTCATCTACATTTCTCCCGTACTTATAGTTATACGTAAAATCGCCATTTTTATCTAATTCTATATCAGGGTTTGTTACGTTAGGCACGCTAATAAAGAATTCACTTTCATAAATACTACCATTCTCCACAAAGAGGTTAGCTTCTTTTAAGTGTTCAAAAAGTTCCTTAGCGGTATTTTCTGCAGGGTCAATTAAAGTAATTTCTTTTTGCATAAAAGGCTGGTACCGGTAGGAACCATCTTTGTTCTTATAATGGTAAAGTTCATCTAAAACATCTTTTATTTCCTTTATTAGATAGGGATAATGTGTGCAGCCTAAAATGATGGACTTTAACGGTGCTTTTACTTGTGCGATTCTTATTTTTTCGAGTAAGGAAACAAGATGGAAACGCACATAATTTTCTGCATCATTAATTTGTAGTACTTGGCAGTCGTCCCTGTTCTCGGTATCACAGAGCATTTTGTTATTGGTGAAATCAAAATTGTAAATGTCCAAAAGTGTTTTATCTATCTTATTATTGCCATTTATGCTTGGGCCTTTATAGTTGTCTCTTGGTGTGCTCAGGCTAGTATCAAAATAGGCCGTATCTTCATCTACCGCTTCGGCAATCCCTAGGCCTCCTTGTTGAAACACTTGTATATTGCCACTGTAACCTAGTATGTTTAATTGCTCATTAAGTGTGTTTACGTATCCTTTAGAGGTAACCGTTCCTACGGTGGCCATTACAGCAATTGTAGCATCCTCCTCTTTTGATAAATTATCTAAAGCACCCCTAACTCCCGCGTCTATAACACCAATAACTTTAATATCTAGATTAGCTTCCTTAATAAATTCTTCAATACTCTCTTTTCCGTAAGCAGTTGCGGTGTTACAAGCGATTACTAATGCTTTTATAGGTGATTTGTTTATTTCTGGATGAAGGGAGGTGCGGGAAGTGTAATACTTATTCCCAAGGATAAACTGAACATCTTTTATAATGTGTTCTCGCAATAAACCATCTTTGTTCTCGGCTGAATAATTTCCGTAGGGCATATTAGCTTGGTCTGCCAAATAAATAAAACGCTCCTTTTTAAAATCTATAACCCCATCCTTACCTGGGTTCATAGTATTATTGTTGTGTTTATCGTAATTAACAATAGCATCTAAAACGGTAAGTCCTCCAATTCCTGAATCGAATATGCCGATGGGAAGTGAGCGGTCCCCGGCCGGGTAGTCTTTGGAGTCTAAATAATAAAAACTTTCTTGGTTGTTTAATATCGAGTCAATTATCACTTTTTGACCGTAGCTGCTTGTATAGAGAAAAACTAAAAAAGCAAATGTAATTTTTCTTTTTATTATAATTTCTGCAGGTAAATTAACATTGAAACCATTCATAATGAGTTGACTATATGTAGTGTGAATATAGTGATAATTTACCAGAGCTATTTTTTAATATTATATAATTAAGAAAAGAACAACCTAAATTTTACTTCCGTATAGAATAGGGAAGTGGATCAATGTGTTTTATGGAATATTATAGCTTTTTGCTAAACTTTTTTAAGGAAAAAGAAGGGGTTGATTGCAATTAATCATTCTTTTTGGAAAAAAACATTTCATGAAGAATAAATAATATAATTCCACCTGCAAAAATAAGATTCAAAAACAAAATAAAATAGGTAATCTGTGACATGCTGTCTTGATTTAAGATGAATGGACAAATTTTATAAAACAACCAATTGCAATTTTTATGCCATTAACTATTAATATTGCTTAATTGTGAGAAAAATGCAGAAATCACTCCTGTTCAACGGAGATTCTTTAACTGTTTCCTTTATTTTTTAAAATAAACATAGAGAGGATGTCTGGTTATTAATAGTTAAAATGTATAAGTGGTAAGCTTTCATTTATGATTGGTGTTTTGCTATTAGGAAATTGATCAAAATCCAGAAATTACTTTGGTTATCTTTGGGAGTGTAATGCTATGTATTACATTTTGTAGGCTGATATTGAGAAATAAAAAACGGTATTTATTTTTGCCTTAAAACAACTAAAATATTATAGATTGTATATTTTTGAGAATTAACATTTTCGGGCAGTTAAATATTAGCGGCCTTTATTTATTTAAACTTGTTTGTATTATGCATGTAATTTATCGTTTAGGGCTTTTAATGCTCAGTTGTTTCTGCATTGTTTCTTGTAAAACCAACGGGAAATCATCTTCATCTAATGTTGAAGATGTCGATCAAGATTTGTCAGCATCAAAAGGAAAGCCTAATATTATTTATATCCTGGCTGATGATTTAGGTTATGGAGACCTTAGTGTTATGGGGCAAGAGAAATTTACTACTCCTAATATAGATAAGTTGGCAGCGAAAGGTATGTTGTTTACACAGCATTATTCTGGTAGTACGGTTTGTGCGCCTTCTAGATCAGCATTAATGACAGGTATGCATACTGGGCATACTGTAGTGAGGGGGAATTATGAAATTCAGCCAGAGGGGCAATATCCTATACCCGATGAAACTTATACGATTGCCGAATTTCTCAAAGAAGCAGGGTATACAACTGGAGCGTTTGGGAAGTGGGGACTTGGGTACCCAGGGTCTGAAGGAGATCCTAATTTTCAAGGTTTTGATACCTTCTATGGTTTTAACTGTCAGAGAATTGGTCATAATTATTATCCCTACCATTTGTGGTCTAATCAAGACTCTATAGTGTTGCCAGGTAATTCGGGACAGAATAGAGGGGACTATGCTCCTAGTCTTATCCATGAGAAGACGCTTCAATTTATAGAAGAGAATAAGGATAGACCTTTCTTTGCATATGTTCCTACTATTATTCCGCATGCTGAATTGGTGGTTCCAGATGAGATTCACAAACAGTACAGTGGTAAATTTGAACCCGAAAAGCCTTATAAGGGGGTAGATAGTGGTCCTAGTTATAAAAATGGGGGTTACGCTTCTCAGCCAGAACCGCACGCTGCATTTGTTGGCATGGTTCGTCTATTAGATAAGCATGTGGGTGAGATTGTTGAAAAGGTAGAAGAACTTGGAATTGCAGACAATACCATTATTATATTTACTTCGGACAATGGTCCACACAAAGAGGGTGGTGCAGACCCTGATTATTTTAATAGTAATGGAAACCTTAAAGGGTATAAGCGCGATCTGTACGAAGGTGGTATCCGTGTGCCAATGGTAATAAAATGGCCAAATGTTATAAAAGAGGGGGTTGAAACAGCTCATGTTTCTGCATTTTGGGATGTTTTTCCAACTTTAGTAGACCTTTTAGGGGGAGATAAAATAGAAGATTTAGACGGAGTTTCGTTTTTGCCTACGCTACTTGGGGAAGAGGCAAAACAGAAAGAACATAAATATTTGTATTGGGAGTTTCATGAACTTGGAGGAAGACAGGCTGTTAGAATGGGGGATTGGAAAGGAGTAAAATATAATGTGTTGAGAAACCCTGAGGCAAAAATTGAATTATATAATTTAGCCAATGATATAGGGGAGGAGCATAATATTGCAGAAGATCATCCCGAGATTGTTGCGGAGATGGAAAAAATACTAAAAGAGGCTAGAACACCCTCAGAAGTCTTTACTTTTGGGAAATCTTAATATAGAAAAGGCATGTATTTAAAGCTCGCTGTAAATACATGCCTTTTATAAAACTTCTTCATAATTTTTTTGGACTCTTATTTTAAATTGATGTAAGTTTGTCCTGTAATTTATTCACCTCTTTTAAGGTGAAATGGGGTATTAGCTCAGTTGGTTTAGAGCGCTGCCTTGACAGGGCAGAGGTCACTGGTTCGAATCCAGTATGTCCCACAAAACAAAGAGTTCCGTTTAGGTGATTCTTAGAAGAAGTCTACCAGTCTTTCCAAAGCCATTCCTCTAGATCCCTTTATTAAAATAGTAGCATCCTTAGTGTGGATATTTTTTATATCCTGCTCTAGCCCATTAAATGTTGCGTACTTGAGGAAATCGGTATTTGTCTTGTAAAAGTTTTCTCCTATTAGTATTACTTCATCAAAACCCATTTTACTAGCTAGATCTGCAATATCTTGGTGTTCTTTTTCTGCAGAAGCACCTAATTCGAACATATCACCCAAAAATGCAATTTTTTTATCGGCCTTCAATTCTCTGAAGTTTTCCAAAGCTGCTCTCATACTTGTAGGGTTTGCATTATACGCGTCTAGGATAATCTTAGAATTGTTTTTATCTATGATTTGTGACCGGTTGTTATTAGGAATGTAGTTCTCAATTGCCTCTTTAATGACTAATGTAGGTACATTAAAATAATTCCCAATCGTTACCGCAGCACTGCAATTGGTAAAGTTGTAGCTGCCTACTAGCTTGCTTTCTATTTGGACTTCTTGGAATTTTATAGTCACATAAGGATTGGCGCCTAGAAATTTTAAGGATAAATGTGATTGTTGTTGGTGACTAAACCCTAATTTATTTTTAATTGCAACAAGTTTGCTTACTTGCTTTGGATCGTCGGCATTAAAAAAGATAAATTTATTATTTGCTATAAGAAAGTCGTATAGTTCGCTTTTCGCTTTTATAACTCCCTCTTCGCTTCCAAATCCTTCTAAATGAGCCTTTCCAAAATTGGTGATATATCCATAATCTGGTAAGGCTAATTCGCATAGGAAAGCGATTTCTTTAGGGTGGTTTGCCCCCATTTCCACAATGGCAAATTCCGTGTCGGGAGTTATAGAAAGTAGGGTAAGGGGGACTCCAATGTGGTTGTTGAAGTTACCTTTGGTAGCAATTGTTCGATATTTTTTTGAAAGGACAGCAGTGACAAGTTCCTTTGTTGTTGTTTTTCCGTTGCTACCAGTAAGCCCTATTATTTTTGCTTTGCAGTATAGCCTATGGTATTTGGCTAGCTGTTGTAGGGTTTCTAATACATTATTAACTAGTATGACGGATTCTTCGGTATTCTCTAATTTTTGATCGTCTACAATTACATGTGACGCTCCTTTTTTTAAAGCCTCTAGTGCATAGTTGTTGCCGTCAAAATTATCGCCCTTTAGCGCGAAGAATAGACAGTTTTCTGTAATTTTTCTGGTGTCCGTGCAAATAACGGGAAACCTTAAAAACACTGAGTGTAGTTGTGCTATTGTCATAGGTCGAAGATAAAATAAGCCCTTTTAAGAAAAGGGCTTTTTTTATAATAATTTTCAGTGAAAAGTTATCTTGATCTCTTGCCTCTAGGCGTCTTATTTTTAGTCTTAGATTTGGATCCTACTCTAGACATAGCGCATCTAAACCCAATATAATCTGTTGCCATATATTGTGGCATGTATCTTCTTTGGGCAGGGTCTAACCAGTAGGCTCTATCTCTCCATGATCCACCTTTGTAAACTCTAACTTCGTCGTTAATTAAAGTGGTTCTGTTGTTAGAAGTGTCGTAAGCTCTTACTAGATCCCCTTCTTCATTCACTTTAACCTTGTTAACGGGTGCGTTGTACATCTTCTTTGAATCATCTTCTTCTTGATCTCCAGAATTAAATCTGTCGTAAAAACGTGAAGATCCTGGTTCTCCATCTCTATAGCTACGATTGTCGCTTTTGGTGAAATTGGTTCTTAAAAAGGTTTCTTCAGGTCCTACAGGTACCATTTTAATTTCTCCTGGTAAATTAATTGCCATTATTTTTCCGTTTGGAAGGGTGTCGTAGACTATAGAATCCCTAATAACCTTAACTTTTCCATCGGGCCCAATGGCAGTTTTCATATAAACGTTACCTCTGAAGTAGTTAAAATCACTTATTTCGTCATCTACAATAGGTCTATATACATCGGCAACCCACTCGGCCACGTTTCCAGCCATATCATATAGTCCAAAATCATTAGGTTTGTAGGACTTTACTTCTGCTGTAATATCGGCACCGTCATCAGACCATCCAGCAATTCCGCCGTAATCTCCTTTTCCTTGCTTAAAGTTAGCTAGCTGGTCACCTCGGCCTACGCGCTGTCCGTTTCTTGTGTAATTACCATCCCAAGGATATTTTTTACGACCTCTATAATTGTTATATTCTCTGCTGCCTATTTGAGCCTGAGCGGCATATTCCCATTCGGTTTCGGTAGGTAGTCTGTATTCTGGTAATATTACTCCGCTACTGCGTTTTGCATATGCAGGTACAGAATCTTTTTTACGCTTTCCTTGTAGAGAATCAATTTGTCCGTTGTAAACAGATTCTGGTCTGTTTAAATAGGCTTCCGTACTAAATCCACCTTCGATATCTCCGGATACCACTTTGTATTTTGCGTCTTTGGAAAGAAATCCTTCTCTCTCTAACATTATTTCGTTTACACGATCTGTTCTCCAAGCAGCAAATTGTGTAGCTTGAATCCAATTCACTCCAACCACAGGATATTCTGCATAGGCTGGGTGTCTTAGGTAATTATTGGTCATAGTTTCATTAAAGCCCAATCTGTTTCTCCATACTAAGGTATCGGGTAATGCTCCTGTATATATATGAACGTATCTTGGATCTTCAGGAGGATAAACGCTTTTAAGGTAATCTAGATACTCTAGGTACATTACATTGGTTACCTCTGTCTCATCCATGTAAAATGATTGTACGTGTTGTTGAGTAGGGGTATTGTTCCAATCCTTCATCACATCATCTTGAACCTGACCTTTGGTAAAGGTTCCGCCTTCTATAAATACTAGGCCAGGAGCGGTTTCCTGTTCCTTGAAGTCTGAATTATACTGAAATCCCCCCTCCTTAGCGTTTATTTTCCAGCCTGTGGCTCTTGAGACGTTCTTGGACGAAGAGTTTTTACAACTTGTAAAACCACCCGCTACAATAGCACAAGAGAGTACAACTTTGATGAATTCTTTTTTCATAATTAGGACTTGAGTTCAAAACCAAACCTCTAAAATAGAAGCTTGAAATTCTTATTTTTTATAAAATTTATGACGCTTTTGGCATATAAAACGACAATTGAGGTATAATATTTTGCTGACTCGAAATTTTTTTCATCCCAACCCAACTTATGTAGTCAATCGTAGTTTCATATATAAATAACGACTTATAATCTAATCTAGTATGGGTAATAGCTACTTCTTTCCGAAAAATATAAAAATTATTTTTATCAATTGCATTTGGAGGGCAAATATGAGAATTATTCCCGAAATGAACATATTTTGATAAATATTCCTGTATTCTTACACGATAATATTAAAATAGTCGTTAATAATTGTATTAGGACTAAAATTCTATTGTATTCAATTTTAATTATAGAGATTTGCGAGAACCAATAATTAGACTGTATAAAATGAAAAAATTTGTAATACTATGTCTATTCTGTGTGGTGTTTAAGGTTTCTGCACAGGAAGATAGGGTGATAACGACCGCTGTTCCTTTTTTAACAATTGCTGCAGATGCTAGAGCTTCTGGAATGGGGGATGTTGGGGTGGCTACCTCTACAGATGCGTTTTCCCAACAATGGAATCCCGCTAAATTTGCCTTTGCTGAACGAAAAATGGGATTCGGAGTCAGTTATACACCATATTTGGAAAGTATTATTACTGACATTTCATTGCTTAGTGCTAATTTTCATAATAAAATTAATGATAGGAGTGCTTTTGCATTCGGAATTCGCTATTTTACTTTAGGTGAAATAGTGCTTAGGCAAACTGCAGGAGAGCCTGGTGTCCTAGCTAAGCCAAACGAAGTGGCATTTGATGGTTCTTATTCACTAAAACTAAGTCAGACTTTTTCCATGTCCGTGGCAGGGCGATATATAAGCTCTAATTTAAAGCTACCTGGTGATGGTGTGGAAGATTCTAAGGCAGCAAGTGCTTTTGCCGTTGATGTTTCTGGGTATTATAGATCTAGAGAAATAGCCTACGATCAATTTAATGGTCGATGGAGAGCTGGATTCAATATTTCTAACTTAGGAGGAAAGATAAAATACGATGATGGAGGTCAAGAGAATTTCTTACCCACTAATTTAAAAGCGGGTGTAGGATTCGATTTTATACTAGATAGAGATAACGTAATAGGGTTAACTACAGAGTTTAATAAATTATTGGTGCCTACCCCACAAGATTTCAATGGGGATGGAGAAATTAATGTTGACGATAATGATGAGTATCAGAGAATTTCTTTTTTCGAAGGAGTTTTTAAATCCTTCGGGGATGCACCTGACGGTTTTAGCGAAGAACTTAAAGAGATTACTTGGGCTTTAGGTGCAGAGTATTCATACCAAGAGTCATTTATGTTGCGAACTGGATATTTTAATGAAAGTGATTTAAAAGGATCAAGGAAGTATTTTACCTTAGGTGCTGGTTTCTTATATAAATCTACTCAAATAGATCTTTCATATTTGTTCTCTACCTCTAAAGTGAGAAATCCATTGGAAAACACCCTGCGATTTTCTTTAACTTTTAATTTAGGGGATTATTTCTATAACGACTAACGAAGAAATATTTTATTTTAATAAATTTAGAAAACCTGCCCTCGAGCAGGTTTTCTGTATTTTTGTATGATATATAGTAAGGAGAACATTATGGTAAAAAAGAATATATCTTTTGAATTGATGGTTTATGATTCCAAAGAAGAGTTGGGGGAATTGGATTCAAAATTAATGGAAGCAGCAATTGAAGCTCGTAAAAAAGCCTATTCTCCATATTCAAAATTTGAGGTGGGAGCCGCTATTCTACTAGGTAATGGAGAGGTAGTGCAAGGCAATAATCAAGAGAATGCCTGTTACCCTGCGGGATTATGTGCAGAAAGGGTGGCTATTTATTATGCTGCAGCAAAATACCCCGATGTTCCTATTGTAACAATAGCTATTAGTGCTACTTCAAAGAATTATGTAATGGATACGCCTGCCGCGCCTTGTGGTAATTGTCGTCAGTCTATTTCCGAATATGAAATTAAACAAAAGTCGCCTATTGCTATTTTAATGACCGGTGAAACTGGAAGTGTGCTTAAATGTCATTCCGTATCCGATATTCTTCCCTTGGCATTCAATAGTACATTTTTGGGATAGGTTAATAGGAGATAAAGTCTTATTTAGAAACGTATTTTGAGCATGCTGTAGTTGGTAGGAGATAGAATGAAAGGGTTCTTTAACCAAACCTTTTAAATATTATTTTTTTCCTATTGATTTATATATGTATTTTTGTTCTCCGTTTTTATTTTAAGCAGGACTTTTAAATAATACGATATACTTCAAAAATTGATGATTAATGGAAAAAATAACCAAAGAGGTCTACCTTAAGTGGTATGAGGACATGTTGTTCTGGCGGAAATTTGAGGATAAATTAGCTGCCTCGTACATTCAACAGAAAGTTCGTGGATTTTTACATCTGTACAATGGGCAGGAAGCAGTTTTAGCTGGTGCACTGCACGCTATGGATTTAACCAAGGATAGAATGATTACCGCTTATAGGAATCACGTTCAGCCGATAGGTATGGGGGAAGATCCTAAAAGAGTAATGGCTGAGCTTTATGGTAAAGTTACCGGTACCTCTAAGGGTATGGGAGGATCCATGCATATTTTCTCTAAAGAACATCGTTTTTACGGAGGTCACGGTATTGTAGGGGGACAAATTCCTTTAGGAGCTGGTTTGGCCTTTGCAGACAAGTACTTTAAGCGAGACTCTGTAACTATTTGTTATATGGGGGACGGTGCAGTAAGACAAGGGTCTTTGCACGAAAGCTTTAACTTGGCAATGCTTTGGAATTTACCAGTAGTTTTCGTTTGTGAGAATAACGGTTATGCTATGGGGACTTCAGTTGCTAGAACATCACATTCTACCGAAATATGGAAACTTGGACTTGGATATGAAATGCCTTGTGGTCCTGTAGATGGAATGGATCCAGTAACAGTTGCTAAAGAAATGAGTAAGGCAATAGAGCGTGCAAGAACAGGTGGAGGTCCTACTTTTTTAGAGATGAAAACTTATCGCTATAGAGGTCACTCAATGTCCGACGCGCAAAGTTATAGAACCAAGGAAGAGGTTGAAGAGTACAAGAAGATCGATCCAATTACTCAAGTGTTAGATGTTATCAAAGAAAATGATTACGCTACGGAAGAAGAGATCAAAGCAATTGATAAAAGAGTAAAAGATTTGGTTACTGAATGTGAGAAATTTGCAGATGAGTCGGAATATCCACCAATCAACCAATTATATGATGTGGTTTACGAACAAGAGGATTATCCATTTGTACAACATAAAATATAAGTAAATGGCAGAAGTAATAAATATGCCAAGACTTAGCGATACCATGGAAGAAGGTACTGTTGCTAAGTGGCTAAAGCAGGTAGGCGACAAGGTTGAAGAAGGAGATATATTGGCAGAAATAGAAACCGATAAGGCCACTATGGAGTTTGAGTCCTTTAACGAGGGTGTCTTATTGCATATTGGTATCGAAGAAGGAGATACAGCTCCTGTAGATTCTCTTCTTGCTATTATCGGGGAAAAAGGGGAAGATATTTCTTCTTTAATTAATTCCTCTACCGAATCTAAGGAAGAAGTAGTTGCTGAATCTGCTGAAGAGGAAAAGAAAGAAGATAATGGTGTTACTGCTGAAATTCCAGAAGGAGTGGAAGTTGTTAAAATGCCACGTCTTAGTGATACCATGGAAGAAGGTACCGTTGCTACATGGTTAAAACAAGTAGGCGATGAGGTAGAAGAAGGAGATATATTGGCAGAAATAGAAACCGATAAGGCTACTATGGAGTTCGAATCCTTTTATGCCGGAGTTCTTTTGCATATAGGTGTTCAAGAAGGAGAGACTGCTCCTGTTGATGCCGTTCTTGCCGTAATTGGCCCTAAAGGTACAGATGTAGATGCTGTTTTAGCTAGTGGAGGTAAGACTACTCCTAAAAAGGAAGAGGCTGCTAAAGAAGCACCTAAGCAATCAGCGCCTGCTGCAACTTCATCATCTGATGCATCTGAGGCCCCTTCAGTTAATGACGGGCAACGAATCTTAGCTTCACCATTGGCCAAGAAAATGGCTGAAGAAAAAGGTGTAGATCTAAGAGATGTAAAAGGTACTGGTGATCAGGGAAGAATTATAAAAAGAGATATAGAAGAATATCAGCCAAAAGCAAAGGCTGCTGAGAAATCGGTAGTTTCGGAAGATAAGGCGAAGTCAGCTGCTCCTATTAATTTACCTGTTGGTGAAGAGAGGACAGAAGAAGTTAAGAACTCGCAAATGCGTAAGGTAATCGCTAAGCGTTTAGGAGAGTCTAAATTTACTGCGCCACACTATTATCTAACCATTGAGGTGGATATGGATTATGCTAAGGCATCAAGAGTGCAAATAAATAGTCTTCCAGATACAAAGGTTTCCTTTAATGATATGGTAGTTAAAGCTTGTGCTATGGCATTGAAAAAGCATCCGCAAGTAAATACTACTTGGAATAACGAGACTACTCGTATTAACCACCATGTGCATATTGGAGTGGCAGTTGCTGTAGAGGACGGACTTTTGGTTCCTGTATTAAAATTTGCAGATCAAATGACACTTACTCAGATAGGAGCTTCTGTTAAGGATCTTGCAGGTAAGGCACGAAACAAAAAAATTAGTCCTGCAGAAATGGAAGGGAGTACTTTTACTGTTTCTAATCTTGGAATGTTTGGAATTTCTGAGTTTACCTCTATTATCAATCAGCCTAATTCCGCTATTTTGTCGGTAGGTGCAATTGAAGAGAAACCAGTAGTGAAAAACGGGGAGATTGTTGTAGGAAGCACAATGAAAGTAACCTTGGCATGTGACCATAGAACCGTTGACGGTGCTACTGGAGCCCAGTTTTTACAAACACTAAGAGCATACCTGGAAAATCCAGTGACCATGCTTGCCTAATAAATATCTTTTGTCCATTGTTTCTTTGGGCATAATAATTCCAATTTTTTTATTGGAGATATTTACAGGTTAGAATTGATATAAAGCATTCTGTTTTTCAGGATGCTTTTTTTATATTTAAAGATTAATAGCTAGGTGACTTCAAACTCCTGTTACTTTATAAGAAAAGGGGCGAATTAATAAGGTTCACTTAGGCATAAAAATATTGTAATGAAAAATAGCATCCTAATTGTGTTCGCTGGTTTAGCCATGGCATGTGGTGGAACCAAAATAGATCAAACAGTACTTCTTGGTAAAGATGCCAGGGCTAATGAGAATAAGGAGGTCGGACAAAGCTCTGAGGTCGTAGCAAGTAAGGAAAATATTTCTTCGAAGTCCTTTAGTTCTAGTGAAGGAGTAAAAGAGATTATTAGTTTTTTAGCCTCTGATGATTTAAAAGGGAGAGAAGCTGGAACCGAAGGGATTAACGAGGCTGCTCAGTATATTGAAGATTTGCTGAAGAGCTACGGCGTTTCTCCTTACTTTTCTAGCTATAAGGATACTTTATCCAATTTTGAATTGCCTACCTATAATATAGTAGGGTATTTGGAGGGAACAGATAAGAATCTTAAAAACGAATTTGTGGTAATTGGAGCGCATTACGATCATATTGGTGTTGTTCCTCCAGTTGCGGGAGATAGTATAGCTAATGGAGCAAATGACAATGCCTCTGGTACAACCGCAGTATTAGAATTTGCACGTTATTTTGGGAAAGCACGAACAAATAAGCGAAGTATTATTTTTGCTTTATTCTCAGCAGAAGAAAAAGGGTTGTTAGGTGCTAAACATTTAGCCGATAAGTTAAAGAACGAACAATTGGACCTATATACCATGCTGAATTTTGAGATGATTGGTTTACCAATGCCAGATAAGGATTACTTGATGTATCTTACAGGCTATGAGAAATCCAATTTAGCAGAAATTAGTAATAGGTACGCTAAGGAGAACTTAGTAGGTTTTCTACCAACTGCCCAAGAGTATAACTTATTTATGCGATCAGACAATTATCCGTTCCATACTGAAATCGGGATTCCTTCTCAAACTTTTTCTACTTTTGATTTTACCAATTTCGATCATTATCACCAGGTGGGGGATGAGGTGTCTTTAATGGATTTTAAACATATGGCAAACGTAGTAAATAAAACGATTCCGGTTTTGGAGGGAATTGTTAATGCCCCTATCAAAGAAATAAAATATCACTAATGGCAAATATTATTATAACAGGGAGTAGTAGGGGTATTGGGTTTCAATTAGCTCAATTATTTGCAAATGAGGGGCATCAAGTATTGGCGCTTTCTAGGAATAATGCACCTGTTGCAGCATTGAATAATAAAAATATTACTAGTTTTTCGTTCGATTTATCTGAAGACAAAGACTATAATAAACTAGATGCTTTCCTAGATAAAAATTGGAAGCAGGTAGATGTGCTAATAAATAATGCAGGGAAATTAGTGAACAAGCCCTTCTTGGAAACTTCCATGGAGGAATTTGAAGAGGTTTACAAAGTAAATGTTATTGGAGTGGCAAAACTTACCCAGAGGATTATTCCTCTTATGCCGGCAAGCGGACATGTAGTGACCATAAGTTCTATGGGTGGTGTGCAGGGTAGTGTTAAATTCCCTGGACTTTCTGCTTATAGTTCTAGTAAAGGGGCTGTTATTACGCTTACAGAACTTTGGGCCGAAGAATTTAAAGTGAGTGGTCCGGCCTTTAATGTTTTGGCGTTAGGTGCTGTGCAGACAGAAATGCTGCAGGAAGCCTTCCCTGGCTATGAGGTGAATACTACTCCACTAGATATGGCAACCTATATTAAGGACTTTTCACTTAATGGGAATAAATTTTACAACGGAAAACTTTTGCAGGTTTCTAATTCTACCCCTTAACTTCTACCTAAGATTCCTTTTGCTTTAAAAGGAATCTTTTTTTATTTCTTAGATTTAGGCTTGGGGAGTTGTACAGTTGCTCCGTTTCCAGAAATTAAGTTGGCTATAACCTTGGTCTGCGGAAATTGCTCTAGTATAATTTTGAAGAATACGGTAATGGGTATCGCCATTATTAACCCTGGAACTCCCCATATGTAGCCCCAAAGCATTAATACTACCAGTACGGTGATAATGTTTATGGAGAAGGATTTCCCCATAAATATTGGTTCCAAAATAGAGCCAAAAAGCACCTGAACCCCAGAAATTGAAATAATAAAAAATAATAGGGTGCTTGTGGTTTCTAATTCTACAAAAGCAAATAAACTTAATAGAATAACGGAAACAAAGGAGCCTACCATTTGTACGAAATTAATGGCAAAGGCAAATAAGCCCCAGAATATTGGGAAGCTAACATCGAAGAATAAACACGCTAGTCCAATTCCAATTCCAGTAAATAAACTCATCAAAAACTTAACCTTAATAAATTTTATAAGGTCTTTTTCTATTTTTAGAAAAGTCTTTACAGAAGTGTGCTTTTGTTTTAAGATGGTGTTGTTCATTAGCTTCTGAACGTTAATAGATTCTGCCAACCATAAAACCACAAAAAACACCGTCATTAAGATCATGGTAATAGTATTGCCAAGAAAATCTAAAGTAGTTCCAAAATTCTTCATCATATTTTCTTGAGGGAAAATATTATTTAGGATGTTTTTGTCTTGAGAGTAGGGAAGTCCAAAATTTTCCTCTAGACTAATAAATAACAGCTCTAGCTTGTTTTCTGCTTTTTGCAAAAATTGGTTGTCTGTAGATAATAGTTCTTGACTAGATAGCTGTAATAGACCGCCTCCAATTTTTAGTACGAATAAAATAATTAGAGCCACTAAGAAAATGCTGATCGGCTTTGATACCTTCTTTTTATTTAACCATCGCATCAGAGGTAAAAACAATAAAGCGATGAACATGGAAAAAATTAAAGGTATAAAGATAAACGATAGTAATTTTAGTAAATAAAAAACAAGAGGGATTACTATGATTAGTAGTAGTCTGTTGGTTGTTCTTAAATCGTTCATATCTCGTAGATAACAGTATTGTTTTATGGATAAAGTTTAGTTGCAGAGGTGTAAGGTGCTACATCGTGTAATGCATAACCTAATGCTAGTCCTTCAAACCGCAAAGTTAGGACAAACAGTTGTCTAATAAGCGTTAATAAAACTGTAAAAATGCACAATATGTTTTAATTAGCAGCAAATAACCCTTAATAAATGGTAATTGAATTGGAATTTTGTACTTCTTCTAATATCTTTCCTTATTAGTGATAAAAATTGGTTTCCACAATAATAGCACTATCGATTTTATTAGCAGTTATTACTGTTGTTTAATATATATAGGTTTCAGTCTAAGTTTTTTTTCTGACATTAAATTGGCCTTAGGTTTGGTTTAAATCAAATAGTATTTAATTGAAGAGTAACATTAACAACGTAGATGTTAATTAAGAGGAAGTTAAGTCTTAATGCCTTTATGGAAAAATTTTATAATATGTTTTTTAAAACTTCTATACCATCTTAAAATTTCTAATTTTGTGCGTATGCGGGAAACAATGGAAAAGTATATTCCGGAGAGAGCAGTAGGGCTATGCCTTCAGCTTATTAAGGATAATCATGTAAATTTAAAAATTGTAAATGAACGTGTTACTCGTCACGGAGATTATCGAAAGTTGCCAAACGGTTCACATATAATCACCGTAAATGTTAACTTAAATAAATATCGGTTTTTAATTACCTTAGTGCATGAAATAGCGCATTTGGTGGCCTTTGAAAAGTATGGGCGGGCTATTAAACCTCATGGGGTAGAGTGGAAAAGAACATTTCAGATGCTAATGCTTCCGTTTCTTAGGCCAGAAATATTTCCTTCCAATTTATTACCGTTTTTGGCTAATCATTTTAAGAATCCAAGAGCTAGTAGTGATACGGACGCTAGGTTGTCTATTGCGTTAAAAGAATATGATAAAAGAGAGGAAGGAAAAAACTATGTTTTTGAGCTGCCGCACGGTAGTATATTCCGAATTTATAACGGTAAACTGTTTCAGAAAAGAAATAGGAGGGTAAAGCGATATGAATGTATTGAAGTGGCTACGGGAAAGTTGTATCTTTTTCAGCCGAATGCAGAAGTGGAGTTGATAAAAACTTAAGTGAATAAAGGATGAAAGTAAATTATTATGCCGTTTTGATGGCTGGTGGAGTAGGATCTAGGTTTTGGCCTGTGAGTACCTCCGACAATCCAAAACAATTTCATGATATGTTGGGGACCGGAGATACCTTAATTCAAAGGACTTTTAAACGGTTAAATAAATTTATTCCAACAGAAAATATATTGATCTTAACCAATGAAAGGTATAATCACTTGGTCTTGGAGCAATTGCCTATGGTAAATAAGGATCAAATAGTTTTAGAGCCTGCTATGCGAAATACTGCACCATGTATTTTATATGCAGCCTTAAAAATACAGAAGAAGGATCCTAATGCTGTGATGATTGTTGCGCCCAGTGATCATTGGATTGAAGACGAAACTGCATTTGCTAAAGATGTAATTACTTGTTTTGATAAATGTGAGAAAGAAGATGTCCTGTGTACTTTAGGTGTTAAGCCGACTTTCCCAAATACTGGTTTTGGGTATATAGAATATAAAAAAAAGGAATCTATTTCTTTAAAGAAGGTGATGCAGTTTAGGGAGAAACCTGACTATGAAACTGCTAAAGGGTTTTTAGAACAAGGGAATTTTTTATGGAATGCAGGTATATTTATGTGGAGTGTGGCCTCCATAATACAAGCTTTTAAAAAGTATAGCCCTGAAGAATACAACTTGTTTAAGAAGGGAATGGCTTATTACAATACCGAAGAGGAAACAGCGTTTATTAAGGAGTATTATCCAAAGGCCGAAAATATATCTATAGATTATGCTATTTTAGAACCGTCTTCCAATATTTTTGTTTTACCAGCTTCTTTTGACTGGAATGACTTAGGGACTTGGGGATCTTTGTATGATAAATTAGATAAAGATGATAATGAAAATGCATTGGTAAATGGTAGGGTAATGAGTGAGAATGCGAATGGTAATATGATTCGTACTCCAAAAGGGAAAGTTGTTGTGGTTGATGGGTTGTCCGATTATATAATAATTGATAAGGAAGATATACTTTTGATATACCCAAAATCTAAGGAACAGGATATTAAAAATGTGGTAGCTAAAGTTAAAGATCAATATGGTGATCAGTTTGCTTAAATATGGAAGAGAATGTAAATAAAAACAATGGTCAGGGAGTCGTTAATGGAGATCCAGAGAACATAAAGAAAGACTTTAAGGGGCTTTTAGGAGGTGTAGGAGTGTTTTTGAAAGATCTCTTAGATATTCGTGATAACACTGATCAGGAGGCTACTAAAGAGTCTATAATTGCAGATATACCCTTTAAAGGGCATACTTCATGGATTTTGATCTGTTCTATTTTTATTGCTTCTGTTGGGCTTAATGCTAACTCTACAGCGGTAGTGATAGGGGCAATGTTAATTTCTCCTCTAATGGGACCTATTTTAGGTATGGGGCTTTCTCTAGCTACCAATGATATAGATACTTTAAGACGATCAATAAAGAACTTTGCAGTAATGGTGATACTTAGTGTATTTACCGCCTTTTTATTTTTCTATCTATTCCCTTTACGTGATGAGTCTTCCGAATTATTAGCCCGTACAGCTCCAGATATTAGGGATGTATTAATAGCCTTCTTTGGTGGTTTAGCACTTGTGATCGCGAGAGCAAAAAAAGGTACTATTGCCAGTGTTATCTTCGGTGTGGCAATTGCTACCGCTTTAATGCCGCCTTTATGTACTGTTGGATTTGGATTAGCTATAGGAAATTTTGGATATGCTACCGGAGCAATGTACCTCTTTACTATAAACACTATTTTTATAGGATTGGCTACTTTCTTGGTTATAAAAATATTGCGTTTCCCTATGGTTAGGTATGCCAATTCACAACGCAGAAGATTTATAGCAAGAATGGCTTCTATAGTTGCAGTTTTGGTGATGATTCCTGCCGGATTTACTTTCTATAATGTCTTCCAAGAGTCCCTTTTTAGAAAGGAGGCGAAACAGTTTATAGCTAATAATATAGCTCCTTATGAGTTACCAGGGGAAGGTAGGTACTTAGACAACCTAACGGAAATATCTTATGGTCAAGGGAAAAATGGACATATAGAATTAGTGTTTATGGGTAGCGAAACTATACCAGATAACATTATCTCTACATGGAATACTCAGAAGAATGAATATGTAAAGTTAAGAAACGTAGAATTAAAGATTGTTCAGGGGTCTAAGAGTGCAGAATTAGATCAGATGAAATATGTTAGTGAACTTTATGAATCTAAAAAAGCAGAACTTTTAAGTAAGGAAGAGCAGATACAGGTTTTAAAAGAAGCAGTGGAGAAAATGAGTGCATTTGCTGCACAGCAAATTCCATTTCAGGAGATTAGCGCTGAAGCTAAAACCAATTATGAAAACTTAAGCAACTTAGGATTTGCCTATACCTTTACAACGGATTTTAATAAGTTAGATACTATTCCTGTTTTTACCGTACAATGGGAAAAAGGACTGTCTAAGCAGCAAAAATCTAAAGATACCCAGAAATTAACCGAGTGGTTGCGATTAAGATTAAAGAATGCGAAGATTCAAGTGAAGGAAGATGAAATTTAATTTCTTTCCTCAATATACATCTGACGTACTTTTTTAAATAATTCTGAGGAATATACAAAGTCGGTTACCGCCTCATTATCTGTTTTGAAAATCTCCTTATTGCTGCCTTCCCACTCCTTAAGGCCGTTTTTTAAGAAGATTATTTTTTCGCCAATTTCCATTACCGAGTTCATGTCATGAGTATTGATCACAGTGGTAATGTCGTATTCTTGTGTGATTTCATGAATCAGATTGTCTATTAGGATTGCCGTTTTGGGGTCTAATCCAGAGTTGGGTTCATCACAGAAAAGATACTTTGGATTCATTACTATAGCTCGTGCAATGGCTACCCTTTTTTGCATTCCTCCAGATATTTCTGAGGGGAATTTTTTATGAGCGTCAATAAGGTTAACTCGTTTTAAAACAATATTTGCCCGGTCTTGCATTTCGGATTTGGATTGCTTTGTAAACATCCCTAGTGGGAACATAACATTGCCTTCTACGGTCATGGAGTCAAACAATGCACTGCCTTGAAATACCATGCCCATTTCTTGCCTTAAATTCCGTTGTTCGTCTCCTGTTAGTTCGGAATAGATTTTCCCATCATAACTAATAGTGCCTTTATCTGTACTAAAAAGGCCTAACAAGCACTTAATGAATACGGTTTTACCGGATCCGCTTTGCCCGATTATTAAGTTGGTTTTACCTTTTTCAAATTGAGAGCTTACCCCTTTTAATACATGGGTGTCGCCAAAAGATTTATGTATGTTGTTTACTTCTATCATTAGCCTAATAATAATTGTGTTAGCACGTAGTTTACGATAATTATAACGACACTTGTCCACACAAAGGAGGTTGTACTTGCTTTTCCTACCTCCAGTGCTCCGCCCTTCATATAATACCCATGATAAGACGGAATGGTAGCAATAAGGAGTGCAAAAACAATCGATTTTATAAAAGAATAGGTGATATGGAAAGGGATAAAGTCTAATTGAAGTCCCTCTACAAAATCGGCACTAGAACTAAATCCGCCGAAAACACCAGCTACCCAACCGCCAAAAATACCAACGTACATGGCAATAGCTATGACGAAAGGATAGAAAAGCATGGCAATAATCTTAGGGAAAACTAAATAGTTTAAGGAATTTACACCCATGATTTCCAAGGCGTCTATTTGTTCTGTAACACGCATTGTTCCTATACTAGAGGTAATATAAGACCCTACCTTCCCTGCCATAATGATAGAAGTAAATGTTGGGGCAAACTCCAATATTACAGATTGCCTAGTGGCAAAACCAATAAGGTTCCTCGGAATTAATGGACTAGTGATATTTAAGGCGGTTTGTATTGCTACAACACCCCCTATAAAAAATGATATAAAGATAATTATGCCGAGGGACCCGTAAATAAGCTCGTCAATTTCCTTTAAAATCAGCTGTTTCATTACTGACCATTTTGTAGGTTTTTTAAAAACCTCCTTGATCATAATAAAGTAGCTTCCTATAGATGCTAAATAATTCATTTAATTTAAATAAGCTTGTAAATGTAAAAATAACAATATTAAAAATCATTTAACCTTTGATTAAAGGATAAAGGTTTTAATTCTATATTTTTGAGGTTAATTAAATTTATAATTATGATAAAAAGAAGTGCCATAATCTTATTTTTATTGGTATTCGTTGGTTTTTCCAACGCATCCTTGCATGCTCAGCGAAAATCTAAGAAAAAAACAGAAATTGCTGAGATTAAGGGGGCTAAGGAGATTGCTGTTAGCCCTAAATTAGTGGTTGGGATTGTAGTAGATCAGATGAGATATGATTATTTGACCCGTTTTTGGGATCATTATGGTGAAGGTGGATTTAAAAGAATGATAAATGATGGTTTTAATTGTAAAAACAATCATTTTAACTACGCACCTACCTATACTGGACCAGGACACGCATCTGTTTATACCGGTACTACTCCAGCTGTTCACGGTATTATAGGGAATGACTGGTACGATAAATTTGCAGATGAAAGTGTATACTGTGCTCGCGATAACTCTTACCACTCCGTGGGTACTACTTCTAAAGCAGGGGAAATGTCCCCCCATAGAATGCTATCTACTACTATGACAGATCAATTGAGGTTACATACCCAAATGCAAGGGAAGGTAATTGCCGTTGCAATAAAAGATAGAGGTGCAGTCTTACCAGGAGGGCATGCTGCTAATGCCGCCTATTGGTTTAATGGGGGTGATGAGGGCAATTGGATAACTAGTACTTATTATATGGATGACTTGCCAGAATGGGTAAAAGATTTCAACAGTAAGAGAAGTGTAGATACCTATAAAAAGCCGTGGACTACGTTAAAGGATATAAATACTTATGTAGAAAGTGGAACAGATTATAATAATTATGAGGGACTGTGGAAAGGGAAGACTACGGCAACTTTTCCATATGACTTAGAAGCTTTATGGGATGATAATGGCAAATACAGTATTCTGGCAAGCACACCTTATGGAAATAACCTTACGACAGATTTTGCATTAGCAGCATTAGAGAATGAATCTTTAGGAGAGGATAATATTACGGATTTCTTAGCCATAAGTTATTCTAGTACCGATTATGTGGGGCATAAGTGGGGGGTGAACTCCAAGGAGGTTCAAGATACCTATATCAGATTAGATCAAGATCTAGAACGCTTATTTAAAAGTCTGGATGCTAAGGTTGGAGCAGGGGAATACACGGTTTTCCTAACTGCAGACCATGCGGCAGTACATGTTCCTGCATATTTAAAAGATCAGAAAATACCAGCTAATTATATAGATCAAGCTGATATTAAAGCTAAATTAAATGATTATCTGAAATTTACTTTTGGGTCTACAGAAATCATTAAAAATGTTTCCAATGATCAGATATTCTTGGACCACAAGGTGGTGAGGAATTTGGATATGGACCTTGCCGATATTCAAAATAAAATTGCTCAAGAATTAATACTGTATAATGGTATTTATAAGGTGTATACCGCTAATCAGATGTGGCAAAATAATTATACCAAGGGAATTCCTAATATTCTGCAGAATGGTTACAACCAAAAACGTTCTGGTGATATCTTAATTGTTTATGATCCTGCAAGCATTAGTTATAGTAAAACAGGATCTACACATGGATCTCCATGGATGTACGATACTCATTCGCCATTATTATTCTTTGGAAAAGGGATTAAAAAAGGTAGTACAATAAATAGAACTGAAATTCCTGATATTGCTCCAACTATTTCAGCTTTATTAGGGATGGCATTTCCTTCGGGAACAACAGGAAAGCCATTAGTGGAAGTACTAGAGTAGATAGATTGAATTTAAATATTTTAAGGGTCAAGGTTTTCTTTTTAGAAAAGTTTGGCCCTTATTTTTTTCCACCGTAATTGTCGTATAAACTTGCCTTCTTCAGCATTAACTAAAAAGTTCGACTTCTCTTTTTTTGCATTAAAGTAACCTTGCATATTGTCCCAGAAGACTTTGGGTTTCCTATGCTTAATGGCCATTTTTAAGGAGGCTATAAGGCTTATTGTTAGTCCGTATCTCATGGTGTACATCGCTTTCCCTTGCAGTAGTCTTGCCTTTTTGTTGTACGCTTTCCCTAAAGGGCGAAGGTGCTTAACCGCTAGGCTTTCCTCTGTGTGAATTTCAAAGGAGTGGTATTGTGCTAGTAGCTCATCTACCGTATCCCATCCCATCGCATTCCTAAGTCCGCCAATTGCTTTAAAACAGGCTTTGGAATAAGCCTTGAATGCTCCACGAACGTGATCTTTGTCCATGGGGTGGTTTAAAATCCAGTTTCCATTTTGGTCTTGTTCATAGATAAAGCCACCGGCAATACCTGTCCTTGGGTTCTTTTGGAAAATTTCTGAAATGGTTTTAAAATAGTCGGGAGGAAGTATGGTGTCCGCGTCTAATTTCACTAAAAAATCGTAATCGGGCTCAATTTGTTCTAAGCCCTTGTTAAAAGCGTTAATCACTTTACTTCCAGGCATATGTTCTGTAGAAGAAGTGGTATTAAGTTTGGTGATAAAGGGGTGTTTGGCTGTAAATTGATTTATAATGTCTTCGGTTTTATCCGTAGAATGGTCGTTTACTACTATCACTTTAGTAGGTGTTAGAGTTTGGTCTACTACAGATTGTAAATTGGCTGACAAGAATTCGCCCTCATTGTGGGCAGGGATAATTATTTGATATTTCATCTATTACATTAAATAGTGTCTAAAATACAAAATACAGGTATGGGGAGGTCAATGCCTCTAGAATCAATAATTCCTTTATTTCGAATCTCTCTCGGAAGTGGTTTTACGCTCTGCGTACACAATATAATAACGGGGTGTAAAGCTTCTAAGAAGTGGTCTTATCCCTATTTTTTTTACGGGATTGGTCCATTTGGCACTATCCTTTACTTCCCATCCAGCTTTTTCCAATAGCCAATTAAATTGCCATGGCTCAAATTCGTGGTAATGTCTGTCCCAAGGATCGGTTTTACTCCTATAAGCTGGAGAAAACCACAGTCTTAATGGGATGCTAGCTACTAATTTATCGCATTTTATTTCCGTAAGGATATTGAAAGGAGCAATTAAGTGCTCAAATATCTCGAAGGCGGTAACTACCTCAGCAGCGCTCTCCTGTACAGAACTGAAATCTAGGTCTAAATCCTCGCCCTTGGTATTGGTTACCTTATAGCCGTTCTCTTTCATGATTCTAGAGAAGGGGTTTTCTACACCAAGATCTAAGATAGGTTGATCTGGAGATACATGTTTTTGTAGAAAGGAAAGGGTGTTTTTAAAACGTTTATTCGGAAATGTTTTCTCGTACATGGGCTATTGATAGTTATACTTTGTACACCATGGCGTTTATATTCATTCCAGCGCCAACGCTTGCAAAGATAACAACATCTCCCTTGGAAATAGATTGGTTTTCCACTTTTCCTTTTCTCACCATATCATATAAGGTGGGAATGGTAGCAACAGAACTATTTCCTAATTTCGCTATATTCATAGGCATAATACCCTCTGGCATTTCTAGATTGAATTGCTTGTAGAAACGTTTAATTATAGCTTCATCCATTTTCTCGTTTGCTTGGTGAATAAATATCTTTTTCACCTCGGATATATCTACTCCGCTCTCATCTAAGCATTCTTTTATAGCTTTAGGTACATTGATGACTGCAAACTCATAGATTTTTCTGCCATACATTTTAATATATCTATGATCCTCTTCAACATCCTTGGAGTAAGTTTCACCAAAGAATAGGAAATAGGCTTCCCCATTAGCATAGGTAGCGCTATTATGGGCTAATATTTGGCCGCTATCCTCTTTAGCTTCTATTATAGTTGCTCCAGCTCCGTCCGAATAGATCATAGAGTCACGGTCATGCTTATCCACAACTCTAGAGAGTGTTTCTGCACCAACAACTAAACATTTCTTAGCGATGCCGCTTTTTATAAATGCATTAGCTTGTATTACTCCTTCTAACCAGCCTGGGCACCCAAACATTAAATCGTATGCCACGCACTTAGGGTTCTTTATTTTTAATTGGTGCTTAACCCTAGTTGCTAGACTAGGTAAGGAATCCCCTTGTCGTTTGCCTTCAGAAACATCACCAAAGTTATGGGCGAATATAATGTAATCTAATTCTTCCTTGTCAATACCTGCATCAGCGATAGCCTTTTCTGAGGCATAGAAGGCCATATTAGAAGTGTTTATGTCCTTTGTTGCATAACGGCGCTCCTCAATACCTGTAATACTCTTGAATTTTTGGATGATTACCTCATTGGGATGATTAAATGGGGTTCCATCATTGTTTAAAAATTCGTGTTCTAGAAAATCTGAGTTTTTAGTAATCTCGGATGGGATGTAAGAGCCAGTTCCTGTAATAGCAATTTTCATAATAGGGTACTGATTTTAGTATAAATATAGGATAATGGATTATATTTTTTCTCAGTATAAGAAATTGATACGATGTTCAATCGATAGCTTCCTATAGCTGATAAAAGAAAACAGCCTTTCAAATAAATCTGAAGGGCTGTTAACTTGTTGATTTACAGTATAATCTATGCTTCCATATAGGCCTCTATAGGAGCGCAAGTACAGATCAAATTACGATCTCCATAGGCTTCGTCTACACGTCTAACGGATGGCCAAAACTTATTTTCCATGATATAAGGTAAAGGGAAAGCCGCTTTTTCTCTACTATAAGGAAATTCCCAGTTATCGGAAGTAATCATTTCCAAGGTATGTGGGGAATTCTTAAGTGGATTGTTATTGTCTTCTGGCGATGCCTCTTCTATTTCCTCTCTAATGGATAGCATGGCATTACAAAAACGATCTAGTTCTGCTAAGCTTTCACTCTCTGTTGGTTCTATCATTAATGTTCCTGCTACAGGGAAGGAGACAGTTGGAGCATGAAAACCATAGTCCATTAATCTCTTAGCGATATCAGATACCTCAATACCTTTTTCTTTAAACGGGCGGCAGTCAATAATCATTTCATGGGCTGCTCTTCCTTTTTCTCCTGTATAGAGCACATCGAACTTACCGCTTAGTGTATTTTTAATGTAATTAGCATTTAAAATGGCGGTCTTCGTAGATTGTGTAAGTCCGCTTTCTCCTAACATTTTAATATATCCATAAGAAATTAGGCATACTAAAGAGCTACCCCATGGAGCAGCTGAAATGGCTGTAATAGCCTTTTCTCCTCCAGTTTTAATTACTGGGTTGCCAGGTAAAAAGGGAACCAATTGCTCTGCTACACAAATAGGTCCTACTCCAGGTCCACCTCCCCCGTGAGGGATAGCGAAAGTTTTGTGCAAGTTTAAGTGACAAACATCAGCGCCAATTGTTGCTGGGTTGGTAAGTCCTACTTGGGCATTCATGTTAGCACCGTCCATATACACCTGTCCGCCGTTATCATGGATTAATTTGGTGATTTCTTTTATAGACGATTCAAATACTCCGTGGGTAGAAGGATAGGTTACCATTAATGCGGCAAGATTGTCTTTGTGTAAAACGGCTTTTTCGGCCAAATCGTTTACATCAATATTACCGTTATCATCGGTTTTAGTAACTACCACTTTCATTCCTGCCATTACTGCTGAAGCTGGATTGGTACCATGTGCAGAAGCAGGGATTAAGCATATGTTTCTATGTCCTTCTCCTCTAGACTCGTGATAGGCTCTTATAACCATTAATCCAGCGTACTCTCCTTGTGCTCCAGAGTTAGGTTGCAAGGAAGTGCCAGCAAAACCTGTAATTATATTAAGGTCCTTTTCTAATTCTTTTAGAACTGTTTGGTATCCTTCAGCCTGATCTATAGGTGCAAAGGGATGAATATTACCCCAACGAGCCATGCTTATAGGGAGCATTTCTGATGCAGCATTCAACTTCATAGTACAAGATCCTAAGGAAATCATAGAATGGTTTAATGCCAAATCTTTTCTTTCCAATCTTTTAATATATCGCATCAACTCAGTTTCGGAATGATAGGAGTTAAAGACCTCATTTTCCAAAAATGGAGAGGTTCTCCTTACGTCAGGGTTTATGGCCAATTCGCCATCTAACTCCTTTATAGTAATGGTATCCTTGCCTAATGCTTCCGCGAAAATATTGGCTATTGTCTGAAGATCCTTTAAGGTAGTCGCTTCGTTTAACGAAATTCCTATGGTGCTGTCGTCAATGTAAAGGAAATTTACCTCTTTCCTTTCTGCTATAGTTTTAACTTTTACTGCATCTGCCTTTACTGTCAAGGTGTCAAAGTAAGAGGAGTTTATTTGTTTAACTCCTAGCTTTTCTAAGCTTTTGGCTAAAGTAGTTGCTGAGGTATGTACTTTATTAGCTATGTACTCTAATCCTTTTGGACCGTGATATACAGCATACATTCCAGCCATAACTGCCAATAGTACCTGCGCAGTACAGATATTAGAAGTTGCTCTGTCTCTTTTTATGTGTTGCTCCCTTGTTTGTAGTGCCATTCGAAGAGCTGGTTTGCCATCTCTATCTTTAGTTACGCCAATAATTCTACCAGGGATACTTCTTTTATATTCTTCTTTGGTTGCAAAATATGCAGCGTGAGGTCCGCCATATCCCAATGGGATACCAAATCGTTGAGTAGTACCTACTACCACATCGGCGCCAAACTCACCCGGAGGGGTTAGCATTACTAGGCTTAAAATATCAGCTGCTACTGCAAGTTTAATATCTTTTTCTGCGGCTTTAGCAGCAAATGAAGAGAAATCGTGTACTTGTCCGTTCTTACCTGGATATTGAAGAAGAACCCCGTAGAAGTCGTCACTGAAATCAAAATTCTCATGATTGCCTACCACTAGCTCAATATCTAATGGTGCCGATCTTGTTTTTAGTAAGGAAAGCGTTTGCGGTAAAATTTCTTCAGAAACGAAAAACTTAAGCGCCTTACTTTTCTTTTTAGCTCTAGAGCGTACTTCAAAAAGCATAGTCATGGCTTCCGCTGCGGCAGTACTTTCATCTAGAAGAGAGGCGTTGGCGAGTTCCATACCTGTTAAGTCTACTAACATGGTTTGGAAATTTAACAAAGCCTCTAAACGTCCTTGGGCAATTTCTGCCTGATATGGAGTATAGGCGGTATACCACCCTGGGTTTTCAAGAATGTTTCTCTTGATAACAGAAGGGGTGAAGGCCTCGTGGTACCCAAGTCCAATGTAGGACTTAAATACTTTGTTTTTTTCGGAAAGATCCTGAATATGGGATAGGTATTCGTTTTCGCTCATAGGCGGATCTAGAACCAGAGGTTGCTTTAGCCTGATATCCTCGGGGATAGTCTCTGCAATCAACTCGTCTAAGGTTGCAACTTTAATGGTTTCCAACATTTGTTGAAGATCTTTTTCTCCGACGCCTATGTGACGTAGGGCAAATACATCTGTCCTCATAATTTGATTTTTTTTATCTGAAATAATGGTCTGCAAAAGTACTCATTATTTATAATTATTTTGTACGTTTAATAAGGTTCACTGTTAAAGTTCTTAACCGATAATCCAACTTGTAAACAGTTTGCTACACAATTACCTATGTACTACCTAAAACGCCTGTTCGATTTTTATCTGGATTCTAGTATTCATACAGCATTGGCGGTATTTGCGTTAATAGAAGTGACAGGTATTTTTTTTGGTATTAACAGAGATCATAACTTCTCTTACTTAGTATTCTTTGGTACTATAGTCTGTTACAATTTTGTAAAATACGGAGTAGAGGCAAGAAAATATATTTTGGTATCTAGTACCTATCAAAGGTATATACAAATCGTTAGTTTTTTGGCGGGAGCCATTGCCTTGTACCATGCATTCTATATTACTTTAAATGTTTGGATGGGGATTGGTCTTTTATTATTGTTAACCTGTTTGTATGCGATTCCTATGCTCCCCCGGGCAAAAAACCTAAGGAGTTTGGGTGGACTCAAAATATTTGTGGTGGCACTAGTTTGGGCAGGTGTAACGGTTGTTTTACCGGCAATTTCTGAAAAGTTACCTGTAGATTGGAATGTAGTTATTGAAGGGGTTCAGCGATTTATTTTAGTACTAGTCTTAATGATCCCTTTTGAAATTAGGGATTTAAAGTATGATAACCGAGATCTTAGAACGTTGCCGCAGCGCTTTGGTTTTATAAATACCAAATTAATGGGAGCTCTTGGTGCTTTGCTATTCTTCTTGGGTACTTTTTTTAAAGAGAATGTTGCTTATTTGGAGCTTTTGGGCAAGGGGATAATGTTGCTTTTGCTGTGGGTTATGATTTATAGAACAAAGAAAATGCAATCTAAATATTTTGCTTCTTTTTGGGTAGAGGGAATCCCAGTGTTATGGTGGCTTTTGTTGCTAATGCTACAGCAAAAATCATTGCCTTTCAGCTAATATTCTCTTCATTTTTTCCTTCTCTTCAACTGGAAGGGTTTTTAAATTCGCCTGGTCGCAGAGAGAAGTGAACTTGCTATTCTTTTTTACAAAGCCTTTGCAAGTGCGACATAAGATTAAGTGAAGGCGAATCTGAAATTTTTCTAAAAATGTGGCTTCTTTGTACTGGATCTTTGTGCATATAATTTCAGCCTTTTTGCAATTCCTCATATTTTGAACCAATTAGTGTTTAGGCAATCCATGAGGACGGTCCTTGCCCTATGTATGATTACCCAAAGATTAGACGGATTTATATTTAGCTCCTTACATACCTCTTCAGTACTTAAGCCATTTATTGTTTTTAAAGTAAAAGCTAAAGCCTGTTTCTTAGGGAGCTTGTTAATGCACTCATGAATGGCTAGGCCTAACTCCTTATTCTCTATTTCGCTATTTTCTAAAAGGCTATCTGGGTCTGCTACTTGTTGCTCCATAAAATCTCCCTCGTTCTCCGAATCCCTATTTTGTGTGATACGGACCATAGCCTTTGCCTTTTGAGAGTTTATCTTGCGATAGTGGTCTATTACCTTTCTTTTTAGGATGGAGATAAGCCAAGTACGTTCTGCAGCCTCCCCTTTAAAGTTTTTAGCCGATTTTAATCCGGCGAAGAAAGTCTCTTGAACTAAATCTTTGGCTATCTCCGCATCGTTAACTCGGGTTACCGCATAGTTAAATAGATAGTCTGAATAACGATCTACCCAAGTGTCCGGATTTAATATTTGCTTAGTCATACGCTTTGTAAGTCAAAAGTAATTGATTTTTTTGACTGGGATTGCTTAATTTTGGATTCAAACCAATTGTTATGAAATTATCGCTTTATTGTTTACTATTATTTTTGCCGTTTATAGCAAGTTGTCAGCAAGAGGTAAGTGGGGATTTGCCTATTTCTGAATTCGATCAAAAGTTGCTTAAAAATGCCATCTTGGTTGATGTGAGAACTCCAGAGGAATATAAAAATGGATATATTAAAAATGCTAAAAACATAAATTGGTTTGATGCAGATTTTGCAGAAAGGTTTCGTGATGTAGATAAAAATCAAACTATATACTTGTACTGTAAAGTTGGAGGGCGAAGCAGTAAAGCTCAAAAAAAGTTACAGGAGATGGGATATAAGAAGGTGGTGAATCTCTCTGGAGGTTATGATGCTTATAAAGGGGAAGTAATAAAAAACCCAGATCCAAAATAAAATAAGTTTATTACGAATCTGGGTGTTATTAGTCTATTTGTTAGGTTGACGCTAATTTTTTAAAAGTCCAGCACGCTCTAATAATGGTTCTAATTTAGGTTCTCTGCCTCTAAATCTTTTATACAGTTCCATAGGATTTTCCGTGCCGCCTTGAGAAAGGATGTGACTCTTAAATTTATCGGCTATATCCTTATTGAAAATGCCATTCTCTTTAAAATAAGCGAAAGCATCTGCATCTAAAACTTCAGCCCATTTATAGCTGTAATACCCAGAAGAGTATCCACCTTGAAAGATATGTGAAAACGAAGTACTCATACAGGTCTGTGCTACATCTGGGAAAAGGTCTGTTTCTTTAAACGCCTTTTGCTCCTGAGCTTTTACATCAGTGATCCCAGAGGGGTCTACTGAGTGCCAAGACATGTCTAGGATGCCAAAGCTCAGCTGGCGTAAGGTAGCCATGCCTTCTAAGAAAGTAGCCGACTCTTTTATTTTTGTGATATATTCCATTGGGATGGGTTCACCGGTCTCATAATGGGTGGCAAAAAGTTCCAATGCCTCTTTTTCATAACACCAATTCTCCATAACCTGACTCGGTAATTCTACAAAATCCCAGTATACAGATGTTCCAGAAAGCCCTGGGTAAACGGTATTAGCCAGCATTCCGTGTAAACCATGACCAAATTCATGGAATAAGGTGGTAACCTCATTAAATGTTAATAGGGAGGGTTTAGAAGCCGTTGGCTTGGTGAAATTACAGACATTAGAGATGTGTGGACGCACATTTTTCTCGTTGCGTACATATTGTGGTTTGTAGGAGGTCATCCAAGCCCCGCCTCTTTTCCCTGATCTCGGGTGGAAATCGGCATAAAACAAGGAAATGAAATTACTATCCTCGTCATAAACGCGGTAGGTTTTTACATCTGCATGGTATTTTTCAATATCAAATACTTCTTCAAAACGTAAGCCAAATAATTTTTCGGCTATCTTAAAAACACCAGCGATTACATTCTCTAGTTTAAAATAAGGCTTTAGCTTTTCATCGTCTAGATCAAAAAGCTTTTGCTTTAATTTTTCGGAATAGTAGGCGCTATCCCATTTCTCTAATCGGTCTATATTGTCTAATTCTTTTGCAAATTCCTCCAATTGCTTATACTCCCTTTCGGCAGCTGGCTTAGCCATAGATAATAAGTTGTTTAGAAATTCCTCTACTTTTTCAGGGGTTTCTGCCATACGTTCTTCCAAAACGTAGTGAGCATGAGATTTGTACCCTAATAGCTTAGCTCTTTCATACCTTAGCCTGGTGATGTTTAGGATATTATCTTGGTTGTCTAACTCATCCTTATGAAAGCCCTTGCTGCCAAAAGCAATGGAGAGTTGTTTTCGCAAATTCCTATTAGAGGCATATTTCATAAAAGGAATATAACTTGGATAATCTAAGGTGATTAACCAGCCACTCTTGCCTTTAGATTTTGCTAAGTCTGCAGCAGCTTCTTTTTCTCCTTCTGGGAGTCCGTTTAAGTCGGGCTCTTCAGTAAGATGCATTTCGTATTTATTGGTCTCTGCTAACACATTCTGACCAAATTGTAATGTCAGCTTGGAGAGTTCGGCATCGATTTCACGTAACCGCTTCTTTTTTTCTTCTGGTAGATTTGCTCCGTTCCTACTAAACCCCTTGTATTTTTTATCTAATAAGGTTTGTTCTTCGGGGGTAAGATGCAATTGGTCCTTTTGGTCATATACTGCCTTAACCCTCTTAAATAAACTTTCGTTTAAGATTATATCATTGCTGAATTCCGATAATAATGGGGAAACCTCTTGAGCAATTTTTTGAATCTCGTCGTTGGTTTCTGCTGAATTGAGGTTGAAAAAAACACTGGTAACCCTATCTAATTGTTCTCCGGAAAAATCCAGAGCTGCAATGGTATTTTTAAATGTAGGCTTATCAACAGATTGTGCAATGGCATCAATCTCTTTTCTAGCCTCCTCTATAGCCTGTAAAATAGCAGGTTTAAAATGTTCGTTTTTAATTTTAGAAAAAGGTGCCGTATCAAATGGAGCTAATAATGGATTGTTCATATGATATGAAATTTCATTTTTGAAGTTTAAAAAAAATGGCTGCCTGTAATTTTTGTTGAGCTGATACAGGAAACCATAGTAGTCTCCAAGGTTTTTGGGAGACGTTTGGTATAAATTAGAACAGCTGTTTGCTTAGGGGTGTCCTATAGTTTTTGTGAAATACTAACAATGTCAAATTACAATATTCCTTTTATTTCTTTTCGTTTACTGCTTTTGCCCCTTCAATTACTTTTTGCTTAAGACCTTCCTTGTATAAGATGATTTTGTCTAATACGCATTTATCAGAAGCCCCAATAATTTGTGCTGCCAATATTCCAGCATTTTTGGCTCCGTTAAGCGCAACGGTAGCAACTGGTACCCCGCCAGGCATTTGAAGAATAGAGAGTACAGAATCCCATCCGTCTATAGAATTGCTGCTTTTTACAGGTACGCCAATTACTGGTAAAGGAGACATAGAAGCAACCATTCCTGGTAAGTGAGCGGCCCCACCTGCACCTGCAATGATTACAGAGTATCCTTTTGTATGGGCATTTTTACTAAAATCGAATAATTTCTCAGGGGTGCGATGGGCAGATACGATATCTACATCTACCTCAATGTCAAATCCCTTTAATATGTCTATGGCTTCCTGCATTACGGGGAGGTCGCTTGTACTTCCCATAACTACTGCTACTTTACTCATAATATTGAATATTTCTTAATTGCCACTATTATTGGCTAATCACTTTAATTGTATTTTTCACTAATTCTGCTATTTCCCTTGCTTTCGCAATATCTGGGTTAACGATGGTAACATGCCCCATTTTTCTAAAAGGCCTAGTTTGCTTTTTACCGTAGATATGAGGGGTAACTCCGTCTAGTTTTAAAATATCCTCCATGTTTTGGTATTCTACGTCTCCAGTGTGTCCTTCTGCACCAACTAAATTAACCATTATCCCTGCCACCTTACTTTCTGTGTTGCCTAATGGCAGATTTAGAATAGCGCGAATATGCTGTTCAAATTGGTTGGTATAGCTTGCCTCAATACTGTAATGGCCACTATTGTGAGGTCTAGGAGCAACCTCGTTCACCAAAATATCATCTTCTTGAGTTTGGAACATTTCTACTGCCAAGATGCCTACGTGCTTTAATTTGTCTGAGACTTTTAAAGCTATTTCATTGGCTTTTTTGGCTACGGATTCTGGAATACGAGCCGGACAAATAACATACTCTACTTGATTGGCTTCTGGGTGAAATTCCATTTCTACAACTGGGTAGGTTTTAACCTCACCACTTGCGCTACGAGAAACAATAACGGCAAGTTCATTTTTAAAAGGTACAAGTACTTCGGTGATACATTCTCCAGATGGTAAGCCTTCTAGGTCTTCCATCTTACGAACCACTTTTACCCCTTGTCCGTCATAGCCAAATTGGGTTGCTTTCCAAATAAATGGGAATTTTATTCCTCCATTATTAATGCTATCCTCAATTTCACTTTTGTAGGCAAAACGTTGAAAGTCTGCCGTAGGGATATTGTTGTCTACATAGAATAGCTTTTGTTTTGCTTTATTTTGGATAATGCGAAGAGCACGGGTAGGAGGGTATACTTTAACTCCCTCTTCCTCTAATTTCGCTAATGCATTTACATTTACATTTTCAATCTCTATAGTAAGAACATCTACCTTTTTACCAAGGTTGTAAACAGCATCGTAATCCATTAAGTCGCCCTGAATGAATTGGTTACATGCTATTTTAGATGGTGCGTCTGGGGATGAATCCATTACAGTGGTGTGAATGTCAAATTTTCGGGTCTCGTATAACATCATCTTACCCAATTGACCACCACCAAGAATTCCTAATTTAAAATCAGAAGAAAAATAGTTCATTAGAAATGATTGCTATTAAAAAGTTATGAAAGATGGTATTTTAAGGGCAAAAATACGGTTAAATCTTAGAAACTAGACCCGAACGGGTAAAAAAGAGAAATCAAAGTGCTATATTTGGCATCTTGAATTTGTTATAAAAACACCATAGCGTTGATAAAGCTTCACGACAAATACTTTAAGCCATTTATAAGTGAGGGCGAAATACAGGCTGCCATTAAAAAGATGGCAGACTCCATTGCTGAGGACTATAAAGAGGAGGTGCCCATTTTTGTTGGGGTGCTCAATGGGTCGTTTATGTTTGTGTCCGACTTTCTTAAAGCGTATCAACATCCTTGTGAGGTTTCCTTTGTACGGTTAAGCTCGTATCAAGGACTTACTTCTACTGGAATTGTAGAAACACTTTTAGATGTTCCCGAAAATATAAATGGGCGTAGCGTTATTATTCTAGAAGATATTATTGATACGGGAAGAACGGTGAAAAAACTGATCGACTTATTTTCCGCTACCAATGTAAAGGAATTTAAGATCGCTACCATGTTTTATAAGTCCGAAGTCTATAGTGGGGAATATGATATTGACTATTTCGGGATGAAGATCGAGGATAAGTTTATTGTAGGCTATGGATTGGATTATAATGAATTAGGAAGGAACTTAAAAGAAGTATATCAACTTAATCAAAAACACATGATTAATATCGTTTTGTTTGGAAAACCCGGTGCAGGAAAGGGTACCCAGGCTTCGTTTTTAAAAGAAAAGTATAATCTTAAACACATTTCCACAGGAGATGTTTTTAGGTACAATATAAAAAATGGAACCGAATTAGGTAAACTAGCTAAATCTTATATCGATAAAGGTGATTTAGTACCTGATGAAGTTACCATAAACATGCTTCAGGATGAGGTAGAGAAAAATGCAGATGCAAGTGGCTTTATTTTCGATGGTTTTCCTAGAACTACTGCACAGGCAAAAGCATTAGACGAGTTCCTAGCCTCTAAGCAGATGAAAATAGATGCTACTATAGCCCTGGAGGCGAATGATGAGGAGCTAATTAAAAGATTGTTAGATCGCGGAAAAATTAGTGGAAGATCTGACGACCAAGATGAAAGTAAAATTCGCAACCGATTTGAAGAATACAATGAAAAAACTGCTCCTTTGAAGGATTATTATGATATTCAAGGAAAGTTTCACAGTGTAAATGGAATTGGTTCTATTGAGGATATTACTAGCCGTTTGGCTAAAGTGATTGAGGAACTACAGGAGGCCTAGGTCCTAAATAAGCTAGGCGCTATTATATTAATCTTAGTGAATTGTGATTAGTGGAGTCTTACTATCTTTTGTGACTCACCTTAAATAAGGTACATGTCATAATTATTATATTACGCTTTTTGTAGATAGATATTTAAATATTAAACTAAATAGATGACTGAGGGAAATTTTGTTGATTATGTAAAAGTACACCTGGAATCCGGAAAAGGAGGAAAAGGATCGGTACACTTACATAGGGAAAAGTTTATTACAAAAGGAGGTCCCGATGGGGGCGATGGTGGTAGAGGAGGACATATAATTGTTCGTGGCAATAAGAACCTATGGACGCTTTTAAGTTTTAAGTATACACGTACTTTTAGGGCTGGTCATGGGGAGCATGGAAGTAAAAACCGTAGTACAGGTGCAGATGGAGAAGACGTATTCATAGATGTACCTTTAGGGACGGTTATAAAAGATGCAGAAACTCATGAGGTGCTTTTTGAAGTAACCGAAGACCAAGATGAAAAGATAATAGTGAAAGGCGGTATGGGAGGCCGTGGTAACTGGCACTTTAAAACATCTACCAATCAAACTCCTAGATACGCCCAACCTGGAATGGAGGGAGAAGAGCTAGATCTAATCTTTGAATTAAAGGTTTTGGCCGATGTTGGTCTAGTTGGTTTTCCTAATGCAGGGAAGTCTACACTTTTATCTGTGCTTACTTCTGCAAAACCTAAAATTGCAGATTATGAATTTACTACTCTTAAACCTAACTTGGGAATTGTCCAGTATAGGGATTTTCAAAGTTTTGTAATTGCTGATATTCCTGGGATAATAGAAGGAGCTGCTGAAGGTAGGGGGCTTGGTCATTATTTTTTGAGGCATATTGAACGTAACTCTACCTTACTTTTCTTAATTTCTGCAGACACTAATGATATTAAAGAGGAATATGAAATTCTTTTGGATGAACTACGAAGGTATAATCCAGATCTTTTAGAGAAAAAACGTCTCTTGGCCATTTCTAAATCTGATATGTTGGATGAAGAGCTTATGGCTGAAATGAAAAAGGAGTTGGATAAAGAATTTAAAGAAATACCGTATATGTTTATATCCTCTGTTGCACAATTGGGTCTCGTGGAACTTAAGGATAAGCTTTGGGCCATGTTGAATGATTAATTGCGCATGAAGGAGTACTTAAGGGATATGGTTGAAGGAAGTGAATCGCGGAAAAGCCGTTATTTCGCTTATATTATACAAACCCTTATATTGATTTCCATTGTTGCCTTTACAATGGAAACTGTGCCAAGTATTAGTGATGAGACTAAGATTATTCTTAGGGGAGTCGAAATTTTCTGCGTGTTGGTTTTTAGCCTGGAATACTTGCTTCGATTGTATGTTTCCGAACGAAAATTAAAATTTGTATTTAGCTTTTTTGGGATTATTGACCTGTTGGCCATTTTACCGTTTTATTTGGCCTTGGGGATGGACTTGCGATCTCTAAGAGCACTTCGTTTCCTTAGGTTATTTAGGATTTTAAAGCTAATGCGTTACAATAAGGCCATTAACAGATTCTCTATAGCCATTAAAACAGCCAAGGAAGAAATTACTTTGTTTCTATTTGTAACCCTTATTCTTATTTATTTATCTGCCGTAGGTATCTACTACTTCGAAAATGAAGCTCAGCCTGAACATTTTGCCTCAATTTTCGATAGTTTATGGTGGGCAATAGTTACTTTAACTACTGTAGGGTACGGAGACGTGTATCCTATAACATTAGGAGGTAGAATGTTCACCTTTGTTATATTGATGATCGGATTAGGGATTGTTGCAATTCCTACAGGGATTATCTCCTCTGCATTAACAAACGCTATAGACGAGAAAGAAGAGAAAGAGGAATAATTTCACTATTTTTATAAAAATGTCCTTTATGAAAATTATGCTACCCATACTGTTATTGGTATTGTTATCTTCCTGTGGTGCTGTGCGGGTGCAATATGATTATGATCAGGCAACTGAATTTTCTGCTTACTCTACTTATAACTATTATCCTGATGTGGAGACTGGTTTAAACGAATTAGACACCCGAAGACTAAATAGAGCAATAGACTCTACAATGAGGGGTAAAGGCTTTCTGCTCTCCGAGGAGCCCGATTTTTATATAGCTATTCTAGGTCGTACTTATCAAGCAGCGCGAAATAATACCGTAGGTGTGGGTGTTGGTGGATCTGGAAGAAGTGTTGGTGGAGGATTATCTGTGGGGATTCCCGTAGGTGCCACAAAAATGGAGTGGGAGATTCAATTAGATTTTGTAGATACTCAGAAAGATGAACTCTTTTGGCAGGCTATTGCTGTTAGTGCTTTTAATGCAAATAGTAGTCCTCAAATTAAAGAAGAGAAACTTAGGGCAATAGTAGAAAAAGCATTGGAGAAATATCCCCCTAAACAAAAGAAGTAAGCTGTTTTAAGCTTATAAATTCTCCTTAGATTAATATAAAAGCAGGTGGCAACTACCACCTGCTTTTTTTATAGGCATTTTAAAAATTAATTAAGGTCTTATAATTTCTTTATACCTCGCCTTATAAGCGTAGAGCATAACAATATTCAATATTATAAGTACTATAGCGCCTCCTATTGATCCCGGCTCTAAAAAAGCATGGAACAAAACAGCATTAACGGAAATGATCATTAAAATTAACATCATTAACGGTGCAAATTTATTTAGTAATAGAGAGACTCCGGCAAGAATTTCAACTATGGCAACAATGTAAAGGGTGTTTGTACTCATTAAAGCCGAAAAGTAGTTCATTGCGGCTTCCGACATTTCACCTGCAGGCATAAAATGTAGAAATTTATTAGCGCCAAAAATAATGAGGAACAATCCAAAAACTATTCTTAATCCTATGAAAAATGTTGAGTTCATAACGTTTAGTTTATGGAATTAGGTACCTATAAGATAGGGAAAAAATCAATGCCATCTGGAAAATAGTATAGGTTTTTAGTTTGCTTGTATTCTAATTCCTTCGCTATGGCTGCTAAATTCTGGTGCATACATGCTTTGAATAGTAGTGATGCCATTACTAAAATTACCTGCATTATTTACTCTTAAATCATATTCAAAAATGTAAACTCCTTTGGGAAGGTAATCGAAGAAGAAGTTGACACTCGCATCTTTTACACTTTCATAATAACCAAGTCCATCTTGCCATTTGTAGCTAGATAAAACTGTTGTTGGCTCTAATCCAGAAGCTCTCATATCTTTCATATGTACAAATTCCATTCCTCTGTCCGATCGTAATTCTATCCGTACCCTTACAAGGTCGCCTACATTTAATTTGGTGTTTTTGGTAACCTCGCTAAGTTCCTCTCCGGTGGGAGTATTGTTTTTAAGGAAAACCTTTTTCTTTAATTTTAAAGGGGTTTCTGCGGATGTTATTTTGTCTAGATCCTCAAAATACTGCCATGTTAAGGAACCCCAAGCGCTGCCTTCCGATTTTTTGATGAGTTGCACCTTGGCCATTTCAGGAGTTATTTCTGCTCCGCTCCAGCTAGTCTTAAAGTATCCGGTTCCGGCCTCTATCTTTGCATTTTCTAATTTTTCGGGAGCTATTTTCTTCCCTCCAATAAGAATGTCTACACTCTCAGAAACGGAAAGCCAATCACTACCTTGCAGTAGAAGAGCGTAAACAGCCTCGGTAGTAGCTTTTGTTGTTTTCCACTGATTGGTTTGTTTGTTTTTTAATAACCATAATTTTAACAGCTCTATCTTTTTAGAATCTTTGTTTATCTCAGAAAAGGCTTCTATTAAGAGCGATTGAGTTTCTATGGGAGCTTGGTTCCAATTCCAAGAAGCAGTATTTTCTTTCCAATACATTCCCATTTCCTCATTAATGATGCTGTTTTCTTCCAAGGCCAAAAGAATTTTTTTGGCGGTTGATATATTGTTATTGCGATATAAAACTAGGGATATCAGTCCCTTAGAATAAAGACTTTTATTGGTCCAATACTTATGTGCTTGATTTAAATAGTATTCTTTAATATCAGTAACGCTCTTACTCATTTTATGTTCTGGGAAAAAGCTACGCATATACAGATAATGCAATTGGGTAGCACTTAGGTGATCTTTGCTAAGGTCAGTTGCATGTTTTTTCATTCTCTCGTATTCCGAAAGAAATTCTGCGTCCAAATAGGCAATAGCCTTAGTAATCATTTCTTGGGTCTCTTGGTTATCATTCCCATTAAAAGCTGAAGCATTCCCTCTAACATTTGCTGATGTTAGTTTATTGAGATGCCCAAAACCAATAATTATATGTTGGGTGATAAACCTATTCTCACGTCCCCCATTAAACCAAGCCCAGCCCCCAGAAGCCATTTGGTTTTGTTGCAATTGTCTTAAGCTATTTTGCTGGTCGTTTTTTAATTTGTTGAGATCAAACAGCAGCGCGATGCGTTTCTTTTGTTCTGTTTCAGACTGAGCATCTCTAAGCCAGGGTGTTTCTTGAATTAGGATGGATTTTAATTCTTGATTCTTTTCTAAATTACTTAATAAAGCATCAGAATTTGTCCATTGCTTAAACACCTCTTGAATTCTTGGATTAGAATTGGCAATATGGGCACCCAAGCTATTTGCATAATATCTAGAGAATATCTGTTCACTGCAATCGTAAGGGTATTCCATTAGATAAGGTAGGGCCTGTAAAGCATACCAAGCAGGATTGGATGTTATTTCCAAGCTCAATTGATGATGCTTTAAAGTGCTAGAATTGACATTCTTTAATTTATCCAAAGTAAAATCTTTGGTCTGATTACCGTTTACCCACATGGGCAAGGTTTCTGTTACTAAGGTGCGATTGCTAAGTACGGGGAGAATATTTTGCTCTCCATCGCTATAGTTTCCAGCAACAGCCATAACCTTATACTGTACTGCCTGTAGTCCTTCAGGAATTTTTATGATCCAAGAGACCTCAGTATTGCCGTTACCGTCTACTTTAAAATCATTGGTGTCTTGCTTTGTAGAAGAAGTAGGCGTAGACAATAGTAGTTCCTGGACAATATCCTTCCCCGTAACGGCATCATACAACTTTAGGTGAGCCTTACCCACTAGTACTTTGTCTGTTAGGTTGCTAATCTTACTGCTGAAAGTAATTTGATCGCCTTCCCGTAAGAATCGCGGTGCATTAGGGATAATCATTAACTCCTTTTGAGTGACGCTGCTAAAGGTTGAGGTGGCGCTTTCTAAAGATTTGGTATGCGCCAATAATTGTAGCTTCCATTGAGTAAGCGCTTCTGGAGTAGTAAAATTAAACGATACGTTACCTTCCTTATCCGTTAAAAGTTGAGGAAAAAAGAAAGCGGTCTCCTGAAGGTTTTTCCGAATCTGGATGTCTCCAAATTCAGGTTTATTTTTATCGTCCTCAATCGGAGCCGGTAAATTACCAACCTTGTTTTGACTTATTCCTTTCCCAAATCCTACTACCACTGATTCATCAAAGGATTCAGTTTCTGTTGCGTCTTCCATTACGGCTAATGGTGCGCTGCTCTTCATCATCATTCGATCCCTAATCATTATGCCGTAGCCAAAATGTAGTCCAAACCAATTAAAGGAATCATAACGCTGTGAAGAGTAGTTGTTGTTTAGGTTATAGTCAACGTAACTCCTAAAAGAGGTTACCCTAAAACTTTTAGATGGATTCATGTAAAAGTTGGAGTAGTAATTTCCTTGCTGGTACGGGTTAAAATCCCAAGAATGCGGTTTAAAAGCATCTAAAGAAGCATCGTACATACTAGCCATAATTTCAGCAGTTAGTCCATTACCCTTTGATCCCTTTACTTTAAAAGACCACGTTTCATCGGTTCCTGGTTTAATTTTATCACGGAAACTAACGGTTTCAATCTGTAGATCTTTATTAGGGTAGGGTACAGGGATGGAAATATTGCCGTTTTGAAAAGAATTAAAGGTAGAAAAACTATAGGTTATGGAAAAGCCTCCTAAATCTTCCTTGGTGACCGGAAGTGTTATAGACTTAATATTGTTATTGAGTTTAATCTTGTGTGTAGCTACAATTTTACGGTCTTTTTCCACAAATAGGCTAACAGTTAGGTCTTTGGCGGCCGACCCTATGTTAAGGATCACCTTATCCCCAACCGCATAGGAATTTTTATCGGTCTTTATCTGAAAAAGTTGATTATCTGCTAGGGTCTTTTCGGAGTTGCTATATAGAGTGGTATAGGCAATGTCCTTTACCTCTTCACCAAATCTATCTTTGGTGTAAAGTTCGATGCGATATTTTCCTGAAGGCCATTTTTTCTTAAGGGCTAAATCAATTTTCTTCGATTTCTCTGTATCAAAGTCAGCTTCCCAAACCAACTCTCCATTTTCCCATTGAGAACTATCATATTCATCGCCGAAAGCTTCGTGAGGAAAGAGCTCCTTAAACTTTTCTTCTGTAAAGCCACTATAGTCCGGTGCGGCCCAAGGTCGTGCTCTTAGCACTTGGTCTGGGCCATTAAGTTTATACATTTTTAATGTGCCCTTGGTAGGGACAAACTGTCCATTAAGGTTGTGGGTGGTAATATTGAGTTCTTGTTTTTTAATGTCTTTATTAATGAGATCTGCAATTTTCACCTTTGCGGTAAGAGCATGGTAGCCTACGCTAACGGTGGTGGTGGTACTTTGTGTTTCTCCATTAAGATCAGTAACATCAGCAGTAACTTCATAATTAAATATAGGCATGTTTTCTTTAGAGACCGATAGATCGGGTAAAGCCTTGAAATTTATAACGTATTTCCCCTGATTATCGGTGGTAGTGCTGCCCTGAGCTATTTCTTGTGGTGTTCCTCTATAAATTGGTAGGTGACGACCATACCAAATGGGGAAGTTTATAATCCGTTTAACTGTATATTTCACTTGGGCATTCGTAATATTACTTCCAGCATACCCCATAGCTTTACCAGTAACTTTAACACTATCGTTTAGTTGATAGGTATCTGTAATTGGTTCAAACGTAGTTTCAAATTTGGGACGTTTATACTCCTCTACGGAAATTGTTTTATGTCCGTTTATATTAAATTCGGAGGAAGTGACCTCCAAGTAGAATTCACCAGTTAGGCCATTGCTAGGTAGTGTAAATTCCCCGGAAAATGATCCATAATCGTTGGTTTTAAATTCCCGTGTTGATACCTCTTGTTGATTAACATCCTTTAGTGATACATTAACTTTAGCCTCTGGTAATATTTCAGAGGAGTCATCGGTTCTTTGTAAAGCAATTCCTTTGAAATACAAGGTTTGTCCGGGTCTGTAGATACTGCGATCTGTAAATAGAAAGCAAGGGTAAGTGGTTGCTTTTTGACCCGAATTATACTTATTAGGAACGTAGAAATCATTAAAATAAGCTACTTGTCCATTATGGTTCACCTCTACACTTATACTATTTTTATAAGATGAATCGCGTGGAAGAGTTACCATGCCCATATCATCTGTGGTCATAGTTTTTGTTACAAAGGGTTTGTTGTAGCTTGGCTTATAAGTGAATTCCACTTTTGCACCTTCTATAGGAGCACCGGTATTACGATCTATAACTTGGTAGTTGTTATAATCGTTGGTGGTAGACTCCACAAGGGCGAGGTCTGTAACTTGTATAGGACTATACGAGAAGTTGTTGCCTTTGCTTCCTTTTGGAAGAGCTAATAGAACATAATACCCATTCTGGAGTTCTGGTAATATTATTTCCGTGCTGTGGTTTTGGTAATCCTTTTCGTTTGTTAAAGGTGCTTCCCATTGCTTTTCGATAGCTAATTCTTTAATAAAAGCCAATTTCTTTTCCTGTGGGTAAAGTTGGCTTAAAGCTTTTAACTGTTTGATGCTAACTTTATGAGCAGAAAGTTCTAATAGGGATATGTTCTTATAATTTACTAGCAAGCGCGAGGGACTATTTACAGAGATATGCATTTCTGCTGTTAGCTGTAAGCTTGTTACTAGAATCTGTGTCTTAAGATCATTACACATTTCTGCAGCCTTACTATTTGGGAACTTGGAAATTACAGATTCACAAATCTCTAATGCCTCTTTTTGCTTCCAACGAGGTTCTGCGCTAGTAGTGGGGTGATAAGTGTTTCCATTACCGTGAAGAGCAAGAGCAATTTCATAACGATAAAGCGCTCCATTTTCATCACCTTTATATGCCTCGGCAGAATTTTGGAGGACCTCTATATACTGGTCTTCTTTATTAGGGAAAACAGCATTCTCTCTAATGAACTTTAAGCGAGCTATGTCTACATCTATAAATGCTTCTAGGGATGTGTCGGATGAATGGAATGCAACTAGTTGCTGATATATCTGAAGCGCTTTGGCCTGTAGAGATAGTTTTTCTTTTGAGTTAAATTCTTGTTCAACAAACTGTTTGGCATCACATAAAACTTCGGCATTGTCCAATTGAAACTTATCTGCAGGTTGACTTATGCTATTTTCAGATCTGCTGTAGAAATCAAGAGCATTATAGGCCAATAGATCAAATAATGTAGGTCTGTATTTTTCCGAATCTTTTTGTTTCTCCAGAATTTCATTGAATTGCTGTACTGGTAATTCTTGTAGTAAGGCTGGATTATTTAATGATGCCTCAAAATGATTTCCAATTTCGTAAAATAAGGTGGTAAGATCCCAAGTTCTAAAATCGGTGCTATCTATTTTTGCTTCCGTTTTGGTGCGATCGTAAAATCGATGTCTATTTTGTTGGAAATATTGCCAATAGAGATTAGCCAAATATCCTTCTAATATGTTTTTTACAGGCGCATTGCTTGTAGCTATTTCCTCTTTAAAATCAGTTATTATCTTTAATTGTGCGTCTTCTTCCAAAATCAAACTGTATTTGGAAGAGTAGAGTAGCGATTTGATGACTTGAGACTTGTTGTTCTCTTGTTTTGCTTTTGCAGCTATATTGGCGACCGCTTCCAATGCTGATTTGGTCATGGTTTCTTTTTCTAATTTTTCTACTCGTTGCCACAAAAGGTCATAAGTGGCTGTGGATTTTTGTGATTGTGCCATATGGACGAAAAGAAATATGGTGAATAATGTTATTATTTTTCTCATAGAGTGTTAGTAGTAAGCAGTTAGTAATTTACACTATCCTTTTAAATGAAACTCTATTCTTTTTAAAAAACAAAGTAACTTATATACCCTAGATGCAAAAAAGATACCAGTGTTGCTTAATAGAGTGAAAAAATTGATTTTATATGTAAAGAAAGTTAATGTGATTCTTGTTATTTAAGGAGTTGCTCTTGTGGTAGGTTGATGGTTTTGGTCTGTGTAATGTCTTTGCCATTTCCTTTGTTGTTTCGCCTATAAGTTCATTTTAATATTTTAATGAAACTTTCAAGAGTCAATTTATTAAGCAATCTTACTTTGACATTATTGCTCCTTATAAATTTAAAGAAATTTATTAAAAGACTTTTTGTTGAATAGATATAAGCTATAAAGAAAATGATATTGGATTCAAAATTTTATTGTGAAGAAGCTGTAGGGCTATTTCAATGCTTATCTTTGGGGTTTTTAAAATAGTTTTTAATGCACATTCATTTTATAGCAATAGGCGGGAGCGTTATGCATAACCTAGCTTTGGCCTTACACCATAAAGGATATACTGTAACCGGAAGTGATGACATAATATATGAGCCATCACAGAGTAGATTGAAAGAAAGAGGACTTTTGCCAGAATCTTTCGGATGGTTCCCCGAGAAGATAGAATCGCATTTGGATGCCGTTATTTTAGGTATGCATGCAAAAGCCGATAATCCAGAGCTTTTAAGAGCACAGGAGCTCGGGCTAAAAATTTATTCTTACCCCGAATTTCTTTATGAACAGGCGAAATATAAAACCAGAGTAGTGATAGGGGGTAGCCATGGTAAAACTACTATCACGGCCATGATATTACATGTAATGAAGTATCATGATCGTCCAGTAGATTATGTGATTGGGGCCCAACTCGATGGTTTTGATCAAATGGTTCATCTAACGGAAGAAAACGACTTTATTGTTTTAGAGGGGGATGAGTATTTGTCTTCAGTTATCGATAAACGACCTAAGTTTCATCTGTATAAACCTAATATTGCTTTATTGAGCGGTATTGCATGGGATCATATTAATGTGTTCCCCACCTTTGAAAAATACTTGGAGCAGTTTAAGGTTTTTGTAGATAGTATAGTAAGAGGAGGTAGTGTAACCTACAATGAAGAAGATGAAAATGTAAGTAAGATTGTGGAAGCCTCAGAAAATACCATTAGAAAATTACCCTATCATACTCCAGAGTATACTATAGAAGATGGCGAAACCATATTGGAAACACCAGATGGCCCAATGCCTATTCCTATTTTTGGAAAACATAACCTTAGTAATTTGGCTGGAGCAAAATGGATTTGTCAGAATATGGGCTTAGATGAGGAAGATTTCTATGAGGCTATGTCCACTTTTAAAGGTGCTTCTAAGCGCTTAGAGAAGATAGCAGAAGGAAAGCTAAGTGTGGCCTATAAGGATTTTGCTCATGCGCCTAGCAAGGTAAAGGCGACAACCATAGCGGTTAAAGATCAATATCCAAGTAGGAAGCTAGTCGCCTGTTTAGAACTGCATACTTATAGTAGTTTTAATCCAGAATTTATTAAAGAGTATAAAGGAGCTTTGGAAGCTGCAGAAGTCGCAGCGGTATTTTATTTGCCAGAATCGGTTAAGATAAAAGGACTTAAAGAAGTATCCGTAGATCAAATTAAAGAAGCCTTTGGTCGTGAAGATTTACAGGTCTTTACTAACAAAGAGGAATTTAGTCAGTTTGTACTTGGACAACATTATGAAAACAAAGTACTTCTTTTGATGAGTTCAGGCACGTATGGTGGACTTAATCTGGAGGAAGTTAAAAATAAGGTAAGCAATGCTTAAGTAGTTTCCTGTGTTTATATTGGTTGCCAAGGAGATATAACCACCGATGTTAGAGGAGGGAGGTTGTTTTAGAGGAAAGTTAATATTACCCAATCCCTCAGGCATAAATAGACTTAAGTGTGGGAGCCAGTAGACAGCCAATCTAAACACAAAATCCTGGTTACTAAGAATTAGGATTTAATTAAGAAAAATCATTTATTAAAGAAGCCATTCTGAAATTCAGAATGGCTTCTTTTTTTTGTTAGGTCTAGCCTCTCTTTATAGCTTGTTTTGTGGAAAAATTGTTTAATGCCGTTTATAAGGATTGCTTATTACTATAATTTAATGTAAAGTTATTCTAAGTTATATAGCTGTTCTACTTCGGATTTCCTAAAAATCGATTTTGAGGGTAATCTTTAACATCTTAATTTTTTCACTTTAACATAAGTTTGTATATTTCGCTCTTGGAATTATGAATAGTAAAACTGGGGTTCATTATTTTATTAAGTCCAAAAAAAATTAACTAACTAATAACTAAATTAATTATGATTGAAAGAACATTGTTATTCTTGAAATTACGGCGAAAAATTTTTTCGTACAACACAGGTCTTATGCTGCTAATGCTAGGCCTTGTTTTTCCAGCCTCATTGTTAGCGGCTAATGATGGAGCTGTAACCTCCAGTAGTAATCTTCAAAACCCTATTACTGGTGTTGTGGTGGATGATGAAGGTATGCCCATTCCGGGGGCCAATGTATTAGAAAAAGGTACAACCAACGGAACGGTTACTGATTTTGATGGGAATTATAGTATTAATGCGGCATCTGATGCGGTATTGGTTTTTTCCTATATCGGTTTTAAAAGTATAGAGGTTGCTGTAGATGGTCGCAGTTCTATAGATGTAAGTTTAAATACTGATGTAACTGCCTTGGAAGAAATCGTGGTTGTAGGGTATGGTACTCAAAGAAAGCAAGATTTAACCGGTGCTGTTTCAGTAGTAAAGACTGAGGATTTAGCAAAGCAACCTTCTGGGCAGGTAACCAGTCAGCTGCAAGGTAGAGCTTCTGGGGTTACAATTACTGGTGGAGGACAGCCAGGTGAGGCACCTCAAATTAAAATTAGAGGATCTAATACCTTTGGTAATAACAATCCGCTTTATGTAGTAGATGGTATTCCTACTGATAATATTAATGACCTTAACCCAAATGATGTAGAGTCTATGCAGGTCTTAAAGGATGCCGGTTCTGCTTCTATCTATGGGTCAAGAGCAGCGAATGGGGTAATTGTGATTACCACTAAAAAAGGAAAAGGTAAAATGAAGGTTACCTATGATGCCTATTACGGGACTCAAATGGTTCAGAAGGGTAATCCATGGAATATTCTGTCGTCTCAAGAAATGGCAGACCTTACTTTTATGGCTTTGAGAAATACAAACCCTGGGGACCCAATTAATCATAGTCAATATGGGAATGGAGCCTCCCCTGTGTTACCAAATTATATTGCGCCCGTAGGTGCAGATACAGTAGATGAGTCGTTATATAACGTAAACCCTTATTATACTAGTAGTTCTGATTTAGATAATTTTTATAGAATTGTAAAAGCAAATAAAGAGGGAACTAATTGGTTTCAAGAAATTTTCAACCCTGCTAGTATTACTAGTCATAACCTGTCTGTTAGTAATGGAGGTGAGAAAGGGAGTTATTTATTCTCCTTAAACTACTTTGATCAAGAAGGAACTTTAGATAACACCTATTTAAAGCGTTATACCATGCGTTCTAATTCTGTGTTTAATGTTACAGAAAATATTAGAATCGGTCAGAACCTAAGTTTTAGTGTTAGAGACAATCCTCAGATTGGCGCATTATCCGAAGGAAGTGCTATTGGTATGGCTATGAGACAGCAACCGATTATTCCAGTAAGGGATATTAAAGGGAACTTTGCAGGGTCTTTTGGTTCAGATCTTGGTAATGCTCGGAATCCTGTTGCTATATTAGAACGTTTAAAAAATAATAGAGGAGTGTCTAACCGTATATTCGGTAATATCTTTGCCGAAGTTGATTTCTTAGAGAATTTCACCTTAAGAACAAGTTTTGGTGGACAGTATTTCTCCAATAGCTTTAACTCTTTCACCTTTCCTGAGTATGAAAATGCTGAAAACAACTCTGTAAATTCATACACTGAAGGAGCACACACTAATTACAATTATACTTGGACTAATACGTTGCAGTACAAGAATACCTTTAACGACGTCCACAATATTAACGTTCTAGTAGGTACAGAAGCCTATCAGAATAGAGGAAGAGAAGTTGGTGGTTCTATGCAAGGATATTTTTCCTTTGACCCAGATTATGTAAGCTTGTCTACAGGGTCTGGTACACAAACTAACTATAGCTGGAAATATCAAGATGCGTTATCGTCTCTTATAGGTAGATTAGATTACAATTTTGATGATAAGTATTTATTAAGTGCTACTATCCGTAGAGATGGGTCATCTAGATTTTTAAATAATCAATATGGATGGTTCCCAGCAGTTAGTGCAGGTTGGAATATTAGTAATGAAAACTTTATGCCAGAACTAGATTGGTTAAACGATCTTAAGATACGTGGTGGATATGGAGTTATGGGGAATCAATTAAATGTAGATCCTTCAAATTCATTTACCACTTTTGGAGGTAATCAGGAAACTTCCTATTATGGTATCTCTGGAGGTAATCAGACTACTGATGAAGGTTTTCAGCAAACGAGAATTGGAAATCCGAATGCAAAATGGGAAAAGAATATCAACTCCAACATCGGTTTGGATGCTAACCTATTTAATAATTCGGTACAGTTAAGTTTAGATTACTATAAAAAAGACGTAAAAGATTTACTGTTTAATCCAGATCAGCCAGCAACAGTAGGGACCGCTACAGTTCCTTTTGTAAATGTTGCGGAGATGTCTAATAGTGGATTAGATATGGATGTGTCTACCTTCTTTAACTTAACGGACGACCTACGTTTAAATACTACTGTTACCTTCACTACTTATCAGAATGAGATAAAGAAGATTGCTGATGGTTATTCTTATTTTGATAGAGAAGGAAGACGTTTTAATGGTAGTACTATCATTAGAAACGCAGTTGGGCATTCTGTAAGTGAATTTTACGGATACAAGATTGCAGGATTCTGGAATTCAGCAGATGAGATTGACGATGCTAATGCTGGTGCTGTAGCCGCAACAGGAGATGCCAATGCAACCTATCAGTCAGACGTTGCTGTAGGTAGATTCCGTTATGAAGATATAGATGGTGATGGTAGAATTACTGCTGATGACCGTACTTTTATTGGAAATCCTAATCCTGACTTTACCTATGGATTAAACATAGAGTTGCTATATAAAAATTGGGATTTAAGTATGTTTTTATATGGTTCTCAAGGGAATGATATTTGGAATAATGTAAGATGGTGGACAGATTTTTACAGTTCATTTACAGGAGCTAAAAGTCACACTGCTTTATACGATTCCTGGACTCCAGAAAACACAAATGCTACCGCTCCTATTCAGGAAACTACTGGTTCATTTAGTGTTGCGGATGTGCCTAACTCTTACTTCGTTGAAGATGGATCTTATTTAAGAGCAAAACACATTCAGTTGGGGTATACTTTTCCTTCAGATATGATGAGTAAAGCTAATATTTCAAAATTAAGGCTATATGCCCAAATGGTTAATGCATTTACTATTACTTCTTACTCTGGGATTGATCCTGAGATTTCTGGGGGAACAGTTAATTTTGGAATTGACGAGGGGGCTTATCCTAATCAAAGACAACTTCTTTTTGGGGTAAATGTTATTTTTTAATGAAGATGAATAATAAACTAAAGTATATGAAAATCATAAAACAAATAAGTAGACTATATATTCCTGTTTTTGCATCGCTATGCATAAGTAGTTGTACCGATAGTTTCTTGGAGCAACCTGCTTTGGGAGCGTTGAGTGAAGATGTAATCGCAAATAAGGAAGGTGCAGAAAAGCTTCTAATAGGGGCTTATGCTGCCTTGGATGGAGCAGGATTCGGCGGTGGCGCCTGGGAAGCTGCCCCTGATAACTGGGTGTATGGTACTGTAGCTGGAGGAGAAGCTAGTAAAGGAAGTTTTGGAGGGGATCAGCCCGCCATTGATCAAATTGTAAAGTTTATCTCCAATCCATCTAACGGGTATTATAATTCTAAATGGAAAGCACTCTATGAAGGAGTTAAACGGACTAATAACACGCTAAAACTCTTATCTATTGCAACAGAGATTTCACCTGAGGATAGTAAGAATATTGCAGCTCAAGCACGTTTCTTGCGCGGACATTATTACTTCGAGCTGAAGAAAATGTGGAATATGGTGCCGTGGGTAGATGAAACCACTGAAGATCCTAAACAGCCTAATAATGTAGATATCTGGCCAAATATTGAGGCTGATTTTCAATTTGCATTTGAGAATTTACCCGCGACACAGAGCGATTTTGGTAGAGCAAATAAATGGGCAGCCGCTGCTTATTTAGGGAAAACATACCTCTATCAAGGGAAATTTCCTGAAGCCAAAACTACATTTACCGATGTAATCAATAATGGAGTGAATCAAGGTGGTGTAAAGTATGCCCTTATCGACAGGTTCAGCGATAACTTTGATGCTGCTGAAGAAAATAATTCAGAGACTGTTTTCGATATTCAAATGGTAGCGAATGACGGTACGGGTACTATTGGTAACGCTAATCAAGGAGGGATGCTAAATTTCCCATATAACAGCCCATTTAGATGCTGTGGATTTTTCCAACCTTCACAAGATTTAGTGAATTCCTATAAAACAGATCCAGTGACCGGATTGCCAGATCTTAATTCTTACAATCAAAATCCAGTTAAGAGTGATATGGGTATTACAAGTAATGATCCTTTTACACCTTATACCGGGACATTAGACCCTAGATTAGATTGGACAGTAGGAAGAAGAGGCGTTCCTTATCATGATTGGGGTAAACACCCAGGTGCTGCGTGGATTAGAGAGCAAACTTACGGTGGACCTTATGCACCTAAAAAGAATATCTATTGGCAAGCAACCCAAGACCTGTATTCAGATCAAAGTTCTTGGGCTCCTGGTACAGCACTTAATGTTCGTGTGATTCGTTTTGCAGATGTGCTTTTAATGGCAGCAGAAGCGGAAGCACATGCAGGTAGCTTAGATGTGGCTCTTGGTTACGTAAATAAAGTGCGCCAAAGAGCAGCCAATCCAGATGGATTCTTAAAAGAGTACATAGACGATAACGATCCGATGGCAGGTTTTAAAGAAACTTCCACCGCTGCAAATTATACGATATCCGACTATACTTTAGCTGATTTTGCTTCTAAAGAAATGGCGTTAGAGAGAATTTACTTTGAAAGAAAATTGGAGCTTGCTATGGAAGGACATCGTTTTTTCGATTTGGTAAGATGGGGTATAGCAGAGGAAACTCTTAATGCTTATTTTGATTACCAAGGAGATATAACTACCGATGTTAGAGGAGGGAAGTTTATTCCAGGGAAAAGTGAATATTACCCAATCCCTCAAGCACAGATAGACTTAAGTGTGGGAGCCGACGGGCAGCCAACCTTAACACAAAATCCTGGTTACTAATAACTAGGCTTTAATTAAGAAAAGTCTTTTATTAAAGAAGCCATTCTGAAATTCAGAATGGCTTCTTTTTTTTGTTTCGGTGTGGAATCCTTATTTCGATGTTCTGAGGATGAATAGTTGGAACTTATATGGCACCTATAAAAGTTTAATTTCTAATTGACTATATTTCTTATCTTTAACCTATGCAAGAAAAACCAACCTCCTTCTCCATAAAAAAATGGTCCGATGATGATAAACCACGAGAGAAGTTATTAAATAAGGGAAGTGGGGTGCTTTCAGATGCAGAATTAATCGCAATTTTAATTGGTTCTGGAAGTCGAAATGAAAGTGCAGTAGAACTCTCAAAACGAATTTTAGCCTCGGTTAATAACAACCTTAATGAGTTAGGAAGGCTTTCTGTAAAACAATTAATGCAATTCAAAGGCATTGGAGAGGCAAAAGCAGTTTCAATTGTTGCTGCTTTGGAGATAGGACGTAGACGAAGAGATGGTAATGGATTGAAGGTTATCAAAATCAAGTCGAGCACTAGTGTTTTCGATCTTTTACAACCTAAAATGGGGGAGCTACCTCATGAAGAGTTTTGGATTGTATACCTCAATAATTCTAATAAAGTGTTACTTGCAAAACAACAAAGTAAAGGTGGGATTACCGGAACTTTGGTGGATGTTCGTCTGGTATTAAAGCAAGCCTTGGAGCTTGGTGCTGTTGGGCTAATCCTTGCGCATAATCACCCTTCTGGAACTTTAAAGCCTAGTGAAGCTGATAAACAGATTACTCAAAAATTAAAAATAGCATCCCAAGCCTTGGACATAAAAGTGTTAGATCATATCATCATTACTCAAAAAGATTATTTTAGTTTTGCCGATGAAGGCCTGCTCTGATATATAAACCTATCGAGCTCTGCTAATAGGCTGTTTAAATATTCCGTAAAGTGTTGTCGGGATATTTTTTAAAACTACTATTATTTGCTAGGGCCTAATATCCGTAAGGAGAAAATTATTGACTATGTTGCTTATTTATACCCATAAAATCACCTCTCGTTTTAGATATACAACCAAGCATTTGTTTACGTCTATTTTGGGGATAGAAGTGGTCTACACTACCAAAGTAGAGGACTTTATAAAACATACTGGTCCCAAAATAACGTATACTAAACAGCCCCTACAAAACGAGTTTTTTGTAAGAAGTAATGATCTTTTGTTTGAACAAGGGATTAACGATCTTCAGATCCATGTTTCGGATTGGGATGGCACCCCCTGCTTTTTTACCGCTGGGGAACGTAGTAATTTACCGTTCGATATTTTTGCGGCTAGTTTTTATTTATTAAGTAGGTATGAGGAGTATTTGCCTCATGTAAAGGACATACACGGTAGGTTTCCCCCCAAAGACAGTCTAGCATATCAAAACAATTTCTTGCACATGCCTGTCGTAGATATATGGGCAAATAAATTGTTAGAATTGCTTAAAGATAAGTTCCCAGATTTAGTGTTTAAACCCAAAAGCTATCGCTTTACGCCTGTAATTGATGTAACTACTTCCCATTGTTTTTTGCATAGAGGTTTGGTAAGAGGGATATCGGGGCTTCTTTTAGACTTAGGATCGCTGAGGTTAAAAAGAGTGGTAGATAGGATTTCGGTTTTGATGAAATTAAAAAAAGATCCCTATGACAACTTTTTTGAGTTGATAGAGCTGCACAATCAATTTAAGTTAAAAGGAATGTTCTTTTTTCAATTCGCAGGATACTCTACCTATGATAAGAATGTGTCTACCCGAAATAATAAATTTAAATACCTTATTAAGTCGGTTGCCGATTATGAGATGGTTTCCCTCTGCTGTTCTTATAGTTCCTTTGATGATATTAACCTTATCAAGGAAGAAAAAAGAAATCTTTCCAATGTAATTCATAGGCCTATCAATAGTTCTCGTATGCGATTTAATAGGGTAGATATACCCGAAACTTATAGAAATCTAGTAGAGGCCGATTTTACTCACGATTATACAATGGGGTATACTCATGAAAGTGGATTTAGAGCTGGGAGTTGTTCTCCGTTTTATTTCTATGACATACTTTTGGAGGTGCAACAACCTATAAAAATACATCCCTTTGCAGTTCATGACTATAGCTTATTGAAATTTAAGACTAAGGAAGAGGCGCTTACTGAGGTAGAAGCATTGGCTAAGGAAGTGAGAAAAGTTAACGGTACGTTTGTTTCAGTGTTCTCTAATGAACTTTTAGGTGGGGAAGCAAAGTTAGATTGGAAAGATTTGTATAGAAACATAATTAAAAAAGTATATGTATAAAGAGTCGGTTACCGATGTGTTTTTTGATTTGGATCATACACTTTGGGATTTTGAGAGAAATTCGGCATTAACATTTCAAAAAATTTTGGCAGAATGTGGAGTGGGGATCGATTTAAATGAATTTTTAAAAGCATATGTCCCCATAAATCTCAAATTTTGGAAATTGTATAGGGAAGGGAAAATTAATAAAAGTGAGTTGAGGTATCAAAGATTGAAAACAACCTTCGATTCGTTAAAATATGGTGTAGGGGACGATTTAATAGATACTTTGGCCGATCAGTATATTGTACATTTGTCTTCTTACAATCACTTATTCCCCAATACTATAGAGGTTTTAAACTATCTAAAACCTAATTATAAGCTTCATATCATTACCAATGGGTTTCAGGAAGTACAGGATAGGAAGTTGCGTAATGCTAATATTGATAGCTTTTTTGATCAGGTAATAAATTCCGAAATGGCAGGGGCAAAGAAACCAGATCCTTCAATTTTCCAACTTGCGTTAGAAAAAGCCAAAACGGTGCCTCAAAATTCAATTATGATTGGGGATAGTTTGGAGGCAGATATTCTTGGAGCTAAGGCGGTAGGGCTTCACACGTTACATTTTAATGCGCATAATGAACCCAAACACGATTATTGTTGCATGATTCACGATTTAAATGAAATAAAATTGTTTTTATAGAGTTATATTTAACGTAAGGCTGCAGTGATTTATTGCGTCTTGTTATAATTAGCTCTATATGGCAAATAAGAGTTTTTTACTTTCCTTAATATTTCTGCTAGGATTCGCTTCCTGTGTAGAGCGGCCAGATTTTGACCAATTAGATGATTTAAGCGTCACACCTACCATTGAGGGCAGTATCTTATATGTAGAGTCTCCAGAAGACTTGTTGAACAAGTCTGCCGACACCGTATTTTATAGTCAAGACTTTAGTTTTAATGGGTTTAATGAGGATGTCTTTGCAGACAGGGTGTTAGAAGGCACTATTTCCTATGAGGTGGAAAATACTACAAGTAAGGAATTAGAGGTTACTATTACCTTCCTAGATGAGAATGAGATAGTTTTGGATGAGGAGAAATTTAGTATGGCTCCTGAGCCAACCTCAATACTTAAAAGGGATGTGGCTTATGGTGGCTTTGGGAAAAGCCTTGAAATAATTAAGAATACCTCTATTATTAGGTTTAGTGTCAGAAACTTAGGAGATACTAGTAGTATTTCAAGTCTTCCAGATCCTAAGATTATCTTTAGGTCTAGTGGTAAATTTATGATGAGACTGCGATGAGATTGATTTTTGGGGTCTTATTGTTTTACCTGTATAGTTGTGCAGGCCTTTCTGCTCAGAACAAACAATTGCTTTACGATTTTACAGGCAACCCAGATGCCCTTATGATTAATCCTGGGATGTTGACAGATTTTAAGTGGTATGCTGGTATACCTATGGTATCAGGATTCTCTTTTCAAGCAGGCACTAATGCCGTTACGGTACATGATCTTTTTGCTGCGGATGGACTAGATTTTACAGAAAAAGTAAAGGATAGGGTGGTGTATAATTTGGATATAAATGATCAGCTTAGTGGTACTTATCAGGTAACCTTATTTAATGGTGGATTTAGGGGAAGAAACCTCAAAGACTTTTATTCATTTGGGATTTATAACGAAGGGGATGGCATAGGCTACTTTTTTAAAGATTATGCTACTTTGGCTTTCGAGGGAAATGCAGATCAATTAGATAGGAGGTTTAATTTAGGTCATTTAAATACTCGGGGTGAAATGGTTACCGTTTTCCATTTTGGCATCAATAGGAGGATAAATAAACAGCTTACAGTTGGGGCTAGAGCAAAAATATATTCAAGTGTTCTTAATTTTACCTCCACCAAGAATAAAGGCCATTTTATAACTACTAAGGGAGAAAGAAATTTAATAGCTAATACTATAGACGCCGACTTAGAATTTAGATCTTCGGGACTTCGTAGGCTAGAGGATGCATGGAGTAATAATCGTTCCCAATTACCCAAAATATTAGCGCGCAGGATGTTTTTTGGAGGAGATTTAGGATTCGGAGCCGATTTTGGTTTTACTTACCACCTAAATAGTAAAACGGTAATTACAGGAAGTATTTTGGATTTAGGGTTTGTTTATAATTCTACAGATGTAAAAAACTATACTTTAAAAGGAGCAACAACAGTAGAAGGAATTGAGGCTGTTTTCTCAGGAGCTCCTTCAGATGGAGTTAAGGACCATTGGCAAGAGTTTGTAGACGATATAAACGACATGGTTCCTTATGAGACAAATAATGAGAGCTATATAACTTTTAGGCCTACAAAATTATATGGATCCCTAAGGTATAATTTTGGAAAGCGAATACCCTCTCGCCGTAACTATGATTGTAAGGATTATGTGCGCGAAGGGAGAGCCTATGATGGGTATAATAATGGGGTAGGAGGTCAATTATATATGATTAATAGACCAAAGGGGCCGCAAGCTGCACTAACAGCTTTTTACATGCATAGGTTTGATAATGCAATCACTGTAAAAACCACTTATACGGTAGATAAGTTTTCTTATTCTAATATTGGAGTTGGTGTAAATTTTCAGGCTGGTCCTGTAAATTTTTATGTAATGGCCGATAACCTATTAGAATATAATAATCTTGTGGATAGTCATTATGCTTCTTTTCAGTTCGGATTAAATATTATATCTTGGGGGAAGAATTAATATAGGTCTTACATGAAAAAAATATTAGTATCCTTCCTTCTTTTAAGTTGCTATTTAGGAATGTCTCAAGCAGAATTAAACAACTATAAATATATTATTGTTCCGGTTAAGTTTGAGGCTTTTAAGGAGGAGAATCAACATCAGACGAGTACATTAATTAAATATATATTAACTCAGAATGGGTTTAATGCGGTATATGACAATGCCTTGCCAGAAGATTTATTAAGCAATAGGTGTTTAGGGCTTTTATTGGCTCTACATGACGATTCTTCCATGTTTACAACTAAACTTAATCTTAGTTTAAAAGATTGTCAGTCGCAAGAAATATTTGTAACCCAGGAGGGGAGAAGTAAGGAAAAGGACTTTAAAGAGGCTTATTCTGGAGCTATTAAAGAAAGTCTTCAATCTTTATCGGGTGAAGGGTACCGCTATGAGCCTAGTAGTTCTACAGCTCCTTTAATAGTTAGCTATAAAGATGATGTAAAGAGAATTCCTCAAACCGCAACTCAGGATACAAAAAAGAATACCCCTACGCCAATTGTGCAGCAAAAAGCCACACCAGAGAATCAATCATTTAAAGATATGTCACCTGTACCCTCAGACTATGTTCAAGAAGATGTATCGTTTGCCTCAGATGCTAAGGAGGTTATGGATGTAGTGGAAAGTGACGTCCTATATGCACAGGCCATAACTAATGGATATCAGTTGGTAGACAGTACTCCTAAAATAGTTATGACCCTACAACAAACTAGTTTCAGTAATTTTTATTTTGCCAAGCCTAATTGGCAGGAGGAAAGTGGAATTTTATTTAAAAAAGGAGGGAATTGGATTTTTGAATATTATGACGGAAACGAATTGGTCAACAAAAAAATGAATATTAAATTTTAAGCATTATTAATGCTGAAAGACATCTAGATGCTAACTGCGAAATCCCTTTTGGGAGTAATGTTGTAGTTAGTAGTTTTATGCAGGAATGTGCTGTTCTTCTCTGAGGTTTGGCTTTATATAATTAAGACTAAGTGGTCGATGGTGGCATCTCTGCACTAGGAAGACTCTAAATGCTACATGTTATACTTGTCTTTCCATCGGTTCTTTAAAAACTCTTTAATGGCTTTTTCCCGTTGGTTGTTGCCTGGACTATAAAAACTAGTCCCTTTTAGTTCATCGGGCATAAACTCTTCCTCAACAAAATTATTGGCATAGTCATGAGCGTATTTATATTCTTGTCCGTATCCAAGATCCTTCATAAGTTTAGTTGGAGCATTACGCAATTTTAGGGGGACGGAGAGATCTCCTGTTTGTTTTACGGTTTGTTGCGCTTTGTTAATAGCCATATAACTTGCGTTACTTTTTGGAGAGGTGGCAAGGTATATTACGCATTGACTAAGTATTATTCTAGCTTCTGGATAACCAATTGTAGTTACGGCCTGAAAGGTGGTATTGGCGATTACCAAAGCTGTAGGGTTGGCAATGCCTATATCCTCAGAGGCAGCTATAATTAATCTTCGGGCAATAAATTTTACATCCTCCCCACCTTCAATCATTCTGGCAAGCCAATAAACAGCAGCATTGGGGTCGCTCCCCCGGATAGATTTTATAAAGGCAGATATAATATCGTAATGTTGCTCTCCAGTTTTATCGTATAGAACAGTATTCTGTTGAACTTTGCTTAGTACTAACTCATCGGTAATAGTAACGTCATCAGTAGCTTCAGAATTAATGATAAGCTCAAAGATATTTAATAGCTTTCTACCATCCCCTCCAGAGAGTCTAAGTAGTGCTTCGGTTTCCTTGAGGTGTATGGTTTTCTTTTTTAGATACGTATCTAGTTCCATAGCCCTTCTTAATAAGGCTATCAAATCTTCTTTACCAAACGGATTTAAAATATAAACCTGACACCTAGATAATAAAGCAGGAATTACTTCAAAACTGGGGTTCTCTGTAGTAGCACCGACCAAAGTTACCCAGCCTTTTTCAACAGCTCCTAGAAGAGAATCTTGTTGTGATTTGCTAAATCTATGAATCTCATCTATAAATAGTATAGGGTTTTTGGTAGTAAATAACCCCCCACTTTGCTTAGCCTTATCTATAACCTCCCTAATGTCTTTTACGCCACTGCTTATGGCGCTTAGAGTATAGAAAGGTCTTCCACTTTCTTCTGCAATTATATTAGCCAGGGTTGTTTTTCCTGTACCAGGAGGACCCCATAAAATTAAAGAAGGGAGAATACCTTTTTTAATCTGATTGGTAAGAGATCCTTTTTCTCCTACCAAATGATGTTGACTTATGTAATCTTCTAATGTTTTGGGGCGTACCCTTTCTGCAAGTGGTTCGTTCATAACGGCAAAAATAAGATATTTATATAGATGACAATTTATCCGAAATTGGAAACATGGCTAGAATGTTGATTAAATATTTATATTTCAGGTATGACAGAGAATTCATATTTTAAGTTTTCAAATTCGGTTATAATATTACCGCTTCTTACTGTACTTATCATTTGGACGGTTTTTTTTATAGAGCTAAAACTGCAAGTTAATCTAAATCAGTACGGAATCTATCCTAGGAGTTTAAACGGGTTAAGAGGTGTTGTTTTAAGTCCTTTTATACACGCTTCTGTAGATCATCTTTATAATAACACTATTCCGATTGCAATCCTTACAGCTGCTCTAGTTTATTTTTATAGGGGGATTGCGTTTAAGGTGTTATTAATTGGAGTGCTATTATCAGGACTTATTACCTGGTTAATCGGCAGGCCTAGCTACCATATTGGGATGAGTGGGGTAATTTATGTTTTGGTGAGCTTTATATTTTTTAAAGGCGTTTTATCTAAGCATTATAGATTAGTGGCACTTTCATTTATAGTTGTATTTATCTATGGGAGTATGTTGTGGTATATTTTTCCTGTTAAAGAAGGTATTTCTTGGGAGGGGCATTTGGGGGGATTCTCAACCGGATTGCTATTGGCCCTCACACTACGCGCCTCATTACCTAAGCCTAAAAAGTACGATTGGGAAAGGGAGGACTATAATGAGGAGGAGGATGAATTCCTAAAGCATTTTGATGAAAATGGGAACTTCATTGAGTCGCCCAAGGAAGAGCCAGAACAGGATTTAGATCAGCCGCGAATATTTTATCACTATAAGAAAATAGAAAAAGAGGACCTCAAAGATGATGAGGCCCCAAATTAATTTACTTCTATGGTAAATAACTAAATATCTTTATTTGGAAAGTGTATCCTGACGCTGCCTAACCACTTCGTATAAGAAAACCCCGCAGGCAACCGATACGTTTAACGAGCCTATACTTCCTAACATCGGCAGTTTTGCCAAATGGTCGGATGCTTTTAATATTGAGGGAGATATTCCCAAGTCCTCTGATCCCATAATGATAGCTGTGGGAGAGGTAAATGATACGTCATAAATAGTGTTGTCTGTTTTCTCAGTAGCTGCAACCACCTGAACTCCTGAAGCCTGTAAAAAGAATACGGCGTCTTTTATATGGTCTACCTTGGCAATAGGTACTCTAAATGCTGCTCCGGCCGATGTTTTTATAGTATCAGCGGTTACAGGTGCAGCGCCTCTTTTTTGTATTATAATTCCATCTACTCCCGTGCATTCAGCGGTACGGATTATAGCTCCAAAATTACGTACATCAGAAAGTTGGTCCAGTAAGAGGAATAATGGTGCCTTCTCTTTTTCCGTTACATTAGCTACCATTTCTTCAATGGAAAGAAAGCTAATAGGGGAGATATTGGCTACAACACCTTGATGATTGTTCTTGGTGAGTCTATTGAGTTTTTCAACAGGAACATAGGAAGCGATAATGCCATTTTTTCTTAACAGTGTCTCTAATTCCCGGGAGAGATCGCCTTTTAATCCTTTTTGGATAAAGACTTTATCTATGGGTTCGTTGGCGTTGATGGCTTCGATAACTGCTCTAATGCCATAAATTTGGGTTGATTTTTCCATTGATGCAAATATATGTTAAATGAACCTTTGAAAAGTTATTCTACTTAATTTAATATTTTTTGATGTTTTGGGAAGGTAGGACGAAATTGTTAGAATATAAAAAAGTCGTCTAAAATTAATTTTAGACGACTTTTTAAAAATTACTGTATTGTTGATTAATTCCTAACCAATTTTTGCAAAAATTCACGAGTTGCTCCTGCACCTCTGAAATAACCAGTGGTTAGTTCTATTGTGTGATGACCATCAGCTTTTAAAGTTGCTTTATTGGTCTCATCAGTACAAGGTACTAGCTCAAATTTTCCGCCAGCACAGGTCATGATTGGAGAACCATTAAGTAAAGTGGGAGTGCCATCGGGATCTTTATCTAAGACTGTAATAACACCTGTGTCCTCATCTACGGTAAAATAAAAATCATTTCCATCGGGCCAAAAAGCAATACCTTCATGTCTGTATAGTCCTGGAGCTATAGCTGCAACTACAAATGTTCTTCCAGCATAACTGGAAATAAAACTCCCAGAGTTCCAGTATTCGCCCACTTCTACAGTGTAAGTTCCTGCTAAGGTGTTAGAATCTAGCGCCTTTAGGGTGATAGCTGTACTGTTCACATCGGACACTGATTCTGATGAACTTGTAATTTCTAAAACGATATCCTTAAATTCAAAAGGAACTAAATTTCCGGTTAGGATCTTTATACTTGCAACTACAGAAGTTTGACCTGCGGGAATAGTGTAGGTGGTTGAATTTAATTCGAACTCTTCACCTTCCTTAGCTTCCGAGTCGGGACTAGTTGCAATAGTAACTTCCACATCTCTATCTAATGGCACATTTTTTCCGCCAAAAAACGTGATAGGAACTTCATAATCAATAGGAGTGTTTTCTGGATCCTTAATGATATTTAGTTCTGTCTTAGTTTTCTCGAATTGAGCCAAAATAGGGCCTTGCCCAAAATCGGTTTCATCTTGATCTAGTATGGCATCACATGAGACCATAAACATAGCGGCAATGGCGAGTGCTAGATAATTTAATTTATATGTTATATTTTTCATCGTATGATATTTTATTTCCAAAATGGATTACTAGTAAAGGCGTCACCAACATTTTGCGTAGGAACATTGTCTTTGTTTCTGGCAACTTCAGATGCTGGGTATAAAAGTCTTACAGGGCGTACACCGTCTGATTCTACTGGGATAGGTAAATCTGCTGGGAAACCTGTCCTTGTTTTCTCAATCCACAATTCAATAGAAGAAGTGCTGTTTAAAGCCACCCATTTTTGGGTGATTATCGCTTCAATTTTATCAGTTGATGAATCCCAATTAACATTAATTAAATCTTGAGTATAGTAGCTTTCGGCAGAATCCTCAGGATCTTCAACACCTAGGTAAACATAAGACTCTGTAATAGCCTCTTGGTATAATTCCTTAGCAGCGGCATCTCCTCCAGGGATATAGCCTCTAACAATTGCTTCAGCCTGAAGAAGTAAGCTTTCAGTAAGTAACATAATTGGTTGGTCTTGATCTGCGCTTCTAAGAAGGCCTGGACCTACTTTTGAAAGATCATTACTAGTAAATCCACTTCCTGGGAGAACTGTAGATTGAGGAGCCCCTTTAAAGGCACCACCGGATTGTGCAGGAGCATATATTCTAGACAAACGATCATCATTGGTGTCTACTAAGAAGTCCAAAGCATAATCACTAGCTACTGTAAAGTCACCTCTATCAGTTTGTGAATTGGTGTTTACATTTCGGAAATAACCGTAAAATGGACTTTGCTTATCGCTAGCATCAGAATACCCAGGATTGGCATTAACATCAGATTGGATATAGCCAGCGCCATTAGCGTTGATTAATGCAATTTGATCCTTGATGTAGCTGTCTTGTCCTGTGTTACTCAATCTAACCAACATTCTAAGTTTAATAGTGTTGGCAAAGGCAGCCCATTCATCCATATGTCCGCCAAATATAATGTCCTGAGAACCTGGATCCTCAGCACCTTCAGGCATATTTAATGCTAGGTTAGCTGCTTGGGTTAAAGCATCAATATTAGCTTTGTACACCGTTTCTGCATCATCATATTTTGGAGTGGTGTTTGCTCCTCTTTGGTTAGCCTCGGTATAAGGTACATCTCCATAAAGATCAACCAAATACTGGTATTGAAACCCTTTTAGAGTAGCTGAAATAACCTTATACGCACTATAATCTATAGCGCCTGCAGGGTCTTCATAGGTTTCTATATAAGTAAGGTTTTTAAAGATATCCACATAACTAGTCTCAAAAATGGTAGAGAAAAAGTTTGTGGTAACATTATATCTAGCGAAATCTGCATTGGCAGACCAGTTAGATGGTGTAGCCCAATTATAGGCCATAAATTGACCTAAGTAGGTCATAGATCTAGCATTTAAATTAGCTAGACTAGCCTGTGCCACCGGCAATGTTAGTTGTGGTGTAGAAATAGGAGGATCATTAGGGTTGTCATTGACATCCAAGTAGTCGCTACAACTTACGGCTCCTACTAAGATAGAGAGCAGTAATATAGTAGATTTTATAAATGGTATTTTTTTCATGATTTTTTTTTAAAAAGTTACAGATAAGTTTAAACCAAACTGTCTAGTCGGTGGAGTCTGGGACTGTGTACCAACTCCTATAGCGTTTCCAGTAGTAAAGTTAAATTCTGGATCGGTATAGACATTGTCCTTTGGTCTTAAAGTTAAAAGGTTACGTCCGTACAAACCAATGGTTAAGTTATCTACTCCTATTTGCTCCAAAACTTTTTGGTTTAAAGAATAGGATAAAGAAACTTCCCTTAATTTAAGGGTGGTCGCATCTGTTACATAATTTTCTTTTACATCGTTATACGAATCCCAGAAAGCATTACCTCCACCAGAAGTTAATCTGTTGGTATTAGCTACGTAGCCACCAGATCCATCGGAATACGAAGAATTAGGGAATACAAAAGGTTGTCTACCGGCAGTAGCGCTATGTTTTGTTAATCCTGTAAATTCTAAGGCATTTACAATATCGTTGAAGAATACGTGTCCAGTTCTGTAATCTGCTACAGCGTATAAACTCCAATTCTTATATTTAATATTACTGTTTAATCCAATGATGTAATCTGGAGATGTTTTTCCTTGAATTTGGTTTTGACTATCCTGAATAGGATCTCCATCGTCACCTACGATAATGCGGCCTTGAGGGTCTCTTAGATATGCAGTTGTTCTGATCTGCGGATAAGGCTCACCTACTTTAGCGATAATTTGCGCGGTAGAAAACCCTCCTATGTCTAACTCATCTACACCATCAGCTAGGGTAATTACTTTAGACTTGTATCCAGAATAATTAACTCCTAGATCCCATTTAAAATTAGTAGATCTCAGTAAGGTACCTTTTACGTCTAACTCTATACCCTTGTTTTCAATTTCACCAATGTTTATTAAGCTACTAGAAGCTCCAGAAGCTAACGACACGTTTACAGGGATAATCTGATCAGTAGAATTGGTTTTGTATGCGGTAGCATTAATATTTAACCTGCTTCTAAACATACTTAATTCTATTCCCGCTTCTGTAGAAGTAGTGAATTCCGGATTTAAGTTAGGATCTGGATCTCTAGAAGATTGTGATAATCCTACTGTGGATCCGTAAGGGAAGTTTGCAGGGGCGAAAAATGTACCCGCTGTGGCATAAATTCCTGGGTCATTACCAGTTTTGGTAACGTTTACGTTAGCCTTAAGGTAATTAATCCCTCTATCGTTTACTATCCCTGGGAAGGCATCGGTAGCTACAAAAGATAGTCCGGCTCCTGGATAAAAGAAAGATCTATTATCTTCAGGAAGAGTAGAAGACCAGTCATTTCTAGCAGTAACGTTTAGGAAAAGATAATTTTTAAAACCTAAGGTCCAATCTGCATAAACACCAATCTTACGGTAGTTTTGACTTTCCTCAAAACCTCCAAGGTCACCAGTTCTGGTAGACACATTGTAAAAATCTGGGATAATAAGGTCGCTTCCATCTACACCCACTTCTTTAAAAGTAGTAAGTCTAGTATTGGTACCTAATGTAAGGTTAGTAGAAAAGCTTTCTGAAATGTCTTTGTTGAATTGCAATAAGAAGTCATTATTAAACCTAGTAGAGTTACTCATTCTATCTGCGGTTCTTGCTCCATATTCATCCATTTCCGAATAAACATTTTCTAAGTGGAAGGCATAGGTGTAAGCACCAAATTCTCTTTTAAAAGACTCTGTTCCACCTGTAAACCCTGTGTTTAACGAAGCTGTTAACCAATCGGTTATTTTGTAATCAACACTGGTTAGGATGTTGAATTCTTGATAATCGGTTTTCTCTCTTTGGGTGTCAACTATGAAGTAAGGGTTTTCATAAAAACGGAAGAAAGATACTTCGTTTCTGGTAAACTTTCCAGTTCTCCAGTTTTTTAGTTGCTCCATGGGTAGGTGTAACGGAGTGTTTAAAACATTCCAATAAACAGGCCTATTTTGGCGTCCGCCATTTCCTACTAAGTTAGCATGGGATCTAAAGAAAGATAGGTTACCACCTACTTTTAATCGGTTATACTCTTTAGAAGCTTTTAATCGAACATTGGTTCTGTTATACTTGTCGTTGGGAACAGTTCCTGTTGTATTGGTTTGATCTAATGAAAGTAAGAAATCACTAGTTTCATCACCACCACTTAAGGTAATACCATGACGGGCAGTAGATCCAGTATTAAAGAAATTTTTGTGATTGTTTTTAATGGGGCTATAAGGCACTTGCCAAACAGATCCATCGTCTAAAGTTTCACTAGCGTCTATAAGTCGACCGTCATATCTTGGTCCCCAAGCTACATTTTCTAGTGGCCAAAGTGTTCCATCTGGAAATCCACCGACACCAAATTGATCCTGTAGTTCTGGTAAATAAGACACGGTTTCTACTTGGTAAGAAGTAGAGTAAGTTGCAGCAAGTTTACCTTTACCTTTTTTGGTGGTAATAAGAACAACTCCATTGGCAGCATCAGACCCGTACAATGCAGAAGCATTAGCTCCCTTAAGTACAGAAATGTTATCTATATCATTTGGGTTAATACGATCTAAAACCCCTCTAGAAGAAGGGAAACCGTCTACTACTATAAGAGCTTGGTTGTTTCCTAATAGAGACCGGTTACCTCTTAAAACAACCCTTGTAGATGGGTTAGCGCCGTTGTTTACTGTGTTAATTTGAAGTCCAGATACTTTACCAACCATCGCAGTGGCAACGTTAACTGCTTTGGTTTTCGTTACTTCATCACTGTCTAGTTTAGAAACGGAATAGGAAAGCTCTCTTGGCTTTCTTTCTATCCCCAGTGCGGTAACTACTACTTCTTCTAGGGCCTGAGCATCCTCTGTCATTTGAACATCAACTCTGTTTCCAGAACCAATAAGCTTGGTAACAGTAGATTGACCAATGTAAGTGAATACTAAAGTTTGTCCCTCTTGACCCGCAATAGAGTAATTTCCGTCAAAGTCGGTTTGCGTGCCAGTAGTGGTTCCTTGCACTAGGATATTTACTCCAGGGAGGGGGAGACCATCTTGGTCCGTAACCGTACCTGAAATCGTTTTGTCCTGTGCGAAAGCAAAATGCACAGTCAACACCAGAAATAGTGTTAAGATTCCATTTAGTTTTGTTTTCATTTTATTATAATTTGAATTAGTTGACCGTAAAAATCTTAAAATTAAGTTAATGAAAAAAATTAATTCTATTAAATCTTTAGTTTATTTTGTAAAAGTTTATAGAAAGGCTGCTTTTGTTGGGAAAAGTTGAATTTTAAGACTTTTATAATTTTAATTGTTAATGTATAAGGCGATTGGTTTCCCTAAAGAGGTGGAAAGTGGGTTTTTATAGGATTGTGGGTTCAAATGTTGCCTGGTAGATTGTTTAGGTCATTTTGTTATAGTTGTGGGTTTGGGGTTAATTGGGAAATTAATTCTTAGGCTTGTTGACTCTCAACGGTGGTTTTTTGTGTGTTTTTAGATGCAAAAGCTTGATATTCAAAAAAAAATATGAAAAAAAACTCCATAGGATTTGAATTATTCTGGATTATCCTTACATTTGCCAGCCCTTAAAAAGAGGGGATTAAGTTTTATTATACATATATAGTATGCCAACAATTTCACAATTAGTACGAAAAGGAAGAGTCACTATTACTAAGAAGAGTAAATCGGTTGCTTTGGATTCGTGCCCTCAAAGAAGAGGTGTTTGTACGCGTGTTTATACTACTACTCCGAAAAAGCCAAACTCTGCAATGCGTAAGGTTGCAAGGGTTAGGTTAACTAACGGAAAAGAAGTGAACGCTTACATACCTGGAGAGGGGCACAATTTACAAGAGCACTCGATAGTATTAGTAAGGGGCGGAAGGGTAAAAGATTTGCCAGGAGTTAGGTATCACATCGTTAGAGGTGCTTTGGATACAGCAGGTGTTGCTGGAAGAGCTCAACGTAGATCTAAGTATGGTGCAAAACGCCCTAAGAAGTAAGATAGGGTTTCCCTATCCAAACAATTAAATGAGAAGAAATGAGAAAAAAGCAGGCAAAAAAGAGGCCACTTTTACCGGATCCAAGGTATAATGACCAATTGGTGACACGTTTTGTGAACATGATGATGTGGGACGGTAAAAAATCAACAGCCTTTAAGGTGTTCTACGATGCAATGGATATCGTAGAGGAGAAAAAGACCGACGAGGAGAAAACAGCCTTGGAGTTGTGGAAAGATGCATTATCTAATGTAATGCCACACGTAGAGGTTAGAAGTAGGAGAGTTGGAGGGGCAACCTTTCAGATCCCAATGCAAATTAGGCCAGATCGTAAGATTTCAACGGCTATGAAGTGGCTTATTAGCTATTCAAGAAAAAGAAACGAAAAAGCAATGTCTTTAAAATTGGCTTCCGAAATTTTAGCGGCCGCCAAAGAAGAAGGTGCAGCGGTTAAGAAAAGAGTTGATACTCATAAAATGGCCGAAGCAAACAAGGCTTTCTCTCACTTTAGATTTTAATAAGAGCAAATGGCAAGAGATTTAGAATTAACAAGGAATATAGGTATCGCAGCGCATATTGATGCTGGAAAAACAACAACCACCGAGAGGATTCTTTTTTATACGGGGGTTAACCATAAGCTTGGGGAGACTCATGAAGGTTCTGCAACAATGGACTGGATGGAGCAAGAGCAGGAGAGAGGGATTACAATTACCTCTGCTGCAACCACTTGTGATTGGCAATTTCCAATGGAGAATGCGCAGGTTTTAGAGGATACAAAGTCTTACCATTTTAACATTATTGATACTCCTGGTCACGTTGACTTTACAGTGGAGGTTAACCGTTCGTTAAGGGTTCTTGATGGATTGGTTTTTCTTTTTAGTGCAGTTGATGGTGTGGAGCCGCAGTCTGAAACTAACTGGAGGTTAGCTGATAATTATAAAGTGCCACGTATTGGTTTCGTGAATAAAATGGACCGTCAGGGTGCTAACTTTTTGAATGTTAACAAGCAGGTTAAGGAGATGTTGGGGTCTAATGCGGTGCCAATTGTTTTGCCAATAGGTGATGAGGCTGATTTTAAAGGGATCGTTGATCTTGTTAAGAATAGAGCTGTTATATGGCATGAAGAGAATTTCGGATCTACTTTTGATGTAGTTGATATTCCTGCTGATATGGTAGATGAGGTTAAGGAGTATAGAGCGAAGCTTATTGAAGCGGTTGCAGAGTACGACGAAAACCTTATGGAGAAGTTCTTTGAGGATGAGGATTCAATTTCGGAGGATGAGGTTCATGCTGCTTTAAGAGCTGCCGTTATGGATATGAGTATTATCCCTATGGTATGCGGTTCTTCTTTTAAGAATAAAGGAGTTCAGTTCTTATTGGATGCAGTATGTAGATACTTGCCTTCTCCAATGGATAAAGAAGGTATAGTTGGGGTTAACCCAGAAACAGGAAAAGAAGAAAAGCGTAGGCCAGACGTAAAGGAGCCATTTGCGGCACTTGCGTTTAAAATTGCTACTGACCCATTCGTTGGACGTTTAGCATTCTTTAGAGTTTATTCTGGTCGTTTAGATGCTGGTTCTTATATTTTGAATAATCGTTCTGGTAAGAAAGAGCGTATTTCAAGAATTTATCAGATGCACTCTAACAAGCAAAATGCGATAGATTTTATCGAGGCTGGTGATATTGGTGCTGCAGTTGGATTTAAGGATATTAAGACTGGTGATACTATGTCTGCTGAAAAGCATCCTATTATTTTGGAAAGTATGGATTTCCCTGATCCCGTTATCGGTATCGCAGTGGAGCCAAGAACCAAAGCGGATGTGGATAAGTTAGGTATGGCATTGGCTAAATTGGCTGAAGAAGATCCTACCTTCCAGGTAAAGACAGATGAGGCTTCAGGGCAGACAATCGTTTCTGGAATGGGTGAGCTTCACTTAGATGTTATTGTAGATCGTCTTAAGCGTGAGTTTAAGGTTGATGTAAATCAAGGTGAGCCTCAGGTTGAGTACAAGGAAGCTCTTACTGCTACAGCGAATCACAGAGAGGTTTATAAGAAACAGTCTGGTGGTCGTGGTAAGTTTGCTGATATTGTATTTACAATGGGACCTGGAGAAGAAGGTAAAGATGGTCTTGAGTTTGAAAACAATATTAAAGGAGGTAACATTCCTAAGGAATATATCCCAGCTGTAGAGAAAGGCTTTAAAGAGGCTATGAAGAATGGTCCTTTGGCTGGATTCGAAATGGATAGTATGAAGGTAACCTTAAGTGATGGTTCTTTCCATGCTGTGGATTCCGATTCACTATCTTTTGAGTTGGCTGCTAAATTAGGATACAAGGCAGCGGCTAAAGCAGCTCGTGCTGTATTAATGGAGCCAATCATGAAAATTGAGGTGTTAACACCTGAAGAAAACATGGGTGATATTGTAGGGGATCTTAACCGTAGAAGAGGTACTATCACTAGTATGGATGATAGAGCTGGAGCTAAAGTTGTTAAAGGTTCAGTGCCGTTATCAGAGATGTTTGGATATGTAACTTCTTTGAGAACGTTGTCTTCTGGTAGAGCTACTTCTACTATGGAGTTTTCTCACTACGCAGAGACGCCTTCCAATATAGCAGAGGAAGTGATAAAGAAAGCTAAGGGTATAACCGCTTAAATCTAACTAAGATGAGTCAGAAAATTAGAATCAAATTAAAATCGTACGACCACAACTTGGTAGATAAATCTGCCGAGAAGATCGTAAAAACGGTAAAGACTACAGGAGCGGTTGTAACTGGTCCGATTCCTTTGCCAACACATAAAAAAATATTTACAGTATTGCGTTCACCGCACGTAAATAAGAAAGCAAGAGAGCAATTTCAGTTGAGTTCTTATAAGCGTTTACTAGATATTTATAGCTCTTCTTCAAAAACTATTGATGCTTTAATGAAATTAGAGCTTCCTAGTGGTGTAGAAGTCGAGATAAAAGTGTAGCTTTGCAAAACTTTTTTTCACCAAAGTGGTGAGATTACATGTCCTGAGCGTTTCGCGAGGGAAAAATGGAGAAAAAATAAAATCAGGGTCGATTTATTTTTGACCCTGTTTTTGTATCAACAGGTTAGAGTATTAATTAATAATCAATTATAAATATGTCTGGGTTAATAGGTAGAAAAATAGGTATGACCAGCATCTTCGACGAGAATGGAAAGAATATTCCATGTACGGTAATTGAAGCTGGACCATGCGTAGTTACCCAAGTCAGAACCGAAGAGGTTGACGGGTATAGTGCCCTTCAGCTTGGTTTCGATGACAAGGCAGAAAAACGTGCAAATAAAGCGGCTACAGGTCACTTTAAGAAAGCAGGTGTTTCTCCTAAGAAAAAAGTCATGGAATTCCAAGATTGGGAAGGTGAATTTAAATTAGGAGACACTTTAGGTGTTGATCTATTTGAAGAAGGTGAATTTGTAGATGTTGTTGGAACATCTAAAGGTAAAGGCTTTCAGGGTGTTGTTAAAAGACATGGCTTCGGTGGTGTTGGTCAGCAAACGCACGGTCAGCATAACAGGTTAAGAGCTCCGGGATCCATTGGTGCTGCATCTGATCCTTCTAGAGTGTTTAAAGGACTGAAGATGGCAGGTAGAATGGGTAACGATAGAGTAACCGTTCAGAACCTGAGAGTATTGAAAATTGTTCCAGAAAAGAATCTTTTAGTAGTAAAAGGTTGTGTTCCTGGGCATAAGAACGCTTACGTAACTATTCAGAAGTAATGAAAGTAGCAGTTTTAGATATTAAAGGAAAAGAAACAGGTAGGGAAGTAGAGCTTTCCGATGCTGTATTCGCAATAGAACCGAACAATCATGCTGTTTATTTGGATGTTAAACAATATTTGGCACACCAAAGGCAAGGGACGCATAAATCTAAAGAGCGTGCCGAGATTGCAGGTAGTACAAGAAAAATAAAGAAACAAAAAGGTACTGGTACTGCACGTGCTGGTAGTATTAAATCTCCAGTTTTTAGGGGTGGTGGACGTATTTTTGGGCCACGACCTAAAGATTACAAGCAGAAATTGAACAAGAACCTAAAGCGTTTGGCGAGAAAATCTGCTTTTAGTATTAAATCTAAAGACAATGCAATTGTGGTTGTTGAAAATTTTGAATTTGAGGCGCCAAAGACGAAGGAATTCGTTAATGTATTGAAATCCTTAGGTTTGGAAGGGAAAAAATCTTTATTTGTATTGGGTGATAGGAATAATAACGTATATTTGTCCTCGCGCAATTTAGAAGGTTCTGAAGTTATAACTAACTCAGAATTAAGCACTTACAAAATACTTAATGCGGGAAGCGTGGTATTGACTGAGGGTGCTTTAGAAGGAATTGAAACTAACTTAACTAAATAAGTAGGCCATGAGTGTGTTAATAAAGCCAATTATTACGGAAAAAATGACAGCTGAAAGCGAATTGAACAATCGCTATGGTTTTCTTGTGGATCCTAGAGTAAACAAGATTCAAGTCAAAGAAGCAGTAGAGGCTACTTATGGCGTTACAGTTGAGAAAGTTCGAACAATGAATTATGGACCTTCACGCAAATCGCGTTACACCAAAACAGGAGTGCAACACGGGAAGACCAATGCTTATAAAAAAGCTATTGTTGATCTTGCAGAGGGAGATATTATTGATTTTTACAGTAATCTATAAAGACAAAAAATGTCAGTTAGAAAATTAAAACCAGTCACTCCAGGACAGCGTTTTAGAGTAGTAAACGGATTTGACGCCATCACTACTGATAAGCCGGAGAAAAGCTTGCTTGCTCCGATAAAAAAGTCCGGAGGTAGAAACAGTCAAGGAAAGATGACTATACGCCAAAAAGGTGGTGGTCATAAAAGAAGGTATCGTGTAATCGATTTCAAAAGGGATAAACAAGATGTTGTCGCTACAGTGAAGTCGGTTGAATACGATCCTAACAGAACAGGCTTTATTGCCTTATTATCTTACGCTGATGGCGAGAAGAGATACATTATTGCTCCAAGTGGATTACAAGTTGGGCAAGAAGTAGTTTCTGGAGCTAATGTAGCGCCAGAGATTGGAAATGCACTTCCTTTGAAATCTATTCCTTTAGGAACTGTTATTTCAGCAATAGAGCTACGTCCAGGTCAGGGAGCTGTTATGGCGAGAAGTGCCGGTACTTTTGCTCAGTTAATGGCTAAGGAAGGTAAATTTGTCACCATTAAGTTACCATCTGGAGAGACTAGATTAATCTTGTCTGAATGTATGGCGACTATAGGTGCTGTGTCTAACCACGATCATCAACTATTGGTATCTGGTAAAGCAGGTAGAAGCAGATGGTTAGGTAGAAGACCAAGGACTAGACCAGTAGCGATGAACCCAATTGATCACCCAATGGGTGGTGGTGAAGGTAGAGCTTCTGGAGGACATCCAAGATCTAGGAACGGTATCCCTGCTAAAGGGTATAGAACTCGTTCTAGGACCAAGAGTACCAACAAGTATATATTAGAACGTAGAAAGAAATAAAAAGTAGAAAGAAATGGCACGTTCATTAAAGAAAGGACCTTACGTTCACTATAGTTTGGATAAGAAAGTCCAGCAAAATGTAGAATCCGGTAAAAAGGCAGTCATTAAGACATGGTCTAGAGCATCTATGATTACTCCAGATTTTGTGGGGCAAACAATAGCAGTGCATAACGGAAAACAATTTGTTCCAGTTTTTGTAACAGAGAACATGGTGGGTCACAAATTAGGTGAATTTTCTCCTACAAGATCTTTTAGAGGTCATGCTGGAGCAAAAAATAAAGGTAAAAAGTAGTAAGCTATGGGAGTTCGAAAAAGACAAATGGCCGAAAGGATAAAAGCGGAGAAGCAACAAGTTGCATTTGCTAAATTAAATAATTGCCCTACCTCTCCTAGAAAAATGCGCTTAGTAGCGGATCTAGTAAGAGGAGTGCAGATTGAAAAAGCACTTGCTATCTTGAAGTTTAACCCTAAAGAAGCTTCTCGAAGGCTAGAGAAATTGTTATTGTCCGCAATAGCAAACTGGCAAGCCAAGAATGAAGATGCTGATATTGAGGATGCTGAGCTTTTTATAAAAGAGATCAGAGTAGATAGTGGAAGTATGTTAAAGAGACTACGTCCTGCACCTCAAGGTAGAGCGCACAGAATAAGAAAACGTTCCAACCATGTTACTTTGGTTTTGGGATCTAATAATAACACACAAAGCTAGAGCATTTAGTATGGGACAGAAAACAAATCCAATCGGAAATCGCCTAGGTATTATCAGGGGATGGGAATCTAACTGGTACGGTGGAAATGATTATGGTGATAAACTTGCCGAAGACGACAAGATTAGGAAGTATATACATGCACGTTTAGCGAAAGCGAGTGTTTCCAGAATCATCATAGAGCGTACACTTAAGTTAATTACCGTTACCATTACTACGGCTAGACCTGGTATTATTATCGGAAAAGGCGGTCAAGAGGTTGATAAATTAAAAGAGGAGCTTAAGAAAATTACTAATAAGGAGATTCAGATCAACATTTTTGAGATCAAGAGACCTGAATTAGACGCTAATCTTGTTGCGGCTAGTGTTGCTCGTCAGATTGAAAGCAGAATATCTTTTAGGAGAGCTATTAAGATGGCAATTGCTGCAGCGATGAGAATGAATGCTGAAGGAATTAAAATTCAGATTTCTGGGCGTTTGAACGGAGCTGAGATGGCAAGATCTGAGTCTTATAAAGACGGTAGAATACCTTTATCAACTTTTAGAGCAGACATTGATTATGCATTGCATGAAGCTCATACTTCTTACGGAAGATTGGGAATCAAAGTTTGGATCATGAAAGGTGAGGTTTACGGTAAGAGAGAGCTTTCTCCTTTAGTTGGTATGGCAAAGGGTCAGACTGGTGGAAAAGGTGGTAAGCACGAAGGACCGAAGAAACAACGTCGTAGAAAGTAATTTTTTAAAGAATTAAAGAAAATGTTACAGCCAAAAAGAACTAAGTACCGCAAAACGCAGAAAGGGCGTATGAAAGGGATCGCTGGAAGGGGACATCAACTTTCCAACGGTATGTTCGGGATTAAATCCTTGGATACCTCCTTCATCACATCTAGGCAAATAGAAGCAGCTCGTATCGCGGCAACTAGATATATGAAAAGGGAAGGTCAGTTGTGGATTAAAATATTTCCAGACAAGCCTATCACTAGAAAGCCTTTAGAAGTTCGTATGGGTAAAGGTAAAGGTGCCCCAGAATATTTTGTGGCTAGAGTGTTGCCAGGAAGGATAATGTTTGAAGTAGCTGGAGTTTCAATTGATGTTGCAAAAGAGGCATTACGTCTTGCAGCGCAGAAATTACCGGTTAGAACAAAATTTATTATTGCTAGGGACTATTCTGCTTAATATAATTGCAAGGAATCATGAAACAATCAGAAATTAAAGAATTATCAGTTGAAGAGCTGAAAGAAAAGAAAGCTGAATTTAAAAAGCAGTACTCTGATCTTAAAATGGCTCATTCCGTAACACCATTAGAGAATCCTTTGCTTATTAGAAGTGTGAGAAGAACGGTGGCGAGATTGGCAACTGAATTAACAAAAAGAGAATTACAATAATTGGTTCTGCTTTATGGAAAAAAGGAATTTAAGAAAAGAGAGAATAGGCGTTGTTACTAGCAACAAAATGGAGAAATCAGTAGTGGTTTCTGAAGTTAAGCGAGTAAAACACCCTATGTACGGAAAGTTCGTGTTGAGAACAAAGAAATATGTTGCGCACGATGAAAAGAACGATTGCAATATTGGCGATACTGTGAAAATAATGGAGACACGACCATTAAGTAAAACCAAATGTTGGAGATTAGTTGAAATCATAGAAAGAGCTAAATAATTATGTTACAGCAAGAATCTAGACTAAAAGTAGCGGACAATACGGGGGCAAAAGAAGTTTTGACCATTCGTGTGCTTGGAGGTACAAAAAGAAGATATGCTTCTGTTGGAGATAAAATAGTAGTTACCGTTAAGGAAGCTACTCCAAACGGAGCAATAAAAAAAGGTGCAGTTTCCACGGCGGTTGTTGTAAGAACAAAAAAAGAGGTTAGAAGACCTGACGGCTCTTATATTCGTTTTGACGATAATGCATGTGTACTTTTAAACCCTACTGGGGAGATGAGAGGTACGCGAGTATTTGGTCCTGTGGCCAGAGAACTTCGTGATAAACAGTTCATGAAAATTATATCATTGGCTCCAGAGGTGCTTTAATAAAAATAGCAAAATGGGAAAATTGAAAATAAAAACAGGGGATACCGTTAGAATTATTGCTGGAGACCACAAAGGAGTTGAAGGTAAAGTGATCAAGGTAGACCGTGAGAAGAACAAGGCAATCGTTGAAGGTGCTAATATGGTATCTAAACACGAAAAGCCAAGTGCGAACAATCCGCAAGGAGGTATCGTGAAGAAAGAGGCTCCTTTGAGCATTTCTAACCTATCCTTAATCGACCCTAAGTCGGGAGAGGCTACAAGAGTAGGATTTGAGGTAAGAGATGGTAAAAAAGTGAGGTTTTCTAAGAAATCTAAAGAAGTAATTTAGTTATGGCTTACGTTCCAAGATTAAAACAAGAATATAAAGAAAGAGTTATAAAGGCTCTTCAGGAAGAATTTGGTTACAAAAATGTAATGCAAGTTCCTAAATTAGAGAAAATTGTTGTAAGTAGGGGTGTTGGTGCCGCTGTTGCGGACAAAAAGCTTATTGACTATGCAGTGGATGAATTAACTTTAATCACTGGTCAAAAAGCAATTGCAACAAATTCTAAAAAGGACGTCGCTGCATTTAAGCTTCGTAAAGGTATGCCTATCGGGGCAAAAGTTACTTTACGTGGAGAAAGAATGTACGAGTTTTTGGATAGATTGGTTACAACTGCCCTTCCAAGGGTAAGAGATTTCCAGGGAATTAAGGCTACTGGCTTTGATGGAAGAGGTAATTATAGCCTTGGAATTGAGGAGCAAATCATTTTTCCTGAAATAAACATTGATAAAATTAATAAAATCAATGGAATGGATATTACCTTTGTAACCTCTGCGGAGACAGATAAAGAATCCAAATCATTATTAACTGAATTAGGATTACCTTTTAAAAAGAATTAGTATGGCTAAAGAATCTATGAAGGCCCGTGAGGTCAAAAGACAAAAGACCGTAGCTAAATATGCTGAAAAAAGGAAGGCTTTAAAAGAAGCTGGAGATTATGAAGCATTGCAAAGGTTGCCAAAAAATGCATCTCCTGTGCGTTTGCACAATCGTTGTAAACTTACAGGTAGACCAAGAGGTTATATGAGAACTTTTGGTGTATCTAGGGTTACCTTTAGGGAGCTTGCAAATAATGGTCTTATACCAGGTGTTAAAAAAGCTAGCTGGTAAAATAATTATAAACAGGTTGCAGGTTTAACAATAAAGTTAAAAACCGTTACCGTAAATCAATAACTATGTTCACAGATCCAATTTCGGATTACTTAACAAGAATTAGGAACGCAAGTCGTGCAGGGCACAGAGTGGTAGAAATACCTGCTTCCAATCTAAAGAAAGAAATTACTAAAATATTATTCGATCAAGGATATATTTTAAGCTACAAATTTGAGGACGATTCTACACAAGGTATTATTAAGATCGCTTTAAAGTATGATAAGTTCACAAAAGAACCTGTCATCAGAAAATTACAACGAGTGAGTAAGCCTGGACTTAGAAAATATGCTAACTCTAAGGAGTTGCCTAGAGTTCTAAATGGTCTTGGTATTGCCATCGTTTCAACTTCTCATGGGGTAATGACGAGTAAGCAAGCGAAGCTTGAGAATGCAGGTGGGGAAGTTTTATGTTATGTCTATTAATACACTAAAGATTTAGAAGAATGTCTAGAACAGGTAATAATCCAATAGCAATTCCAGAGGGAGTAACCGTAGAAGTAAAGGAAGATGTTGTTACCGTAAAAGGTAAGTTGGGGACACTTTCCCAAGAATTTTCTGGAGCAGGTGTAAAGGTAGAGGATGGTCAAATTTTTGTTACAAGACCATCAGATTCTAAGGAACATAAGGCAAAACATGGTCTTTATAGATCTTTGATATATAATATGACCCAAGGAGTTTCTAAGGGTTGGGTAAAAGAGCTTGAGTTGGTCGGTGTAGGATATCGAGCAAGTCACCAAGGTCAGAAATTAGATCTTGCATTAGGTTTCTCGCATAATATTATTTTAGATGTGGCCCCAGAGGTAAAAATAGAGACTGTCTCGGATAAAGGAAAGAATCCTATCGTGAAGCTTAGTTCCCATGATAAACAATTAGTTGGTCAAGTGGCTGCTAAAATTAGATCCTTCCGTAAGCCAGAGCCTTACAAAGGAAAGGGAATTAAATTCGTAGGAGAAGAATTAAGAAGAAAAGCTGGTAAATCAGCCTAATAATTAGGAATATGGGATTATCAAAGACTGAAAGAAAACTACGTATCAGAAGGAGGATAAGAAAAACATCCACAGGTACTGCACAAAAACCAAGGCTAGCTGTTTTTAGAAGTAATAGTGAAATATATGCTCAATTAATTGATGATGTAGCTGGAACTACTTTAGCTGCTGCTTCATCAAGAGATAAGGAATTGGCAAAATCAAAAGGATCTAAAACAGAAGTTGCGAACTTGGTAGGTAAAGCTATCGCCGAGAAAGCAAAGGAAGCCGGTATAGAATCGGTTGCTTTTGACAGAGGTGGTAATTTATACCACGGACGAGTGAAATCATTGGCCGAAGGCGCAAGGGAAGCAGGATTAAAATTCTAAGAATATTATGTACCAGAAATACAAAAACGTAGAGACTGTTAAGCCGGGAGGTTTAGAATTAAAAGATAAATTGGTAGGGATACAACGTGTTACCAAAGTTACCAAAGGTGGTAGAGCGTTCGGATTTTCCGCTATCGTTATTGTTGGAGATGAGAATGGTGTTGTAGGTCACGGTCTTGGGAAATCCAAGGAAGTCGCTACTGCTATTGCAAAAGCAATCGAAGATGCCAAAAAGAACCTTATAAGAATACCTCTTAATAAAGGAACTTTGCCACATGAGCAAAAAGGTAAATACGGTGGGGCAAGAGTATATATTCAGCCTGCTTCTGAAGGTACCGGGGTTATTGCCGGTGGTGCTGTAAGGGCCGTATTGGAATCTGTAGGGGTTCAGGATGTTTTATCTAAATCTCAAGGTTCGTCTAACCCGCATAACGTGGTGAAAGCTACCTTTGATGCACTTTTACAATTGAGAGATGCCAAAACGGTAGCTCTTCAGAGAGGTGTTTCCTTGGAAAAAGTTTTTAAAGGATAAATTTATAGTACTAAGTATTAGGTACTGGGTATTAGTTAGTATAACTGCTGCGTTTAAACAAAGCAAACTGCTGGTACTGATTACTGATTACTGAATGCTGAATACTGATAAACATGGCAAAGATTAAAGTAAAACAGGTGAGGAGCGCAATTAATAGGGCTCAAAATCAAAAGAGGACCTTAGAGGCTCTTGGCTTACGAAGAATAGGACAGGTGGTAGAACATGATGACACCCCTAATATCCTAGGTATGGTAAATAAAGTTAAACACTTAGTTTCTATTGTAGAAGCTTAAAAATTTTAGTGTTATGAATTTAAGTAATTTAAAACCTGCGGAAGGTGCAAAACAACGAGCCGGAAAAGTTGTAGGTAGAGGACAAGGTTCTGGTAAAGGTGGCACCGCAACCAGAGGACATAAAGGAGCTAAATCTAGATCTGGTTATTCTAAGAAACTTGGTTTTGAAGGGGGTCAGATGCCGTTGCAAAGACGTGTTCCTAAATTTGGCTTTACTAACATAAACCGTAAGGATTATGCTGGTATCAATCTAGATAAAATTCAAGAATTAGTAGATAAGGGAATCGCTAAGGATGCAGTTTCTTTAGATACTCTTATTGAAAATGGATTGGTCGGAAAAAACGACTTAGTTAAAATATTAGGTGGAGGGGAACTTAAGGCATCTCTTAAAGTTTCTGCACATAAATTTACTGCTACTGCAAAAGCTGCTATTGAAGCTGCAGGTGGTGAAGCAATAAGTTTATAAGTCAAAGAATACTATGAAGAAATTTTTCGATACATTATCAAATATTTGGAAGATTGATGAGCTTAAGGGTAGGATTATTGTAACCCTAGGCTTGCTTTTAGTGTATCGGTTTGGTGCACAAGTTGTGCTTCCAGGTATAGATTCTACTCAGCTGGGGGCTTTGTCTTCCAGTACAGAGAGCGGTATTTTAGGTATCTTAAATGCATTTACCGGAGGAGCATTGTCTAATGCCTCCGTTTTTGCATTGGGTATAATGCCATATATTTCTGCTTCCATTGTAGTTCAGTTGATGGGAATAGCTATTCCTTATCTTCAGAAGTTGCAGAAGGAAGGAGAAAGTGGGAGAAAGACCATTAATCAGATTACTAGATGGTTAACCATCGGTATTTGTGTTGTTCAAGCTCCTACTTATTTGTATAGTTTGGGTGCTCTAGGGGTTCCAGACAGTGCATTTGTATTTGGAAAAGGAATTGATTTTATTATCCCATCGGTAATAATATTAGTTTCTGGAACAATTTTTGCTATGTGGTTGGGGGAGAAAATTACCGATAAAGGAATTGGTAACGGGATATCCCTACTGATCATGGTGGGTATTATAGCTAATATGCCACAGAGTTTTGTTCAGGAATTTGTCTCTAGAACCACTAACAATACTGGAGGTCTCATGTTTATGTTGATCGAGGTTATTATATGGTTCGCGGTTATCTTGTTGTGTGTGCTATTGGTTATGGCTACACGCCAGATTCCTGTACAGTATGCTAGACGTACAGCTTCTGGTGGATATGAGAAAAATATCATGGGATCTAGACAATATATTCCATTAAAATTGAATGCTTCTGGGGTAATGCCTATTATCTTTGCACAAGCTATAATGTTTGCACCAGGTTTGCTTGGTAAAACATTTAATAATACGGCTGTTGGGCAATGGATGGAAGTTCAGTTTGAGGATATTTTTGGCTTAGCCTATAATTTATTGTTTGGGTTTTTAATCATTGTATTTACTTATTTCTATACAGCGATTACTGTACCAACCAACAAAATGGCTGATGATCTTAAAAGAAGCGGCGGATTTATTCCTGGTATTAGACCAGGAAAGGAAACAGGGGAATATCTAGATAAGATAATGTCCCTGATTACTCTACCAGGATCTATTTTCTTAGCTTTGTTGGCTGTATTGCCGGCAGTTATTGCTAAGTTGATGGGTGTTCAAATGGGGTGGGCCTTGTTTTATGGAGGTACTTCTTTATTGATTATGGTAGGTGTTGCCATCGATACTGTACAGCAAGTAAATTCATATTTGCTGAATAGGCATTATGATGGATTGATGAAAACTGGTAAAAATAGAAAGGTAGCGTAGTATGGCTAAACAAGCAGCAATAGAGCAAGATGGAAGCATTATCGAAGCATTATCTAATGCTATGTTCCGCGTAGAGTTGGAAAACGGTCATGTGGTAACGGCACATATCTCTGGGAAGATGCGTATGCATTACATTAAATTGCTTCCGGGAGATAAGGTAAAACTTGAAATGAGTCCGTACGATTTAACTAAAGCAAGAATTACATATAGATATTAAGCAAATAGGATGAAAGTTAGAGCATCAGTAAAGAAAAGAAGTGCCGAGTGCAAAATAGTGCGCAGAAAAGGCAGATTGTACGTAATCAATAAAAAGAATCCTAGATTTAAACAAAGACAAGGGTAGTTATGGCAAGAATCGCAGGTGTAGATATACCAAAACAAAAAAGAGGGGTTATAGCCCTAACCTATATCTTTGGTATAGGAAGAAGTAGAGCTAAGGATATTTTAGCCGCAGCTCAAGTAAGTGAAGATACTAAAGTATCTGATTGGAACGATGATGAGATTAGCCGTATTCGTGAGGCAGTTTCTTCTTTAACTATAGAAGGAGAATTGCGTTCCGAAAACCAAATGAACATTAAGCGTTTAATGGACATAGGTTGTTACAGAGGTATACGCCATAGATCTGGTTTACCTTTAAGAGGTCAAAGAACCAAGAACAACTCTAGGACAAGAAAAGGTAAGAGAAAAACAGTTGCTAATAAGAAAAAAGTAACTAAATAATAATTAGGATATTATGGCAAAGGCAAGTGCAAAAGCGACAAAGAAGCGCAAGGTAATAGTAGAGTCTGTGGGCGAAGCTCATGTAACTGCTTCTTTTAATAATATTATTGTTTCTTTAACCAATAAAAAAGGAGATGTAATCTCTTGGTCTTCAGCAGGTAAAATGGGTTTTAGAGGTTCTAAAAAGAATACTCCCTATGCGGCTCAAGTTGCATCAGAGGATTGTGCAAGAGTAGCACATGATGCTGGTTTAAGAAAGGTAAAGGTTTATGTAAAGGGGCCTGGTAATGGTAGAGAATCTGCTATCCGAGCTATACACAACTCTGGAATTGAGGTTACCGAAATCATCGATATTACCCCAATGCCACACAACGGTTGTAGACCACCAAAAAGAAGAAGAGTTTAATTTATATTAGTTTAATAATTAATCCTAATACAAGGATTTTCAAGGAGTGTAGTTACGATTATCGAAGGATAAGCCTTAATTCATGATCACACTTCTAAAATAAAAGAAAATGGCAAGATATACAGGACCAAAAACAAAGATTGCTCGTAAATTTGGCGAGGCGATTTTCGGAGACGATAAAGCTTTTGAGAAAAGAAATTATCCTCCAGGACAACACGGAAATAACAGACGTCGTGGTAAAAAGTCTGAATACGCTATCCAGTTAATGGAAAAGCAAAAAGCAAAATACACTTACGGTATTTTGGAAAAACAATTTAGAAACATTTTTGGAAAGGCCAATAGAAGTGGTGGAGTTACCGGTGAGGTATTACTTCAACTTTGTGAGTCTCGTTTAGATAATGTTGTTTATAGAATGGGTATTGCGCCTACTAGAAGCGCAGCTAGACAATTAGTATCCCATAGACACATTACTGTTAACGGGGAATTGGTTAATATTCCTTCTTATACCCTAAAGCCAGGTGATGTTGTAGGAGTAAGAGAAAAATCAAAATCCTTAAAGGCTATTGTAGATTCTTTAGACGCACATAGTAGCGTATATGAGTGGATCACATGGAATAGTGAAAAAAAGGAGGGTAGTTTTGTTGCCATCCCGGAAAGAATGCAAATTCCGGAAAATATAAAAGAACAATTAATAGTTGAGTTATACTCAAAATAAAACAACACTGATCCAATTATGGCATTATTAAATTTTCAGAAGCCCGATAAAGTTATAATGATTGATTCCTCCGATTTCGAAGGCAAATTTGAATTTCGTCCGTTGGAACCAGGTTATGGCCTTACTATTGGGAACGCATTAAGAAGGGTTCTGCTCTCTTCCTTGGAAGGCTTTGCTATCACTTCTGTCAGAATTGATAAGGTAGAACACGAGTTTTCTGTAATTTCAGGTGTTGTGGAAGACGTCACCGAAATCATTTTAAATCTTAAGCAAGTTCGTTTTAAGAGACAAATCGATGACGTGGACAGTGAAACGGTATCTATTTCCGTTAGTGGAAAAGAACAGTTAACTGCAGGTGATTTTCAAAAATTCATCTCAGGCTATCAGGTGTTAAACCCAGATTTAGTTATCTGTAATATGGAGCCTAATGTAAATATTAACATGCATATCACTATCGAAAAAGGTAGAGGATATGTACCAGCAGAGGAGAATAAAAAATCCAACGCTATGTTAGGTACCATTGCTGTAGATTCTATCTTTACACCTATAAAGAACGTTAAATACAGTATTGAGAACTTTAGGGTTGAGCAGAAAACAGATTACGAAAAATTGGTTTTCGAAATTCAGACCGATGGTTCTATTCATCCGAAAGACGCATTAACCGAAGGAGCAAAAGTTCTTATTCACCACTTTATGTTGTTTTCAGATGAGCGTATTACTTTGGAAGCAGACGAGATTGCACAAACAGAAACTTATGATGAGGAATCGTTGCATATGCGTCAGCTTTTAAAGACTAAATTGGTAGACTTGGACCTTTCTGTAAGGGCGCTAAACTGCTTAAAAGCAGCAGAAGTGGATTCTTTGGGAGACTTGGTTGCCTATAACAAGAACGATTTAATGAAATTTAGAAACTTTGGTAAAAAATCCTTGACCGAATTAGAAGAATTGGTGATGAACAAGGGATTGAGTTTCGGAATGGATTTATCAAAATATAAATTAGATAAAGATTAATATCGCTTTTTAAGAATTGGTATAACCATATCTAAGAAAAGTTTATAGAAAAGTACAATGAGACACGGCAAAAAAGTTAATCATTTAGGAAGAAAGACAGCCCATAGAAGTGCTATGTTAGCAAATATGGCTTGTTCTTTAATAGAGCATAAGAGAATTAATACAACTGTAGCTAAAGCCAAGGCTTTAAAGCAGTTTGTAGAGCCATTGATCACTAGATCTAAGGCAGAGAATAATCAAACTCTTGAAAAAGGTACTCATAATCGTCGTATCGTTTTTAAAAATCTTCGTGATAAAAATGCAATTACTGAACTTTTCAGTAATGTAGCGGAGAAAGTTGGCGATAGACCAGGAGGGTATACCAGAATTATTAAACTGGGTAATAGACTTGGAGATAATGCTGATATGGCTATGATAGAGTTGGTAGATTTCAATGAAATTTATAATTCTGACAAGTCCACTAAGCAGAAAACTACAAGAAGAAGTAGAAGATCTAAGAAATCTGAAGCTCCTGTAGCACCAGCTGCTAATACTGAGTCTAAAGCTGATACTGATAGTAAAGCAGAATCTAAAGGTGATGACTCTAAAGAATAAAACTATTATTACATAATATCCTTTTTTTATATCAAATAAGCTAGCTTCCTCGTAACTTTATCGCGTCGAGCAAAATAGCTGCACCAAGGAAACATCTTGGTATATATCATTTTGTCAATTAAAAAATAAGGTAACACTAGAAAATGAAGTATCAAACAAGAAAAAAAGCAATATTGTTATTGGCCGATGGAACTATTTTTCACGGTAAGTCTGTAGGCGACAAAGAGGGAACGGTCTTTGGAGAAGCTTGCTTTAGTACCGGAATGACCGGATATCAAGAAGTATTTACCGATCCTTCTTACTTTGGTCAAATAATGGTGACAAGCAATGCTCATATTGGCAATTATGGTACGCAAGTGGATGAAGTGGAATCCGATACGGTACAAATAGCTGGTTTGGTTTGTAAGAATTTTAGCTATACGCATTCTAGACCATCTTCTGACGCCAGCTTGTTAGAATTTATGGAGAAAAGTAATTTGTTTGCTATCTCTGATGTAGACACTAGGGCATTGGTGGGTTATATTAGAGATAATGGAGCAATGAATGCTGTAATTTCTACAGATGTTAATAACATAGAGGAGCTTAAGAAGAAATTGGCAGCAGTGCCTAGTATGAAAGGTTTAGAGCTAGCATCTAAAGTTTCTACTAAAGAACCATACTATTTTGGTGAAGAATCTGCTAAGTATAAAATTTCTGCCTTAGATATTGGAATAAAAAGAAATATTCTGAGAAACCTTGCAAAAAGGGATGCCTATATTAAAGTGTTTCCTTACGATGCCTCTTTCGAAGAGATGAGTGAATGGAATCCGGATGCTTATTTTATTTCTAATGGACCTGGGGATCCCGATCCTTTGAAAGAAGCTGTGGTGGCTACCAAGAAAATAATCGACTCGGGAAAACCTTTGTTTGGTATTTGTCTTGGGCATCAAGTATTGGCACTTGCTAATGGGATTTCTACTTTTAAAATGCATAATGGACATAGGGGAATTAATCATCCTGTAATGAACCTTATAACAGGAAAAGGGGAAATTACATCTCAAAATCATGGTTTCGCTGTTAATAGAGAAGAAGCAGAGGCTAATCCAAATATAGAAATTACTCATGTGCATCTAAATGACGACACTTTGGCTGGGATGAAAATGAAAGGGAAGAATATATTTTCGGTACAATATCATCCAGAAGCTAGTCCAGGACCTAATGATGCTAATTACCTTTTTGATCAGTTTTTTGAAATGATCGAATCTTCATCAAACTAAAACGTTATAGTCTGTAAATAGTAGTGTGAAATCGCTATTATCCTCTTAATTATAGGGGAATGCGAGCTTGCTTTATTATATTTGTAAATAATTAATTAAAATCAAAAATCACAATATATGAGTATCATTCTAAGTGTTCATGCACGACAAATTTTGGATTCTAGAGGTAATCCTACAGTAGAGGTAGATGTAATCACTGAAAATGGAGTTATGGGGAGAGCAGCAGTTCCTTCTGGAGCTTCTACAGGAGAGCACGAGGCTGTTGAATTACGTGATGGTGGTAATTCCTTTATGGGTAAAGGGGTGACCAAGGCAGTGGAGAATGTAAATTCATTAATCGCAGAAGAAATTCTCGGTATGTCTGTTTTTGAACAAAACTTGATAGACCAGGTTATGATTGAATTAGACGGTACGCCTAATAAATCTAAATTAGGGGCTAATGCTATTCTTGGTGTTTCCTTGGCAGTAGCAAAGGCTGCAGCTAACGAGTTGGGAATGTCGCTATTTAGATATGTAGGAGGGGTAAGTGCAAACACGCTACCTGTTCCAATGATGAACATCATTAATGGTGGTTCGCATTCAGATGCTCCAATCGCCTTTCAAGAATTTATGGTGATGCCAATTAAGGCAAATAGTTTTTCGCATGCTATGCAAATGGGAACTGAAATTTTCCATAACCTAAAGTCAGTTCTTCACGAAAGAGGATTGAGTACTGCTGTTGGTGACGAAGGTGGATTTGCTCCAAACCTTCCAGGAGGTACTGAAGATGCATTGGATACCATTGCAAAAGCAGTGGAAAGAGCAGGCTATAAGTTAGGAGATGAGATTATGATTGCTCTAGACTGTGCTGCTGCAGAATTCTATGTTGATGGAAAATATGACTATACTAAATTTGAAGGAGATAAAGGTGTAGTAAGAACTTCTGAAGAGCAGGCTCAATATTTGGCAGATCTAAGTGCTAAATATCCTATTATTTCTATTGAAGATGGAATGGATGAGAATGACTGGGATGGATGGAAAGCTTTAACTGATAAAATTGGAGATAAGGTGCAGTTAGTAGGTGATGATTTATTTGTAACTAATGTAGAGCGTTTATCTAGAGGTATTAATGAAGGTATTGCAAACTCTATCTTGATTAAAGTAAACCAGATTGGAACACTTACCGAGACTATTGCTGCAATAAATATGGCTAAGAACGCAGGATACACTTCAGTGATGTCTCACCGTTCAGGAGAGACTGAAGATAATACCATTGCTGATCTTGCTGTTGCACTAAACACTGGGCAAATAAAGACAGGTTCAGCCTCTAGGTCAGATAGGATGGCAAAGTATAACCAATTACTAAGAATTGAGGAGGAATTAGGAACTGTAGCCTACTATCCACAAAGAAAAGCATTTAACGTATAATAGCTTTTCTTACTAATGAATTTTAAGGAAAATGCCATTCAAGTTTTGAATGGCATTTTTTATTCTAGAGGGGTAAATACCCCGAGGCTTGCCTCGCACGAAAAAAAACAGTAATCTTGAGCGTGAGCTCAAGCACCCATATACATAAGAGCCACAACGTTTCGTTGTTACTCTATCATTTGGTTTGTTCGACCAAATATCGCCGATTGGTACTAAGTCCTAAAGTTGAGAGGATTCTGTGTCAGACGTGTCTAGATATTCAGTACAGGTATGAAATCCATTTTTTGGAGATAGGTACGGATAAGGATCATGTTCATTTTTTGATTCAGAGTGTTCCAACATATAGTCCGACCAAAATAGCAAGGACGGTAAAGAGCCTTACTGCCCGTGAGATTTTCTTTCATGACCCA
>NZ_AUKX01000022.1 GCF_000424985.1 Arenibacter latericius DSM 15913
AGCCCCGCCATCCAAGTGCCCGTATATTCGGTAAAGCTTCTCTTGCAGGACTTGCATTTATAGCGCTGTGCACCCTTGTCCTTTCCGAAACGGACATATTTGGTATGGCCACAGTGCGGGCACTCGCCCATCATATTGTCGAGAAGATGTCGGCGGGAGGCCTGTGCCCTTGGACTTCCCGTAGTCACATCGTGCTTTTCGATATCCTTGAGCAATCTCCGCCTGTCCACCAGAGGAAGCGAAAGGATCTTTTGTTTTAATTCTTCTAGTTCCATACCTAAAGATACAAATAATAGCTATTATAAACTAGAGCCAATTGCTTTCCCAATTGTTTATGAACTACCAATACCCTGAAAATATTGTGATCAGGAGTGATAACGGGAGTCAGTTTATAGCCAAAAATGTTAGGGAATACCTTGGGTTAATTGGCGTGAGCCAAGAGTTTACCCACATTGCAACCCCGGAGGAAAATGCTCATATAGAAGCTTATCACGGAATTTTAAAGAAAGAAGTTTTTAATCGATTTGAATATAGAACCTTTGGTGAAATAGAGAAAATCTTAAAAGAATACGTCGTGTTTTATAACAATGAAAGGCTACACGGACTCTTGGGAAGAATTACCCCCATGGAAAAATGGAACACTGAAAAACATGAAATTTTAACCAAAAAATTAACCGCTTAAATTAATCAACGAAATTTAAAAGAATACTCTTGTTTTATAGGGGTCAAAACATAAGGTATAACGAGCTGTATTAGAAAATTGCAATGAATTTGACCTGATTATCCGTTTGCCAATTTGGGAAAACATCCTACCCTAATAAAAAACAGTTTAGGCCTTATGTTTACCCGGCTGCGAATTGGAAAGATAACACATAGGAACTTCTTTATAAGCATCCTAGTATTGAATATAATTCACCCTCTCTAAACTAAAACTATGTTAGATAATAAGCAAAAAGCAAAAGAGTTCTATCAGTGTTTGGGCAAATTATTTTATTCCATCGCCATGGCCGATAAAAAGGTTATGCCCAAGGAAATTGCATCCCTAAGAAAAGATGTTAAAAAATATTGGCTATCCCCAGACCACGAGGTGGACGAGTTTGGCACCGATGCAGCATTCCAGATCGAAATTGTTTTTGATTGGTTACATGAAAAGGAAGCAGAAGCAGAGGAGTACTTTAAAGAATTTGCAGATTTTTACGAGACACATGCCTCTTTATTCAACCCACAAACAAAAAAGCGCATATGGAAAACGGCAGATGATATTGCCTCTTCCTATGCGCATAAAAATAAATCTGAGTTAATATTTTTAAACAAGTTGAAACTTATGCTCTCCCAAAGTTAAGTAAGTGTAAGTCTCTCAGAAAAATTTAAACAAACTTTTTAGACCTTACCAGCAGTACTTTTTTGGGCTGCACAAATTTTTACCTCATTGTAGCTCATCAAGGGTATTGCGATATGCGATTCCATTTTCTTCACTAAACTTTTATGAAATATACGTTGGAAGAATCCTTTTTTCTCTTTTCGTTCTAATAAAACCAAAATATCTGCATTAATTTCTTCCGTAAGCTTCCTTAGCTTAGCTTCTATATCATCGGAGAAATAAAGTTTAAACGCAATATTTTCATAATCTACTTTCTGTTCTAGCATTTCCTTAAACCACTCTAATTGCTGTTCTCCGGCATACTCTTTTTCTGTAGATATATGTACTATTTCTATTTTAGCATCTAATAACTTAGCCATTGAAGCTAGGTCTTGCAGGGCAATAATATCGGCCTCCTCAAAATCGGTAGCATATAAAATAGTATTGATGGACGATTTTTCTTTAATATTTGGAGCAATTAATAACGGGCATGTCACCTTATCCTGAAGCTCCTTACCAATATCTCCTACAAATAAGCCACGTTCCGAATGTTTTTCTTTTCTACCTATTACGATTAAATCGGCACTATATTCCTTGGACTTTTCTAAAATTGCTTTAGTAATAGAATCTCCTTCAACCACCTCAAAAACTACATTTTCAGGATTAAACTTAGCGCCAATATGCTCTCTACAGTACGCTTCTAGGATTTCTTTTTGCTCCCTAATCACATGGTATTCTATTTGCTGGATTGGGCGGCTAACAGAAACTCTTAAAGGCTCCATTCTATGCACATAGAAAACTACGAGTTTAGCACCTAGCTCAACACTGAGGTTATATACATTTTTTAAAACTGGAACTTCACGCTCTGATCTGTCGGTAGCGTAAAATATAGTATTCATCATAACAATATTGTTTAATCTTTAAATATATTATTATAAATTTAAGGGAACAATGATTTTAGTCATCTAATGTTAGATAAATTCACCCTTATCTCCCTGATTTCAATACTAAAGAAGAAAAAATGCCTCATCATAAATTACCTACTCATCCATATATCATAAAAATTCCTTAGATTCAAGGCCATGAAAGCAATAGCAAAATTAAAAAGTCCATTAACCGCATCGGAAGGTGAACAAATTAAAAACGTATTAAGTCCCATTTTCAATGTCCGTATATTAGATATTGATTTGGATAAAGGAATATTACTCTTCAACTACAACGGTCGTATGGATTTAGTGACCGCAGAAAAAATACTTTTGGAAGCAGGTCTCCCTATAATATCCTATTCAACACCCAACCGTATCCCACTAAAGTATAGCGGAACTGACCCTAATAGAGGTACCTTGGCATAAGGGGTCACTTAGTGTTCAGTTAATACCATTAGCGGTATATTGGTATGGAATCCCATCTTTTTTACAACCGATTCTCTGGTAAGCTTTTCAAAAAAGTTATGACTATAATGAATCAATGCAATCATATCTGCAGTATTAGTATTAGCAAAATTGGCAATAGCAGAAGCTACATCCCTCTTAAAACTAACGTTGTGGAAACTATGATTAATACCTAAAAAATGCTTTTCTAGAAGTAGCTTATTGGAGTTTTGTAAATCGCTAAGAATAAATTCCGTTCCTACCTGGAAAACGTATGTTTCCGCATTCCACAACCTTATCAGTTCTATCATGGGATTTAACTCTGAAGCCTCAAAGTAATTGAGAAAATTAGTTGGAAAAACAAGGCGCTTCAGACGCTGGAAACTATATTCTTTAGGAACTACAATTATGGGTCTATTCCTAATAGACTTTAATACCCTAACTGTATTACTGCCTATAAATACTTCTTTTGCCCCTGTTGCTCCTGTGGTCCCCATTATTATGCAATTAATATGATGGGTGAGTATAGTATTTTTAATGGCGGTAAAAAGATTATCTTCCATGGAAACTTTCTCGAAAGTATGATTTGGGTTTTTGTGATGCGCTCTCAAATAAGCGATAATTTTATCTAGTTCTAGTTGAGATTGTTTTTCCATAGAGTCATAAATCACCCCAATCCTTTGCTTTCCTTTATCGCCTAAAATATTAGCTATATCAGGCTCATAAGAGTTAAGAATAATAAAATGGTAGGAAAGGTCGGCATACAGCTTTAATGCAGTAAACATAGCATTCCAGGCACTATCAGAAAAATCTGTGGGTAATAAAATTATTTTCATCACTTTATCCTTTATTCGTTAAACACCCTATCTTTAAGTGAACTTAAAATGTGACTCAGCCTTAAACTAATTTCACTTACACCTATTTATTTCTTGTTAGATACTTGCAATATGGAAATAAGAAAGAACCATCAACATTTATCTTTATAAAATAGGTGATTACCGTCTTAAAGTTCATGATAATGGTCAGCTCTAAAACCACAAATGATTAATTGATTTATATCATAAAAATAGTAACAAGAAACACCTAGATTTGATAATTATGGAAAAGAATAACGAGCAAAGTAATCAATTGCAGCTTCAAAAATATATTGATCATACGCTTTTAAAAGCTTCATCAACCGAAGAAGATATTCTTAAGTTATGTGATGATGCGCTAAAGTTTAATTTCGTAGCCGTGTGTATAAACGGGACTCACATTCCATTAGTAAAATCTAGATTAAAAAACTCCTCAATTAAAATAGCTACGGTGGTAGGGTTTCCTTTAGGTGCTATGTCTACTAAGGCGAAAGTTATGGAAGCAACAGATTACATAAGTCAAGGCGCCGATGAAATAGATATGGTAATTAATATTGGTTGGCTTAGATCGGGTAAATTAACAGAGGTAAGAAATGATATTGCCAAAGTGAAATCAGCTATAGGAAATAAGATATTAAAAGTGATTATAGAAACTTGCTATTTAACGGATGAAGAAAAGAAAACTGCCTGTAGATTAGCTGTAGAAGCCAAAGCCGACTTCGTAAAAACTTCTACTGGTTTTGGCCCTTCTGGAGCCACTTTTGAGGATGTTATTTTATTTAAAAAAACGGTTGGGGATGCCATACAGATAAAAGCTTCTGGAGGCATTAGAGATAAAGACACAGCTCTTAAATATATAGAATTAGGTGCCACCAGAATAGGAACTTCCTCTGGAATCAGGATGATACAATCTTCATAATTTAAAAAGAATGAGTTTACACATAGAAGCTAAGAAGGGAGAAATTGCAGAAACCGTACTATTACCAGGAGATCCATTGCGCGCAAAATGGATTGCCGAAACCTTTTTAGAAGACCCTTTCTGCTACAACCGTGTTAGGGGAATGTTGGGATACACAGGCACTTATAAAGGGAAACTTATATCTGTACAGGGAAGTGGCATGGGAGTACCATCCGCTATGATTTATTATCATGAACTGATACAGTATTATGGAGCCAAAAATTTAATTAGAGTAGGTACAGCTGGTGCGTTACAAAAGGATTTACAATTAGGAAATATAGTACTGGGCATGGCGGCATCTACTAATTCTGCCATTAATAACAATACCTTCTCTCATTCGCAATATGCGCCTACAGCTAATTATCAATTGCTACAACAGGCAGCCAACTACGCAAATAAAATGAAAATTCCTTTTCAGGCAGGAAACATCCTTACCTCGGATATTTTTTATAATGATGATGCCGAAGACTATAAAGTATGGGCTAAACATGGGGTTCTTTGTGTAGAGATGGAAGCAGCGGGCTTGTACACCATTGCTGCAAAGCATAAAATTAATGCACTAGCCATACTTACCATATCCGATTCATTGGTAACAGGTGAAAAATCTTCCTCTAAGGAACGAGAATCTACGTTCTCTAATATGATAGAAATAGCACTTAATATTACCTAATATTGCGAATTTAAATATTCTAACCCCTAGTTTTTGAGTTTATTTGAAACCTCATCGGCCTTCCTTCTATATCCAAACATAATACTTACCTTTAAAAATGTTTTATGGGAAGAATGTGGAAAAAAATCGGACTTACCTTAATTACTTTACTAATTTGCTTTTTTCTTGTCTTGATTATATGCAACATTATCATTGAGGTAGGTAGTTCCGGGAGAACTTTTGAAAATACAAAAGACATTCCAAAGAATAAAGTGGGAATAGTGCTTGGCACTTCCAGTAAATTAATTGGGGGGACACCTAACCCTTATTATACCAACAGAATAATGGCTACCATTGCTTTATTTAAAGCAGGGAAAATAGATTATGTTCTGGTAAGCGGAGATAATGGCACTCCCTATTACAATGAACCGATAGTCTTTAAAAAAGATCTTATAAAGGGAGGTATACCCGAAGAATGCATCATTTTAGATTATGCCGGATTTAGAACTTTAGATTCTATGATGCGCGCCAAAACAGTATTTGGTTTAGACGAGGTTACCGTAATTTCACAAGAATTCCATAATAAACGAGCCATTTATTTGGCAGAGAAAAAAGGATTATATGCTATAGGGTTTAATGCAGAAAATTTACCCATAAAACACGGGCTAAAAGTTCAAGTCAGAGAGTATTTTGCAAGGGTAAAGGTTTTTATCGATTTAGCACTTGATACCCAACCTAGATTTATGGGTGAAAAGATTTTGATTAGATAAAGTTAAACAAATAATTTCTATTTTTTCCAACTCATAAATTCCTCTAGATCTAGGTTCCATCTAAGATTTATTTATATTTACCCATAGAAAACCAAGTATGTCTGCGGTTAAAAAATTGATAAAAAATCTTGGTCCTGGTCTCCTTTTTGCAAGTATGGCCATAGGCACATCTCATTTGGTACTTTCTACCAAGGCAGGGGCACAATATGGGTGGATTATGATTATCCCGATTATGTTGGCTAACGTGCTTAAATACCCTTTTTTCGAATTTGGGGTACGCTATACCAATATTACAGAAAAGACATTAATTGAAGGATATTTAAATAGAGGCAAAGGATATCTCATATTTTATTCCATCATCACTTTTATAACCACTTTTACCATACTAGCTGCCTTATATGTAGTAACGGCAGGTTTGCTTGTTAATTTACTTAAGTTATCACCAGACAAGGTTAGTATTGCTGCAGGCGGACTCTTTGTTCTAATATCCCTATTGCTTATCCTAGGCCGCTATCGCCTATTGGAAACCTCCCTTAAATATGTGGTTAGCATATTATTTGCTGCCTTAATAGCTACAACTATTATGGTTGTAATCAATGGAAAAGTTGTTAGCAATGTGGACTTTGTACCACCAACATTATTTAATGAAGTAGGAATCTTATTTTTAATCGGATTAATGGGATGGATGCCTACAACCGTAGAAGCATCTAGCTGGGTTAGTTTATGGACGGTAGAAAAATTTAAAACCACTATTAACAAACCTAGTTTAAAGGATGCCTTATCCGAATTTAGACTTGGGTATTTTATATCGTCTATTCTAGCCGCATTCTTTCTTGTTATCGGATGGTTTACCCTTTATGGAACAAATACGGAATTAAGTGGTAATTCGGTTGTTTTTGCCGATCAGTTAATACAAATATTCACGAACAGTATTGGAGTATGGGCCTATATACTTATTGCTGTAGCTGCCTTTGCAACAATGTTCAGCACTTGCCTAACAGCACACGATGCTATAGCCAGGGTAAGTATAGACTCCCTAAGTCTATTGTTTCCTAGCCTGAAAAATATTAAGAAAAAGGGCTTACCAATTACTATTATTCTATTAGCAGTAGTAAACTTTATGGTCATTACTATATTTGCAGCCAATATGGGATTGCTTCTCTCCATTGCTACCTCTGTATCCTTTGTAGTTGCTCCAATAATTGGCTATATGAATCTAAAGAATGTAATGAGCCAGGAAATTCCCCAGGAACAACGTCCTAAAAAGGGCCTACAGCTCCTTACTTATTTCGGTATTCTATTCCTAAGCCTCTTTTCTCTCTATTACTGTTGGATGGTGCTGCTCTAAAAAAATACACCCATTTCGGGTTAACATTGCTCCAAATAACAGGTCTTCAACACCTCTTCAGCACAGCAGGCAACCCATTGAAAATCAACCTAAATAAAATTATTTTAACACATCATTAACAGTTTAGATTTGTAATTGGCCTCTGTATCCCCAATCTTTGCCCCTAATGCAAAGGAATATTACAATGAAATTGATTACCATAACCAGAAACACCAAACAAGAAAAAAGATTTACCCAAAAGATGGGTATGTTATATACCAATGTAACTTATATTAAAAAAGCCATCTTTGGGATTATCCCTATAAGCACTATTCACAAGTACAGAGAAACCTACTACGGAAAGGTAAAAGATTGTGAGCAATGTGTATTAAGCAAGTAAGCTTACGATAGATTATTTAAAACGCTTCCTTTTATTATAGGAAGCTCAACTAAATTCCCATTTTTTTCAGGATACTTTAGATCAGAAGAGTTCGTTGTAATTTAGGATAATTATATTGGTTCTTTCATTTCTGTTATGTAACATTTCTAAGCAGAAAACTCCATTTTTACATTTATTCAATAGGCGCTCTTCCCCATATCCGACTGCTTCTACAACATTATCTTCAGGAACTCCTTGTTCCAACAAATAATCTTTTATGGCATCTGATCTTCTTTGGGAAAGATTTAGGTTGTAGCGATTACTTCCTCTACTGTCTGTATGGGACGCTATTTCTATTCTCAACTCAGGAAAGCTATTAATTGCAGCGACAACTTTATCTAACTCCCTAGCAATTTCTGGTGTAACCTCAGCTCTAGATTTATTAAAGAAGAATTTATTTATTTTTATCATCATCTGCTCTTCCTGTTCGGTAACAATATCATCTATAGCTACCATTTCTAGATTAAATTTAAAGGTGTTAATCGTATCTAATCTTGCCGCATTTAAATGCTGATTATATGTGGAATACCGATTTTTTACAGCTTTAAGGACAACCGTTTCTTGCCAAGGTATTTCTAGTTCGTATTTTCCATTTGCACCGGCAGTTACTTCTTTTATAATTCTCCCCTCATCATCCAATAAACTAACTACAGCTCCATCAATTACCGCTCCATCATTTTTTCTTTGTACCATTCCTTTTAACGCCAATGTCTTTAGTCCTGGCTTTTCTAGCATGTGAAATCCGTAGATATCGTCCTTTCCTATTCCTCCAGATCTATTTGACGCAAAATATCCAACATATTCATTAGAATCACTCATTTTTATAATCATCCCAAAGTCATCTTCGGAAGAATTTATGGAAGGTCCAAGATTTACCGGAATACTAAAATTATCATTCTCCTGAAAGTTAGCTCTATAGATATCCATTCCCCCTAAGCCATAAAAAACATCAGAAGCAAAATAGAGGGTATTATCAAAAACAAAAGGTGCAATCTCATTTCCAGGAGTATTAATCCTAGGCCCTAAATTTATGGGAGCAGACATTATTATACCATTGTTGGTGTACACATAATACAAATCTGTTCCCCCATAGCTATCATCAAAATTCGCAGCAAAAAAGAGCTTGCCTGTAGCAGCCTCATAAAAAGGATAATGAAAAGAAGTATTTAAATCTCTTAGAATATAAGTGTGGGAATTTTTACTACTACTCATTCCTATAGACATAGCATTTTTCCCCTTTGGACTAAAAAGTAATTGATCCCCATTTGCATTAGACAGACTGTAAAAAACACGATCTATTTCCTCAGAATAATATGGGGTAGACTTATGAAAGGGAGAGTCTTTTAAGCCGTCAAATTCCTTCACCGATTTTAAATCCCCGTTAGGATCTATCTCTGCCTCATAAATGTTTAAGAAAGAATTACCAGACGGATTATACACCTTTTTAGAGCCTCTTGGCCGGTCACTGGAAAACAAGAGTTTATCCTTGAAGAAGGAAGGGGAAAAATCGCTCTGATTACTATTAATCCTGACATTATAAAGCGCGTAATTTGGTTCTAATTCCGATTCCGACCACAGAAGATCATAATTAAATTCTGCATTTTCTAATAACTCCTTAGAGAACACCTGCTTATTGTCTTGTAAAAATGTTTTCACCTCTTCCATCCCCGAGGTATTGTGGATAGATTGCAGCAACCTATTAAAATGACTAGCAGTCATAATGGTATCCTTCTTAAAAACATCCAAATAGATCTTAGAAGCCTTATTATAATTGTCTACCCTTAAATAAGAATCTGCTAGGTTTAGGTACTGTTGGCTAGTAAGTGGTCCTTTTTGCAATTCCTTTTGATATTCTGTTATAGCCTTACTATAGGAATACTCAAAAAATGCAATATCTCCCTTAGAACGCTTTTGCTGAGCAAAGCATAGAGAAGGAATAATTAGCAATAATAGATATAAGTTCCAGAACCTCATATTACTATATTATGTTATATTATTTTTTTAGAAAAACCTAGGACTATCAATCTGCTTAGGCTTTCCTTTTAATTCATTATTCTCGCCTTTCTCGTTATCCGAGCTACTATTACCTAAATAGAATTTTAAAATTACCTCGTGGGAACCTTTACTATACTCCCCTAGATTACTGGTATTATAATCATAGGAATACCCCATGAAGATATTGTTAGATATTTGTATCCCTGCCAAACCACTCACCGCATTATCCCATCTATAAGATGCTCCCAGGGTAACTATATCACTAATCAGAAAATTAGTTGATAAATTTAGGTTCATCGGGGCACCTTTTAAAGAATTGACTAAAAATGCAGGTTTAAATTTTAAATTTTCAGAGAGGTCAAAAACGTAGCCTCCAATGAAATTAAACTGCACTTTATCTTCTACTATATTGGCTACCTCATCTGCATAGATTCCATCGGTTAGAAAATTGGGTATAGACAGCCCCAAATACCAGTTTTGTTGATACATAAACATTCCAGCACCAATGGTAGGATAAAATTTATTAAAGGTATCCTGTCCATTTAATAGGGGTTCGTTAGGGTTTTGAAAATTTCCTTTGCTATAGTCAACATCCAAAAGGGATCCCCCTGCATCTATACCAAAAGATAACTTAGTATTTTCCGAGAGCATTACCTGAAAAGAATAGGCTAAATCTATATAGGTTTGGGAAGTTGGCCCTAACTGATCACTTACCACATTAAACCCCAACCCTTGCTTTTCATTAGCAAAAGGAAGGTTTACCCCTAGTCTTAACGTTTTTGGAGAGCCAGGAATCCCCGTCCATTGTACCCTATATAACCCAGAAATATCTGGCCTTTCAACCGTACCCACATAAGCCGGATTAAAGCTCCCTATATTATACATATATTGGGTATACTGCGGTTCTTTTTGCCCATAAGCCATCAGTGTCCCCAGCAACAAAAATATAGCGTAGAAACGCTTATAATGTAATAAACTATAGAATTTATATTGCATAGTTTTTATCATCTAATAATTTGGATCCAACCTTTTTTAACCGCTCTACCATCACCTAGATCTAAGATATAATAGTAGGTTCCTTTTGGCAAATCCCCATTCTTCCCTGTTCCTCTCCAATTATTCTTATACCTGCTTGCGGTAAAAACTTCGTTGCCATAACGATCATAGATCTGTAACGTGTTATTGGGATAATCTTCAATACAATTAATATGAAGGTGGTCATTAGTTCCGTCTTCATTAGGTGATATTAAATTAAAAACAAAACCACAGTCTTCAGGAGTCTCTTCTCCTACAGTAATGGTTACGTTAGCTGAATTATTTTCAGGAGTTCCATCCTCGGGAAAACTATCTACAAGAATTGCTTCATTAGTAAAACTACCCTCTTGAGGTATCGCAACAACAATAGTAAGCGTCTGCACCTCTTTTTCCATCATCTCTTCTAATTCCCACACGCCACTTAGCTCATCATATACTCCCGCTGAGGCAGAGCTACTAATATATTGAAAGCCACTACTAGCATCTACAAGATCTTGAACCTGCACATTCGTCACCATAATAGTACTATGGTTGGTTATGGTAATAGTAAAAGTTATTTCTTCCCCAATTGCCGGATTCTTTTGATCTACATTCTTTTTAATTTCTAGATCCACAATACAGTTGGCGGCATCTATATTTGGATAGCAAGCATCCAAGGCATCTATTATTCCATCCCCATTGGTATCTATGGGATTGTTTATATCTGGACCACCTTCCTCTCCGTCTGATATGCCATCGCCATCTGTATCCCGATTAAATGGATCTGTTCCTAAGGTGATTTCATCTCTATCATAAATACCATCACCATCACTATCTATAAAGCAATTACCCACCGATATTATCACTTCTACACTTTCATCTTCGCAAGGAGCAACAGCTGTATTTGTAGTAAACCTAAAAGTATATTCTCCTATAGCTGCCCCTTCAAAATCTACTTTATTATCTGCGTTTATGGTGACCGAACCTGGAGGCGTTCCTACTACACTCCACTGTCCAGTTGCCTCTCCATTAAGTCGAGTATCGTCTAAATCTATAACGGTTTCTCCTCCTCCCTTAACATTACAGGCAACCGTATTTACCGTTTCGCCAATCTTTACGGGATTTTGAACGGTAACGGTTACAGGAACGCGATCTGTAGTACATCCGTTCCCCGAAGCTTCTACGTAATACACCGTAGTAGATTCGTTATTAGGGGTAGTAAAACTACTGCCTTCCCCTATAGGATCTATATCTGTTTCTGAAGCATACCAAAAAAGACTACCGTTGTCCGAGGCAGAGGCCGTAATAATTGCCTGACCTCGCCCACATATAACGGTGCCAGCAGTATCTAAAATTTCTGGCGGAGTATTCCTTACCAACGTAACTTCTAAAGGCGGACTTACACAACCAGTTTCTTCGTTATATAGATAACCATAGAACGAAGCTGCAAAATCTACAACACTACTTTTTCTCCTTGCCCCAATATTTGAAAAGTCATCGCTACTACTCCACACCAATTGATAACCCGATGGAATAGAGGTTTTAGTATATTCATCTAAATCTTGACTAAAGTCTGAGCAGAAAATGGTAGAAACATCGGCATTGATCAATGGAGCTTCTATACAGTTGTCATTATCGGTTATAGTTCCTATCCCTCTATTTTTTATGATTTTAGCAAGGCCGGTAGCATTTACTAGGTTCACGAAAAACGTTTTAGTTCCCTCGGCTACATCATCATCTATAATTGGTACTTCAATAGTCTTTTCCTCTCCTTTAAATCCTATAAAAGTTAAGATTCCAGACCTACTTAGATAATCACTTCCTGCAATTGCGGTATTATCGGAAGTAGTAAAAGTAACCACAGTTCCCAATAATACGGCAGCATTAAGCGTTACAGTAAATTTCGCAACCCCAGCACTTTCTTCTACTACCACATCGTTAATAGAGACACCGCCTACATCATCGCTGGCAATATTTACTGTGGCATCTTTAGGAAAACCAAGACTATAACCTACACCTGGCAAAAGCGTAAGCTTTACGGTTTCGATATCTGCCTCCACCACGTCATCATTAATTGGCGTTACGGTTATGGTACTTTTTATTTCCCCATCAGGAATAGAAACGGATCTGGGAAGGGCAATATAATCTTCTCCTTCTGTGGCAGTACCATTAACCTCAAATTGCACTACAATAGCCTCCCCTGAGGTGTTTCTAATATTTAAACCAACTGTAAAGGTTCCCGATTTAAGTGGGTTTTCTGAAGCCTCTTTATCTGTAGCTTCGATGGTCACTACATAACTGTCATCATTTAAGATGGTGCCTAGCGATTTGTCTTTACCATCTTCAAACACATAATTTAAGGGAGGTACAGAGAGCGTAACAGTAAAAGTTTCATCTGGTTCTACTGAAAGGTCTCCTTGCACTTCTATTTCAATATTTGTCGTATGAGAACCAGCAGAGAAGGTAGCAGTTCCATTGGGGAAAAAACCTCCAACAAAATCGGTTGCATTAGCCGGATTCTCTCCACTTGGAACCACACTATAATTGAAATTCACCTCATCCAAAGCATTGCCAGTACGCGTTACCGTAAAATTAAATTTAGTAATCTCATCATCACCCTCTTCAAGGCTTACACCTTCAATTATAGCTATTTCATTAATATCATCGTTAAGTATAGTCCCTTGTGCTGTTATTTTTGATCCCAATTCATATCCTTTACTAGGATCACTAAGAGTAACAACAAATGTTTCATTGGGTTCAACATCAGTATCGCCATTAACTTCAATTTCAATGGTTTCTGCGGAAGAACCAGCAGGAAAGCTCACTTCACCAGAAGGAAGTTTATTCCCAACAAAATCTGATTTATTTGCAGGGTTGGTAAGGCCACCTGTTACCTTAAATTTCACCTTGGCTGAAGCCGAATTATCTCCAGTTCTATTTACAAGAAAGGTAAAAATTGTAGTTCCTGAATCCCCTTCTTTAAGGGCTTCATTTCCTCCTATAGTAATCTTGTTTAAATCGTCGTTTAGAATAGTGCCTTGCGCTTCACTTTTTCCAAGCGTATAACCAACACTAGGACTACTGAGTTTCACAATAAATGTTTCGTCTGGCTCCACATCGGTATCACCATTTACATTCACATCAAATGTGGTAGTAGCGGCTCCAGGTGCAAAAGTTACAGCACCTGATGGAAATACGTTGCCAACAAAATCAGCCGTATTAGCAGAAGTAGTAGGTCCGGCAGATACGGTGAAAGTAGCACTTGCCCCTAAACTAGTATCACCAGTGCGACTTGCGTTAAAGGTAAAAGCGGTAGTTCCGGAATTACCCTCATCTTCTTCAATATTCCCTCCAATGCTGATTATATTACTATCGTCGTTTAATATGGTTCCCTGTGCTGTAATGTTTGTGCCAAGCTCATAACCAGCACTGGGATCACTAAGGGTAACAATAAAAGTTTCATTTGGCTCAACAACGGTATCGCCCTTAACCTCAATTTCAATAGTTGCTGTTGATGAACCGGCCAAGAAATTTACATTACCTGATGGGAATGCATTTCCAACAAAATCAGCCCCATTAGCAGAATTGGTAGGTGCAGCAGTCACCTTAAATTTTGCAGTGGCCGCAGCAGTATTATCTCCAGTTCTGTTTGCAGTAAATGCAAAAATTGTAGTCTCGGAATTCCCCTCATCTTGTTCAATATCTTTTTCTATAGTTATCTTGTCTAAATCGTCGTTTAGAATAGTGCCTTGCGCTTCACTTTTTCCAAGCGTATAACCAACACTGGGATTACTGAGTTTCACGACAAATGTTTCATTTGGCTCCACATCAGCATCGCCCTTCACATTTATGGTAAATGTTGTAGTGACCTCTCCCGATGCAAAATTTGCAGTAGCTGTAGGAAATGCGTTCCCAACAAAATCAGCCGCATTAGCAGAGTTAGTAGGTCCGGCAGACACCGTATAGGTAGCACTCGCCTCTAAACTAGTATTTCCAGTACGACTTGCCGTAAAGGTAAAAGAGGTAGTTCCAGAATCTCCTTCCTCCTTTTCCACATTATCTCCTATACTAATCGTTTCACTATCATCATTAAGAATAGTTCCAATAGCAGTGGATGTTCCTATACTGGTATTAACAGGATTGGAAAGGGCAAGTAAAAATGTCTCATTAGGTTCAGCAACAAGATCTCCTTTTACGTTGATGGTAATGGTAGCCGAATCTTCACCATCAGCAAAACTTACAGTATTAGTGGGCAATGTTCCTCCATCAAAATCCGCTGCATTGGCAGGATTGGCTCCCGTACCAGTTACTGAATAGTTTACACTGGCGGTACTAGAAATGTCTCCACTACGGGTAACGGTAAAATTAAATGCAGTTGTACCTGCATCACCCTCGTTCAAAGAAACGTCCTGCCCTAAAGAGATTTCACTATCATCATTTAGTATTGTTCCCAGGGCAGTATTAGTACCTAGGTTGATTGTTGCGGGAGAAGGATTACTAATTGCAACTGTAAAAGTTTCATTAGGTTCTAGTTCCCGATCTCCATTAACATTTATAATAATAGTAGCAGTACTAGCCCCATCTGCAAAACTCACTGTATTAGAAGGCAATGTCCCTCCAAAATCTGCCGCATTAGCTGCATTAGTGCCACTACCCGCTACGGCATAGTTTACACTAGCAGGACCAGTAAGAGATCCAGTTCGGGTAATACCAAATATAAACTCTGTTGTCCCTGTATCTCCCTCTATTTGGGAAATAGGCCCATCTAAAGAAATCTCAGCGTCATCATTGAGAATAGTATACGTTGTAGAAGTAGGAGCCACAATAGTATTAATATTTCCACTAGATGCAGTAATATTCAGGATGATGTCTTCATCATCTTCCACCACATTATCATTAAGAATGGTAAGGTCTATCGGAAACAACTCATTATCATAAGCGCCTGGAGGAATTGTAATTGTATTATCACCCAAGGAAAAATCGACCCCTTCCGTTGCGGTACTATTGGCATCTACTTTTATGGTTACGGAGGTAGCAACATCTACTATCTCACCATTAATAATCAACCCTGGTAAATTCCCACCTACATTTTCAGGGTCTTCACTACTCGGCGTTGAAAAAGCTACAGAGGCATCGTTATCTTGGATATTTATAGTAGTTGTGTTAAGGGTAGGACTTATAAACCCTACAGTTGCATTAACAATTTGGATGACTATAGTTTCTGTATCCTCTACCAATAAATCATCCTTTATTGCAATGTCTACATTTACGGATGAATTAACACCTGCTGGTAGTTCTACCTTTACACCAAAATCTTCATAGTCTTCTCCATAAGTAGCGGTAGACGAGGGCAAAATAATCAAATCAATTGTAGAATCCCCGATAAGCGTCCCCAAGCAAGAAACTTTAAAACGAGCAGGCGTGGGACCTTCCTCCGAACCGTTATTTACATTTTCAATGGAAATAATTTGCGCCTGGGCTAGCACACCAAATAGCAATAAAAACATCAGCAAAGACCATTTAAATAGACCTTTGCCCATTTTACGAGTGGAAATTTCGTTCAATAGGGTATCCATTTTCATAAGTGATAATCTCTATTAACAAATCCTAACATAAAGGGTAATATCGAAGAAAGGGACTACCAATATTACTAAAAAATACCCCCCTTCCCTAACAAACTAGGGTCAAATATGAATTTATCAGATGAACGGTAATTTAGGTCTACTAAAGGCTTTATAGCTTATAAAACACAAGAGGTAAGAGCAGACCGACCAATTATATCTTAGTCGCTCTAGCCCTTACCTCTTAGGTAAATTCTATTTAGTAAATTATTAGCCCTCTACTTTTGCGGATTCAGTTTCCGCATCGCGATGGATTTTTTTCACTAATCCTTGCAACACTTTACCTGGTCCTATCTCGGTAAAGTGTATTGCTCCATCGGCTACCATTTGCTGCACACTTTGGGTCCATTTTACCGGTGCGGTAAGCTGAGCAATAAGGTTTTCTTTAATTTCTTGAGGGTCTGTCACCGCAATTGTGGTCACATTTTGGTACACTGGGCAACTAGGCGTATTAAAAGTTGTGTTTTTAATTGCTTCTGCCAATTCTTCTCTTGCTGGCTCCATCAAAGGCGAATGAAAAGCACCACCAACGGGAAGCACTAAGGCTCTTCTTGCCCCAGCTTCCTTTAATTTTTCACAGGCTACTTCTATAGCTGCAAGCTCCCCTGAAATTACTAGTTGACCAGGGCAATTATAATTTGCAGGCACTACAACACCTTCTATTTCCGAACAAATTTTTTCCACAACAGCATCTTCTAGTCCTAGCACTGCTGCCATTGTTCCTGGTTGCAATTCACATGCTTTCTGCATTGCTAAAGCTCGCTGTGAAACTAGCTTTAAGCCATCTTCAAAACTTAAAGTTCCGTTAGCTACTAGGGCTGAAAATTCACCCAAAGAGTGGCCCGCAACCATATCTGGCGCAAAACTATCTCCCATAATCTTCCCCAAAATAACGGAGTGTAAAAAAATGGCTGGTTGGGTAACCTTGGTTTCTTTTAAATCCTCCGCTGTTCCTTCGAACATTAAATCTGTAATGCAGAATCCTAAAATATCATTGGCCTTTTCAAACATCTCTTGTGCCAAGGGATATTTTTCGTAAAGGTCCAATCCCATACCTACAAATTGGGCTCCCTGCCCGGGAAATATATATGCATTCATAATCTGTTGTTTTTAAATTTTAATTTCTCAGACAAGACTATCATCCTAATTCTAAATGCCAAGCCTAAATCACATTTCAAAATGCAAAAATAGAATTATTTGACTTATACTCCTTATAATTAAACTCTCAGTTAAGGTTGGAGCCCTATTTTTTCACCTAGAAGATTACACTGGATAGAAAATTAGAATTAAAACTCTACTCTTTAAACCAACTGGAATACTTCACATAACTATCTGCAATCCGTTTCACCTCTCCCTCACTTAATTCTACGCTAATATCTTTAATTTTCTTTGCTGGCATCCCTGCAAATACGGTCCCCGATGGAACGCGAGTACCTTTGGTAACCACTGCCCCGGCCGCAATAATACTATTGCTTTCTACCACACAGTCGTCCATCACAATACTTCCCATGCCAATTAGCACATTGTCGTGTATTGTGCAGCCATGAACAATAGCATTATGCCCAATAGACACGTTGTTTCCTATTATAGTTGGGGATTTAAGATATGTACAATGGATAACCGCCCCATCTTGTACATTTACCTTGTTTCCCATTTTTATATAATGTACATCCCCACGAATCACCGCATTAAACCATACACTACACTGATTTCCCATAGTAACATCACCAATCACTGTAGCATTCTCGGCCATATAACAATCTTCACCTATTTGTGGAGATTTCCCATTCACTGCTTTAATCATATATGTTTCTTTAGTTCTCGTATTCCAACAAAAAAATCCGTACTTAAAGTTATACCTCCATTCCTTTAACTAGTGATATTCCCTGTCTACCCTTGATTAATTTTACACAAAGCTATTCAAAATAAGTTGTAATTATCTTTAGCAGAAAATTAGGGTTAAAAAATAACAGTCCATCTAAGTTAGAGGGTTGATTAACTCTCTTTTATAAAAATTGACTAGTAGGCTGTAAAGACTACATTGTTATATATGCCATTACTTAGAAATCCTTTGTACTTTTGTGAAAAATATTCATTATGAAGGAGTTTATAATTACGGTAGTTCCAACGAACAATCCGGCGATTTTAAAATTTGAGACTAATCATTTTATCACTAAGAACCAGAATTACGAATTTAAAAATATAGACGATGCTAAAAACTCACCTTTAGCACAGCAATTATTTCACTTGCCTTTTATAAAGACGGTATATATTGCAGGCAACTTTATTGGTTTAGAACGTTTTAACATTGTAGAATGGGATGACGTTAAAGATAGCGTAGCTCAACAATTAACCGATTATTTAAATTCTGGAGAAGTTGTAGTAAAGGATGACGAGGAAAACAAAAAGAAGGTAGCAGTGACTGTTTATGCAGAAGTTACGCCAAACCCTTCTGCCATGAAATTTGTTACCAACAAAAGAATTGTCCCTACCTCATTTGAGTTTAAAAATATTGAGGAGGCCAAGGACTCACAATTAGCAAAACAATTGTTTACGCTACCTTTCGTAAAAGAAGTTTTCTTTGATGAAAACTATGTGTCTATAAATAAATACGATGTAGTAGAATGGGAAGAAGTAACCTCTTCCATTCGTGAATTGATACGAGATTTCCTTGCCGACGGTAAAGAAGTAGTATCTGCCAGTAGCATACAGCAAAAAAGCTCAGAATCTCCTGCTTCTAAAATGGAAGATGCTAATCTAGACGATACTTCTAAGCAAATTATCGACATTTTAGAGGAGTATGTAAAACCAGCAGTTGCCTCCGATGGCGGGAATATTATGTTTAAATCGTATGAGGAAGATACTAAGACTGTAAATGTTATCTTACAAGGGGCTTGTAGCGGATGTCCATCTTCTACCTTTACCCTAAAAAATGGTATTGAAACCATGCTTAAAAACATGATGGGAGAAAAAATAAATGAAGTAGTTGCTATAAACGGTTGATTTCCTGAACACTTCGAGGTTTTCCCCCTTTTATTTGCTAACTTTAAGAAAACCTAAAAAAATAAATATTATGGCTATCTTAAAAATTATTGAAGTACTAGCAAGTTCTAAAGACGGATGGGAGGATGCAGCAAAGAAAGCTGTAGAACAAGCTTCCAAAACGGTAAAGAATATTCGCTCAGTTTACATCAAAGACCAAAGTGCAACAGTAAAGGATGGAAAAATAATAGACTATCGCGTTAACGTGAAAATCACCTTTGAAGTATCGGATTCTTAATATGACCTAAACAGAATAAAAAGCGCCAATAAAAGGCGCTTTTTTTATGGATCTAATTTATTTTAACGTTTTCCATCCCTACATTACCCCATTCGCTCTTATTAACAATTGTTTGATGCACAATACTTGGCTTCCTATGAGATTTTTATTTGTTTTGTGAAAAATTTAAAATTTATGGAAATTATTACAAATTACGAAGAACACTGGGATAAAGCAGTAGATTTTATGTGGGAGGCTCTTCCTAACCTCGCCATGGCCGTTATTATTTATTTCTTAGGTAGTTGGGCCATAAAATTAATTAATCGATTGGTTCGTAAGTTTTTTGCAAAAGCAGACTACGACCCATCCTTAGAGTCATTTTTACAAAGCTTTATAAGCATAGCGCTTAAGATTATGCTATTCGTAATTGTTATTACTCAATTAGGAGTAGCAAGTACTTCCCTTGTAGCAATTATTGGTGCGGCTGGTCTTGCTGTAGGTTTAGCCTTACAGGGATCCTTGGCCAATTTTGCTGGTGGAGTTCTAATATTACTATTTAAACCATTTAAAGTAGGCGATTGGATATCTGCACAGGGAGTAGACGGAACCGTTAAGGAAATTTCCATATTTACTACCAAACTTAGTACTGCTGGAAATCAAATTGCCATTATACCTAACGGGCAACTGTCTAACAACAATATTATTAACTACAATGCGCAAAGCACAAGAAGGGATAATATTACCATAGGAATTGGATACGACTCTAATATTAAACAAGCTAGAGAAATCCTCTTGAAAATATGTGCCGAAGACGAGAACATTCTAAAAGATCCTGCTCCACAAGTATTTGTAGCGGAATTAGGTGATAGCTCTGTAAATCTTTCTTTACGGTTCTGGGCAGATACTAGTGTATTTTGGGCTGCACATTTCCACGTAATGGAAGAATTAAAACTTAGGTTTGATGAAGCAGGCATAGATATACCATTCCCACAACGGGTAATACACAATGCACAGGCTTAAGACTTCTTCTTAGTCTGTAAAATAAAATCTTTTAAGTAATAAGGTTCAAAGTAGGCAACATTTTCAAAGTCGCCTATTTTGAACTTTTTATTTGATAGCTCACCCATTTCTAGTGCTGTAGGCAAAGTAGTTATAAATGAAAAGTTTGGGTTCTTTAATATGCCCTTGCATTTTTCTGCACCATCACCGATCAAAAGCACAGAGCCTTGTTCTGCATACTCCATAAAATGGCCTTCCTCAATAATCTCTGCTTTAGTATCCCTTATTTGTTGCCCCTTAGAGTTAAACACTGCAGAATATACTTCCATCCTTCTTGCATCGAGCACTGGAATAATAAAATTATAGGTGTTTTGAGTAGCTTGATTCGCTAAACTCTCCAATGTAGAAACGGAAATTAGAGGTATATCTAGAGCGTAACACAATCCTTTAGCTGCAGACACCCCTATTCGCAATCCTGTGTAAGAACCAGGACCTTTACTCACTGCAACCGCAGAAAGATCACTAAAAGACAAGGAAGCCTCTTGCAAAGCTTCCTGTATAAAAATATGTAACTTTTCTGAATGTGAATAATTGAGGCTATTATCCTCCTTTTGAAGAATTATCTTTCCATCCTTAGCAATACTCACCGAACAATTGGTGGTTGCCGTCTCCAAATTTAAAATTAGTGCCATATAGGCTACAAATATAAGTTAATCCAAGGTTATGGGTAACCCAAAATAAAACTCAAGCACTTTTAATCTAAAAATATAATCGTATTTGGTACGGATTAGCTCTGCCTCTGCATTATCTACACGAGATTGCGCCTGACTATAGTCGAAAGAGTTCATTAAACCTACATCAAAACGGTCTTTAGAGTATTCATAGGCCAATCTTCTTGCTTCTAACGTTTTTTCTGCCGCCTCATAAGCTTTGGCATAACTAGTAACATCTACATAAGCCTGATTGATATTGGTCTCCAAATCTAATTCATTTTGCTTGTGCTGTAGTCTAGATCGCTCCACATTAATTTTGGCTCGTTGTACTCCATTTCTGGTACTAAAACCATTAAATACAGGGATATTAATTTGCAACCCATAGGAAATTCCATCCGTTAAATACAATTGGTCACTAAAAGGTATTCGCTCTCCTGTAGAAGGATTTCTAAATTCACTGGAGTATTGTGTTCCGTAGTTAAAAAATGCACCTACAGTAGGAAAAACAGCTCCCTTAGCTATCTGTAGATCCTTTACAGCTAAATCTACATTAGATAAAGAAAATTTTATATCATTCCTAAAAGTTAACGCCTTTTCGAAAATCGATTTTGGGGTATTGTTTAAAATATCTGAGGGTGGAATATCAAATTCCTCCTCAGCAATATCAAAATTCTCATAGTCGGTAATCTGTAAAAGCTGTGCCAAATTGATGCGGGAAATTAAAACCAAATTCTCCCCATTTACAATTTGCTGCTCCTGAGTAGCTAGTGTAGCCTCTATCTCCAACAAATCGCCTTGCGGAACCACTCCGGCTGCCACCAATTCTTTAGTTCTTTCTAAATCCTTTACCGTTACCGCATATTGTGAGCGAAACACTTTTAGGGATTCCTTGTTGGACAATACTTGAAGATAAGCATTGGCCACGGCCAACATAATATCATCCTTTAAGTTATCTAATCGATACTGATTTGCCAGAGCATTAAGCTTTGCCCTATTCAATCTATGGATATTCCTAAGTCCATCAAAAAGGGTTACAGAAGATCCAAAACCACCCGATGCCGTAGTTATTGTACCTGTCACCTGCTGGTTTCTAGATTGATCTAAAACAAGACCCGAATTACCAGATATACGTGCATTGATATTAAAATTGGGCAACATATCACCAATAGCATCCGACCTGTCTATTAAAGCATTGTCAAGATCTAGCTCATATTGCTCTATTGTTAAGTTATTGTCTACGGCATACCTAACACATTCTTCCAAAGTCCAATCCTTCTTCTGAGCGTTCATTGTCGCAAAGCAGAAAAGGAATATCCCTATAATACCATTAATTCTCATCTATACTATGTTTTTGGATTGATATTGCCTATTGGTCTTATTTGGTTTCTTCATCTTCTTCCTTGCCTATTTTAATAGGCTCAGTCTTGTTCCATACCTTTACCCTATCATCATCGTTAATCCCGGATAAAATTTCTACGTTTACTCCATCAGAAATACCGATTTCAACATCACGCCTTTCAAACTTTTGTTCTTCTATTGGCCCTACAGCAATTTCTACAAAAGGTTTATCTGTTGTTTTATCGAACTGCAATAGCGCTTCTGGAATAGCCATAACATCTTCTTTCCTTTCTAACACTAAGGAGGCATTGGCACTATATCCTGCACGAATTAAGAAATCATCTTCAACGGTAACATCACCTTCAATCTTAAACTGTACTGCACCTGCTTCTTCGATTCCTTTTGGCGCTATAAACCTTAGTTTAGCATCAAATGTCTTATCACTAATTGCTCCTAAGCTTATTTCTAATGGCATACCCAATTCTAATTTCCCCACTTCACCCTCATCTACCTTTCCTTCAAAGATCATAACACTCAAATCAGCAATTGTTGCAATGGTAGTTCCTTCATTAAAGTTATTACTCTGGATTACCTGATCTCCTTTTTTAACGGGAATTTCCAAAACTGTTCCAGAAACAGTAGCTCTAATATTGGTGTTTGCTAGCGAAGACCCGCCTGCAGAACCCACTCTAATAATCTGATAATCGGAGCGTGCATTTTCCAATTCCAATACAGCCTGATCATACCTTAATTTTTGAGTATTGTAATCCTGACTAGATATTACCCCTTTATCAAATAAGGTTTTATTCCTATCGTATTCAATTTTAACATTGCTTAGGGCGATTTCTGCATTTCTAACCCTTCCTCTCGCCTGATTAAGGGACTGCTCATTGGGCACCACCTTAATTTTCGCAATAAGATCTCCTGCTGCTACCTTTACACCTTCATTAAGAAATATCTCGTCTATAATACCCGAGATCTGTGGTTTAATCTCTACCTCGTCTTCCGGAATTACTTTTCCTGTGGCAACAGTTTTCTTTTCTATACTGGTAGTTATCGGAGTCTTTACCTCATAGGTTATGGCAGACTTGCTATTGGACTTCACAAAGAAGGCAGCCGCCCATAATGCTCCAAGTACCAAAACACCTAGTAGTATGTATTTTACAATCTTATTCATTTCTATATCTATTTATTTGAATTGGTTTAGTTTATTCTTCTCTTAATGCGTCTATTGGTTTTATACTGACCGCACGTTGTGCAGGAATCAATCCGATTAAAGTTCCTAAGACTACCATAATAGCCAAAGCCCCCAGGACATAAGGTATAGGCACTGTTGGATTGGAATAGGGAAAGTCTAGGTCTTGCGTAGCATTATTTATAATACTTAGCACCCCAGCTCCCAAAATAATCCCCATTATCCCGGCTACCACTGTCAGGAATACAGATTCTAAAATGATCTGAGCGCGTACTTCACGTGGAGTTGCCCCCAAAGCCCTACGTACCCCTATTTCTTTGGTTCGTTCTTTAACTGAAATCAATAAGATATTTCCAATCCCTATCACCCCTGCTAATATGGTAGCAATACCAACCACAAGAGATAGGAAGGTAAGCCCCTTGGCAAAACCACTAACACGACCAAAGACCTCTCCTAAATTAAAAGATCCAAAGGCCCGTTCATCTTCGGGGTTAACCTTATGGATGGACTTCAATAGCGTTTTAACGCTTTCTTCTACTTTTAACACATCGGCATCGTCATAGGCTGCAATAGAAAACCACCCCACATTGTTCCCGCTGTTGTACAATTTCCTATAGGTAGAGAATGGAATAAAAATATCACCATCACTATCAAAACCGCCTCCTTGGGAAAACTTATGTACGCCCACTACCTGAAAAAACACATGGTCTATTCTTATAAATTTCCCAATTGGAGACTCTCCCTTTTCAAATAATTCTTTCTCGGTACGTTCTCCAATAACACACACTTTTCTCGACTGTTCTATATCCGCATCATTAATAAATCTACCTCCATCATATATTTTCTTAGTAGTAATTTTGGTAAAGACAGGAAAGTCCCCATATACGTTATAGCTGCCAAATTTTTGACCTCTTACTATTGTACCCGGGGCATCTCCAAATACTCCCCTTACATTCCTGGGTGCTATATATTCTATTTCCGGTATCCTATTCTTTAAGCTAGTAGCATCCTCTAATTTTAATTGTATTGGTCTACCCGTTCTAAAACCTTCATAAGGCATACTGGTATTTTGAGCCCATACGAACATACTGTTCTTGGCAACGTTCTCAAACACCTCTTCAAAACCGTTGTCCATTCCTTTTGCTGCACCAGACAGGGCAATGTAGATAAAGATCCCCCATAAAACCCCAATTACGGTAATAATGGTTCTAGTCCTATTTTTCCCAATAGAACCAAAAATCTCCTGCCATGTATTAGTGTCAAATATAAATCGCATATTATTCGTCTCTTAAGGCTACTATTGGTTTAATTTCGGCCGCTCTTTTCGCAGGGATATAACCCGCTATAGCTCCAAATAAGATTAAAAGCACCGTGGCGCTAATGGCCATGGTCATATCTATAAAGGGATTAGTAATAAAATAATCCTTTAGCTTATCGCCCATAAAGTTTAGTATAGCTATACCCAGAATCATTCCTATAAACCCAGAAATAGTAGTAATAAAAACAGATTCTAAAAGAATAGAACTGATTACAGACCTAGGTGTTGCTCCGAGCGCCTTTCTGATACCCAACTCCTTGGTACGTTCTTTCACCACAAACACCATGATATTACTAATACCTATGATTCCAGCTATAATGGTACCGAAGGCAACAAAGGCGACAATAATCTGAAGCACCCTAGCAAACTGCTGATTTTGTTTTAATTGGTCGGCCACATTCCTTATAAAGAATCCGTTTTGATCTTCTGGACTGATGTGCTTCTTTTCTTTAATAAATCTATTTAAGCTCTTATCTAGTGCCATAGCCCCTACATATCCGATCTCTGGCTTAAACCCAACTATAAATTGATCTATTTTATCTGTATTTTTTTCAATAAGCTGACGGGTAGTATAGGGCATATAGATTAATCGCTCTTCATTATCACCCCCTTCATCTTGGAACACTCCGATAACCTTAAAGGCTATACCTGCAACGTCAATATATTCACCAATAGAATTATTGGAACCAAAGAGATCCTGTTCTACCAGCCTACCAATCACCACATATTTGGTCCTGTTCTTAATATCCTCATTATTGAGGTAACGACCTTTCATCATTATGGTCTTTTCCGCATATTGATGCGCCGGCCCCACTGCACGTGTAGTATAGTTATTAGATTCGTTTTTATACTTTACCAATCCACTTCTAGTAATTCTAGGTGTAGTGTACTCCACAAACATGGCGAGATTCTTTTCTATATCGACTAGGTCCGAGTTATCAAACTCAATTGTCCTATTAGATTTATACCCTTTGTATGGAATGGTGGTACGCCCTGGAAACACATAAAGAACATTAGTGGCATCGTCGCCAAAAAAATCATCAAAGGTATTGATAAGACCATTCCCCATACCAAACAAGACCACGAAGATTAAAATTCCCAAAGCCACGGTAAATCCCGATAGGAATGTTCGAAGCTTATTCTTCTGAATAGTCTCGAATATCTCTTTCCAATTATCCCTACTGAACATATTGCGCAGCTCTTACTTGGGTTATTTTTTCGTCCTCTATAATAATCCCATCCTTTAAGTGAACTATTCTTTTACACATTTTTGCAATATCTGGTTCATGGGTAACAATTAAAATAGTATTCCCAGCATCATTAATTTTTTGAATCAGGTCCATTACCTCATAGGAAGTCTTACTATCTAGTGCTCCGGTAGGTTCATCAGCCAATAAGACTTTAGGCTCCGCAGCCATAGCTCTAGCGATAGCAACTCGTTGTTTCTGTCCACCAGACAACTCACTTGGCAGATGTCCTGCCCATTCCCTAAGGCCTACTTGCTCCAAATATTTTAAAGCTTTTTCTTGTCGCTCTTTTCTACCCACTTTTTGGTAATACAGCGGAAGTGCTACATTTTCAGCTGCAGTTTTATAATTTATCAGATTGAAGGATTGAAAAACAAAACCCAAAAACTTATTTCTATATTGAGCAGCTTTGGTTTCGTTCATGTTTTTTATAGGCACACCATCTAAGGTATAAGATCCCTCATCTAACTCATCTAGCATACCTAAAATATTAAGAAGAGTAGATTTCCCTGAACCTGAAGACCCCATAATTGCCACCAACTCACCATCTTCAACAGAGAAATTAATCCCTTTTAATACATGCAGGGAGTTACTCCCCATCTTATAAGATTTGTGTAGATCTTTTATTTCAATCATGTTTTATTGAATTAGCTGGTTTTGGTTGCAATTACAGGTATAAGACTAAGCACCTTATAAATTGTTACATTATTATGTGAAAAATATGATAAATTATCATTTAACACCTGATAAACAGAGGTTTATTTTTCTTTAAAAAAATTAATCGCAATACATTAACCTATACTTGATACGATAATCTTTGGTTGTACCGCTTATAATTTGAATCAATACTTAAGCAGGTTTTGGGTAAGATTAGCTGTCCTTATAATACTTTGATAAGGCCCATTATACAGTTAAGCAATTTTCACTTGTAAAAATACGAATAAGATAATGATACCGAACTGCATATCTTTTCCAATCCATAAATCAAATCTCGAATAAGTTGTCTTAAATAAATGATGGGTTATATGCAATCAATATAAAGAAAGAGTAGTACGAATTTAATTCTGTACTAGAAATGAGGTAAGAAGGTTAAAGTGAAAAAAGAATATAAGCGGGACTCAATATTACACGAAGTAGACTACCTCGAAGAAGGCCCACAAGGCATAAATAGGAAAAAAACATATAGATTTCTCGGACCGCTTTAACGGATGCGGACAAGCCACGGAGCAACTTGCCTAACGGCAGTCAGGTTCAAATCTCGATCATCTAATAAAGAGTTTTGAACGCCCACTCTAGTAAGATAATTAAAGAAAGATAGTAGTTAAGAAAAACTAGGATTTCATTTTCCTATAGACAAAGAAAAATAGGCCACCCACCAATAGGTATGGCACTGCCATTAGATATACAATCCCATTATTAATTCCTTCGGCCACTGCATTATCTCCACCGGTTTCTAATACCGCCCTACACATTGCACATTGCGCAAAGCTCGATTGCGGCAACATCATAAAAACAAATAACAGAGTCAGTACCAAATACTTCATCTTAGTTCCACGAAATTTGTTAGAGAGTACATTAACTTTAGCTTCCATAATAAGGGGATATCATTAAATAAACAACCACTCCGCTTACTGCCACATATAACCATATAGGAAAAGTAAACTTTGCAAGTTTTCTATGAGCTTCAAATTGCTTTAAATAGGCCTTAGCAAAGGTACGCAACACTAAGGGCACAATTACTATAGATAAAATAATATGCGTTATCAAAATAAAATAATACACATATTTTATTGGTCCTTCTCCACCGAATGTAGTAGAGTCTGACGTCATGTGATAAGCAACGTACATTATCAAGAAAGCAAGAGATAGGGCAATACAGCCTGTCATAATTTTTTTATGCAATTCTAGCTTACCCTGTTTCACTGCAACTACTGCAACCACCAATAAAATAGCAGTAAGACCATTAACTGAAGCGTATATTGGCGGTAAAAACCGCAAAGGCTCTACATTAGGTAATTTAACTCCAAAGAGCAAGGCTACCACAAGCGGAATCACAATAGACACCACATTAATGAGCTTATTAAACTTCTTTTCTTTAGCTAAATCTAACTCCATTTATTCCTGTAATAATTTTCTAATATCTTGTTTAAGTATGGATATCTGCTCCACTTCTCCATGGTCATTCTCCCCTTCAGACTCTGTTATAGCCCCCCTATAGTATATAATAGGATTACCAAATTTATCTGTTCTTGAGCGTATAAATCCATTTTTATCAATAAGCGCAAATAAACCAGCGTGTTCAAATCCACCAGCTGCATCGGGCATTTGAGCAGCAAATATATTAAACCCGGTATTGGCAAGGTCATATATATCTTTCATATCACCAGTTAAAAAATGCCAATCCATATTGGTAACACCATAATCCTCCGCATAAGCTTTTAAAACGGCTGGCGTATCATTTTCAGGATCAATTGTAAAGGAAGCAACTCCGAAGTCGTCAAACTCTTTAAATTCGTCTTGCAAAGACACCAAGTTTCTATTCATTATAGGACAGATGGTAGGACAAGAAGTGAAGAAAAACTCCACTATATAAACTTTTCCATCATAATCACTATTTGTAATCATAAGACTATCCTGATTATAAAAGGCGAAAGAAGGAACTTTTTTCCTTTTCCCGTTTATTTCTATGAAGGCCAATCTCTCATTACCTTCTTTAAGGTTCATCCTATCATTTTGTGTTACGGTACCTTCCTGAAGTCGATCAATAATTCTAGGAATAAAAATAATCCCAAAAACTAAGATTACAAGAGATATCCAGACGTAAGCGTATTTATTCTTTTGCATTGTATTTATCTATCTGCTTTATTCTTCTTTAAGGCCATACGGTATTCAGCTAAAACGATTTTAATATCATCAATCATCTTATTATTAAGCTCAGCTACCTCTAAGGCGTTAAACCCGTATTTAACCCCTTCATCTTCATCATCGTCTCTACCTCTTAGCGCTCTTTCCTTATCCACAATAAAGACATATGGAGTTCCCAAGTCGTCTTTTAGAGCGATGTTAGTACCTAAGCTATTAAACTGATCTCTAATTTGCTGTTCATCTCCAAAAACAAATTTCCATTTAGAAACATCTGCTAATTGCCCCAGCTCCAACTTAAGGGACTCCACAGCAGCCTCCGTTCCCTTTGGCATAACCATTACAAACTGAAAATCTTGAAACTCGTAAAAACGCTTATAAATTTTTTGATTCAAATTAAAAGCTTGTGCTTGCTGATGTTGGATATTTTGCCCCAGGAATCCTAAGACGGTAATTTTCCCTTGAAGCGACACTTCGTCCTGATTAAAACCTATTTCCGAAACCTCTTCTGTAAGCTTGGATAGTTTTCCAAAATTAGTAACCCCGGAGGCAAAGAATAGATAAATTACAATAGGTAAAACAAATAATACAACAAGGACAAATGTTTTTTTCATCTGTATAGAATTACGTGAACCATAATACAAAATAGGAAGTATAATACCGTCCTTTTACAGCCCGTACAAAAATAAAAAAGACGGTTGTTAAACCGTCTTTTAAGTTGTTAATTATTCGTTAGAAGTTCCAAGCGATAAAACTATCTTTTAAAACATTGTAGATATAATCTGCCTCGAATAACATTATAAAAATAATGTACGAGATTAAGAACACGGGCGTCCAAACGATGATTCTTCTGAAAGAAGTTTTTTCATCTCGCAAGTGCATAAAGTCCCATGCAATATAATAAGCTTTAACAATGGTTAAAATAATGAAGATCCAGTTTAACAATTTCATTCCTAGAAAATGGGAATGAACCAAGCTCTCTGGCTTTATAATTCCTAAAATTACTTCTATTGCAGTTATTACACTAAGCAATATTAATACTCCCCATATCTTTTGAATATTGGATTTAAACTTCCAACGCCCTCTAAAAATTGCCAACTTATGTTCTTGTGCCATTTTAATTATATTTTTTTACGTCTTATGACAGATAATAAGATTTCGTTATTAATTACACTAAATAGAAGAAGGTAAATACGAATACCCACACCAAATCCACAAAGTGCCAGTAGAGTCCAACTTTCTCTACCATTTCATAATGCCCTCGTTTCTCATAGGTCCCGAGCAACACATTAAAGAATACTATAATATTCAACATAATTCCCATACTAACGTGGAAACCGTGGAAACCAGTAATAAAGAAAAACAGGTCTGCAAAAAGTCTATTACCATATTCGTTGTGTATTAGGTTTGCACCTTCTACCACCATTACTGCCTCATCTAATTTCTTTACACTATCCTCTCTAGAAAGGACTGTTTTCTCTCCTCTTTCTGTCAATTGCTCTACACGCACAACAACATTAGGATCTGCTTTTACACCTTCTATCACCTCATTAAGAGAATAACTTGGAAGGGCTTTATCTCCATAGTACCAAACACCATTTTTACGTTCGTGATTTACACGCTCGCCTGGAATCGTTTTAGCGAAGTCTTTAAGTGCTAAACGCTCACCGGTATCAGCAGCCTGAAACTGAATGATACGCCCCCCTTTGGTCTCTAAAGCACCATAATCTCCTTTTATAAAGGTAGCCCACTCCCAAGCCTGAGACCCAATAAACACAAGTCCACCAAGCACAGTTAGGAACATATACCAGGTTGTTTTCTTCTTATCCATACGATGTCCGGCATCCACTGCCAACACCATAGTTACGGAAGAAATAATCAGGACAAATGTCATGAAAGCTACATAATACATAGGATAGCTCCCATGAAAAAATGGAACGTGAGTAAAAACCTCATCGGCAATAATCCAAGAATCAGCAAACTTAAATCTTGCAAAACCGTATGCCACCAGAAAACCCGCAAAGGTTAATGAATCAGAAACAATAAAGAACCAAATCATCATTTTGCCATAACTGGCACCTAATGGTTTGTTATTCCCTCCGCCCCAAACGTTCTCCTCTGCAACCGTAGTAACCGTAGAATCCATATATAAGTTATCGTGTTAATAAAATTTTCACAAATTTACATTTTTTTCGGCTAAACCAAATTTTTGCCATTTAAAATTGGTTAAAAAAATACATTCTAAATAAGGGCCGAAACAATATATCCTATCTATCTAATAATTAAGCAAATCATTATTTAACGAAATACATAAACAGAATCAAATATACCCAAAGAATATCTAGAAAATGCCAAAAGGTAGCCCCTAATTCCAATCCAAGCATATTCTCAGAAGAATACTTTCTCTTAAAATGATTAACCACCACCACTAAAAGCGTAATAATACCTGCCACTACATGCACAACGTGTACCGCTGCAATTAGAAACACATAAGACATCTTAATACTACTGGTAGGTCCGGTAAAATAATACCCTTGAGCTATCATTTGGGAAAAACCACTAAATTGAAATATTACAAATGCAATCCCAAGACCTAAGGTAATCAACAACCAATTAGTACATTGCTTATACTCATCTTTTGCAATTGCTCTTTTTGCCAACCAGTACGTAATACTACTTAAAATAATAATCACAGTACTCACAAAAAAAGCGGAAGGCAAGGCAATATCATCCAACCAATCTTCTCTAGAACTACTAACTATATAGGCACTAGTCCAACCTGCAAACCCCATCACAAGGCTTACAATCCCAAACCAAAGCATCATCTTTCTTGCCCTCTCGTTCTTTATCTTCTTAGTTCCTTGAGTTAAGTCCATCTGTATTAAATAAATTTATCGATTACGTACACCAGTTGCATTAATGTGATATAACTAACACTGGCCAACATTAATTTTCGTGCTGATGCATTATCCCTCTTTTCATATAAACGAAAAGCAAAAAAGAGCATCCCTAATCCCATCAAAAATATGATTACAGCAGCTACTATAGATAGTTGCAATCTCCCTGTAATTCCAAACACTGGGATAATAGATATAACAATCATCCAAAGGGTATACATGATAATTTGCAAGGCAGTACCTCTATCTTTCTTACCTGTTGGCAGCATTTTAAATCCACCTCTTTTATAATCATCATCCAACATCCATCCTAAAGCCCAAAAATGCGGAAACTGCCAGAAAAACTGGATCATAAATAAGGTACCAGGCTCTATCCCGAAATTATCTGTCGCAGCAACCCAGCCTAACATAAAGGGTATCGCCCCAGGAAAAGCACCAACAAACACGGACAAGGGTGTTTTTGTTTTTAATGGGGTATAAACACTAGTATATAAAAATATAGAAATGGCGCCAAACATGGCTGTCTTAGGGTTCAAGAAATAAAGAGTAACAATCCCTAAAATAGTAAGCACTACCGCTATGATCATTGCTGTAGAAACAGACATCCTACCCGCAGGAATAGGTCTGTTTTTAGTACGCTTCATTAGAGCATCTAAATCTTTCTCGATTACTTGATTATAGGCATTAGAAGCACCTACCATGCAGTAACCCCCAAAAGCTAGCAATAAAACGGAAATATAATCTACCTCAACGGCACCTAGTAAATATCCTGCTATGGAAGAAAAAACCACACTAACAGCAAGCCTTACCTTTGTAATCTCCTTGAAATCAGAAAAATACATTGCGAAAGAATCGCTTTTCACCGAACTAATAGCCGTTTTCATCAACCTTTTTTATAAAAGCGCAAAGATACATTGCCTTACATATTCTTGCAACCAATTATCAAGGTTTATTATTAAAGAACATACTATTTAACGAACCATTTAACAGAAAACCGTGTTCGCTACAATTCATGAACGATATAAAACAAAAAATCCCGAGCCTAGGCTCGGGATTTTTAATATAATATATACTCTTAAATCTATTACTGCAACTTAAAGGTAATTGGAATACTAAACGGTACACGTACAGCTCTACCTCTTTGCTTACCTGGAATCATTTTAGGTAACTTCTCAATAATACGAGCTGCTTCGGCTTCAAGGTTTTTATCTGGACCTCTCATCCTTACATTTCCGATACTACCATCCTTTTGAATAACGAACATTATATTCACTCTACCTTGAACACCCATTTCTTGAGCAATCTCAGGATAACGGAAGTTTTTACTAATGTGCTTTTGCATCATAGAGTTAAAACAAGCTCTTTTGTCTTTTTCATTTTCACAACCTGGGAAAATTGGCACGTCTTCAATAACTGCGAAAGGAATATCAAGGTCTTCTTCCACCTCTTCTACTTCCACATCTTCCACCTCTATAACTTCTTCTTCCTGACTAGTTTCAGTAGATTCAATTACCGTCTCCTCAATCTCCTCTTCATCTTCAACAACTTCAATCACTTCAGGTGCTGCTGGTGGCGGTGGTGGCGGTGGAGTTTTTATCTGTTCTGTCATAGGTACTTCTTCATCCAAAGTATCCTCTACATTCATTGTATAGTCAAAATTGTTATCGTCATCATAAGTTTTCCATTCGAAGGCTACCCACGTTAACGCTAACACCACAACCAAACCAATAACGAAATATAGTCCGCTATTTCTTGTTAAATCCGCCTTAGGATTCTTTTTAAGCTCCATAGTTTATAAGTTTATTGTTCGCTAATTTATATATTTATTTTATCTGTTTAAAATTTTTTCAAGAAAATAGAGAAAAAATTTTAAATACCCTTTCAGGAGCACCTAGTTCATCTTTTAATAATCCTTTAACATTATCTTAGATGAGTGCAGTTTGCCACTACACAAACGTTAATCTTCATAAAACCGTTAAGGTATACTATAGTTCCTCTGAAACCTTTGACAAGATATTCAAAAAAATATTAATTTTTCCATTTCAGAGGAGTATTCCCTGAAAAAATCCATTTTACCACTAATCCGCCTAACACAGCACCAACACTATTGGCCAAAACATCTAATATATCTCCTTGGCGATAGGAAGTAAACACTGCTTGTAATACTTCAATAATTATGCCATAAAGAACTGCAAACCCAACAACAGAGAAAATGGTTTTACGGAGGGAGAAACGACCTTTAGATCTTTCCCAGATACACATTGACCCTAAAACTGTAGCGCCAAAATAAAAAGAGAAGTGAACAAACTTATCAAAATGTGGAATTTTAATTTTAGGAAGCTCCGTATTCCCACTAAAAGAAAATAAGCTGAGTAGTGTCACTAACACTATCCAGCTTATAAATGCAGTAGTAAAAAGGTATCTTTTAAGCACCTACTAACTCTTTGTAGTCAGTGTCTGCCATTAGATCTTCCATCTCAGAAGCATCACTGATCTTGATCTTTATAATCCAGCCTTCGCCGTAAGGATCACTATTTACTTTTTCAGGCTCATCCTCCAAAGACTCATTAAAGGCAATAATCTCTCCGCTTAATGGCAGAAAAAGATCGGAAACAGTTTTAACCGCTTCTACCGATCCAAAAACCTCATCTTTATCTAAGGTCTCATCTAAGGTTTCCACCTCAACATAAACTATATCGCCAAGCTCTCCTTGTGCGAAATCAGTAATTCCTACTGTAGCAATATCACCATCTACTTTTACCCACTCGTGGTCCTTGGTGTATTTTAAATCTGAAGGTATATTCATTATTTCTATTTATTAAAAAAACAAATGTAAAAGAATATCCTAAGCAAATCAATATTACACATTTAAACTTTTCTATTTATTCTTGGATTTATTAATAAGCGGGTTATTCTAGCACCTTCTTAAACCCTAAACCTTAGTTCCCAAAATTATATACCAAGGTAAACCCAGTATTAATAGATGTTTGAGGAAAAGCAGTAGAAACCGCAAATTTGGAGAAGGAGTGATCGTAAAAGAACAGTGCATTTAAACTTTTACTCAACGCATAGTCTGCCCTAAACTTTAGAGACATAATATTTTTACCAGAGGTAATCTGATTATTGTCTATATCTAAATTTCTAATTATAGTAACGTCGTCTCTTAATGTTAAATCGGCTTTCAGATTTAAATCTCCTTTTAAGCGCTGCTGATCTCCCCCAATATTAGTAACAAATTTCACATCTTTAAACCTATACCCTAACCCTATGGTATATTCCTTCCCAGTGATTTCTGTCATTAAATTATTATCAAAACTTAAAGCAAGCGCCCTATCGGTTCTAATTTCAGCTAAAACACTCATAGAATTTCGCATTTCAAAATCTACTTTCACCAAGGGATTAAACTGATCTGTTAGCACCACATTATTCATTATGGTCTCTGGTAGAAAATCCTGATTTTCCATATTTATAGGCTCCAATCCCTCATTCACCATTTGAGTACGCTCTAAATTAGTCTGAAAAGAATTGATGCTATAAGCAGATCGATATCCATGGGTTAAAGAAAAACGATTAAACTTCTCTTTAAACCAAGAATTACGCATAAGCCCCGTATATTTTATACTCCAGTTAGGGATAGGGAAATTCCGCATAGCGCCAAGACTTACCTTATTGGCATCTTGTCCGGTATAGGCAGCAAAAAACGCTGGCAATAATACATCTTGACTAGTTTTCCCATAGCGCTCTGGAAACCCATCGCTATCTACAACGCCCGTGTCATGATTACGCTCTGCAACAATTCTCTCTGCCACGGTAAGTCGGTTTTTCTTAAAGGCATCAAAATTAGCAGAACCAAACTCGTCGCTTTTATTGAACACCGTGCTAATCATCATGGTAGAAATACTGAAATTCCCAAAATTATTCCCCAGGAGATTTACATACTCAAAGGCATTGTTTCCTAAATCTTCAACATTAAAACTTTCCTTATAACTTTCGGAAAACTGCCTATCGGCTACCAAGTCAATAGTAAGGTCCCTAGTGGGTTGTGCCGTTGCTGTTATATTCAATTGCCTATTTGTATTTTCCATATACTGCTGACTAAATTCTGGAAAAGTAGTTAGCCAACCATTTTTAGCAGCCTCAAAACGTACGTCTGCCTGACTCCCGAATACAAAGCCTATAGTAGGCTTAGCAGTACCTATAAATCCGACTGACTTAGTATAACCCGGAAGAACTTTACCATTATTCTCACTATAGGTAACGTTTACACGTTTAACCATAGTAAGCACATCTATAAGAGCATTTACCCCCGAGTTGTTAGTCTTTGTAACATCCTCCTCATTGTTCTGTGCATTAGCAGCCCTAGCTAAATTGGTTTGCCCTCTTACTGGTGTCCTTGTATTTTTCCTCCCTAACCCAATAGCATCATAGAATTTCTGCATACTCAGAGAGGTAGTTAAATTATGAGTATTAGCATTTTGCACTGTATTCACATCTTCTCCAGCCACCTCACGAATAGCATCACCACCACGTTGCCAATCAAAATTACTGGTATATGTGTATTGTGCATTTATAAAATCCAGGAAAGGGATTTTATTAAAAGGCAACTCATAATTCAATTGCAATTCTTGGGAATGTCTATTGGGTTCACCAATATCAAAAAACCCATCCCATAGGCCTAGGGCGGGATCAATACCAGAATCTGGATCCCCATCCGTAGCGAAATAATTTCTTACTATATTATTATTAGAAGCGGTAAGGTTTAGTCGCAATGACTTTGTTAAGCTATAATTAATAGCATACTGCCAGTTAAAAAGATAGTTTCGTTGTTGCAGGAATGGAAGTTCTAGCTTTTCTACACCAGGCTCAAAAACATCTCTAAACTTCTGCTGATTAAAAGCTCTATTAAAGTTAGATTGAAGCGAGACACTTGCTGGCAATACGTTTATATTTAAGTCTTTTAGCCACTTCCAATACCTACTTGTAAAAAGAGAGTCTTTTTTAGCAAAGGGCTCAACAGAAAGCGGATCAAAATTATGGTTGTAAACAAAGCCTGTTACAACATTTTGATCATGAAGTTCTGCAATCTCAAAATCACGATGATTTACTTCATTATAGGAGTAATTAAAGGTAAAATTCTCCACATCATAAAAACGAGCTTTGGAGTCTGCTGCTTTATCTTTTCTAACCCCTATAAAGTTTATACTAGTTCTTTTAGTGTAATCTTCCCCTTGTTGCTTCACTGCTTCTGCATCTTCTGCAGATTGAGCAGCGGAAATTCTGTCTTTTAATTTTAAATCGTCATATACTGGATCAAACTCGGGGGTAATTAATTGTTCCGAAATACCGTAATTAAATGGTAATTGAAGCCCCCATGTTTTAGGGAAAAGTTGACCAAAATTAACATTGGTAACCATATCGTATGAGATAGCATCTTCTCTAGCACGCTCATTAGGCATTTGATCTATAGAACCAAAACCGGAGGTACTCTTACTACCTGTAGCGGATAGGGTAGCAAAATCTGCCATATTCATATCTACTGCTGCAATAGCTGCCCACCCCCCATTATTATCTAATCCTGCCAAACGAAGCTCATTAAACCAAACCTCTCCCCTTGCTGGAAGGTCGTCATCATTCTTTATCCCCACCATCATACTACGGATACTCCCTAAAGAAGGATTTCCACGGATACCAATACGAACCTTACCAAGCGTTCTAGGGTCGAATTCATTTACCTGTACCGCCACTCCATCTACAATCTCATAATAATTTATGGTATTAAGGCTCTGAGAAGCTATTCCTGCCGATTTTACTTTTGAAAGATCATCTAAAGCTAAATCCAGTTGATTAACATCTGGCCATATTTCTGTAGCCGAAGTAGCTCCAAAAGAAGTGAATTGTAACGGCAGTTCTATTTGATAATAATTCTGTGAGAAATCGGTTCCTATTCTCAAAAATCCAACCAAGGGATGTTCATCATCAGCATAGTCCGTTTCTACCATCTCTTCTGCATGCATAAACATTTTTAATCGTTTATACTGCCGTATATCTACATTAATATTTTTAAAAACACCCCTAGAGTCCTTAGGCTCCAAATTATCTACCTTAAAGGACATAGACTGTTCATTTTGTCTAATTATAGTGTTGTTATTGTTAAGTCGTTCTCTTTCTACTCCCGGCGGCAACACATAAGGAATAGGGCTTCTATTGGCATTCTCCTCAATATTAACAGCGTTTACATCTACTAAAGTTCCATCGTCCGAAGGATTAGAATCCACGTCGGGCTGAAGCGACCTAGTATAGTTTCTCCAATCGCCACGTACGAGATCTAAAGTAGCGAAACGCAAAATTACATCACTAGAAAACCCAGTAAGAAACATCCGCATAAAGCTTATAGACCTAAAGTCGCTTATCCCTCCCTTAGCATCCGTAAAATCACTTAAAGGAATTTTATACTGTATCCAACGCTCGTTTAGGTTATCCCCATTTGGCAAGGTCCTGGTAACCCCTTCTTTAATATCTGTTACATACTTATCATTAATAGAAGTCCCTGGTTTAATTTTGATACGATACTCAAAGTAGCTGTTTACCGTATTCATAGTACCATCCCTATTAATATCCTCCACATCTGGCAAGGTAGTAGACCCCCTGCTTTTATTACTTACTGTTACCGGAGAATTCCCTTGTGGGTTATTATAATTTAAATAGCGGTCTGGGATACTCCCTTCCCTATCCAAGAAATATTCATAATTATCCAAAGCTGGATCTTCTGGCGGACCATTATAGGAAATTCCACCAGCAAAAACATAGGTAGCCTCCTCTTCATCATCAAGGCCATCAAAACCAACGTCTTGTTTCTTTCTATTATTTTCATCTGCATCAAAGGCGTAAACTAAGGATTGGGTTGCAGGCACTTTACCCCATGCTGTTTTATAGGTAAGATCGTTAGAATCAGCATCAACAGGCAAGCCGTTCTCATATTGTTTTCTCCCATCAGGTAAAATATCCTCAGAGATATTTCCAAAATTTATCACTAGATCTCCAGGACCGTTAGCAATTCCATCTACATAGGGATCCAACACCCAAAACTGAAGGTATTCTACATTAGACTGCTCAAAATTGGTACTATTAAGGGAACGCATTATCCCTCCCCACTTATCTTCTGGTCGTTCTACGTCAAAATTAGGGTTGGCATTATAGGGTCCTTTTAGATTAGGGTAGTAGGCAAGATCTAGGGTATTTTGCGCCAAAGTCTGCCCTTGCGGAACGTCTTGGTTAAACACATCTTGAATATAGATACGCCTAGTTTCATTAGTAGAAATATCATCATCCCTAATACTCGATGGCCTTTGATTGGAATAGAAAATAGGATCTATGGTATACCATGCTAGTTTTGCCCTACCAAATCCAGATTCCATGCTGTTATCTGCTGCCAGATATTCTATTGGCGGACTAGCCAATGACCACCCCAAGAAAGACCTAATATCTATTAATGACTGAGCTCCTTCAAAATCGTCCAAATAGGTTGTGGTCTCTCCTTGAAAATTAGCATTCTTTGGAGAACTAGGTTTTAAAAATGCCACTTCTCCACGAACAGATAGATTAGACGCTACGTCTGTAACGATATTGGGGAGTTTATTCACTAATCGAGTTAAGAATGGCACTTCTGTAGAGAAGTTACTATTTAAACCGAAGATTGTATTATTAACCGGCTCTACCCCATAATTAGATTTCTGCGTCAACGGTCTCTCATTAAGATTTAACAAGGTACCGCCTAGCACAAAATTTTTATTAAACTGATGTTCTACGTTAACCCCAGCAAAACGTCTTGTCTGCTGACCGAAAACTGCATTATTCTCCACAGAAATATTTATAGGAGTATTAGATGCTTCCAAACTAGGGTCTAAAATCTGCACCGTCCCCGCCTGATAGTTCACCGTATAATCTATCCCTTCTTGTAATTGACGACCTCCTGCTGTTACCCTTACGGACCCTTGAGGCACATTAAATGCCCCTATAGGAATACCACTTGCGCCTTGAGACTTGTATCTTCCCTTAAGGATAAACTTATTTTTATCGGCATCTTGCTGTGCGGCTGCCGATGGTAATGCATACATACTTCTAAATACGTATTTCTTTTGATTGGCATTATACCCCTGATCATTTTCCACTTCATAGGTACCTCCTCCTAGCAGATTAAATAAAAACTCTCCAAAGGGCTCTACTTTTGTAAAGATGATATTTCCAGTCTGCGTATCTATTGTAATTCCGGGAACAAAGTCGAAAAATCCATCCCCGCCAGGTTGAATGTCGTTGTAGTTATTTAGCCGGTCTAAATTAAAGACATCTAATAGTATCCGCTCTTCTAGTGGTTTGGGTGCATTAGGCCAACCACTACCTGGACCCGACTCTACCGGAGTAATATAGTTTCTAGGTGTTGTTTCGTTATAAAGAATATTAAATTTAAAATCCTCATGACTCAATTGATATGCACCAGTAGCATAAATATTTTTCATCATAAGATCCCAAATGGGGTCTACCACATTGGTAATATTACTTTTCAGTAATTTTAGGATCAAGGTGTTATTATTCACAGGAATTTCAGCTCCTGGAGACACTGTGGTGGCATCTAATCCGCCGTTGGCAAACTCACCTACCTGGTACACTTCCCCGTTATAAGTATATTGAAAAGCCACCCCTAACACCTCATCATTACTTAGGCGTTGGTTTAAGGAGACATACCCCAATTGCGAATTATAATTATAATCTCTTCCCGGTTCCAATTTTCGGGCATTTTCCAAAATAGCGTAGTCAAAACCTTGATTTACGGAATACCCAGGAACGTTAAATCCACTCTTTACAGTGGCAATGTCTCTAATATTACTATTTAATGCCCCACCATTTCCAATAAGTGCTGGGTTATAATCATTTGCTGCGTTCCTTGGTAGGTTACCCGCTGAAGAAGTGTTGAAGAATCCGGCTGGATCCCCATTATTTCTTCCAATCCGAGTTCTATCGTTTACAGCCTCCCCTAAATCCTGAATTGCTACCACATTCCGAATATTTAAGGTTTGTTGACTTCTATTAGTTACCCAAACCTCTAGTCTAGTAATCTGAACCTGACTACGGATATAAGGATAGTTTGCTAAGGCATCATCATAATTATCTCTAAAATAATGCGCTAGAAAAAAGTGTTTATCGGCGTCGTAATCTTGAGCTCGTAGTTCAAAATCATTAACTGCACCTCCGCCTTGTGCTACTACAGTATTACTTTGGGAACGTTGTTCAGAGAACACTCCGGTAACTGTTGTTTTACCAAATTGCAGCTGGGTCTTTACCCCGAACAAGCTTTGCGCCCCTGTAATTAGGGAGCTGTTTAGCGGCATGCTCACATTCCCCACCTCAATTTTTTGAAGTATATCGTCCTCAGAAGGGGTGTAATCTAATTTAACAAGATTCTGAAAATCAAAAGTAGCCTCAGTATCGTAATTAGCAGTTACTTGTAATCTTTCTCCAATCTTCCCTAGCATACTTAAGCTAATCCGCTGATCAAAATCAAATGAGAGGTTGGTACGGTTACGTGGAGATAGAGAGGGGTTATCATTTTTCTGCCAAATTACACCTAAATCCATTGCTACAGAACCTTGAGGAATTACTTCTATAGTATTTCCACCAAAGACACTCTCAAAAAAACTATTGTTGACGTAGAAATTTGGAAGTAAATTTTTCCTAGCAGCTTCACTACCCGCCTTTTTTCCAGAATAAGCATCTATTTTCTCTTTAAAATAGGCTTTCATTCCTTCCCTACGGGCCAATTCCATATATTCCTCTGGAGTAAGGATAATAGGGTAGCTAATATCAAAATCGCCTACTTTAACAGAATAAATATAACGATCCATTTGAGGATCATAGGTGTATTTTGAAACGATACTGTCGGGATTCTCCATCACCATTTTTCCCAAGGCAACGCCCGTTTTTACCGAGTCTATCTCTTGGGAAGGTGTTTCCTCGCCATCCATATCCTGTGCTAAGACAGTAAAGCCCGTCCCCAAAAAAAATACGAATAGAAAGAAACCCTTAAGTAAGGATTTAAGATTAAGTATAGCCCCCTTTTTCAAATTTGTTATAAATTTTTAAGCGCAAATTTTATGATATCTTCAACGCTCAGTCCGGAATCTTGTCTAATAGCTTTGTCCACCACCTTTTCAGCTTGCTTGCGAACGAACCCAAGAACCTCTAATGCTGATAACGCTTCATCTTTATTTGTATTGCTTGATGGGGCGGAAAGTTCATCAATATCATAAATTTTTAGGATCTTATCTTTTAGATCTAAAATTACTCTCTGTGATGTTTTAGCGCCAATCCCTTTTACTCCCTGAATAGTTTTAGCATCTCCCGCGGCAATAGCATCTCTAATCTGAGATGGACTTAAGGAAGACAACATTGTTCTTGCCGTAGCGGCACCAATACCTGATACCGTCAATAACAATCTAAAAATCTCTCGTTCCGATTTTTCTGAAAAGCCAAACAAGCTATGGGAATCCTCCTTTACCTGTAAATGGGTATACACCTGAACATTCTCCGCATCTCCGATCTTAGAAAATGTATGTAGTGATATGTTTACAAAATAGCCCACTCCAGCACATTCCACAACAAGATAGGTTGGGTTTTTCTCTACTAACTTTCCTCGTAAATGGGTAATCATTGGTCGGTTGTTGGTTTTATAGTTAATTAAAAACGAGGTGTTGTTAAACAAAACGAACACCTCCTATAAAATGGCCAAAAAGAGAAATTTCTCTTTTTGGCGCACTTTATATAAAAGGTTAGGATCTAACACCTATGAAGCAAAAAATTACTTTTTAGCTGCCCTAGCGATTCTTCTTTTTTCCCTTTCCTGGGCGTCTATAACGGCTACAGCGGTCATATTCACCATTTCATCTACACTTGCACCCAACTGAAGAATGTGTATAGACCTTCTTAGGCCAACCATAATTGGCCCAATAGAATCTGCCTGATTTAATTCTTTCAGTAGTTTATAAGTAATATTTGCTGATTCCAAATTAGGGAAAATTAAAGTATTTACCTTTTTCCCTGATATTTTAGAGAATGGGAATTTCTCTTGGTGCAACTCCTTATTTAATGCAAAATCTGTCTGTATCTCACCATCTACTTGCAGCTCTGGATATTTTTCATGCAATATCTTTACCGCTTCCCTCACCTTTAGTGCATGGGGATGGTTAGAAGACCCAAAATTCGCATAAGACAACAAGGCCATAACGGGCGTAAAACCAAAGGTAGTAGCCACATTAGCTGTCATTTTTGCAATTTCTGCAATTTCTTCTGCGTTAGGATCGATATTAATTGAAGTATCTGCCAAGAACATAGGTCCTCTTTCGGTAATCATAATATTTACCGTAGATACCTTCTTTACATTAGCTGCTCTACCTATCACCTCAAACACAGGCTTTACCACTGTAGGATAAGCACGGGAATACCCAGAAATCATTCCATCTCCATCACCTTCCAACACCATCATAGAACCGAAGTAATTTCGCTCCCTCATTTTCCTTTTAGCACCATAGAGACTTACTCCACTACGTTGTCTATTTTCGAAAAATCTTTCTGCATAGCGATTTCGTTGCTCAATGGTATCATCAGATTGGGTATCTATGATTTCTATGTCAGCATCAAAATCTAACTCCTTCATTATTTCCTGAATCACCTTTTTATCCCCTAGCAGTATTGGAATAGCTATTCCTTCATCATAAGCTATTTGAGCAGCCTTTAGGACATCAATATGATCTGCTTCTGCATAGACAATTTTCTTGGGATCCATTTTAGCGCGATCATGTAGTAATCGCACTACCTTATTATCGTTACCCGAGCGTAGCCATAATTCTTCTTTATACTTATCCCAATCCTCAATAGGGGCTTTTGCTACCCCGCTATCCATAGCCGCTTTTGCTACTGCTGGCGGAATTTCTGTAATTAGTCGAGGGTCAAAGGGTTTTGGAATTATATAATCCCTCCCAAACGTAAGTCGCGTTAAACCGTAGGTAATATTCACCTGCTCTGGTACCGTTTCTTCGGTGAGGTCTGCCAATGCTTTTACGGCTGCCATTTTCATAGCCTCATTTATTTTTGTAGCCCTAACATCTAAAGCTCCCCTAAAAATAAATGGGAATCCAAGAACATTGTTAACTTGGTTAGGATGGTCAGATCTACCGGTAGCCATAATAATATCTTCCCTAGTTTTTATTGCTAGGTTATAATCTATCTCCGGATTAGGGTTAGACATGGCGAACACAATAGGATCCTTAGCCATGGACAATAGCATTTCTGGACTTAAAATATCTGCTTTGGAGAGTCCAATAAACACCTCTGCATCTACCATTGCCTCTTCCAAGGTATTTATTTGCCTGTCTGTTGCAAATTCTAGCTTTTCACCACTAAGGTTAGGTCTATCTCTACGGATAACCCCCTTACTATCTAACATTACAATGTTTTCATCTTTAGCACCGAAGGCTTTATATAATCTTGTACATGATACTGCTGCTGCTCCTGCGCCACTTACAACAATACGTACCTCTTCCATCTTTTTCCCGGTGAGCTTAAGTGCATTTAATAATGCTGCTGCAGATATGATTGCGGTTCCATGCTGATCATCATGCATTACTGGAATATCTAACTCTTCCTTTAGTCTTCGTTCTATTTCAAAAGCTTCTGGAGCCTTAATATCCTCTAGATTTATTCCACCAAAAGTTGGCGAAATAATTTTTACGGTTTCTACAAACTTATCTACATCTGTAGTATCTAACTCAATATCGATACTATCTATATCTGCAAAAATTTTAAACAAAAGGCTCTTCCCTTCCATTACTGGCTTGGAAGCCTCAGGGCCAATATCTCCAAGCCCCAATACGGCAGTTCCGTTAGATATTACCGCAACAAGATTCCCTTTTGCGGTATATTTATATACGTTATTCTTGTCTTTTGCAATTTCTAAACAGGGTTGTGCAACCCCGGGAGAGTATGCAAGCCCTAGATCACGCTGCGTAGAATAGGGTTTTGTAGGGACTATTTTAATTTTTCCTGGTTGAGGCTTTGCATGATATACTAATGCTTCTCGCCTAATCCTTTCCTTGCTCATAGGGATTAATTTTAAAAACAAAGTTAACAGTATTCTTTAAATTATAAAGATTTAAAAATGATAACCAATTAGATTCGCATTCCAATTTAAGAAAGAATCAGGAAAAACTGTGTTGATTTAATCGAGTAAGAAATATATTACATACTCTTTAATTGCTTGTTTATCTCCTATAACACTAATCTAGATATCATATTATAAAGAACAACAATATTTATGGTTAAACGAGGGCTATCACCAAATAAATAGGTTTCAAGAGGAAGTTAAATTATTGAATTAAGCGATATAGAATTTTGCCTTGATGAAATTGGCATTGAGAAGTCAACCAGGTTAAAGACACTTTAGAGGTATTTCACTTACTTTTTAAGAAAGTCAATATTCCTAGTAAGTCCAGAAAACTTAGTTCTTTTTACTGCTGATTTTTGGAACACCTTCCTAAAAACTTCTTCAGTAATTTCTTCCCAATCTTTTTTTGTCATGGAGAGCAACTCCGGTTTAGGATTAAATAAGGGTTCTTGATGTGGTTTGGAGAAGCGGTTCCATGGACACACATCCTGACAAACGTCACATCCAAACATCCAATCATCAAATTTCCCATGAAATTCTGATGGGAGCTCCTCTTTTAATTCGATAGTAAAATAGGAAATACATTTACTACCATCTACCACATAGGGTGCTACAATAGCCTGGGTGGGACAGGCATCTAAACAGGCAGTACAGGTGCCGCAATGATCAGTAACCCGGGAATCATACTCCAACTCTAAATCTATGATTAACTCCGCTATAAAATAAAATGAACCCACTTGTTGGGTTAACAGATTACTGTTCTTTCCAATCCACCCCAAGCCACTTTTAGCAGCCCAGGCCTTATCTAATACTGGAGCAGAATCTACAAAGGCCCTTCCGTTGACCTCTCCTATTTCCTCAGAAATAAATTCTTGAAGTTGCCTTAGTTTTGTTTTTATAACATGATGATAATCTTGCCCGTAAGCATATTTGGAAATTTTATAAGTATCGTCCACCTGTTTTTCCTCAGGGTAATAATTAAGCAACAAAGAGATGACGGATTTTGACCCTTCAACCAATTTTGTAGGATCTAAACGTTTATCAAAATGATTCTCCATATACTGCATCTCCCCATTCATATTGTTCTGAAGCCATTTTTCTAATCTAGGCGCTTCCTCTTCCAGAAATTCAGCTTTAGAAATACCACATGACAAAAAACCGAGGCGTTTTGCTTCGGTTTTTATAAGTTCTGTATTTTTATGATGGGCAGACATAGTACTATCGCTTTTCTATCTCCACTTTACTTAGGCTTTGTAAAATCGGAAAACGTTTCAGTTGCTAAAGTACAATTCTCATTTGTAATTTTATATTGCCATCCCACACTTCCTATTAATACAAAGGTCATTTTATAATATTTCTACAGGGATAATTTTAACTTTTTACGAATATCGTTCTTGGCCAAACTTACCTTATAAAACTTTTTCACGCCTTTACGTTTTGCATAATTCACAATATACCTAGTTTCGTATGGCATCCACCCTGAGTGATTCCTATAAATGTCGGACATCATTTTAGATGGCATCCTTACATTTTTATAATATTCGAAAGCATATAAAATATTCCCTTCGTGATCAAAAGTAGCAACTATCCTTCCTTTCTTATCAATAAATCTTACAACGTAGGAATGTACTCCCCCATCATAAAAATCAGATTTCCTAACATCGTATCTAGCAACCTCCTCTTCTAGAACTTGAACACGATCAGGCGTAAACTCGTCCCTAACCTCATCTAAATAAGTAGAATTAATAATAGGCGACACTGTAACTCCAGTTAGCCCTACTTCTTTCACCTCTTCATCTATTTCTTGGGAGAACCCTAGGCTGGCAAGTCCTAGAAACATAATGCCTACAATTAGCTTTTTCATGATGCTATAATTTTATGGATTTATACTTAAGGAAGATGGTTTAATATAGCGCACGACACATAGCAACTATGATGTAATTTCTTTCAATTATATTTTAAAGACTTAAGAACATAATTGGAAGCCAAAAAAACCGGCATCAAACAAGAAAAAGTAATTTTTAATGAGCGTTGATGTGATGAAAACGACGCTCTTAATTGACATTATATCCTAGAGTTAATAGATTGTTTTTTGGGGACCATAAGTAGCCCTTAAATTCATTTTCTTTAGTAGCGCTAAAAATCTGGGTTCGGAGTGCAGGTTTCTGAAATAGATATTATGCTTTATTCTAATAATATGTGGAATCCTTAGTTCTAAACTTTTCTCTAATAGCTCTAACGCCTTATCTTTTTCTCCTAAAAATGAATACTTCTGAGCCATAAAAAAAGGAACGTTTACTTCATTTAAGGTTTTATCATAGTCTATGAGCCATTTAAAGATTTCATCTATTCCATTTTCCTTATACAATTTTGCAACCACCGGACTGTATTGACCTGTATTAGGATCTAACTCTAGAATACACTGCAACTCCCTAATTGCTAGATCATAATTTTCTTGAACCATATGCAAATCAAAATTAATCCAATAAGCCGTTATATAACCTTTATTGATTTCTAATGCTTTATTAGTATGGTCAATAGCCTCATCATAATTTCCCATTTGCACTTTATAAATAGCACTAAAGCTATATACATAGTAACACAATGGGTTTAGCAATTGTGCATGAGAAAGCTGCTCCATAGCTTCTTCAAAACGTTCGGTAACAAATAATATCCTAGCATATTGCATTCTAGTAAGGTAGTTTTCTGGGTCTAAGCCTATAGCTATCAAGAACTCTTTTTCAGCTTCTTTCCAATTATAATTAAACACACCCTCCAAAGAACCTAAAATACTGTGAGGTTCTGCGAGACCTCCATCTAAAGCGGTCGCTATAAGGGCTAACTGCCTTATGTTATTTAGTTTATCTAGAATGGTCCCTTGTGAAAGCCCAGTAAAAAGATTCATAAAATGCAAATCGGCCAAACCAGAATACGCCAAGGCAAATTCCGGATCTTTGTCAATTGCTTCTTGGTAATACTTGTTGCTGTTTTCAAAACTATGCTCCCCTCCATGATCCTTAAAATATTTCCCTTTGAGATATAGGCTATAGGCTTCCAGATCATCGGTAGGCATACGCTCTACTTGTTTTAACTCCTCCAAAGAAAGGTTAGCATTCAATTTTTTTGCTATTTGCTCAGAAATCTCTGTTTGCATTGCAAAAATATCTTTAAGACTTCTATCATAAGTTTCGGACCATATTTGATGATCCTTTTTGGCTTCTATTAGCCTAACTATAATACGAATCTTGTCTTCATACTGTTGCACACTTGCTTCTAAGAGGTAAGAAACCCCTAGGTCTTTAGCAATCTCAGAAGCCGTTTTAACGGTTTCTCGGTATTGCTCCATACTCGTACTAGAAATTACTTTAATTTGGGACATTTTATTCAAATTACTTTATATAGACGCCATAATGCCATCGGCATAATATTGATTCTCTATTTCTTCACTGAGATTTTTAAAAGGGATAATAGCGATGGTCTTGGCCTCTTCCCTAATTGTACCATTTAATAAATTATTACGATTGCTATTAAGATTGTAGAAAAACAATAGGACTCCAATAGTCACTATAATCAAGATGCTAATAATCGTAAGCCGAAATCTATACACCTTGGGACCTATAAAAGCTGCCCAAGGTTTATTAGTTGTAATTGACCCTTCTTCTAGATCCTTCTCTTGTACACCAATGAAGCTTTTATCCTTAACCTTCCCTGGGGAATACCCAAAATAATCATTAAAACAAGTGTTAAAGTAAGTGGGACTTGCAAAACCCACCTTATAAGCAACTTCGGCTGCTGTATAAAGGTTTGATTTTAATAATTCGAGCGCTTTTTGCAGTCTATATTCTCTGATAAACTGACTTGCAGATTCCCCCTTAATAGCATGTAGTTTTCTATGTAGTTGGGAGCGACTTAAACCAATTGAGCTTGCTAATTCTCGCACACCAAAATTTTCATTCTCCAAATTAACCGAAAGAATATCAGTTAGCTTAGCAATGAACCCATCGTCCTGCGAATGTGATATAGTAGACATAACCAAAATTTTCTTTCACTTATGGTTTCTAATTCTGTGAACAGTTTTTATTACCCCGAATTCTAAGGATAAGTTTTTAGTACTTCTACGTTTGAGAAATACTACCTACAGTCACTGTACTGGAAAACACAAATACAATTATGGTTGACTTACTTAAATTTAATCTTTATCTATTGAAAAGGATGTTACAAATCGTTCAAATAATAATAAAAGTAATTTAAAACAAACACCTCTTATTTAATCGCTATTTGGGATATAGAGGTTATAATTTTCGCAAGAATGGGTCGCAGTGTTATATACTAAAGCTCAAAAAACCTTGAGGAAATTTAATAAATATGAGGAGTTGCTAAATAGCGTAGAATGATACTTGACATAAAAGCAAGGCGTTTTGCTTCGCCTTTTACAATTTGTTATTCTGATGATTTTTATCCAGGTTAACTTACCTGGCTTTAAATGTTAAAGTCACCTTCTTAGGTTTTAGCGAAATTAGGGGGTCTATTTCCACGGCATCCATACTGGTAGTTATTTTATATTTTCTAATAATCTCTGTAATGGTAATCATCATTTCTACCATAGCAAAATTATTACCCACACACATTCTAGGTCCGGCTCCACATGGATAATAAAAATCACCATACTCCGACTTATCTAAGGCTTTAAAACGGTATGGATTAAATTGTTCGGGATTTTCCCAAAAACCAGCATATCGGTGCAACTCGTATAAAGACATCAACACTAGCGTATCTTTAGGGATAGATATCCCTTCGTATTTTTCATCTTCAATAGCCACCCTATCCATAACATAGGCGGGCGGAAATAATCGAAGTGTTTCCTCCAAACAATATTTTACTAGGGGAAATTTCCTTTCCCATTGTGTAAACTCCAATTGACTAAAAGCTGTTTTTTCTACGGACACCTCTTTATATACCTGCTGCTGAATATCTTGATGTTTTGCCAATAAGTAAAGCGCAAAACTCAACGCATTTGCCGTTGTTTCGTGTCCGGCCGTAAAAAGAATTAACACTTCATCTATCAATTGAGCATCAGGCATGGGCGACCCATCTTCATAACGAGCCTTCAATAACATATCTAAAAGATCGTCTACTTCTTGTCCCGCATTGCGTCTTTCTTCAATAATCTCTAAAAGAAGTAATTTAGACTCATCGGAAAGAGATAGGTGTTTTTTGATTTCACCGTTCATTTTAAACCACCACTTAAGATAGGGCTGTCTCATTTCCTTAATTAGCATACGCTGATTGGCCTCTGTAATATATTTTAGGCGCTGCATTTTATCACGGATATCCGTACTACTGAAAAGCGATTTTGCAACTACCTGGAAAGCTAAATCCCCCATTAACGGAAATATATCTTCTTCAGTCTCCGTAGGAATACGTTCCAATTCATAAAGTATGGCTTGATGCATTACCCTTAATAAATTTTGCAATTTCTTTTTGTGAAAAGCAGGCTGCACCATTCTTCGATGAGTCCTCCAATGTTCTCCATTAGAAGTTAAAATCCCATGCCCTACATACTTTGCCAGGTCAACGGTTTGTAAGGATGATTTTTGAAATTTTTTGTGTTGCTTTTGTAGAATGTATTTAATAAGACCAGGATTCCTGGTGAAAAGAACGGGCTTCTTAGTGGTTAAACGAATATTGAAATAATCTCCATAGGCTTCAAAATTCTTATGATGAAAAGGCAATGGGTTTTTAAGAATAGCCCTTGCATTTTTAATAACCTGAAGTCTGGAGACCAATTTCAAATTGTTCATTAGCTAAGAAAATTCCGTTATAAAAACAGTCTTATATAAAAACTGTAGACTAAAACAGTCCTTGTTGGGTGTTCCCTTTTATTCTTCCTAAATGTTTATAGGCTAATTCCGTTACTTCCCTTCCTCTTGGTGTACGCATAATAAATCCTTGTTGTATTAAAAAGGGTTCGTACACTTCTTCTATAGTCTCGGCACTTTCTGATACTGCTGTAGCTAAAGTAGTAATACCAACAGGACCTCCTTTAAACTTGTCTATTATGGTGGTTAGGATTTTATTGTCCATTTCGTCCAATCCGTGAGCATCTACATTTAAAGCTTTTAGGCCAAACCTGGCAATTTCTATATCTATTTTCCCATTACCTTTTATTTGAGCAAAATCTCTTACCCTTCTAAGCAGGGCGTTACAGATCCTAGGAGTTCCTCTACTTCTACCTGCTATTTCAATAGCCGCTTCTAAACTAATTGGTACATTTAAAATTTCGGCACTACGTTCAACGATAGTAGATAGCAATTCTGTGGAATAATATTGTAACCTGCTTTGGATTCCAAATCGAGCCCGCATGGGAGATGTTAATAATCCAGATCTTGTGGTAGCTCCAATTAAAGTGAAGGGATTTAGATTAATCTGAACTGTCCTAGCATTTGGCCCAGATTCTATCATAATATCAATCTTATAATCCTCCATAGCAGAGTACAAATATTCCTCTACGATGGGACTCAATCTATGGATTTCATCAATGAAGAGCACATCCCGCTCATTAAGATTGGTTAGCAAACCGGCTAAATCTCCCGGCTTATCCAAAACTGGTCCGGATGTAATTTTAATTCCTACTCCCAGCTCATTAGCCAAAATATGGGCTAGCGTAGTTTTACCAAGCCCAGGAGGTCCGTGGAATAATGTATGGTCCAAAGCTTCATCACGTTGGTTGGCGGCTTCTACAAATACCTTTAAATTTTCCAGTACTTGTTCCTGGCCCGTAAAATCATCAAAAGTTATAGGGCGCAAGGCTCTATCTATATCTAGTTCTTCAGGACTAAATCTATCCGTTGTAGGATCTAAATTCTCATTCATACTTCAAAGATAATGGAAATCGCGTTTCATTTACTTTAATATAATCCAATTCTCTACCTATAAGCCTCTCCATTCGTTTGCAAGCCCTATTTAGGAAGCTAAAAGAAATATTATTAACTCTAATTATCGCTATAAATAAAAAGACAAAAATAATTGGTACTTTCAGACTATGGAAAAAATAAACTTCTCATCTAACATTCTTCAATACATCCCCTTCTTTTTTGTTATATGGTCCGATGATTTACTCTCTGTGTCCGAGGTAACTGTAGTAAGGCGAAGTATAGAAAATGACCCTACCCTCACAGAAGACGAACGAGCCCTGCTTTATTCTTGGCTCAATAAGGAGCAACCACCAAAAACTAAGGTAATAAAAAGCTGGGCTAATATAATTTCTACTTCAGGCGTTAAATTAATTGAGAGCGACACCTACCCCCTAAGCTCATTCAGTAAAAAACTAGCCTTATTTAATGATCAAAATAGCGCTATTAATGAAAACCTGTCGGAAATAGAAATCAACCTAGGCATACAACCTAATCACTATCATCATCTATTTGAGGTAGAGGTGTTATCCGAAAAAACGTCGAACTATTACAATGCCAAGGAAATTAGCAACCTGCTTAAGGGTAAACATGCACAGGCATTAGAAAATCTTGCAAAATTGCTTTCTCATTCACTTTTCGCTTGGGAGGTCAATAGAAATTTAGATGAGTTTAGGAATAAGGTGCTAACTCAGGTTCAGTATTTGGGCGAGAAGGGAATTGGAGCTATAGCCTATCCAGAGGCCTATGGCGGAAAAGACGACATGGAATTATACGCCAATATCTTTGAACACCTCATGTTTTTAGATGGTAGTCTTACCGTAAAATTTGGAGTGCAATTTGGGCTTTTTGGTGGAAGCATTGAAAAACTAGGCACCAAAAAGCATCACGATCAATATTTAAAAGCCATTGGAAACACTAGTTTACTGGGATGTTTTGCCATGACAGAAACAGGGCATGGCTCTAACGTAAGAGGAATAAAAACCACTGCAACCTACAATCCAACAAATGATACCATTATTATACACACCCCAGGCAAGAATGATAATAAGGAATACATTGGAAACGCCCTTCATGGCACCATGGCCACCGTTTTCGCACAATTAATTGTAAACGGCAAGAACAGAGGAGTACATGCTATTCTAGTTCCCCTCAGGGATGATATGAATAATTCCATGCCGGGAATCACTATTGAAGATTGTGGTTATAAACTGGGCCTTAACGGGGTAGATAATGGTAAAATATGGTTTAATCAAGTGGAGGTCCCACGAGAAAACCTCCTAAATAAATATGGTGACATCAGTGCCGATGGGCAATATCACTCCACTATTAAAAATCCGAACAAACGATTTTTCACCATGCTAGGAACCTTAGTTGGCGGAAGAATATGCGTTGCAAAAGGGGCATTGGGTGGAGCAAAAATGGCCCTCGCTATTGCAGTAAAATACGCATTAAACAGGCGACAGTTTAACGATAACGTAAAAATTCAGGAAGATCTAATTATGGATTATCCATCCCATCAATTAAGACTAACACCTGCTATTGCAAAATGTTATGTTTACCATGCCACTTTAGAAAATCTAATGAAACAATATAGTGACAAAACCATAACAGACAAGCGAAAAATTGAATCCCAAGTAGCGGCTGTAAAAGCAACAATTACTTGGTTTTCTAATGAAACCATTCAGGAATGTAGAGAAGCATGTGGTGGTAAGGGATATCTATTAGAAAATAGGATACCAGACCTAAAGAACGATGTAGATATCTTCACCACCTTTGAAGGAGACAACACGGTATTGTTACAATTAGCTGCAAAGGGTATTTTATCTGAGTTTAACAGTGAGTTCAATGGTGGAGGTTTTACCGCCGTGTTAAAGCTAATAAGCACTCAGATAAAGGATAAAATAGTCACTATAAATCCCGCCTACTCCAACAAGGTAGACAAAGATCATCTTTACAATCCTAAATTTCATTTACATGCTTTTAAGTATAGAACAAGAAGACTAACCTATACCCTCGCCATGAGGATAAAAGATTACATTGAAAAAGGAGTTCCTACTTATCAGGCATTTTTAAAAGTACAAACGCACTTATTAGCATTAGGAAGAGCCTATAGTTGTGAGTTGGCCTACCATACCTTTGTAAAATTTACAGAGAACATAGAAGATCAGAAAAAACAGGCCTTATTTAGAAAACTTGGGGTATTGTTTGCCTTGCATGAGATAAGAGAAAATGCTTCATGGTTTTTAGAACAAGGATATATTGGTGGCACAAAGTCTAAAGCGATACGCCAAAGGGTAGAACGGTTAAGCTCCGAATTACGCCCCCATATTGAGGTTTTAGTTGATGGGTTCGGTATCCCTGAACATTGTATAACGGCCCCAATAACCTCATAACCTAAAGTCTATTCATTCTAGAGAAAAAATTTGCTCACCACCTCTATATAGATAAGACTACTACTTACGTCTATAAAGCTCTGAGGTATCTAGAAATTCTTGAAGTTCTATTTCCCCCTTGCCATAGACATAAGTCTTTGATGAACCAGAAGCAAAAAGCTCTAACAAATTAGTCGCATTAACCTCGGCAGATGAATTTCCATCTAACGAAGCTACAATATGATCTACCTCTAATTTACTTGCTTTTAGGCTAGAATTCTCCATTAAATTACATTGTAATTGAGCGGAAGCACCCTCTAGAAAGGCGTTAGCATTATTAACAGATTCAATTTTGGTCACTTGAGCAATTGCATATAACTTAAGCTTAGCCTTATCCTTTAGATTTATATTTAAGCTATCTCCTTCCATTCTAAAATCTCCAGAGCTCTTTTCACTCATAGCAACATCCAAATATTCCGTTTTCACTGACAGATCTGCCTTAGCATTAGAAGCCATATCTACCCTAAGCGCCTCTGTGTGGAAAGTATTCTTAGTAAAAACCTTGCCGTTATTGATCGTTATATGATACAACTGATCAAAGAACACTGTAATATTAAGTTTTTTCTTTCTAGTAATTTTATAAAAGGAGCTTATTCTAAGTGTTTCATTCTCCACAGTAAACCTTAAAACATCGATTAAATTATCATCAGCTTCTAATTTATATCCGTGGGGTTCTCCAGGTTGAAGAGATATTTCTAGATCATCTTCCAAAACAATGGCATTAAAGAAAGGGAGATCTTCTGAAACCTCAATCACATTTCTATTACCTTTTATCTTTGGTTGTCTTTGGGCATACGCAACTACGTTCACCATTAACAGCAGAACTATAATATATCTTTTCAATATGTCGTTTTTAAATTATTAAACTATTTCATTTTGTTAACTTCCTATACTCATGGGAAACCAACAAGCTAAACAGTCACCTTCACAAAGCCTACAACTAGTTTTAACAGCTCTTTTAACCCCGGTCTATACCTAATATCATAATCAAAAAAATAGTTCTTACAAGAGACATAACAATAACTAACCGGAGAATTAGTTATAGGATGGTTACAAAGACCAGTGCTTTGAAGATACAAAAAAAGTCCATCATAGGATGGACTTTTTTATCACTTAAATATATTTATTTAATGCTGTAATTCATCTTCATCATCGAATAAAGGCACATCTTGAGGTACAAAATCCTGAGTTGGAATTATATACTCCCCATTATCATGAACCTTACTATAGTCATAAGGCCATCTGTGTACTACAGGTAAAGCTCCAGGCCAGTTTCCATGAACATGCTCTACTGGTGTAGTCCACTCTAAGGTAGTAGCTTTCCAAGGGTTCTGAGTTGCTTTAGCACCATAGAACATACTTTTTACGAAGTTGTAAACGAATACTAATTGAACCAAAGCCGCAACTATAGCAAATACTGTCATTAACATCTGTACGTCTGCTAAGTCATCGAACATTGGGAAAGCTGTATTCTCGTAGTATCTACGTGGCACACCTGCCATACCTACAAAGTGCATTGGGAAAAACACCCCATAAGAACACACTGCAGTAACCCAGAAGTGAACATATCCCATATTCTTATTCATCATTCTACCGAACATTTTTGGGAACCAGTGATATATACCCGCAAACATACCATAAAGTGCAGAAATACCCATTACCAAGTGGAAGTGAGCAATTACGAAATAAGTATCGTGAACGTTAATATCTAAGGTACTATCCCCTAAAATAATACCGGTAAGACCACCAGATATAAAGGTAGAAACCATACCAATAGAGAATAACATAGCAGGGTTAAACTGAATGTTACCTTTCCATAGGGTTGTAATCCAGTTAAAGGCTTTTACTGCAGAAGGAATTGCAATCAACAATGTAGTAAAGGTAAATACAGATCCTAAAAATGGATTCATCCCAGAAACGAACATGTGGTGACCCCAAACTATAGTTGATAAGAAAGCAATTGCCAAAATAGAGGCGATCATAGCACGATATCCAAAAATTGGTTTTCGAGCGTTAACCGCCATTACTTCAGAAACAATACCCATTGCAGGTAGAATTACAATGTATACCTCTGGGTGACCTAAGAACCAGAACAAGTGCTCATACAATACTGGAGATCCTCCTTGGTAGTGTAATACTTCACCTTGAATAAAAATATCTGAAAGGAAGAAAGAAGTACCAAAACTTCTATCCATAATCAACAACAAGGCTGCTGATAAAAGAACGGGGAAAGAAACCACCCCAATAATAGCAGTAACAAAAAATGCCCAAACTGTTAATGGGAGTCTAGTCATAGACATCCCCTCAGTTCTAAGGTTAATTACGGTAACAATATAGTTTAATGAACCCAATAGGGATTGAACTATAAAGAAGAACATTGATACCAACCAAAGTGTCATTCCTAAACCAGAACCAGGTTGCGCCATTGGCAGGGCACTTAATGGAGGATATACCGTCCATCCAGCTGCTGCAGGGCCTGCCTCTAAAAACAAGGAAGACAACATTATAATACAAGCAACGAAGAATATCCAAAAAGATAACATATTCAAGAAACCAGAAGCCATATCTCTAGCTCCGATTTGCAATGGAATAAGTAAGTTACTAAAGGTACCACTAAGTCCGGCTGTTAACAGGAAGAAAACCATTAGAGTACCATGAATAGTTACCAAAGCTAGGTAAACATCTGCATCCATAACACCTCCTGGCGCCCATTTCCCTAATAAAGCTTCAAATATTACAAAAGACTCTCCCGGCCATGCCAACTGCATCCTAAACAATACTGACATAAGGATACCTAGAGCACCCATAATCAAACCAGTGATCAGATATTGCTTAGCAATCATCTTATGATCCTGACTAAAAATATATTTGGTCACAAAGGTTTCCTTGTGATGGTGTCCGTGATCACCTGAATGATCTTCTACATGTGCGTTAGCTGTTACAGACATAGTTGTAAATTTATATTTTTTTAACGTTATTAATTAATATCGAACTATTGTTGACCGGCAATTGAGTTTCCAAAAGTCTGTTGACTTTCAATCCACTTATTAAATTCCTCTTCAGTTTCAACAATAATTTTCATCTGCATATTATAGTGCGATTTTCCACAAATCTTATTACACAACAACACGTAGTCAAACTCCCATGGATCACTGTTATCTTCACCATTAGCAGCTCTTTCAGCTCGTAGCTTATTTATCCCATTTACTTTGTCGATAACATCTGGCTTTTGCCTCATTTCAGCCGTAGTAATGGTCGGAGTAAAAGAGAATTGAGTAACCATCCCAGGAACACAGTTCATTTGCATTCTAAAGTGTGGCATATATGCAGAGTGAAGAACATCTTGCGATCGTATTTTAAAGTTCACTTTTCTACCTACAGGTAAGTGTACTTCCTTAACAACAATATCATCTGATGCATTAGGATCTGAATTATCGATACCGAGAACGTTTGCATTATCAATATCAATCATTCTCACATTGGCGTCACCAAGTACGTTATCATCTCCAGCGTATCTAGCTGTCCAGCCAAACTGTTGAGCGTACAACTCTATTATTAATGGATCATCGTCATCATTAATATCCATAATATTGGTCCATGCATATAGCCCCCAAAGAATAAGTCCAGACAATACTATTACTGGAATAATAGTCCAGATAAACTCTAAACGGTCATTATCTGCGTAGAATAATGCTTTTTTACCCTTCTCTCCTCTGTACTTATAAGCGAAAAAGTGTAACAAAAACTGAGTGATAGTTTGTACAAAGAAAATTACTAGCATAGAAGCTAACATCAAGGAATCATAATCGCTTCCATGCTCAGATGCAGCTTCAGGTAAAAGGGTTTTAGTGTATTTTACAAAACTAAAGATGGTAATTCCATAAAGAAAGATCATAAACACCACCATTAGATACCCATTGTACTTATTATCGGTATCGTTAGCAATTTGGTCATTGCTCCTTCCGATCTGTGCCAATTCGAATATCTTGGTCATTTGCCAAATGGCAATTCCAACTAATATTAAAACAATTATGGTTAATAATGCAGTCATCGTATGATTTGAAATTATACTTATTTAAAAACTAATAGTGAAAATGTTTACTTTCCTCGATAAACGGATTTCGTTTTGGTTGTAAAGGCGCTTTTGTAAGTGACCTAAATACCACGAATATAAACAAGCCCGTAAAGAACAATACCGAAGAAATTTCTGGAATACCTATAGACCACTGATCACCTACTGTTGCAGGCATTATAGCCACATAAACATTCATATAATGTCCTACTAAAATAACGATCCCTGTCATTACAACGAACCAGTTGACCCTTTTAAAGTCGCTATTCATTAAGAGTAGCAATGGGAATAAAAAGTTAATCGCTACCATTCCCAAAAATGGAAGTCTATAATCTGAGATTCTAGTAACGAAATACGTTACCTCCTCTGGTATGTTTGCATACCAAATAAGCATGAATTGAGAGAACCAAAGGTAAGCCCAAAAGATACTAATCCCGAACATAAACTTCGCTAAATCATGGATATGGCTATCGTTTACATCCTTTAAATATCCTTTAGATTTTAAGTAAACAGTTACCAGGGCTATTACCGTAATTCCAGTAACAAACATACCTGCAAAAATATACCATCCAAAAAGGGTACTAAACCAGTGAGGGTCTACACTCATTATCCAATCCCAAGACATCATGGATTCTGTAATAAGGTAGAACACTAAGAATCCCGCTGAGATTCTAAAGTTTAGTTTAAAGTTTTTATCGTCATTCGCTTCATCCTGTGCAAGAGATAATTTTCTTGAGTATTCTCTATACAGAATCCATCCAGCCAAGAAAATTGCTGCTCTAATTAAAAAGAACGGTCCGTTAAGATAGCCAGACTTTGCTTGTATTAATGCGTCATTTGCTACCACCTCTGGATCCATCCATACAAATAGGTGGTTCAGGTGCGCTACGGACAGCACTAAAATTATAAATACAATTATCCCTCCAGGAACCAGGTAGGCGGTTATCCCTTCCATTACCCTAAACAGTAATGGGGACCATCCCGCTTGGGCTGCTCGCTGTATTGCATAAAATGCTAATGCACCTAGAGCAATCATCATAAAGAAAAGAGCTGCCACATATAATGCGGCCCAAGGTTTATTTTGTAATTGATGTAATAAATGCACATCATGTGAAGGGTCATGAGCCTGTGCTACCACATGCGCATCTCCGTGTCCATCGTTATGGGATGCAACCATTGCTTTTGCATCTTCCACTGTACTTGGTGCAGTCATAAAACCGATGCCAATTCCCAATACGCCCACAGCCATTAGGATGAAGGAAGCAATTTTTAATCTATTTGAAAAAGTATACATATTGCTAATATCTAGATCTTATTTTGTTAAATCTTCTTTCAAGGTCATTACGTATTCAGCTACTTGCCAGCGCTCTTTTATATCTAGCTGCCCAGCATAAGAACCCATGGAGTTAAGGCCATAGTAAATAACATGATAGGTAGACCCTACCGTTACGTTCCTAGCAACATCAGCATAACTTGGCACTCCAAGTATTTTTTCTCTTTTTACCAAATTACCTTGACCATCACCCTTATCGCCATGGCAAAGGGAACAATAGATAGCATAAAGCTCTTTACCTTTCTGTAGGTTCTCTTCTCTATTTAAAGAATCTAATGGACTTGGGTTAACTCTTGACTGCTCTTTGCCTTCAATTGTATTCTCTATCCCATAAGGAATCCAACCTCTTGCTATAGTATTATCTGCTGGCAGACCCGCAGAACTACCATCTGGAAGGAAATCTACTTGTTGGTATGTTTCATAACCCACGGATTTGTACATATCGGGCATAAACTCGAAATTTCTATTACGGTTATTAGCACATGAAGCAACTAATAATACCAAACCAAGTACAATCCCTATTTTGCTAAAATTATTCATAATTTCTATGACTACTTTTCTGTAATATTAATTTCGACTGCTCCTGTATCTAACAACAAATCCATAAGTTCTTTTTCGTTGTTATGAATTTCTATTTCCATTAGGAAATGATCGTCTGTTGTTCTTACATCTGGATTCTCAGCTTCTTTAAAAGGCCACAATTTACTTCTTAAGTAGAAAGTGATTACCATAAGGTGAGCTGCAAAGAAAACAGTTAGCTCAAACATAATCGGAATAAAAGCCGGCATGTTTTCAACAAAACTAAAACTAGGCTTTCCTCCTATATCTTGAGGCCAATCCTCAATCATTATGTAATTCATCATTGCAATTGCAATTGCTAGACCTACACACCCATATAAAAATGAGGTAATTGCTAATCTAGTTGGTGCTAATCCCATTGCCTTGTCTAACCCGTGTACGGGAAATGGGCAATATATTTCTTCTATATGATGCTTGGCCGTTTTCACCTTTTTAACAGCATGCATTAGCACATCGTCATCATCATAAAACGCATGTATAACTTTAGACGCCATATAATTATTTCTTATTGTTTAAAATCTTTGCTTGTCCTGCCCAATCATCTCTTTGTGCCCTACCTGGGAACAATTCTGTAATAGCATCTAATAAGTCATACTCCTTATCAGTCATACGCGCTACTTGTTCAAATGTATAGATCCCAATTTGATTAAGGCTAGCTTCCATTTGAGGCCCTATACCTTTAATCTTTTTAAGATCATCCGCCTGTTGAGTAATAGGATCAAATGTTCCCACCGCATTCAACAATTCAGAGACACCAGTTTTATTGTCTTTAAGAGGTGTAGCCTCACCCATTATTACGTTGTCCGTAATGGGCTTTTTCTCAGATACCAATGGTTTAACAGTAGAAATTTGGTATAAAGGCTTTCCAGCATCTCTTAATTTTTTATACCTATCTCCTGAAGATTTCAAGATGGTTTTTACTTCCGCCTGTGCAATCACAGGGAACGTTCTTGAGTAAAGTAAAAACAACACAAAGAAGAAACCTATTGTTCCAACAAATGTTCCAATATCTACGAATGTTGGAGAGAACATAGTCCAAGCAGATGGCATATAATCCCTATGTAAAGACGTAGCAATAATTACAAATCTTTCGAACCACATACCTATGTTCACCACAATAGATATAAAGAAAGAGAACATAATACTAGTTCTTAATTTCTTAAACCACATAAACTGTGGAGAGAACACGTTACAGGTCATCATTGCCCAGTAAGCCCACCAGTACGGTCCGGTAGCTCTATTTAAGAAAGCGTACTGCTCGTATTCTACTCCAGAATACCATGCAATAAACAACTCCGTAATATAAGCACAACCTACAATAGAACCTGTCAACATAATTACAATGTTCATCAATTCTATATGCTGTACGGTAATGTAGTCTTCTAATCCACTTACTTTTCTCATAATGATTAACAAGGTATTCACCATTGCGAATCCAGAGAAGATAGCCCCAGCAACAAAGTACGGTGGGAAAATAGTGGTATGCCAACCTGGCACAATAGAAGTAGCAAAGTCAAACGATACAATAGTATGCACAGAAAGTACTAAAGGCGTAGCTAAACCTGCCAATACTAAGTGAACCTCTTCAAATCTTTGCCAATCCTTAGCACGACCTGTCCAACCGAAACTTAATAAGCTATAAATTTTCTTTTGGAAAGGTTTAACAGCACGGTCTCTGATCATCGCAAAATCTGGCAATAAACCTGTCCACCAGAACACTAAGGATACTGATAAGTAAGTAGAAATTGCGAATACATCCCAAAGTAGTGGCGAGTTAAAGTTTACCCATAAGGAACCAAATTGGTTAGGAATAGGCAACACCCAATAAGCCAACCATGGACGCCCCATGTGAATTAATGGGAAAAGACCCGCCTGCATAACAGAGAAGATGGTCATCGCTTCCGCAGAACGGTTAATAGCCATTCTCCATTTTTGTCTAAATAACAATAGTACTGCAGAGATCAGCGTACCGGCATGCCCGATACCTACCCACCAAACAAAGTTGGTAATATCCCAGGCCCAGCCTATTGTTTTATTTAATCCCCAGGTACCGATACCAGTAGATATCGTGTAGATGATACATCCAACCCCCCAGAGAAATGCTACCAATGCAATGGAAAATACAATCCACCAATGCTTATTGGCTTTTCCCTCTACCGGAGCAGCGATGTCCATTGTTACATCATGGTAACTCTTATCTCCAAGTACTAAGGGTTTTCGTATAGGTGCTTCGTAATGCGACGCCATAATTTAATATATAGTTACGTTCCTTTTATTATTTGATTAAGCTTCTTCTGTATTCCTCACTTTAGTGTGATAAAAAACATTTGGTCTTGTCCCAATATATTCTAGAAGATGATACATACGGTCACTTTCCTTCAACTCGGAAACTTTACTCTCCTTATCATTAACATCCCCAAACACCATTGCACCGTTACCACAAGCCGCTGAACATGCAGTCTGGAACTCTCCATCCTTAATTTCGCGACCATCACGCTTAGCATCTAAGATAGTCTTCTGCGTCTTCTGAATACACATAGAACACTTCTCCATAACCCCTCTTGACCTTACAGTAACATCAGGGTTAATAACCATCTTACCTAAATCGTTGTTCATGTGATAATCAAACTCATCATTATCACTATACAAGAACCAGTTAAACCTTCTCACCTTATACGGACAGTTGTTTGCACAATACCTGGTACCAACACATCTATTATATGCCATATGGTTCTGGCCTTGACGTCCGTGTGATGTTGCCGCTACTGGACAAACTGTTTCACAAGGCGCATGGTTACAGTGCTGACACATTACTGGCTGGAAGACTACTTGTGGGTTTGCAGATGGATCTTCCAATTCACCAAATCCACCTAAAGAACCTTTATCTCCAAACAGTCCGTCAAACTCTTCTTTCTTAGTAATGTCCTCAGCGAAAGTATCTTCTGAAGAATAGTACCTATCAATACGCAACCAATGCATATCTCTAGATTTCCTCACTTCTGATTTCCCTACTACAGGAACGTTGTTTTCTGCGTGACATGCAATTACACACGCCCCACAACCAGTACAAGCATTCAAGTCTATAGACAAGTTAAAGTGATGCCCTATAGAGCGATCAAAACTATCCCATAAATCTACACTTGTAGCAGGAACTTCCTGGTGATCTAAAGATACTACTGGTTTAGGATTCCATTCCTTAGCATCTTTAGTATTAAATATCTCTAAGGTAGTTTCTTTAATAATATCGCCCCTACCCATTAAAGTCCTATGCAACTGCACACTTGCAAACTGATGTTTTCCCGAAGCCTTCTCTATAGTTACATTCTGAACGTTAGACAAGTTTTTATACAACACATAAGCATTAACTCCTGTCTGCATTTCACTCTTCATACCAACAGTCTTCCCATATCCAAAGGCAAGCCCTATAGAACCAGGAGCCTGACCAGGCTGTATGATTACAGGCACACCTTCTAATGAAGTTCCATCAACATTAAGAGTAACATAACTTCCATTTAATCCTCCGTCTGCAGAATAATCATTAATTAAACCTAAGCTTTCAGCATCTGCTTTAGAAACGGTAACATAGTTATCCCAAGAAACCCTTGTTAAAGGATCAGGGAATTCTTGCAACCATGGGTTACCAGCCTGCTGACCATCACCCATTCCAGTTTTTGGATAAAGGGTAAGCTCCATACCTTCTGAAGCTGCCTTAGACAAACTAGATAAGGCTGATGCGATTGAAACCGACTTCACAGCCTCACCTTCAACATCCTCAGAACCTATAACCACTTCATTCTTAGCAACAAAAACCCCGTCGTGCAATGCTTGATTCCAGTCAGAACCACCTAATATTCCATTATCCCAAGTTTCTCTTATGTAATCGTAATAAGAAACATCTTTACCCATCCATTTTAGCAAAGCAGTCTGAAACTGCCTAGTATCAAACAATTGCTTAATGGTAGGCTGCATTAAACCGTAATATCCTTTTTTAATTTGAGTATCTCCCCAAGACTCTAAATAGTGATTAGAAGCCCCTACATACTGAACGGATTCTGTAGTATCGGTAACGCTTGCGGAGAAAGCCAAAGATAAATCTACATTCTGCAAGGCCTCTACAAACTCGGCTGCATTAGCAAGCGTATATGCAGGGTTCACCCCATCCATAAGTAACGCACCAACCTTACCAGCTTTCATATCGGAAATAAGCGCACTAAGAGCAGCTTTATTCCCTTGCCTTACATACTTAGGAGCTGAAGGATCAAATGCCTTACTCCCCAACATTTCGTTAATAGCAAGAACAACAGCCTGCGCATTAACATCGTCTATACCCGATACAACTACCGAGTTAGTTTTATTTTTCAACACCTGAGATGCAACAGCATCTAAGGCAGTTTTTGCACTTTCTGGAAGATTTCCACTACTTACTGAAGCACCACTCAACTTGCCGTAAAAGTATGCTAAGGCAACTTTTTGCTGAGCTGGCGTTAAAGGAACTCTCTTATCAGCATTAGCACCAGATAATGACATATTAGCCTCTAACTGAACATGCCTAGACATTTTACCATTTTTAGGTATACGCCCTTTAGAGTATCCTCCATCATAACCTCCACCTTGCCAATCCCCAAGGAAATCAGCTGCGAAAGAAACAATTAAGTCTGCTTTTTCAAAATCGTAATCTGCTAACGCTCTTTCACCATACTTGGCTTCAAAAGCAGTTAAAGCAGCATCTTCAGAAATAGCATCATATGTCACATAATCTACATTCCCGTAAACCTCCTTAAATTCAGCAATCAACCTTGAAGTAGATGGACTTGCATAAGTTTGTGTAAGAAGAGCTATCTTTTTAGAAGACCCCTTTAAGGAGTTCAATTTAGCTATAACCGCATCATCAACATCACTCCAATCCACCTGCTCCCCATTAAACAAAGGACCTTGCAAACGAGTACTATCATACATCGTTAATACCGAAGCATTAACACGCGCATTGGCAGTACCATTCACCTTAGCATCCAAGTTATTTTCTATTTTGATAGGACGACCTTCACGTGTTTTTACTAAAACACTAGCAAAATCGTATCCATCAGCTATAGTAGTCGCATAAAAATTAGCCACCCCAGGAATGATTTCATCCGGCTTGACCACATAGGGAATCGATTTTATCACCGGACCCTCGCACGCGGCTAAGGATGCAGCTGCGGTACTAAACCCTACATACTTAAGAAAATCCCTCCTGTTGGTAGACGTAGAAGCTAATGTTTCCTTATCACCAAGAAATTCATCCACCGGAATTTCCTGAGTAAACTCATTCTGTCTTAGCGTCTCAACCATGGAATCGTTCGGATTTAACTCCGCCTCACTTTTCCAATATTTTTTATTTGATGACATATTGATATATCTGAAATTAACTTGTAAATAGCTTGTTTAATAGTGACACTTACCACATTCTAATCCACCCATCTGGGCAGCAGTAAGCTTCTCAACCCCATACTTTTCAGAAAGCTCCGCATGAATCTTCTCATAATATGCATTACCTTCTATTTTAACATCTGTCTGCCTGTGACAATCTATACACCAACCCATTGTTAAAGGAGAATGCTGCTCCATAATCTCCATCTCCTCAACAGGACCGTGACAAGTCTGACATTCAACACCAGCAACTGAAACGTGCTGCGAGTGATTAAAGTAAGCGAAATCAGGAAGATTATGAACTCTTACCCACTCTACCGGCTTGGTCTCACCAGTATATCGCTGATTCTCCTCATCCCATCCTACAGCATCATACAACTTCTTAATCTCTCCAGTATAAAACTCATTTGTATATCCATTAGCAAGATCTTCTTGACTAGGTCCGTCAGGTCCGCCAGTATATTCATAGATAGACTCATGACAATTCATACAAAGATTTAAAGAAGGAATCCCTGCAGTCTTAGAAACTCTAGCAGAAGAGTGACAATATTTACACTCAATTTCGTTATCTCCGGCATGTATCTTATGCGAGTAATGAATTGGCTGAATTGGAGCGTACCCCTGATCTACACCTAATTGCATCATCCAACCATAAGCGTGGTATGCACCACCCAGGAAAAGAACTATAACGAAAACTATAACTAAGAACTGATTCTTAGCAAAAGCTTTCCATAACGGCAGTTTTTTCTCTCCCTCTTTATCTAACTCAACACCACTAGCCTTAGCAATCCTTCTTAAGGTTACATTTACCAAAACCAACATCATCACCAACAATGCTAAAATGGCAATTAAACCACCAAGAATTATCTCATTAGAAATACCAGAACCAGCATTCCCTCCGGCAGCACCTGCAGCAGCCGCTGCAGCTCCTGCTCCTGCAGCAGGTTCCGCTGGCGGAGCATCGGTATACGCCAAAATATTATCGATATCCTCATCAGACAACATTGGGAACGGAGTCATCATCGCTTGATTATACTCATTGTAGACCTTCACAGCATCTGGATCTCCAGCTTTAATTAGAGCAGAGCTATTTCTAATCCACTTATACAACCAATCCCTGTCATACTTTTCACCAACCCCTGCCAATGGCGGACCGGTCATTTTTCTCGTCAAGGAGTGACAAGCCGCACAATCCTGATTAAACAATTGCTTGCCCTTAGCGGCATCAGCTTCACCTGCGGAGACCTCCGCAGCCTCTTGCGCAAAAAGTGAATTTGAAATCAGCAGTAAACCTATCAGACTGACACCTAAAACCTTAGAAATTAGATTGCGGTATGGAACCTTTTTCATATTAATTAATATTTCTATCAAAAGTTTGGCACGGTATTTACTCCATTATTAATTGAAGTTTCTAACCCTCGCTCAATTTGGAAGCAAAAATACACAATAGACTTTATTTGGGAAATGTTAAGGACACCATAACGACTAATTTATACCCGTTCTAAATAACAATAAAATCTTTAGGTTGATTCTTAATAAATTACCTTTGCAAAGCAATAATTATGTAATATTAAATCATATGAAAAACACTTGTTTATTTATAGTTATAGCCTTTTCCGCGATAATCTGTTCTGCTCAGCAAGGCAATGTCAATATTCAGCAAGACAATAAAATCACTCAATTACTGAATATCTATAAGGATATTAACGAAAACACTAACTACTACCGTATTCAAGTAGGGTTTGGATCGCACCAAGAGGCTCAGAATTTAAAAGCAAAGGTAGATCTAGACTTTCCTGATTGGCCCACAAAAATAGATTTCGAATCTCCAAGTTACCGCGTTAGGATTGGCAACTTCAGAACACTATTAGAAGGAGAAAGAAAACTTATAGAGGTCAGGCAAAAATATCCGAGCGCAATGCTCTTAAAACCAGAAAAAACGACCAATTAGGTCGTTTTTTTATTTTCACCCCTCTTCCTTAAAAGGAATATCACCTTCCCTACAGTCAAAACAACAAGAATAAGTCCTTATTTCTAGATTTTCTACAACTACCTAATTACCCACTCTAGACAAGTTGCTTATTAGTCATAAGCTGCCATACTAAAGATACAATTCACAAACACCCACTACCCTTTACTAGCTATCCGAACAATATATTGTCATTTCCCATGCTTATCCAATTACAAAAAAAACATCCCTTCCAAGGTATTTTTTTTGAAGGACATCTAATAAAGTGGCAAGGACTATTTGAGGAATATAAGCATACTCAGTTGCAGAAAACACTAATTAGCACGTTAGTCAGAGATGCCATTGTTAAAACAAATAAAAGAGAAATAGCACTTAAACCACCCTTTAATTTTTTCACTGCCTAATACCCACCTTTCCGCTGCAATATTGAATAATAAAAGATATGAATACCGCTAAAATTCATTTAGAACAAATAAGCTCTCTTAAGAAAATGAAGACGTATTATGGGGAGAAGAAACCCTAAAATCCATATAAAATTAGGTTTACACATAACCCTAATTAACTAAGCCCTTCACATTAGATAGAACAATTAGCAACCCTTTATAATCGATTAGAAACAACCCTACTTAATTCATGCATCAAAACAAAAAGAGTATTAAAATGACCTCATAAAAAAACCCCGAACCTCAAATTAATGAGCCTCGGGGTTTATTATATTCTAAGCAAATCCGTCTATTTCAGTTTCTTCTTAACTGCAACTTCCTGGAATGCTTCTACTATATCTAACTCTTGGATATCATTGTAATTCTTAATCTGTAATCCACAGTCATATCCTTTAGAAACCTCTCTAACATCATCCTTAAACCTCTTAAGAGATGCTAGTTCACCAGTATAAATAACCACTCCATCTCTAATTAATCTAATATTAGAATTTCTAAAGATTTTACCGTTAGTCACCATACAACCAGCAATGGTTCCGACTTTAGAGATTTTGAAAGTCTCTCTTATTTCCGCAGTACCAGTAATCTCTTCCTTCATCTCTGGAGAAAGCATACCTTCCATTGCATCTTTAAGATCATCTATTGCATCATAGATAATAGAGTACATCCTAATATCAATCTCTTCCTTATCTGCTAACACTCTAGCATTACCCATTGGCCTTACATTAAATCCAATGATAATAGCATCTGAAGCAGAAGCCAGCAACACATCGGACTCCGTAATAGCACCTACGGCTTTATAAATAATATTTACTTGAATCTCGTCAGTAGATAAATTCTGGAAGGAATCCGTTAATGCCTCAACAGAACCATCCACATCCCCTTTAAGGATAATGTTAAGCTCCTTAAACTCACCAAGGGCAATTCTTCTTCCAATTTCATCCAAAGTAATATGACGCTGCGTCCTAACAGACTGCTCTCTTTGCAATTGAGATCGTTTAGTAGCAATTTGCTTAGCTTCACGCTCATCCTCAAGCACATTAAATTTATCACCTGCCTGTGGCGCTCCATCTAAACCAAGGATTGAGATTGGCCTAGAAGGACCTACCTCTGTCACCAAATTACCTCGCTCATCTTGCATAGCTTTAATCTTACCACTACAAGTACCAGCAAGCACATAATCACCAATCTTAAGAGTACCTGTCTGCACAAGAACTGTAGACACATATCCTCTACCTTTATCTAAGAAGGCTTCTACTACTGTACCAGAGGCCAATCTATTTGGATTCGCTTTTAATTCTAAAAGCTCTGCTTCCAACAACACCTTTTCCAATAATTCTTTTATCCCAGCTCCTGTTTTAGCAGAAATTTCTTGAGATTGTATTTTACCTCCCCAATCTTCTACTAACAGGTTCATCTGAGCAAGTCCATCTTTAATTTTCTCAGGGTTAGCTGTTGGCTTATCCACTTTGTTTATAGCAAAAACAATTGGCACTCCTGCCGCTTGAGCATGACTAATAGCCTCTTTCGTTTGTGGCATTATAGCATCATCGGCAGCAATAACTATAATTGCGATATCCGTTACTTGAGCACCACGTGCACGCATTGCCGTAAAGGCCTCGTGACCCGGTGTATCTAAAAACGAAATCTTTTGCTTATTCTCTAATGTTACCGCATAAGCTCCGATGTGCTGGGTAATCCCCCCACTCTCACCAGCAATAACATTTTCTTTTCTAATATAATCTAATAAAGATGTTTTTCCGTGATCCACATGCCCCATTACAGTAACAATTGGTGCTCTTGGCTCCAAATCTTCTGGCGCATCCACCTCTTCTTCTATAGTCTCCTCTAGATCTGCAGTTACAAATTCTACCTCATATCCAAATTCATCTGCAACAATAGATAAGGTTTCCGCATCCAATCGTTGATTCATGGTAACCATGATACCCAAGGACATACAAGCAGAAATCACCTTTGTAGTAGGAACATTCATCATGGTAGCCATCTCACTAGCGGTCACAAACTCTGTAACCTTAAGGATTTTGCTATCCAATTCTTGTTGCTCCAGATCTTTCTCTGTTTGCTGACGGTGTTGCTCCCTTTTATCTCTTCTATATCTAGCCGCGGTTCTACCCTTCCTAGATTTACCTTGAAGTTTTTCTAAGGTCTCACGCACTTGTTTTTGCACATCTTCTTCAGTAGGCTCGGCCTTAACTGGTGCATTAAAACGTTGCCCTGAACCTTTTTTAGCAGCTGCTCCTCTACCTCTTCCGGCAGCGGGTGAGCGCCTTGTATCCGTTCCTGGTTTAGCAACAATTCTTTTACGTCTCTTTCTCTTATCTCCAGCCTCACCAGATTTAGCAGTCTCTTTTTTCTTCTTCGGTCTTTCGAACTTGGTAAGATCTATCTTATCTCCCATAATCTTAGGACCTGAAAGCTTCTGATATTGCGTCTGAATCACTTCACTTTCTGGTGCAGATTCTCCTTCAGCTGGCTTTTTATCCTCTTGTTTTGCAGGAGCTACCTCCTTAGGCTTTTCTACCTTAGGCTCTTCTTTCTTAGCTACTGGCGCTTCCTTAACTGCAGGTTTCTCTACCTTTTTAGGAGCTGCGTCTTTTTTAGAAGCCACTTCTTTCTTAGGCTCTTTTTTAGGTTCTTCAACCTTTTTAGGAGCCTCTTCCTTTTTAGGAGGTACTTCTTTTTTATCGGCCTCAACTTTTGGTTGTTCAACCACTTTTTCTGGTGCCTTCTCAGCTGGCTTTTCAGCTTTCACTTCTGGCTCTTTCTCAGGTGCTTTTTCAGCAGCTTTGTCAGCTTCTTTTGCCCCTGAATCCAAGTTAATCTTACCCACGGTCTTCAACCCTGGGAGATCAGCTTTAGCCTTAATAACACTCTCTCTTTCCGCCCTTTTCTCCCTAGCGAGTCTCTTCTCTTCTTGCTCTTTTTCTAACTGTAATCGCAAGGCCTCCTTCTCCTTTCGCTTCTCTTCCCCAACTTCTTTGGACGCAACTTTCTTGCTCATATCCGTCTGGAATTCATCCAATAGAACTCGATATACCTCGTTGGATATCTTGGTAGTAGGCCTAGCATCAATATTATGCCCCTTGGAACCGAGAAAATCTACCGCACGGTCCAATGAAATATTAAGTTCTCTTAGGACTTTATTAAGCCTTATAGTTGCATTCTCTGCCATAAATATTTAATTCCTATTCTTGTAATTTATTGCTAATATATAGTTTAATCTTCTAATTCCTCTTTTAGAATACGGACAACTTCTAAAATTGTCTCTTCTTCTAAATCGGTCCTTTTAATCAAATCTCCAACTTCCTGCTCTAAAACACTTCTTGCAGTATCCATCCCGATTCTCTTGAACTCCTCTATTACCCAAGCTTCAATTTCATCAGAAAACTCGGTAAGCTCTACATCTTCTTCCACCCCTTCACGGAATACATCTATCTCATAGCCAGTTAATTGACCAGCCAACCTAATATTATGACCACCTCTACCAATAGCCTTTGAAACTTCCTCAGGCCTAAGAAATACTTGAGCTGTCATTTTCTCATCATTCAATTTAACCGATGAAACCCTTGCCGGACTTAACGCCCTAGTAACTAAAAGTTGTGGATTACTGGTCCAATTGATAACATCTATATTTTCATTTCCAAGTTCACGTACAATTCCGTGAATCCTAGAACCTTTCATTCCAACACAAGCTCCTACAGGATCTATACGATCATCATAAGAATCTACAGCTACCTTCGCTTTATCACCAGGAATTCTAACTGCTTTCTTAATGGTAATTAATCCATCATACACTTCGGGAATTTCCTGGAAGAACAACTGCTCCAAGAACAACGGAGAAGTTCTAGACATGATAATAGTTGGCTTATTACCTTTAAGCTCTACACTTTCTATTATCCCTCTTACATTATCTCCTTTCCTAAAAAAGTCTGATGGTATCTGCTTATCTTTTGGCAAGATAATCTCATTTCCTTCATCATCCAAAAGTATAATAGCCTTATGTCTGATATGGTGCACTTCAGCAGTATAAATCTCACCTTCAAGATCCTTAAACTGTTTGTAAATAGTTGTATTATCATGCTCGTGGATCTTAGAAATAAGATTTTGTCTTAGCGCCAAAATTGCTCTTCTTCCCAAGTCTATTAATTTCACTTCCTCGGACACATCTTCCCCAACCTCAAAATCGGGTTCTATTTTACGAGCTTCTGATAGAGAAATTTCTTCATTAGGATCTTCAACCTCACCATCAAGAACCACCACCCTATTTCTCCATATCTCTAAATCTCCCTTGTCCGGATTTATAATAATATCAAAATTATCATCAGAACCAAATTTTTTCTTCAATGCGTTTCTAAACACATCTTCCAAAATCGCCATTAGCGTTACCCTGTCTATGAATTTATCATCTTTAAATTCCGAGAAAGATTCGATTAGCGCAATATTTTCCATTTTGACCTACAATTAGAATTTTAATACAACTTTAGCTTCTTTAATATCAGAATATGCGATTTCTCGCTTTTTCTGAACGGTAATTTTCCCTTTACCCACGGGTTTAGGCTCTCTAACCTTCCACTCCAAGGTAATACTGTCTTCCGTGACTTCCGTCAACTTACCCTCCAACTCTTCATCTTGGGTTTTCACCTCCAACTTCCTTCCAACATTCTTTTTATACTGCCTGGGGATTTTAAGGGGTGATGCTGCACCGGCTGATGCCACTTCCAAGGAAAAGTCTTCCTCTTCCCTATCTAGGTTATGTTCTATAGCCCTGCTAACGTTTATACAATCTTGTAGCGTTACTCCATGATCACCATCTAAGACGACCTTTATCTTATTATCTGCACCTATTGAAAAATCCAACAAAAAAAGTGATTTATTTTCCTCTAAGGCCGACTCTAAAAGTGTAGTTACTTTTTCCTTCAACATAATTTCTCTCTTAGCGATAGCTTCTGCCAATATAAGCAATACACTTTTGGTAATATCCGCCGTAATTGGAGACTGCTAAAACTTATTTAAACCGGTCTAAAAAACCATCCATCCAAAATATCAGTAATAAAAGAGGGGACAAATTGTCCCCTCATGAATACGAAATATTCTTTCAGCTCTGCAAATATACAATTTTTTTATATTCCGCAACAACCTAAATCATTTATTCTAAAAAAGATACCTGAATTCTAACTGCTTATGCATTTACTACACACTCTAATAGCTATTCATATTTCTGATATTAAAAAATTGCAAAATCCTTAGACTCTACTGTGTTGCAGCATTTATTAATTGGCATTAAAATTACTTCCCAAATTCTCGAAATAAAAAGTCCACAGTTACACCCTAACTCCTTTAACCTTCTTAGCATTAATCCAAAATAGGACCATTAAACGCTTCTGGCTGTCTAACTTTTCGCTCTTCTACGCTTAGGTTGGGAATACGATAATTAACACCGTCATTCTCATAGCGCTTATACTGCTTAATAAGTCTTTCCTGAAACAACTCCCAATCTAAATTCTCCTCAAATGACCAAGCTTTTTCCGCCACAGCATCAAGTCTAGGGTACGTCATATACTCTAACCTGGTTTTGTCGGAAATAAATTCCGTCCAAATTCCAGCCTCCAAACCAAGCACCTTAGCAACCATATCATCTGTGAAACTTTCTGGGATTGGACTCCAATGATAGATAGCTTCCATGGAGTTTGCCCCATTATGCAATCCTTCCCAAATTGCACCTGCCTCTTCTAAATCACTAGTATAATCTAGATAGAGATAATCTACAGGAGAAAGAATTACATTATAGCCATCTTTCGCTGCATTAAACAATATATCTGGGTACTCTCCTCGCCACCACTGCAAAATAGCATTCTTATTTACCCCAAAACCAGAGGCTTCATCCCATGCTATTGGCTTTAGCTCAGATTCTAATAGGTAATCTGCCATATTGCGATCAAACCACCCCTCAAATTCCCGCTGATTTTTAAGCCCCAACTCTTTCATTTTTGCTAACATATCTGGCCTAGCCTCCCAATTATGATGCCTCACCTCATCACTACCAAAATGCACATAATTAGTATTAAAAAGAGATGCCACCCGCAGCATTACAGTCTGAATCATTTTAACCGCATCTTCATTAGCAATATTCAAAGTGTTGTTTCCTCCACTAAAAGCAGGGTACGCTTTTTCTATAGCACCCGAATGCCCAGGGACATCCACTTCTGGAACTATAATAATTTGCCTTTCATTAGCATAGGCTGTAATCCCCCTAGCATCCTCCTCGGTAAGATACATCTGAGGCCCATCTGGATTAGTCCTATCACCTCTAGAACCAATTTCATGCAACTTAGGATACTCTTTTATCTCTATTCTCCAACCAGTATCATCAGTGAGATGCAAGTGCAAACGATTCATTTTTTTCGCAGCCATCTGATCTATCAACTGCTTTATAACATCAGGACCAAAATAATGGCGTGATATATCTAACATAGCTCCTCTCCATGGAAACCTAGGCTGATCTATTATAGACACCTGATCAATTTCTAAAACTGCTGATTCCTTTGTCAAGACCGGAGCCATTTGCAAAAGCGTCTGAAACGCATAAAAATAACCCGCTTCAGAAGAAGCACTTATGGATATCTCCTCACTATTCACCTTTAACTCATAAGCTTCTGACGCTAAGACGTCTGAATGCTCCAACACTATCTTATTTTCCGCCACCTCAACACCACCTGTCTGCAAAGAAATTCCATATTTCTTTTGCAATTCGCGCGCAAAATAATCAGCTATCTTATGCTGCTCTTCAGAATTAAACACCAATTGTGTACTTGCACTTAAACGAAATACACCTTCGTAAACCGTTATTTTATTAGGTTGCGGAATAATCGACAAAACAGCATCAGCCCTCTCTTTTCTCTCTTCGGGAGCACAAGAAACCAACCCCGTTAATAAAAGCGCTTGTAGGATGATGATAGTAAGAATATTGTTCTTCATTAAACTAAAATAAATACATTAATGGCAAGGTCATTTACGCCTGTGACTATTACACAAAAGTAGTAAATGATTTTAGTTTGCCAGAGTAACCGCCTTTAAAATAGAAGAAATCCGCTACTTGACCAGTATCAACCTTTTTCATTCTTCCAAAACTAGAATCACTTATTACCGCAGACACAAAAGCGTAAATTAAACTAAAGACTATCTACATCTAATTTAAAAAGCTGGGCAGCATTTTTCCAAAAAATCAACTCTTTCTTATCGTCCGCCAGTTCCAATTGATCCATAAACTTTAAATACGATTTCATATTACACAATGGCCAATCTGTACCGTACAATAAGTATTTAGGATCACCGGCATAGGTAATCATCTCTTCGATTTCCTTTTTCATATAACGCTCAAACTTATCCGAAAAATCCCCTAATACAAGCCCAGAAATATCGGCATAAACGTTATCATTCTTATATACCACCTCCATACAATCCTTTATCCATGGATTACCAACATGGCAGATTACTATTTTAAGATCTGGATAATCTACCGCCAAATCGTCTAAATGCAGAGGGTGAGAATACTTCACCTTACCCGTAGGAGAATAGGTATCCCCAGAATGAAACATTACAGGAACGTCAAATTCAATTGCCATTTCGTACCATACCTTAAGCCTAGCGTCATTAGGATAAAAAGGTTCGTATCCGGGATAGAATTTTAATCCTTTAATATGCCCCTCCTCCAAATATTTCGCTATTTCACAGATATCTTTATAGTTATAATTCAAATAACTTATTCCAGAAATAACCCCTAAATTCTTATACCCTTTAATTGCTTCTACCACCTGCCTAGTACTAGGCCTATGTTCATTTACTTTATAGGAGGTAAGCACCAAGGAATAATCCACGCTATTAGCTTTCATACTCTCTTTTAAGAGATTAAGACTAGCTTCTAATGAGGTCACCCTATCTTCGTGGTAATTATTAATATGAGTATGGACATCTATAATCATAGGTACTTTGCTTAAGGTTGGATTATTACTATTAAAAAGGTAAAAGCCACCGAAGCAGCCATATTCTAATTAAAAATAGTCAATATAAGTTAATCTAATTAGATGAAGGATGCCATATAACTGTATTACCTATAGAATTCATCCTTTAAAAAAAATAGGCCGAAGTCTACTCCTATCAAGGAACAACCTCAACCTATTCACTCTTATACCATACTATTACCCAAAAGGGTTTAAACTTCTCACGTGACAACGAAGGATTTAAAATTCATCATCACCATCATCATTATTACGGTTTTCTTGTTGCCTTGTTTTCTTTTGCTGATTAAATCTATAAGTAAAAGCCAAGTTGAATGAACGTGGACGTCTTTGAAATTCACTCTCACTTATAAAGGTATTTGTTGCTGTAAGAGAGTTTCTTTTTCGCGTATTAAATACGTCGCTTATACTAAACCCAATGGTTGCATTATCATTAAATATATCCTTACTCAATGCAAGGTCAACCGACAATATCCCTTCAGTTTCGGTCTGCGCATTGTTAGATGGTCCACGATAAAAAGCGTTGGTTTGCCAATCTATACTATAAGGCAAGGAAACCTTAGCACTTCCTCTTGCAAAATAACTGGTGTTTTTTGCGCCATAATCTACACCATTAAATTCACCTTCGGTATTAAATCGAAAGAAATTAAAACTTCCGTTCAACCGCAACCATTTAGCAGGATTATACAATACACCAGCTTCAAAACCAACACGTTCGTTGGTACTTAAATTCACTGGAAGCATTCTAATAATTGGAATTCCATTAGGAGTTTCATTACCTGTATCTTCCTGGATTCGCTCAAAAGCATCTGTTTCATATTGATAATAAACAGAAGTGGTTAAGGTAAGTTTTCCCCAACGCTTTAGATAACCAAGATCAAAAGCACTTGCAAAAGCTGGATCTAAATTAGTATTCCCTTGAAAGATATTTGCCTCACTAGAACGCGAGGGAAAAGGGTTTATCCAACGACCTCTAGGCCTATTTATTCTTCGATTATACCCCAAGGTAATATTCTCTCGATCATTAATTTCATAGGTTAGATTTAAGGTAGGGAAAAATCCGGAGTAAGACTTATTGAAATTAATATTAAGCGCCTCATCTCCATTAGCTTCAATGTTTTCTGCATCTACCTCCCCCTTCAATTGGGTATGCTCGAAACGCAAACCAGCCAATATAGAAAATTTACCATATTTATTTCCATATTGCGCATATAATGCATTTACTTTTTCTTGGTAGTTAAAGATATTAGACAAGCTATCATTTCGGAAAAAAGGCCCCTCTGCCACCCTTTGTTCTGTAAGCTTATAATCTGTTCCTGTTTCTCTAAAGTTACCGCGATAACCGGCTTCAAATTGCGCATTTTCACCTATTGGACGTACATAATCAATTTGAGCAAGATATTCTTTTTGATTCTCATCCGTTGTAATAAACTCAGATGGCAATTCTTCAAAATCAGGAAAAGTGTTGCTTTCGTCAATACGAGAAGTTTCTGATTCCTTTCTATTTTCATACTGAAGATCTGCCTTTAATTCGTGACCGGCATCATCGAACTTTGTAATATAATTTAAGGCAAATTGAAAGTTTCTATCGGCTTCATCTTCATACTCTATCCTACTTCTTTTAATAGCTATATCATTTAGCTCATCATACTCAGTAGCGTTATTTACAGTTTCATCATCATCACTACCTTTTGAATAAAAAGCGGATGCTGTAACAAAAGTTTTATCAGATATAAAATATTCTATCCCCAAATTAGTATTAAAATTTCGTCCTATTCGATCGCCATCCCTAGTTTCTACTACTAATGGATTTTCAATATTACTAGATAGGTATTGGTTTTTAAAAATGGCCCTACCCGGAGATTCTCTATATCGCCATCCGGTGGTATTGAAAATATTGAATTTATCTGTTCGCAAATTAATATTCCCACTTACACTACCACTAGCAGGAGAGCCTATGTTGGTTTGAATAGACCCATTTAAACCTAACGTTTTTTCTTTACGCAATATAATATTTAGTATACCCGCAGTTCCTTCTGCATCATAACGAGCAGATGGCGAGGTAATCACCTCTACACGGTCTATGGCGTCCGCTGGCAGTGCACGCAAGGCATCTGTAGAGCCAAATCCTGCAATCGCTGAAGGCTTACCATTAATTAATATCCTTACGTTTTCATTTCCCCTTAAGGCTATTGCACCATCTATATCTACCGTAACGGAGGGCACGTTTGCCAATGCATCACCAACATTTGCACCGCTAGTAGTAAGGTCTTTACCAATGTTATAAATCTTCTTATCTAACCTTACTTGAACTTCGGTAGTTTCTGCACGAATTACCACTTCATCAAGAGCCTGCATGTCTTCATGTAACCTTACTAATGGCAAAGTAGTATCCATTATAAGATTCTGGTTCTCAATTTTCTTGGTACTAAAACCTATAAACTCAAAGTTTATATTATACACCCCAGCTGGCACTTTAATGGAATAATTTCCATCTAAATCTGTGATTCCACCAGTTACAATTTCTCCCTTATTGTTTGTAAATGCCACTGTAGCATACTCTAGGGGTGCATTTGTAGATTCTTCAACTATCTTTCCGGATATGGTAACTACATCTGAATCTCGATTTGAACTCTGACCAAAAGAAACAAATGAAACACATACTAAAATAAGGAAAATATACTTTTTCATAACCTGGCTTTACTTGTTCAAATTTCTATTGATTAACTACTGCTTTCCTATTTCTTAAAAGACTATCAATAGAATATTTCCCAGGGCCGGTAAGAAATAATGCAATGTAACTAGCTCCAAAGAGCAAGGCTTTCTCCATACCTCCAAAACCATCTGAAGCATGAACTATAAATGCTGCTACTACCATTGTTGTAATAAGCGGTACTAATGCCCATCGTGTTAATAAACCGAAGGCTAATAATAAACTACAGATAACTTCTGCAAAAACTGCCAAAGCCAAAGAAGTTGATTCTCCAACACCCAAAGGATCTCTAAAGTGAATTTCTTCACCGCTAAATAGCCTCCCCCACTTACCGATACCGTGAGCAAAAAACATTGATAAACCCAAAAACAACCTCAATACTAGTAGCCCTAAATCATTGAAAGTAGTGTTTGCTAAATTTTTAATTGTTGCCATGTTTATAAATTATGATTAAACTTTTTTTATTTATTTTGATGACACAAAGGAAGCGCAACAACAGTCTTCATAAAAATATCTTCCCGCAAACGACAGAATTTACACCCTAAAATGCATAGGTCAGATTACAAGTGTAAAGTTGTCGTTTACGGTATTAAGAAAGTTGATGATCATTTTTTTAAACTAGTACCTTAATAAAATATTTACTTTTATGGTATGAATTTTAAAATGCCAACATCGTATTTAAACGCAAAAGAGTTGAGCTTCCAAGTGGTACTCAATATCGTGGTGTTCATATTTTTTGCTTTTGATAGACGCCTACCAGGGATAGAATTCCACAAGGTTTTCTTCTTTCTTAATTATGCTCTAGCAGCACTTATTATTAATTATGCTTTACTACCGCGATACCTCTATAAAAACCGTTATTTAGAATTTACCGTCTACACAACCTTGGTTGTCGCCATCGTCATTTTTGTAGAAGAAGCTTTTTTGGAGCAAATTTTTTATCCGGATACGCGTGGCAAAAAATTCTTAGGTGTTTTCTATAATTTATTGAGTACTATGCCAACTATAACAATATTAGTAGGCTTTAAATTTGCCTGGGACGCATTAATTAAACAACGGGAAGTCTTAGAATTGAGAAACTCGGTAAAGGAAAGTGAATTACAATTTCTTAAATCCCAAATAAACCCACACTTTTTATTCAATAACATGAATAACCTGTATTCATATGCCGTGGAACAATCACCAAAGACACCAGAGATCATTTTAGAGCTTTCGGATGCACTCCGTTATATGCTTTACGAGGGGAGAGCCAGTTTTGTTTCGCTTAAAAAGGAAATTGAACACATAAAAAACTACGTTAATTTAAGTAAGCTTCAGATCAAGGGTCGCGGTGAGGTAAGTTTTAAAATTGGCCACATACCCTCCAATTATCGAATAGCACCTTTAATACTCACTGTATTTATTGAAAATGCGTTTAAGCACAGCTCCTCTAGCCAAACCAATAATATTACGATAGCAATAGATACTGCAGTAGATAGCAACGGAATATTACATTTCACCTGCATCAACAACTATTTAGAACAGAGCAACACCAAAAATTTAGATAACGGCATTGGATTGGATAATGTTAGAAAACGGTTAACATTAATTTATCCAAATTCTCATAATTTGGATATCAAAACCGAAAATGATAACTATATAGTTTCCTTAACTATAGATTTAAGTAAAACCCAAGAACAATGAATTGCATCATAATAGAAGACCAATTGCCTGCGCAACGTATATTGAAAAAGTATATAGAAGATTTAGGGTCGCTTAATTTAGTGGGCACATTTACCGATGCACTTGAAGCTATGCAAATCTTGAATTCAGAAGAAATAGACCTGATATTTTTAGACATTCACCTTCCAAAATTATCGGGAATTGATTTTCTAAAGACCTTAACCAATCCACCACAGGTTATACTTACTACAGCTTTTCAAGATTATGCTTTGGAAAGTTACGATCTGAATGTAGTTGACTACCTCTTGAAACCCTTTTCTTTTCAACGTTTTATTAAAGCCATATCTAAGGTAAAAAAGACAGGAGATACAACTAAAGCAAAATCAGAACTAGAACAAGGCGACTCTTTTAACGAGGTATATATAAAAAGTGGTTATGACCATATCCGTGTTAAGACAGGCGATATCATATATATCGTATCCGATTCCGATTATACAGAAATACACCTAAAAGATAAAAAGCTACTTTCTTCAGAATCTTTGCGGTATTGGGAGGAATACCTATCCAAAGAGAAGTTTATGCGCATCCACAAATCGTATATTATTAACACCTGTAAAATCGTGAAAGTTTCTAGCAATCAAGTATTTCTTGAAGATAACAAGGCTGCCCCTATTGGCAGGGCGTTTAAAAATAGTTTTACAGAGCGGTTTATGAAATGAGCAATTTAAATCTCTACGACAGGAGCTAGAATGTAGCAATTGGAAAGTATTTGTCTGTTGAGAATCATTATTAAACCTACAACAAACAGTGAGCATGGCAACATTGTTTCCCCAGTTAAGCGACAAACCGCAAAACTTTTGAATTAAATTTACAATTCTTAGAAGCCAATAACGTTCAAGTTTCTTTTTTACCCTAAGGCATTACAACAAAGGTTTTTCTTTTAGCCTTAAATACTTCTTGTCTTTCGCATTAAATTCATATAAAGCCAACAGAACCCCAAAGACCGACACTGCGAAGAATCCAACCAAAAGATAAATCAACATCCCCTCACTAAAGTAAAATCTGTTATCATAAAGCTTAAAGAAAATCATCACGATAGAAAAAGGCAATGCATAAATTAAGATACCCCGAGTAAAAACATATTTCAGTTTACTCTCTCTTATTTTAGTCCACCTATTTAACCACTTATCAGTATACCGAATTTGTTTTTGAGTTAAGCTCATATAAAATACTCTTAGTACATGTCTAAAATGTGTTCCAAAATTTAACACATTACTAAAGATAGGATTTTATTATTAGGTAAAGGGGAGAGTTATAAAGATTTCAAATAAAAAGCACACTACCGAGAATGGCTCAACACAAAAAGTTGTGGAGTAACCAAAAATAAAAGAACTTTGGAGCAAAAACACGTATGCTCTCAGATTCACTATCATCCATAGCCAATTTATTGCTTCCCGAAGTGCTTGTCACCTATTTTGATTTAAAGAAGCACGAGATTAAAGGAGAAGAACTTCACTTTTATTTTACGGAACAGAAC
>NZ_AUKX01000023.1 GCF_000424985.1 Arenibacter latericius DSM 15913
CCTCGGGTACGGCAACATAATGGTCTCTAGAAGAAACATCGATCCCTGCCGTGTCATAATTTATTATCTTTGTCATGATGTATGGATATTATGGGAAGTTGGTACCCAGCGTGCTTTGATAAAAGATAGTCTATCATAAGGGGTCGTTGCCACCAATTCGTGTTTTAAAGACACGCATACCTAAACTCAATAAAGGGCTCTGCGGCACCAATGAACGACAAGGTTAGGATACTTGCTTCCCTGATTTCCATAAAGATAACTAAACTTAAGTTAGCTAAAGTTCGTGTTCTCGGGCCTGCCCGAGGGAGGGACTCAATACTTAATACTTAATACTTTGTACCAGCGAAAGCTATGGCTAAAGCCGTTATTTTGATTTCCTCTTAGACCCCCGTGATAAATCACGGGGCTATTCATTTCCTTTATAAAACATGGTTCATGTACTTCCCTGATTAGAGTTGACCGGTGTTAAAACTGGAAAAAAGTAAAGAATCTCATTAGTATAGCTAAGCCATTGTTAATTGATAAATGCTTACTGTTTATTAAGTATTACTGTTTACCGACGACTGGTTACTGATTACTGACCCAAATCTCAATACTTAATACTTAATACTTTGTACTAGCGAAAGCTTCGGCTAAAGCCGTTTCATTTGTCTTGCTCTTTTACCCCAGTGATAAATCACGGGGGTATTCAATTACATTTTTACCATAAAATTACCAAGTCAAACTTAGAACAGAATTATAATTTTGTTAGCTTGGTCCCTATTGAAAAAGTGAAGGATTAATCCGAAGAATAAAAAGGGATTGATTAGAAATCGATTAATTTTAACTGTAAATAAATAACACTTAAGATGAAAACAATTATCAACACCAAAAATGCCCCAGCACCAATTGGGCCTTACAATCAGGCAGTACTTACAGGGAACACCCTATACATTTCCGGGCAAATTCCTATAGATCCAAAGACAGGGGAATTGGTAGAGGGCGACATAAAAAAAGAAACAAAGCAATCTATGGAAAATTTAAAAGCCATTCTTACCGAAGCAGGAATGACTTTTGAAAATGTGGTTAAGTCGTCAATCTTTGTAAAAGACATGCATCAATTTGCACCGATTAACGAGGTGTATGGCACCTATTTTAACGCTGCTACCGCTCCAGCAAGGGAAACAATAGAGGTAGCTAACCTACCTAAGTTTGTAAACGTTGAAATCTCTATGATTGCTATTAAAGGTTAGCCCTATGAAATTCAACTAGGCCTTCTATAGGTCTTTGTCTAATAACACCAAGTACCAAATCGTTTCTTTCAATTACCGCAGTGAGCTCATCACGCAAGTAGTGTGCAATACTGCCCACAAAGCTAACGGGAACCTTGGTAGCTAGCTCAAATTGCATAATGTAATTATTTACAAACTGCTGGAAACCTTTATCGATCACCCCTCTACTGTAGGGGTGGTCCTTATTTTCCACAATAAATCTAGCGAAAGTTGCCAAATAAGTATTAGGGTTTGGCTGTTTGTATAAGTTTTCTTTAATTACATCCGCATCTAAATCGTACTCACTTGCAAACTTAGCAGCCAAGTCTTTTGGTATCTTATTAAAGTAGTAATCTCGAATTAATTTTCTACCGAAAAAGTTTCCACTCCCATCATCCATTGGAATATACCCTAGGGAAGTTACTTTTTGATGCAATTTCTCTCCATCGTAATAGCTACAGTTAGACCCCGTACCTAAAATACAGACTATACCTTGCTGCCCTACTCTTGTAGTGGCAAAAATAGCGGCATAGGTATCTTCCTTAACCTCGGCCTTTGCATTAGGAAAGAAATCTTTAAAGATATCTCCCAAAAATTTCTTCATCCTATCGGTTCCACAACCTGCCCCATAGAAAAACAAATGGGTTACCCTTTCTCTATTTTTAGAAAGCTCAAAGTTATTGGCCAAACGGTCTTCTATCACTGGTCTGGTCAATACTTCCGGACTAAGTCCAAGGGTTTGCGTCATGAATAACTGGTCTCCCTTTTCGTCTAAAGCGATCCAATCCGATTTTGTAGCGCCACTATCAACTATCAATATCATAAAACAAATGTATTAAGCAAAAATCCTGAAAATAAACAGATGTTCACTTTCAGGATTTCATAATTTATTACTGAACTTATCTATTATAGAGAATGAACATACTCAGCAAGATCTACCAACTTATTGGAGTATCCAGCTTCGTTATCATACCAAGAAACAACTTTGAAGAATTTAGAATTCAACTCAATTCCAGCTCCAGCATCAAAAACACTAGTTCTAGCATCACCGATGAAATCTTGAGAAACAACAGCTTCTTCTGTATATCCTAAAATTCCTTTCATCTCACCTTCAGAAGCTTTCTTAAAGGCTTTCTTAATCTCCTCATAAGAAGTTTCCTTCTCTAACCTTACTGTTAAATCCACAACAGATACATCTGCTGTAGGAACTCTAAACGCCATACCTGTAAGTTTCCCTTCCAATGCTGGAATAACTTTAGTAACCGCTTTAGCAGCACCAGTAGACGCAGGAATAATATTTAACAATGCACTTCTTCCACCTCTCCAGTCTTTCTTAGAAGGACCATCAACAGTCATCTGAGTAGCTGTAGTAGCATGAACAGTAGTCATTAAAGCCTCCTCAATTCCAAAACTATCATTCAATACTTTTGCCATTGGAGCAAGACAGTTTGTAGTACAAGATGCATTAGAAACAATCTTATCTGATGCTTTAACATCTTTATGGTTAACTCCCATAACGAACATTGGAGCATCACTAGATGGTGCAGAAATAACTACTTTCTTAGCACCTCCATCAATATGATACTGCGCTTTTTCTAAGGTAGTGAAAATTCCAGTACATTCCGCAACAATCTCTGCTCCTACCTCATCCCACTTCAAGTTTTTTGGATCTCTCTCAGCAGTAATTCTAACAGTTTTCCCGTTTACTACCAAGTGACCATCTTTTACTTCAACGGTACCATCAAATTTCCCGTGTACAGAATCGTACTCCAACAAGTAAGCTAAATGCTCAACATCTAACAAATCGTTGATTGCAACTACCTCTACATTATCTCTTTTGGCGATGGCTCTAAAAACCAATCTACCTATTCTTCCAAATCCGTTAATTCCTACTTTTAAATTTGACATTTTTCTCGTGTTTTAATTTTTAATTATGTTGTCATGATTTCTGAAACTCTTAAGAGCTCCTTATCAATCTTCGTATGTCCTTTTATCGCTTTACTAATTGGAGTAAGAGTGATGGTATTATCTTGAATACCTACCATTAGGTTAGATTTCCCCTCTAATAGCGATTCTACCGCCTTAACTCCCATTCTACTTGCTAGTACTCTATCAAAGCAAGAAGGTGCGCCACCACGCTGCATATGGCCAAGTACAGAGACACGCACATCATAGATAGGCAAGTGCTTTTCTACGTACTCTTTAAGCTCAAATACATTGTTCCCGGTCTTATCTCCTTCTGCTACCACTACAATACTAGAGGACTTACCAGATTGTTTACTTCGCTTTAGCGATTCTAATAATCTATCTAATCCTAAATTTTCTTCAGGAATTAAAATCTCTTCTGCTCCAGCACCTACTCCCGCATTTAGCGCGATGTGTCCCACATCTCTACCCATAACCTCCACAAAGAAGAGTCGGTTATGAGAACTAGCAGTATCTCTAATTTTATCTATACACTCCACTGCAGTATTTAAAGCAGTATCAAAACCAAGCGTATAAGTGGTACCGAAAATATCGTTATCTATGGTTCCTGGAATTCCCATAATAGGAACACCAAACTCCTGGTTAAAAGTTAGGGCACCTGTAAAACTACCATCACCACCAATTACCACAAGAGCATCTATCCCAGCTGCCTGAAGCTGATCATATGCTAGCTGCCTACCTTCTTTACTTCTAAAAGGTACACAACGGGCAGATTTAAGGATGGTCCCTCCTTTATTTATAATATTATTTACACTACGCGCATCCATGACCTTAAAGTCACCCTCCATCATGCCTTCGAATCCTCTGTAGATACCGAAACATTCAATTTTTAAATACGCACAAGTACGAACTACTGACCTAATTGCAGCATTCATCCCAGGGGAATCGCCCCCCGATGTCATAACACCGATTTTCTTTATTGTTGAAGCCATTAATTTTTTAAAAAAGCAAAATTAGCAAACTTATTTTAATTTAAACAGGACTTTAGCTTTAATTTGACGATTAGTTAGCACTAAAACGTTTTCGTTACTAAATATTCTTCAGATTGTTAAATTCACAAACAAAATTGCAGAAAAAGCAACAAAATCCTCCCAATCCAAACTTTATATTCTAAGCAGAATACTCTTAGTTATCTTTCCCTAGAATTTTCCGCAACAAGGCCCTAAAACTATCAAAATCTACCTGATAAGAGAGCCCTAACCCCTGGGTATATCCCTGGCGATCTGCCAGAAATTGCTGAATCTCATTTTCCCTGTTAAATATTTTGGCACTTAGGGTACCTTCCTCATTTAACAAGATCTGCACTTCTACATCTCCAGCAACCACGGTTTCTGACACTCCTCCTACCGGAACCCCAACCCTTCCGTTCAATAACACCCTATCACTTATCTGCGTAGATAAGGTTACTCCTATTCTATTTTCGGTCTGTATATCGGCATTTTTGTCTAAAATCCCCTGCTCATAAGAAAGTCCAAGGTTTAATTTATCATTATCTCCTGCCAAAACAGAGTTTAGCAAACCTGAAGCTGACTGCAGCAGGTTACCAGTAACCGCTTGCTGATTAATTCCCGTTTGCTCATTTACAAAAGATCCCTGCGCTAGTAAAAACAAGGCGTTCCTCTCAGCAATAGTAGGGTCTTGCAACCTATATTCTAATTCTGACTTTACAATGGAATTAGTTCCTGGGAAGTCTATTCGCCAATCTATAACCGGACTCTCTAATTCCCCAGTTAAGCGCACCACTACATCCGTAGGTATTCGCCTAGTATAACCTGGATTATCTAATAATGGCGCCGGATTAGCATTTAACGAATAAATCGCCTCCATATTTAATTGAGCTGCTAAAGGTTCCCTTTCCCAAGTGATGTTCCCTCCTGGTTTTACCTTAAAAGTTTTATCTATAATACCACCAAACAAATAGTGAAACTCACCGGTGACCACCACAAAATCCCCGTACATATTAAACTTCCCATTGGTATTAATCTCTATAAATAAAATTCCGACTCCAGTACCTTTTAAGGAGCTTCCTGTTTTAGTATCTACCACAATCTCTACCTCTGCTTCTGGCGTAACATCTAAGTTAAATGCCAACTCTAACCCTTCTACCTCCTTAAGTACACGCTGCGAGGTTTCTTCCCCATTTTCTTTCTTCCCTACAAAATTGATAAAAGAAAAATCCCCCACACTAGCTACATCGCTAATAGGAATTTTAAGGGACGTACCCCTTGCTGTTTCTCCATCTACCTTAATTGTTAAAGCTTGAGTAGGCCCATATATTCTTCCCTTACCATTTAAATAACCCGTACCATAATAAAGCACCTCTTCTTCATACGGAGTATTTAATATTAAAAAACGATTATTCTCCGTATCCACATTTAAATCCAAACTCCAATCCCTAAATAAATTATGAGTTATTGTGCCATCTAAAGTAGCTTTGGTTTTCATTTCGATATCCGTAAGCTTTACCTTTTCAAAATTAAAGGTTTGGTTATTAAGTCTGACTTTTGAAAAAGGGGCAAAACTATAATCTACGTTTAGATATGGGATGGCTAATCCCGCTTTATCCAAACTTAACAACCCTGTCATATCAGGATTCCTCAAGGGACCTTTTAATTGAGCACTCCCTCTTAAAAGACCGCGAATATTAGTAATGACACCCTCCCCTAATGGACTAAATGGTTCTAACTTAAAGTCGTTAAAATCTACTATTAGATTCGCCTGCGGCTCCTCATCTTCCTTATCTATAATGTTCCCTACTACGCTTAGCTTCTCCTTCCCATCTTGAATTAAAGAGGAATTCACCACAAAACTGGTTAAGTCTTTATTCCCTACTATTCCAACACTAAGATCCCCCAAAGGAAAATCGTTGACCCCAAATGTAGATATCCTTAAATTTGAGGAAGGCAAATAGACATTGTCTTTTTGTAGTAGGTTGAGTGTTCCGTTTACCTCTCCCATTAATTTTAGACTGTCTATTTCTGGGGTGATTTTCTCCAGGGATACAGCACTAAATTGCAGCTCTACATCCTTAAAGGTAGAATCTGCCAACTGTCCTCTAAGTCTAATCTGCTCCTTATCATTGTGATTCATCACCATTTCTTGAATCACAATACTATCTAAGGTACTGTTAATGATCACCTTATTTTTAGTATTACCTTCTTTGTTTAATATCCACTTATTCCCCTTAAAACTAATGTCGGAGGTTTTAAGACCAATAACCGATTTCTTCTCTTTATTAAAGGTGTGATAAAAGTTGAGATTATAATTATCATTAAAATTGCTCCCTCCCTTAAATTCCGTTCTAAAGAACAAGGTATCCTTAAGCGTGGTGTTAATTAGATTAAAGTCCTTTACATCATAATAGGGAGTAGACATATCCCCTACCGAAACATAGGTGTTAAACAAAGGGTTTTTATTATCTATCTTAACATCAATGCTATCCATTACGTTCCCATAAGCCATAATACTAGGCGACTTAAAGTTCAGTTTAAAGTCGCCCTCATCCGCAATAATATTTCCTCTGATAAAGGTATTGGGATCAAAAGTCACCTCAGGGAAAAATACATCTACAATTTTATTGTATATCTTAAAATTAAAGGCGAGACGTTGGTTTTTAGATATTTTATGGGGCCTATAATTGGTATAAATACTTCCCAGCGAGTTTTGCAGCAGACGCCCCATCTCTTTCACCCTAAAATTCCCTTTTAGATAACCAGTAATAATATCTGGGCTATTAATATCGATTATCCTGGTAGTATCATTTTCAAAAGTCGAAGATATCTTAAAGTCATCAAAATAATAGGTGTCGTTTACATTCTGAAAGACGGTTTTACTGAAATTAATATCCCCAGCAATATTATCAAGAGAGTTCCCCGTAATATCCATAACAATATCCCCCTTAAAAATAGAGACACTATCCTTTATAAAATTCAACTTCTTTAGGTCGGCATGATCTACAGAAGCTATAAAATTAAAATTGTTTCTATTCTCCTTAAAATCCGCAAGTCCTTTAAACGAAAATTGTATATTTTCATCATTACTGAAAAGGGAACCATCAAAAAGCTGTTCTTTTAATATTCCCGATACTTTTAGATTCTTATAGTTATACCCATTAAATTCTAAGGAATACACTTCCCCTATCACTTCGGTATTCAGGTTTTCCTTTACAAATCCCCTACCTTCCACATTAAAGTCCAAATTAGTAACCCCTACTTTTTCGGTCTCTATCAATTCTCCAAGATCAAAATCCATCAACGCAACAAAACCTTCATAGGACGCATTGTCAATATGGTCAATATTCGTTAGCTCTAAATCCACATAGCTATTCCCAATTAACGTATTGATATTAGATCTCGTTTTTATAGAAGATTCGGTAATATCTGCATCTCCACGAATAGTGAACTGCCCAAGCCTTTCTATTGATGAAGGGAGCACATCTCCCAAGATATTGGGCAACAATGCTCGTAATTCATAATAACTAGAGGTTACATTCCTCATATCTGCATTAAGAGAAAACTTAGCCTCAGGATTAAAAAGGTTCTTAAAGTTAAAATCTCCCCTAATTCCGGTATTGTCCATGTTTAAGAACATCCGGGTGATATCTAGGTCGTTTAAGTACCCATCTACTTTTGAAGAAAAAAGTACAATCTTATCACTGCCAAACTGGTCATATAAGAGGTTTATTTCATTTAAAGCCACGGTAGATTCTACAAATTCAGCATCTACATTCACCTTATTCATAAAATCGGCCAGATCTTCACGCTTATAATTAAATACCACATTCCCTGTTAAATTAGATTGGGGGGTTTTAATCGCCAGGGAATCAAATCGCATTTGCTCCTTGGTATATTTAAATTGCGTGCTCATCTTATCTACCACCACTCCCCTTCCACTTTTAAAGGACATCGCCTTAATACTGGAAACCACCTCTGGCCCCACAATAGTAAAATTATCTGCAGTTATATTCAGATGCTTAAAATTCAGCATTTCCTCCGACTCCTTATTCTCATCAATTAGCTTAAAAAGACTTTGAGATATATCTACATTGGAGGAAGAAAGGAAGAAAGGTGGCGAATCCGGATCCCTAGGTTTTTTATCATCTAGCTTATCTATAAAAACCTCTAGGTTTGTACCACTCTCGTCTTTGTACGTTTTAAGCTTAAAATTTAGCCCTTCTATTGCAATATCTCCGAATTCCAATTTTCCCTTCACCAAATTCCCAACGTCCAGAATAGAAGTACTTAAATCTTTTATATAGAAAAGTGTGTCTTGCTTATAATCCTCCACATAAACCCCTTTTAGAGAAGTGTTCCAGGTAATAAGAGACAATCGCATGCGATCAATATTAATATTGGTCCCATATTGTTTATTAATTGCTGTTGCAGCATATCTAGCAAAGCCCGTTTGCACAATAGGCAGGGTTAACACCAAACTCCCCATGACACCCATAAGAAGGAAGACCAAAATTACTCTGACTAGAAATTTTCTTAATTTTTTGATAGGGCTTAATGTTTTACCTTTGTACATTCAATTTTTATTCCAAATTCCAAACTAAGTGGAAAATAAAGCTATATATATTCTCGCCATAGAATCTTCTTGTGATGACACCTCCGCAGCTGTGATGTGTAACAATAGAACCCTAAGCAATGTTGTGGCCACACAAAAAATTCATGAGGAGTACGGAGGGGTAGTTCCGGAACTCGCTTCTAGGGCACACCAACAAAATATTGTCCCCGTGGTACACCAAGCCTTAGCTAAGGCAAATATCGATAAAAAACAGTTATCCGCCATAGCTTTTACACGCGGACCAGGACTAATGGGATCTTTATTAGTTGGCACCTCTTTTGCAAAGTCACTATCCCTAGGTTTAAACATCCCTCTAATTGAGGTAAACCACATGCAAGCCCATATTTTATCGCACTTTATTGTAGAGGACAATTATAAAATTCCTTCCTTTCCTTTTTTAGCGATGACTATTAGCGGTGGACATACCCAAATTGTTTTAGTGAAAAATTATTTTGATATGGAGGTTTTGGGCGAATCTCTAGATGATGCCGTTGGTGAAGCTTATGACAAAAGCGCAAAAATACTAGGCCTTCCTTACCCTGGAGGTCCATTAGTGGATAAATATGCACAATTAGGCAACCCCAAAGCGTTTCCTTTTCCTAAACCAAAAGTAGAAGGACTTAATTTTAGCTTCAGCGGATTAAAGACTAGCATCCTCTATTTTATTCAACGAGAAACCAAAAACAACCCTAATTTCATTGCCGAAAATAGGGATGATATTTGCGCCTCCATACAACACACCATAGTAAATATCCTGATGGATAAATTAAAGAAAGCCGTGAAGCAAACCGGTATAAAGCAGATTGCTATAGGCGGCGGAGTGTCGGCCAATTCCGGAATAAGACAAGCGCTTGCGGAGGCAGAAAGCAAATGGGGATGGACCACCTATGTTCCCAAATTTGAATATTGCACCGATAACGCCGCTATGATAGGAATAGTAGGCTATTTAAAACACCAGGAACAAGACTTTACAAAACAAGATGTTACTGCCCAGGCACGGTATATTCTGTAAATCCTTCGCGATAAAAAGCACAAAAAACATTATATAAATCACACCTTACTAGATGCAGTTATTTTACCATCCAGACTTAGACGATACCACTATAGATTTCTCTTTCCCTGCCGATGAGAGCAGGCATATTTCCAAAGTATTGCGAAAAAAACCTGGCGATAAACTAAACATCACCAATGGCAAAGGAATTTTGTTTGAAGCGGAGATTAGCAACGCACATCATAAAAAGTGTGAAGCTAAAATTATCGCTAAGACCACCACTCCCAACAAACCTTATAGGCTACATATGGTAGTAGCCCCCACAAAATTAAACGATAGGTTTGAATGGTTTTTGGAAAAAGCCACTGAAATAGGGGTTCATGAGATTACACCAGTGATATGTGATCATTCTGAACGCAAAGTCATAAAAAAAGAACGCATGGAAAAAGTGCTGCAGTCCGCCATGAAGCAGTCACTACAAACCTACCTCCCCATATTAAATGATGCTATTCCCCTAAAAGATTTTCTAAACACCCCACAAAGCGGCGACCTCTTTATAGCGCATTGCGAGGCAGATGCCGTAAAAAAGGAACTATACCATTCCCTAACCCCAAAACAAGCTACTACGGTCTTAATAGGACCTGAGGGCGATTTCTCCCCGGCTGAGATAACTTTAGCCCTAAGTTCTGGATACCACCCAATAGCCTTAGGTGAGACTAGATTACGCACAGAAACTGCTGCAGTTGTTGCCTGTACTGCCGTAGCTATGATAAACCTATAGCTTTAATTAAGATATTTATAATAAAGAAATTTAACAACGTTGTAACTTATACGAGTTACCATTTCTTATGTTTTTATGAGAACAGGAAGCTGCAAGGAAAATCTAGATTAATATTGCTAAATTTGAGAAGATTAAACTTTGGGGCCAAAATGAAACAACATATTGCTTTTGTCTATCTACTTTTCCTTTTTCTAGCTTCTGGCTCTTCTGTTCACAGTCAAGAAATTGCTGTTTTAAAATATGGAGGTGGAGGAGATTGGTATGCAAACCCCACTTCACTGCCTAACTTAATTCGTTTTTGCAATCAGTATATAAACACAAAAATAAACCCTAAGCCAGCAACGGTAGAAACAGGCAGCGCTAACATTTTTCAATATCCCTTTATTCACATGACCGGACATGGGAATGTTTACTTTTCGGATGAAGATGCGAAAAACTTAAACAATTACCTCCTTGGAGGGGGATTTCTACATATAGATGATAATTATGGAATGGAACCCTATCTTAGAAAAGAGCTTTTAAAAGTATTCCCCAATAAGGAATTGATAGAAATAGGTACAGACCACCCTATTTTTAACCAACAATATAAATTCCCCAGAGGCCTTCCTAAAATACACGAACACGACGGGAAACCACCACAGGCCTTTGGCATCTTTCACGAGAATAGACTAGTACTTCTTTTTACATATGAAAGTGATTTAGGAAATGGTTGGGAAGACCAAGAAGTGCACCAAGATCCACAAGAAGTAAGACTCAAAGCGCTAGAAATGGGTGCAAATATCATTTCTTATGTTTTTAAAAACTAACCTATGAAGTCCAAAACAATCGCTAATGGCATCCTCCGTGCAGTTGGGGTTATTACAGCAATAGTCCTTATAGCCTATTTTCTATACCGCATACAATCTGTAATTGCATACATTCTCATTGCTGCAGTAGTAGCCTTAATAGGGAGACCAATTGTTTTTTTCTTAAAAAGGAAATTAAAATTCCCAAACATCTTAGCTGTTACTGCTACCCTATTGTTCATTATAGGAATATTTGTAGCCATAGTAGCACTCTTTGTACCTGTAATCACCCAACAAGGAAAAAATCTGGCGTTATTAGATTTTGATCAATTGCTCAATAGCCTAAACTCGGTTTACAGCGAGATAATACACTATTTTGGAGGTAACGGAGGCGGTAATGAGGAAATGATTAAGAGAACTGATATAGGGAAGAATATTAAGGCAGAACTACAAACAGGACTTATCCCCAATTTTCTGAATGCTTTTATGACCCTATTTAGTGATATTAGCATTGGTCTATTTTCTGTTCTCTTTATCTCCTTCTTTTTTCTAAAGGATAGCAATCTTTTGCAAAACGGTCTACTAATATTAGTACCAAAAAGCAAAGAGGAGAAACTTGTAAATTCTATGGAGAAAATTAAAAACCTTTTGTCGCGTTACTTCGTTGGACTACTCGTTCAGATTTTTATTCTCTTCTCCATCTACAGTATAACACTTCTACTAGTTGGTTTAGAAAACGCCATTATAATAGCTTTTTTCTGCGCCATATTTAACATCATTCCATACCTAGGTCCCATCATTGGAGGAACCCTTATGATAGCACTCACAATAACTAGTAATATGGATGCCAATTTCATCAATGAAATCCTTCCAAAAACAGGCTATGTTTTATTAGGTTTAACCATAGGACAATTAGTAGATAATTTCTTTTCTCAACCCATTATTTTTTCCAATAGCGTGAAGTCGCACCCCCTAGAAATTTTCTTAATAATTATTATAGCAGGATTGCTTTTTGGTATTACAGGAATGATCATTGCAGTACCAGGATACACCGCTATAAAGGTAATTTTAAAGGAATTTTTAGCCGATAATAAAATAGTAAAACAAATTACAAAAGACTTATAGTTATACTTTGAATAAAAACATACTAAATACTGATATACAATCTTTTATAAATAAGAATTTAACGACTGACACGATGTCAGTTTTGTTAAAAGATCACGGTTTTAAAGGAGTAACCTCCAAAGAGATTGTTCAACAGATTGAAGCCAAGAATAAGTGTAAGGAAAAGCTACCTACATGGTTTAGAACCCCTCTTATTTACTACCCTGAAAAACTAAATTTAGAGCAGACTTCCTCCGAGACTACTGCCCAATACAAAGCAGAAATATGTAATGGAAAATCGCTCTTAGACCTCACTGGCGGACTAGGGGTAGACAGTTATTATTTTAGTCAAAAAATTGACCGAATTTTACACTGCGAAATCAACCCAAAATTAGCCGAAATAGCTGCCTATAATTTCAAGATTTTAGACAGAAATAATATCGAAACTTTTGCTAGTGATGGAATCGAATATTTAAAGAATTCGGACACGCATTTCAATTGGATTTATGTGGACCCCTCAAGGCGAAATGACGCCAAAGGAAAAGTATTTATGCTCGCAGATTGCCTGCCTAATGTTCCTGAAAATTTAGCCCTACTTTTTGCAAGCGCAAAAAACATCATGATTAAAACCGCTCCCCTATTAGATATAACAGCAGGTATTAGGGAATTAAATTTCGTAAAGGAGATTCATGTTATTGCCGTAAAAAATGAAGTAAAAGAATTACTCTGGATTCTAGAAAGAAGCTACCAAGGAGAGATAAGAATAAAAACTGTTAACCTCACTTCTAACGATAGGGAAGCGTTTAATTTTATACTAAATAAGGAAACTACTGCCTCCCCTAGCTATTCAGAGCCTCAACGCTACCTGTACGAACCAAACTCCGCTATTCTAAAGGCTGGGGCCTTTAAAACCGTAAGCGAAAGCTTTGAGGTGCATAAACTGCATGAACATTCGCATCTATATACTAGCAATCAATTACTGGAATTTCCTGGCAGACGATTTACTATTAAAGGAGCCTATCCCTATAATAAAAAAGCCATTAACAGCCTTAAAATCAACAAAGCCAATATTACTACGAGAAACTTTCCTGTTTCTGTAAGCGATATTAGGAAGAAGTTTAAAATTAAAGATGGAGGAGATACCTACCTGTTCTTCACTACCGACCTAGAAGAGAACAAAATAGTTCTTAAGTGCACTAAAGCGTAGTTGGAAAAACACCCCTTACAGACAGTCCCATTTAAAATTAGCTACCTTATCGTTAGATCCGGCAGACAGATTATAGTGCCACCACTCTGTTCTAATAGACCAGAAACCATATTTTTCCATGGTTTCTTTTAGAAGGAGTCGGTTATCCAAAATGTGTTGTGGCAAATCTAGATTATCATGATAAGCTTTTTTCCCAAAGAAATCAAAATCAGTACCCATATCTAATTCCTCACCATCTAAAGTCACCAGGGTAATATCTACCGCTCCCCCTTTGTTATGGATAGAACCCTTAACCGGATTAGCAACATATTGAGGGTTGGGAACAATCGCCCACATCTTATACTGTACAGAATTAGGACGGTAGCAATCAAAGAATTTTATTTTATACCCTTTACTCATAAACTCCTTATTAGCCTCCAACAAGGCCTTTGCCGTTTTTACCCGAGTATAGCATTCAGCACAATCATACACCTGCTCCTTCAAGAAATTATTTTCGGTAGCATACCTCATATCGTACACAAAATCGTCACTATAGTCCGCCAAACGCACAAAAGTGGTATCTGCTAGCCCTTCTAATGACTTTAACGCTACTTTCTCCACTTTAGCAGGCTGCACACTATCTTTCGCCGTTAGCGTGTCTATTGGAGCCATTACCTCTGGAGATTCCGTTTTCTCCTTTTCACTCTTTTTTTGCTCACCGCAGCTTGCTAGAAGCAATGCAATAATTACCCCTAAGCACTTAAATGAAAATCTAGCATTATTCATCCCAAACGTTTGTTTTTTATATTCAACTGTTAAAAATAAAAGATTCCTCCAAGAGAACAAGTCTTAAGCGCTATTTGTTTAACAGTTTTCTGAAACCCTTTAGCATAGAAAAACAGGATTTCAATTACTCCTCAATCGAGTATTGCGAGTAGGCTTAAACTCGTCAACCACGTTTTCTATTAAATAAAAGAAAGCAGCTCCCAAAAAGTACATAACAACATCAAAAATATCTGCAGTATAACGAACATTAATCTTTGGAAGATATACTTCAAAGTAGGTAGAGTAAAACACTGTCAACGAGATGATTGAAAATACTGTTAAGTTTAAATTCTTGTCAGATTTAAGCCATCGGACTGCATACCTACATATGTAAAGAACTATAGGCATACACAGCAAATCATTCATATAATAAGCCACCCAAGTAGGAAGTATTTCAGCCTTACCCAACCTCTGCACAACATAAATAGCCCCTCCCAGAATAGCGAAAAAGGGGAAATACATCCGTTTTATCCAAGACAATATTTTACTACTATACGTTCTCATAGCAAGCCGTTAATTAAGCAACTATATAGCTAAATAAGAAAGCAATAAAAGCACCAATAGACATAACTACTACCCAGATAGAGTAAAAAATAACAGCCGGAATTTTTATTAATAGATTAGGGTGTTTTAAAGCTTTCTTAAAAAATACAGTAACTGCATTTGGCTTTTCCGCTGCTTTATCCTCCTGTTTTTTTATATCATTAGCTTCTCTCGCTAGTTGCCTTTTTAGCTTTATATTAATTAACTCACCACAATTCTCGCAGTAATCGCTATTTACGTTAACAGTACCGCAGTTAGAACATTTCCTGTAAGCCACCTTCCCCATTACTAATAATTTTCAAAAGATTCTATTCATAAATTCTTGGAAACCTGTCGATTCATTCCTCCTCATCTACAAAATAAGCCCCAACTTACAAAGGTCGTTAGAAAAAGGTACATAAAAAATTTTTGAGTACGCATTAGAGACACACTACCTTAACACTGTCTGTGCGAAAAGGTTTTCAATTGATGTGTTTGTAATAATTCACTTATTAGATTCCTATGATTTTTACAGATTCTCCCTAATAAAATTGATCTGTGAGCAAAGCTTTAGTATCACATTTAAGCTCTGAGAACTTGACTAAAGTCAGATTTACCTTCTTCATCTAGACCTATGAATAATAACACAGCAATACAATATATTTTTTAAGGAGATTGCTTTTATGATGCTAGGATGCTAACACCTCCCTAAACAATAAAAGGGAAGCACCTCAGTTTTCGGTAGCAAAAGATGGAATAGTATTTAATTGCGCAGGTCAAAATTTAAGTTCTACATTTCCAATTATATACTAAGCTCGACTTACATAGTACTTAAACTAAATGTTCATTTAAAAACACGTAAAATATTAAAAATCATTCTTTTATATTGTGATTATGGATATGTTTTTCACCTAAAACCCTATTTACAAATCTCTCTTAATCCCCGTGATAAATCACGGGGCTATTCAATCTCCCTTCTCTTAATTTTAACTCCTTTAAACTGCCACAGGTCTTTAGGTCGAGGTTAAAAACAGTTTAGGAAGAATGGCTTTAGCCGAGTCCTATAACAAAAAAACCCCGAGGCAGAAGCTTCGGGGTTTCTCAAGATTAACGCTTATTTTAGGTCAACAAATTACCATGTTCATCCCATTCAGCGATAACATTACGCTTACTCTGATCTACACATTTAGCAATCCATTCCGGATCATAGGCCATTCCATGTTGTTCTAGAACATCTTCTGGAACACCATCCCAAACATTAGGAGAGTTCCCCTTATATCCTAAATCGGCAATTCCTACTTTAGACGTATAATAACCAGTTAAGGTAAGTCCGCGGAACATGTGGAAAAACTGAATTTCCAAAGGCTGTTTATTCAATGGAATTTCTGGATCGTGATAACAAATAGTATCACAAATTTGCTTTTGTTGTTCTAAGGTAGCCGATTTAAAATCGACCCCAAATTCCGTATTACTCTTATGATCTAACCACATTAAACCTCCTAACAAAGTCATTTGCATAGTTGGAAGGTCTTTCCCGATAAACTCGATAAATTCAGGTACTTCTGCTTCTATAGGTCCGCCATGCGGTTCTTTTGGAGGAAGAATCACCGTACTTAGTACAGCAATAGTTTCCATTTCGTGCTCATTAAATAGCTGCTCTTCATGTAATTTGGCATCACGCTCTGCTTCTTCTGGCGTTCTACCATAAAAACCTTGTGCGCCCTTAGTAATTTCTTCTTCAGCAGGTGCCTTTGTTTCTGGAGTACATCCATGCATCGCCAAACCAGCGGCACCAACCCCCAAAATCATTGTCTGTATACTTTTTCTCCTATCCATCATCTTCTAGATATTTTGCTGTTTCAACTGTTCAATAATGTAATCTGAAGCCCTCCAGGACAATGCCATAATAGTCCAAGTACAGTTTTTATCTGCTTGAGAAACAAAAGGTCCGGCATCCACAATAAACACGTTATCTACATCGTGTAGTTGATTAAACTTATTAGTCACCGAAGTCTTAGGGTCGTTCCCCATTCTAGTGGTTCCTACCTCATGGATAATTCTCCCTGGAGCTTCTAGTCCATAGTCACTTTCCTTTCCTGGTTTTTCACCCAATGGTATTCCGCCCATGTTGTGAATTAACTCTTCAAAGGTATCTTGCATATGTTTAGCCTGATTCCTCTCAAAATCTGACCACTTATAATTGAACTTCAATACTGGAATACCGTATTTATCTACAGTTGTTGGGTCAATTTCACAGTAGTTATCATATCTAGCAATACCTTCTCCTCTACCACCAAAACCTATAACAGATCCGTAGTATTTTTTAACATCATCACGCAGGCTATCTCCATAACCTCCTACTTTTAGATCGAAAAACTTATTAAAATCATTAGGATTATAGGCAAATCCGTAGTTAGGCATTCCCATTCCTCCCCATACTTCAATATGGTATCCTCTAGGGAAGTCTAACTTAGAATTATCTCCCCACCATGGTGAGTATACGTGCATACCTCCCACTCCGTCTTCGTTATATGAGGTTTTCCTATTCATAAGGCCAGGAATGAATCCAGCTCTACTAGCTCCTGTAGAATCGTGAAGGTATCTTCCTATAAGATTACTACTATTCCCTAATCCATTAGGGTGCTGTTTACTCTTAGAATTGAGAAGAATCCTTGCAGAGCTACATGCCGAAGCCGCTAGAACTACTATTTTACCCCTTAATTTATATTCTTTACGGTCGTCCTTACTAATATAAGACACTCCAGTAGCTCTTCCTTCTTCGTCTGTGGTAACTTCACGAACAACGGAGTTTACATATATTCTAATCTTCCCGCCACTCTTTTGGGCTGGGAAAATTAAACAACTTCCAGAGGAGAAATCCGCATATACCGAACAAGAGCGAGCACATTGTCCGCAGTAAAAACAAACGCCTCTATCGTTATTTAGCTTTTTGGTAAGCATGGAGAGTCGACCCGGAATAACGGGGATGCCCGACTTTTTAGCGCCTTCAATATAGAAAAGCTCATGCAATCTTGGTTTTGGAGGAGGAAGGAAAAATCCGTCCGGATCATCTTCCAGTCCTTCATTAGTTCCAAAAACACCAATAAGCTTATCTACCTTATCGTAATAAGGTTTTACATCATCATAACCAATGGGCCAATCCTCTCCATGACCATCCCTAGTTTTCCCTTTAAAATCTTTTGGTCCAAATCGAAGGGAAATACGCCCCCAGTGATTGGTTCTCCCCCCTAACATGTGGGATCTAAACCAATCGAACTTTGTTCCAGGTTCTCTTGTATAAGGTTCTCCTTCTATTTCCCATCCGCCATAGGCCATATCAAATTCACCAAAGGCACGGGTAGTACCAGCACCCCTTCTAGGAGATTCATAAGGCCATTTTAATTGGGTCATCTGTTCCGGATTCTTAGGGTCAAAAAATGGCCCGGCCTCCACAACGGCTACATTTAGCCCAGCGTCAGCCAATTGCTTGGTAGCCATTCCGCCACCAGCTCCTGAACCGACGATAATCACGTCATATACTTCTGAGGATTCTTTGATTTGCATAATAGAAATTTATATTCCTGTTCAATATAGGTTTAAAATAATACTAAAGTAAATATTTTTATACGAACAACCACGGATCTCATCTTAATTGACAAAAAACCACCAATAAATGATAAGTTTTAATTACAGTCTAACGTCCTAGACAATTGCTTCATTCTGTTTTAACAGTCAATTTAAAATAACGCTACATAGCATTGATCGTATTGTTTCAATTAAAATATTTCTTTATAAATATACGCTGATAAAGAACAAAGCTCCTTCTACTTTTTACAGGTAAAAGGAGCACGCCCTTATCAACTTTTCAATAAACTCCTAGCTGTTAGGAGAATAAAAAGTATTGATTAATACCCGTTGTTATCTGTTCCTAAACTTGGGTTTCGTTGAATTTCCTGTTCAGGAAGCGGTAATAGCATATGTTTTTCTTCAATTACCTTTCCTTGAGATGTAACATGTCCTATTGCATTTACAAAACTAACTACCCCTGGGCTACTGGCTACAGGGAATTTTCTTGTACGAACAATATCAAACCAATTTTGAAATTCAAACACCAATTCTCTGTGTCGTTCTACCCATACTTCCTCTACAAACTCATCGACACCTAGTCCAGACAAAGACTGATTTATAGTTGCGATATCCGTATTCCAATAGGCTCTTCCACGAACTTGAGAGAGATAATTCACTGCATCAGCGTTTACTCCTGACGACTTTGCAATAGCCTCTGCAGCAATTAATAATACATCAGCATAACTTAACATAGCCTGATCTTTCCCAGACAGGGCGGTATCAAACATTGCCTCGTCATCATGCCAAATATAAGGTGAAGGAGGAAAGGTTTTATTAGTTCCCTCCAAGGTAGTATGAAAATATTGCTTTTCCTGTGCTCTTAAGTCATTAACAGGATCATAAAGATCTAAAAAACTGCTAGCTGGCTGATAGGCACCGTTGGCGATATCGTATAATACGTCTTGGGAAAACCCTGTTGGATAAGAATACCTAGGAAAAGTAGAAGGTGAAATCGCAGCATCAAACTCCTTAATATAAATATGTTCTTCTGCAGATGCATCTGCCTTTCTTATTTTGTTATAAGCTGAATTCCCAAAATCCAATTCACCTGGATTCAATTCATCATGCTGAACAAGACTATAGGTACCATAAACTCCATTGATTATATCTTGGGCCAATTCAGCGGCGTCCCCATAACGATTCGCATTAAGTGGCGAACCACTCATAGTGAGATATACCTCGGACAATAATGCTGCCACTGCTCCTGCAGTGATACGTTTTCCGTTATTTACCATCGTAGCCGTAGATAACCCACCGTTTTCCAAAGCATCTTTTAGATCTGACTCAATCAAAGCATAAACTTCAGCGACTGAACTTCTTTCTAAATATAGGTTATCTAAAGAATTATAAGGTTCAGTCGTTAGAGGAATAGGACCAAAAAATCTCACTAGATAATAATAAGCATAAGCTCTAAAAAACTTAGCCTCACCAATTAATTGGCTACGTTCTTCATCTGAAAGACCTGGTGTTTCAGGAATGTGTTTTATAGCATTATTGGCCCTAGAAATCCCTAGGTACAACTCTCTCCATCTTCCCTGTAAATAATCCCCAATATTATCTCCATTAAGTGTTAGTTGTTGAGTATTGCTAACATGTAATTCCTGACCGGCATATTCATTAGAAAAGAAACCCGACATGTAGGCACCTAACATTACTGGAATTCCACTATAGACACCACCATCAGTCATATTTGGGGCACCTGTTCTATAAAGTGAATTAACCGCACTATACGCTTGGTCTGGTTCACTAAAAAATTGATCGGACGCTAATTCACTTAACGGCTCCTCATCTAAAAAATCGGAACAAGCACTTAAACTTGCTACTATTAGCAGTAATAAAATATATTTTATTTTCATGATATACACTCTTTATATTTAGAATTAAAACTTAAGACTACAACCCAAAGTAAAAGTTCTTGGTTTAGGGTATTGGAAGAAAAAGATATTCTGCCCCCATTGGTCACCCCCCCAGGAAGTTGCCTCTGGATCGTAACCTTGAAAATCTTTAGAATGGATTACAAATGCATTTTCCAAACTTGCATATACTCTTAAGTTGTTCAACCCCATACTTTCCAAAGCAGCTTCATTAAAACTATAACCTAATGAAAAAAGATTACCTCTTATATAGGATCCATTAGCAATCCAGTGACTATCTACCTGGCTATTTTGTCCAGCATAAGACTGGTTTCTTATCTCTTGAACCATGGTGTTTTGATTTTGCTCCGTCCAACCATCATATAAAATAGTGGCCAAGCCGTTAGCAATTCCAGACCTGTCTTCTGTAGAATGGTAGAACTGCTGCATGATATCTACACCACCCACAAATTGTATATCCGCTGTAAAGTCAAAATTCTTATAGTTAAAAGTATTAGAGAAACTACCTGTAAAATCTGGCAATCCCTTTCCTAAAATTTTCTTTTCTTCAGAACGTTTTGCTTCTCCTGGTAAGGCACCAACTAATGCAGCCTCTTGTGCCTCATCCGTACCCCAAGTTCCTAGACGCTCATACCCCCAGAATGAACTTAAAGATTCTCCAACTCTTAAAATGGTCTGACTTCCCGAAACCCAGTTTGGACCAGGTAAAATATCTTCGTCATTTTCCCCCAAGTTTTTAATAGTGTTTTTGTTGTAATTTATATTAAAAGAAGTTTGCCAATTAAAATCTGGATTAGAAATGTTCTGTGTTACTAACATGGCTTCTATACCTTCGTTAGAAACCGCACCAATATTATCCCTTACGGAAACAAACCCCGTAGCATATGGCACTGGCCTATCTAATAATAAATCTGTGGTTTCCTTATAATAATAATCAAACTCAAATCTTAACCTATTATTAAAGGCTCCGAAATCTATCCCAATATCCAATTGACTTGTTTTTTCCCATTCCAAATCTGGGTTAGATAATCTGTTTACAGAACTTGCTGCTACTCTAGTTCCGTTGAGCAAAATGGTTCCGGTAGAAACGGTTGCCAAAGAACTATAAGCGGGAATTTCAGTATTACCTGTTATACCATAGCTAGCTCTTAGCTTAAGTCGGTTAATAATTTCACTATCACTTAAAAAGTCCTCTTCAGACATCATCCACCCTAATCCTGCAGAAGGGAAGAATCCGTACTTGTTATTTGTTCCAAATCTAGAAGAGCCATCCACCCTACCTGTTAGGGTAACCATATATTTATCCTTAAGCGTATAACCCGCTCGTAAGAAATAGGAATTTAACGCCCATTTACTATAATTAGAAACCGGAGCGCTTGGGTTACTAGCCGCACCGATATTATTATATTTAAAGAAATCATCACTAAATCCACGAGCTTGAATATCTGAAGACTCAAACATATGCTCCTGCCAGCTTAATCCTAGCATACCATTAAATCTGTGATCGTCTATTTCTTTCTGATAGGTTAAATAGTTTTCTTGCTGCCAATAGGTACTCTTGGAATTATAGACTCTTGCGAATCCATTTGGAGCCGAAATATTTACCAAATCACGTGGAGAATACTCCTGTTTATTATTGATGCGTTTATCGAAACCAAATTGCGTTCTAAACTCTAATCCAGGTAGAATCGTAAATTTAGCGAAAGCATTCCCAAATATCTGGTTCCTTTCCCATAGTCTTTCCTGGGTTTCTAACACGTGTACCGGATTAGCCATAGCTTCTAGGTTATAGGCATCCTCAATATCAAAACTATTACTATAGGTACCATCAGGAAACTTTACAGGAAATATCGGGGGCATTTCTATCATGGTACGTCTTGGCACCTGGCCTCCGCCTCCTTCTTCAAATTCCTTTTCCTTAACATTATTTACCAAAAGATTGACACCAAAAGACAACCAATCCTTTGGACTAATATCATAAGCAATTTTTCCACTTATTCTATCAACATCATTATTCAACATTATTCCTTCCATGTGGGAATAATTTAAAAAGGCACCTATTGATGATTTATCATCACCACTTTGAATACTTAATTGATGGTTATTAGAGATTGCAGTCCTGGTGGCTTCATCCTGCCAATCGGTATCATATAAAGGCTTTCCACTAGAATCAAACAATCTTGGGTCATTAGTTGTAAACACGGGCACCGGACCATCTGGTCTATATTTCGGAGTGTTTTCCATACCAATCCTAACTACGTCCAACCACTCTTCAGCATTCAATAGATCCATTTTATTTTGCATCTGTCCAACACTAATAAAGCCATCGTACCCAATTGTCATTCTTCCACTCTGGGTACCCCTTTTAGTGGTAATCAATACCACCCCGTTAGCTCCACGAGCTCCATAAATAGCAGCAGAGGAAGCATCTTTCAATACCTCCATACGCTCAATATCATTCGGATTTAGGTATTTAATGTCCTCCATAGCTACACCATCTACTACATATAAGGGATTTGAAGATGAATTAATAGTACCTACTCCCCTAATGACGATTTTAGGCTCTCCGGATGGAGATCCAGAATTGAGAAACACATTAACTCCAGCTACTTTACCTTGTAGACCTTGAAGCGAGTTGTTTACAGGAGCCTTTAAAAGATCCTCGTTACTCAACACCCCTACAGCACCTGTTAGATCAGATTTTCTTTGCGTTCCATAACCAACAACAACAACCTCATCCAAGCTAGCTGCCTCAGCCTGCATGACCACTTCAATATTGCTTTGGTTACCCACCAAAACCTCATAACTGGCAAAGCCTATGGATGAAAAAACCAATATGTCGTCTGAATTTGCTACAATGTTAAACACCCCATCAAAATCGGTCGCAACACCTTTTGTAGTCCCTTTTATAACCACACTAACTCCTGGTATTGGAGTTCCATCAGTGTCCTTAACGGTTCCAGAAACTTCATTTTGAACAGGTACAGAATCTATAGGTTCCGCACTTATGTGCTTTTTAGACGTAAGTCGAATTTGTCTATTATTATAGATGTTGTAAGAAATTTGAGAATTTTTAAATAATTCATTAAGTACTACATCTATAGTTTTATTTTTTACTTGGATCGATACTTTTTCATCCAATGATATATTTTTATCACGATAAAGGAATCTAAATTCAGTATCTGACTCTATTTTGTTCAAAGCTTCTTCCAAACTAACATTTTCGAGTTTTAAAGATATTTTGGTGTTTTCGGCATAACTATTTGCCTGCATTTTAAAAAGTGAAAACAAGAGCAGTAACACCGTAAGTTTTGCCCTTAGGTTAATTTTAATAGGACAGGTTAATAACATCCCATTAGGATTATTCTTTTCCATAATTTTAATTAGTTATTGTTAATTTTAATAAACGGTCACTTTATTTTTAAAAATGAGAAAGATTGGATATCCCATTTTGTTATACTAAATGATATAAGTTAATTACTGTCACAACATAATTTGAGCGATTTTAGGGGTTTATAATTATTTTTTTATTACTTACGGAATAGCTAAATGGCCGTTCCAATTTGAAATAATCCATCACGTTAGTAATACTTTCAATTTCTATATTAAAAGATGCTGTAAAGATTTCTTTGTCTAAAAATTTATCATTATTAATGATCTCCACACCGTAACTCCTCTCCAATCCTTTTATAATATTTTCAAAGGACATACTCTTAAATATCAATTCCCCATCCATCCAACTAGTAAAAAGATTAACGTCCACTTCTTTAATATCGAAGCTTCCCTCTTCACGGCTATATGATGCCATATACCCAGGTGTTAATATAGAACCATTATTAGGGTCGTTTGTATTATAAAACTGAACCGAGCCTTCGGTTAATACAGTAGAAATATCAGGGTCTCCTGGATAAGATGAAATATTGAACTTAGTGCCTAATACCTTAACTCCCATTTCATTGGAAATAACAGAAAAAACTTGTGTAGAATCTTTAGCTACACTAAAAAAGGCTTCACCTTTTAAAAACACCTCACGTGGATGACCTTTAATAAAACTAATAGGATACCTCAAGGAGCTACCCGAATTAAGACTTACCTGCGTACCATCTGCCAAATAGACTCTATATTTTTTACCGTTGGGAACATAGAGTTCATTGTATATAAGACTAGTTACCCGCGCATTGTCCTTATATTTTAAGACTCCTTTATGTTGATTCACAAAAGTCATCCCCTTAGAGTTCTTAATTTCTGTACTATTCGCAGGATCTATCTCTATAAAACTTCCATCTTCCAAACGTAGCGAAATTGCATCCATTGGCAACTTATATTCAGAAGTGTACCCTGGAGCAGGCTGCTGATAGAAAAAATACGTAAGACCCAAAATCCCTATAAAAACCGCAGCTATCCTAAGTATAAAACTAAACTGAAAGTTACTATTATAAGCACCCGTAATTTTTCTTAAATCCTGTTTCTTGCTCCTATCAAATTCCTTTCGCAACTTTCTACGTCTGAGAACATTTTTTTTATCCCTAAGGTTTTTAAGAATATAGGCTTCATCCTCCTCATCAAAATGGGATTTTAAATCAATAACATCTTCACTATCCCCTCTTAAAATGGACAATGCCAATCTTTTCGACAATGAAAATATTCTCTTTAATCTAGTCATCTATAAATGATATAAGAAATGAAAATTATAATTCCTTTATATTCTAAGACGACAAAAAAATTGGTGTGGGTGAAAAAAATGATAAAATTTATTATTTCATAAGCTAAACAATAGCAAAATATGAAATATATCATTTTTTAGTAATAGTTTTAATTTACGATACGCAACCTTTTTCTGCGATTTAATAGTATTCACTGAGACTTGAAGACGTTCAGCTATTTGATCATTGGTTAAACCTCGCATTCCTAATTTAATCACCTTTTTATATTTTTTAGGAATTGAGTTTAGAGCTTTATCAACTTTTTCAGAAGTTTCTACCAACAACACCTCTCTAGTAAAAAAAGATTCACCTTCCAAATGCATAATATCCATACCTAGACGTTGTGATTTCGTTTTAGAATAGCTGCTTTTTAGAAAGTCCAAACACTTATTTCTAACCGCAGTATATAAATAAGATTTTGCGGCCGCTTTATCTTTAATCATTATCTTTTTCTGCCATATATTCACAAACACATCCTGAACTACATCTCTAGAATCCTCTGAGTTTTTCAAATATCCTTGTGCAAACAAACAGAGCGGTGTATAAAGCGCTTCAAATAATTGCTTGTATTCCTTCGGTGTAAATGAAATATTTTCCTTAGACAAATTTGAGGGTAATAAAAATCAATTTGAACTTGTGTTAAAAATGTCGAATTGGAACCTATTAAAAATTCTTCATTTGTTCCATCGCCTCTTCTACAGTGGCTACAGGAAGTTTACAGGTATGATCTTGACATACATATATATAAGTCCCATCATCTGCATAGCGTTCTTTAAAAAGAGGTAACTCGCTATCTTTAGCACTTCCTACTATCAAGGTATTAGGTAAATATTCACGATGCAGTCCTCCTAGCAAGCTATTGGCATTATCCCCTACCACAGCTATCTCAAAAAAGGGATAAACCGATTTTAATAACAACGAATTCCATTTAGCATAGTTATAGGCATTTGTCTCAATCACGGGAACCATTGCAGATAGCATTTCTTTAGCCTTATTGGTTGCCTCTTTATTATATTCGATGTGACCTAATAGCAATAGATTTTCTGCCATTATAGAATTTGGAGAAGGTAACACCCCATCATCAGTCATGACGATTTTTGAAATTAGTTCTTCATCCGCGTTATAGGTAAACATGCCCGAATGTTCATCATTAAATTTATCTTGTGCAACCTCCATCAATTTCTGAGCAAATTCTAAATACTCATCAGCCATGGTGCTGCTATATAATTTTAGCGATGCATTGGCCAAAAATGCATAATCTTCCAAAAATCCCTGATCTATCTTACTTCCTTTTTTATAAGAATGAACCAAATGATCTCCTTTTAGCCCATTTTTTTTAAGAAAGTGAAACACCTCTTCGGCTTTTTCCAAATAAGAAACTTCTCCAAAGGCATTATAGGCATCTACAAGTCCATTTATTAAAAGAGCATTCCAAGAAATGATAATCTTATCGTCTATCTGCGGCCGTACCCTCTTATTTCTAACCTTTAGTAATTTTTCTTTCCACTCCTCTCTATGTTGTTCTAATTCGCTTTGCGACAATCCATTTTTCTGAGAAAACTCATCATCATGAAAGGTGCGGGAAAGCACATAGTTGTCCTTTTCCCAAATGTTGGAAGGTTTTATTCCAAAGTATTCCGAAAAGAGCGGAAATTCTGCACCCAAAGCAGATTTCAGTTCCTGCTCTGTCCACACATAGAACTTCCCTTCCTCTCCTTCGCTATCAGCATCAATTGCGGCGTAATACCCGCCTTCAGGACTTTTCATCTCCCGATCTAAAAAAGTGATGGTTTCCTTAACAATATTTTTAAACAATGGGGCTTTAAACACCTTATATCCTTTAGAATAGAGACTCAGCAATTGCGCATTATCATACAGCATTTTTTCAAAATGAGGCACTTTCCATTTAGAATCGGTACTATACCTATAAAAACCTCCTGCCAATTGATCGTACACCCCACCCATAGCAATCTTATCCATAGTAGTCTCTACATAATCTCTACTTTCAGTATCCTTAGCAAGAAGAGAATAGTCTAGAAGAAAATCTAAATTTACGGGTATCATAAATTTCTGTACTCCCTTATTACCGCCCCATTTTAAATCCCATTCCGACTTCCATTTCTCCACACTTGTTTTTAATACCTCTTGAGTTAAAACCCCTACATCTGAATTTGGTGAGATTAGATTAATATTCTGAATCTCCTTAGCTACCATATCAGCATATTCATTGGCTTTTTCAGGTTTTTCCTTATATAATGCACTTATATCTGCAAGCACTTTGCTCCACTGTTCCTTAGTGTGATAGGTACCACCATAAATTGGTTTGCCATTGGGAAGGGTTATTACGTTTAACGGCCATCCCCCATTCCCTTTTAGCAACTGTAAGGCAGTCATATAAATATGGTCAACATCTGGGCGCTCTTCCCTATCCACTTTTATATTAATAAAATTCTCATTCATTAATTTAGCAACCTCCTCATCTGCAAAGGTCTCCTCTTCCATAACATGGCACCAATGGCAAGAAGAATAGCCAACACTCACCAATACCAATTTATTTTCTTTTTTAGCCTGTTCTAAGGCTGCGGGACTCCAAGCTTTCCAATTTACCGGGTTATGGGCGTGTTGTAGAAGGTAAGGGCTAGTTTCATTAATAAGTTCATTAGTGTACTTATGGTTTTCAGCCTGACTTTTACCGTTGGAACAGGAGAAGAAAATAAAGGCCATAGCTAATAGTATTGAGTTTATTGATAATCTCATAATATGGTTGGTTGTAATCATATGTATTGCAAGTTAAGATGCTAAAATCATCTTATCGGGCAACAAAATACAAGATTTTAAATTATGTATAAGCAAACGACCATCTTTTAACGTAACTCGACTTATCCTTTCATATAAAGAATACACCCTTACCATTAAAAAAGCACAAAAATTTATTGACGTTGGGGTTATGTAGTAATTAAAATACTATGGAAACTAATCCAAGATTTTGTTTTAGTTGGCTTTAGATTAACACCTACTATTGGAGTTTACAGCTATGTGTAAATAAAGATTTTAAGCAGTGAGTTTTCTTTGCTATCATCTACTTAACATATATTAAAACATATTGAACAAAATTTACCTACATCGTTATAATAGATAAAAGGACACAGTTCTTTTAGTTTTACGTTTTACATTAGTATTTTTATCCTTAATAAATAGCCACACCTTATATTTAATGAAGAAAATAGTCACCTTTGGAGAAATTCTCCTCAGATTATCTACAGAAAGACATTTGCGGTTTTCGCAAGCAACCAATTTTAATGCTACTTATGGCGGGGGCGAATTTAATGTTGCCGTTTCCCTTGCTAATTTTGGGATGGAAACAGAATTCGTTACCAGACTGCCTCAGAATGATATTGGTGATTGTGCCTTACAGGAAATTCGGAAATATAAAGTAGGAACAGATCACATCATTTTTGGAGGTGATAGATTGGGTATCTATTTTTTAGAAACCGGGGCAGGTACCCGAGGTAGTAAGGTGATTTACGATAGAGCAAATAGTGCAATTGCTACTATAGCCCCAGAAACTATAGACTGGGAAACTGTTTTTGGCGATGCCCAGTGGTTTCATTGGAGTGGGGTTACTCCCGCCATATCTAGTAATGCCGCAGCAATCTGTTTAGAAGCGGTAAAAGCTGCTTATAAAATGGGACTTACCATCTCCTCGGATTTAAATTACCGATCCAAACTCTGGAAATATGGAAAGGAACCTAAAGATATAATGCCAGAGTTATTGCAGTATAGCCATATAATCCTAGGAGATTTAGATACTGCCTTTTTTATGACCGGGAAAGAAAAGAAAGATCCTAATTACCAGGATATAACTTCTTTACCTAAACTTTACGACGAGTTGTTTAAAAGTTTTCCCAATTTAAAATTTGCATCCACTACACTACGATATTCTATTAGTGCTTCCCATCAAAATATTGGAGGTATTTTATATGATGGAGCGTCTATTTTTAACGCTAAGACAAGGGAAGTTACTCCTGTAGTAGACCGTGTAGGAAGCGGCGATGCGTTTATGGGCGGATTAATTTATAGCCTGATTACTAATCCGCAAGAAAAGCAAGCAGCCATTGATTTTGCTACCGCTGCATGTTGCTTAAAGCATACCATTTCAGGCGATTTTAATTTGGCTACCATAAAAGAGATAACACAATTGGCTTCCGGGAATACTTCGGGAAAAGTAAGTCGATAATATAAAACACAACAGCATGTCACAATTTTCAAGAATAGAAGTTGCATCCTTAATGAAAGAAACGGGACTTGTTCCACTATTTTACCATCCTGATATTGACTTAGGGAAAAACATATTAAAAGCCTGTTATGATGGGGGCGCAAGGTTAATTGAATTTACGGCTCGTGGCGATTTTGCCCATGAAGTTTTTGCTGAACTCAATAAATTTATCATCCAAGAACTTCCGGGAATGGCTATGGGAGTAGGTTCTATTACCGATTCTGCTGCCGCTTCCCTCTATATGCAGATGGGAGCGAATTTTGTGGTAACCCCTTCCCTACGAGAAGATATCGCTATTGTCTGTAATCGTAGAAAAGTGCTTTGGAGCCCTGGTTGTGGTTCTGTTACAGAAATTAACAAAGCTGAAGAAATGGGATGTGAAATAATTAAACTATTCCCAGGCGCCAATTTTGGGCCTAATTTTATAAAGGCTATTAAAGGCCCCCAACCTTGGACTAGCATTATGCCTACCGGTGGCGTTACTTTGGAAGAATCTAATCTACGGGCTTGGTTTAATGCCGGAGCAACCTGCGTGGGTATGGGATCTAATTTAATTAGTAAATCCGTCTTGGTTAATAAGGATTATCAAGGGCTAGAAAATACCGTGAAGCAAACTCTGGCGCTTATAAAAAAAGTCCGAGGTTCCTAGCTATGCTTTTAAAAACCAACTCTTAAAGTTTAAGAGGGGAGCGATTTCCTTATCCCTAGTTCTAGGCCACGGAGTTCTGCTAACCCTCTTAATCTACCGATAGCCGAATATCCTGGGTTCGTTTTTTTCCTAAGATCATCTAACATCTTATGTCCGTGATCTGGTCGCATGGGCATTCTTAAATCCTTTCTGCCCATTGCCTTGCGTTTTTTTTGTTCTAAAATGAGCGCTTTTAACACCCCATACATATCCACGTCACCCGCCAGATGGTCGGCCTCATGAAAATTCCCTTCATTATCCCGTTCCGTACTTCTTAAATGCATAAAGTGTATCCTATGCCCTAGCCTCTCTACCATTCCTACTAGGTCATTATCTTCCCTTACCCCAAAAGACCCCGTACAAAAAGTAAGTCCATTACTAGGACTATCTACCGCATTAAAGAGGTCTAGGATATCCTGTTCTGTACTCACCACCCTTGGCAATCCCAAAATAGGGTATGGTGGATCATCTGGGTGGATACACATCCTCACCCCGCTTTTCTCTGCAACCGGAATAATATGCCTTAGGAAATCGATTAAATGTTGTTTTAATTCCTTTGGGCCTATTTGATAATAAGTAGCTAGAATCTCATTAAATTCTTTTAAAGTATACCCTTCTTCTGCTCCTGGAAGTCCGGCGATAATATTATTAATCAGTTGATTTTTATTCTTATCGGAGATTCCCTCTAGATAAGTTTTGGCATCCTCCTGCTCTGTTTTGGAATACTCTTTTTCTGCACCTGGACGTTTTAGTAAGAAAAGTTCAAAAGCGGCAAAGGCAATTTTCTCAAATCGCAAGGCCGTAGATCCGTCCTCTAGCTCATAATCTAAGTCAGTTCTAGTCCAATCTAAAACGGGCATAAAATTATAGCAGATGGTATCTATTCCACAACTCGCTAAATTAAGAATAGTGGTCTTGTAATTTTCCACATACTTCATATAATCGCCCCTTTGGGTCTTAATATCTTCATGCACTGGAATACTTTCTACCACGGACCAACTTAATCCAGCAGCCTCAATCATTTCTTTGCGAGCCTGTATTTCTTCTACTGGCCATACAGCTCCATTAGGAATGTGGTGTAGCGCAGTTACAATTCCGGTAGCGCCTGCTTGTTTTATATCCGCTAAGGAGACGGGGTCGTTAGGCCCATACCATCTCCATGTTTTTTCTAATGAGATTTCCATAATTCAATTGTGGTAAAATAGTCAAGACACCTCTCAATTTCTTATTTTTGTATACCTAGTGCCAAATTAAGTCAATAATGGCTACAAGATACAGATTTGGTAGACTTTCACAAAGGGAGTTTTTAAAGAAGCATTTACTATTTTTAAGTTATGAAAATTGCAAAATAAGTTAGAAGTATCACCACAAAGAGAGAAATCATTATTTATGACGTGTTTCAAGCAAAAACAGCTCATAAAATTTAAGCATTTCAATTGTTTGCAGTACTTTTATGGATTAAACCAATAATGAACTAAAAAATCGAGTTATAGATGATTAAGAGTGAAATCGATAAGGCAACCAGTTTTGAAAAACGGTTTGAAAAAGTAAACACAGTAATTTTTGAAAATTCAGAAGTCGCCTCTAAAGCGGTAGCAGCAGAAATTGCTGCACTAATCAGAAAGAAGCAGGAGGCTAATGAAATGTGTGTGCTTGGACTTGCTACAGGTTCTTCGCCAAAAAGATTATATGCGGAGTTGGTTCGCTTACATAAGGAAGAGAATCTAAGTTTTAAGAATGTAATTACTTTTAACTTAGATGAATATTATCCTATGGAGCCAGACGCCATACATAGTTATGTGCGATTCATGAAGAAGCTTCTATTTGATCAAGTAGATATAGATCCTAAGAATTGTCATATCCCAGATGGAACACTTTCAAAAGAAGATATAGCAGATTACTGTAAGGAATTTGAAGCCAAAATCGATGCTTTAGGAGGAATTGATTACCAAATTTTGGGAATTGGTGGAAATGGACATATTGGTTTTAACGAGTCTGGATCTTTACCTAACTCCAAGACTAGATTAGTAACACTAGATCATATCACTAGGGTTGCAGCAAGTAAGGATTTCCAAGGTTTAAACAATACCCCAAAGACAGCTATTACTATTGGAATTAAGCAAATTATTCAAGCTAAAAAGGTGGTTCTATTTGCTTGGGGAGAAGGAAAATCTAACATTATTAATAGATCTGTAGAAGGACCTATTACAGAGCAGGTTCCTGCCTCCTACTTACAAGATCATTCTAATTGCGTTTTTGTTATAGATAAAGGTGCTTCATCACAACTTACTAGAATAAACTCTCCTTGGATTGTAGAGAAAGTAAATTGGGATGCTCAGTTAATTAAAAAGGCCGTTGTTGGTTTAGCTTCAAAACTAAATAAACCTGTCCTTATGTTAACGGAAGCAGATTATATTGAAAATGGAATGAGCGACCTATTAACTGATGTAGGTGATGCATACGATATCAATATTCGCATATTTAATAAATTACAGCATACTATTACTGGTTGGCCAGGTGGTAAACCAAATGCAGAAGACACTAATAGACCAGAACGTGCTGAGCCTGCTAAAAAACGTGTACTTATATTTAGTCCGCATCCAGATGATGATATCATTAGTATGGGAGGAACTTTTATGCGACTACATGATCAAGGTCATGAGGTACATGTAGCCTATCAAACGTCTGGAAATATCGCCGTAGCGGATGACGAAGCATTAAGGTTTTCTAATTTCGTAGTAGATTATAATCGCTCCTTCGGATTAGATAATGATAAGTCTCTTGAAATCTACAAAAAAGCGAATAAGTTTATTCAGAACAAAAAGACTAGTGAAATAGACATTCCTGAAGTAAGGGAAATTAAAGGAATGATCCGAAGAAGTGAGGCTAAAGCTACTAGTTATTATGTAGGCCTTACCGATGATCAAATTCATTTCAACAATCTTCCTTTCTACGAAACTGGAACTATAGAAAAAAATCCTTGGGGAGAAGAGGACATTAAAATCACCATGGACTTAATCAAGAAGGTTAAGCCTCATCAAATCTATGCTGCTGGAGATTTAGCGGATCCACACGGAACGCATAAAGTTTGTTTAGATATTATTTTTGAAGCTTTAAGACGACTAAAACCAGAATCATTTATGGATGATTGTTGGGTGTGGTTATACAGAGGAGCATGGCAAGAATGGGATATTGAGGATATAGAAATGGCTGTTCCTATGAGTCCTAGTCAGGTATTAGCTAAGCGATATGGAATCTTTAAACATCAATCTCAAAAAGATGGTGTGGTTTTCCAAGGTTCGGATTCTAGAGAGTTCTGGCAACGAGCAGAAGACAGAAACAGAGAAACTGCCATGAAGTATGATGAGTTAGGATTAGCACATTATGCTGCAATGGAAGCATTTGTACGCTATAAGTTTTAAATAAACCTTATATAAATTTTTAAAAGTGGCTGTCCCCAAAAGACAGCCACTTTTGTTTTTAATGAATAGGCATAAAAACTAAGCCAGAAGAATTCAATTTAAAACTCCAATTCAAAATACAAACTACTTGATTCTTGCTCCTCTGTTAAAGCTTCTCCTTTTATAAGCTCTCCAACTTCATTAAAAAGTGTCATGTTAATCTTCCAATATCCAGTCATGGTCAAGGATAATTTTCCAATATAGCATTTAGTAGTCTCATCATAGGTCAGATCTTTATTATTTGGCGAACTATGGTTGCCCATTCCTGGCATACGAGGATCTATCCCTACCTTAAAATCTTTCACTACTGAGAAAGTCATCATATCCTCCATTTTAAACAAAACGGCCTTAAAATCGTTGATGGTTACTTCTGGAGTTTTGGGTGATACCATAGCTAAAACATATTTTGTTTCATCATTACCTAAGAAAGAAGTAACCTGCTGTCTTTTATCTTTAGGTGCTTTTACATCAATAACCTGTGTCGTGACATATTCCTTGCCATCAATTTTATAGTTGAATGTAATATCCCAAAACTCTTCAGAATTACTAGCCATTTGAAATACTAGAAAACCTTTAGAAATAGTATTGTTTTCCTTCATAATTGAAAGGTTCGATTTTGGAGCAGAATGCTTCATATTCATCATATGCATCATGGGAATCCAAGAAATTGTAGGGTTGGAAAAATATTCTCCTGTTACCTCATCCTTAATGCGGATCATAATCTCATTATACCCAATAATAAAATCTTGATTTTCTGCATAGAGCTCTATATGGTGACCATTGTCCTCTATTTTACTGATGAGATTATATTCTTCCAAGGGATTTATCACCAAAATGTTATCATCATTATCAGAAGAACAAGAACTAAAACCTAGAGTCAGTAATACTAAAACCAGTATAAATTTTAAATTTTTCATCGTATTTTATTTATTATTAATTATTTGCTATTAGTTTATTGCATAAGAGACAGTTACAAAAAAGTTTCTTCCCATTCTTGGAATATTTTTCCAATCGGAATAGGTGGAGTATTTCTTATCAAAAATATTTTCCATCCCAATTTTCGTGTACATTAGATCGTTATTAAAATTAAAGGTCTTACCTAGGGATAGGGAAAAAACAGTAAATGCCTTGGTTTGATCTTCGCCAAACTTAGAATTATAATGAACTTGTTTACCTGCACCTGTCATTCCTATTGTCCCAGAAAGTGACCCCTTATTATAGGTTAAACTACTTCGATAGGAGAATGGACTTATAAAAGGTAGGTTTTCCTTATGCTGATCTACTGCACGGTGATAGGACAACAAACTAGTCCATTTAAACTGGGAAAAAGGAATATATTCCATCTCCAAAGAAGTATTAAACAAATTGGCATACTCTAAATTTTTATAGACTTTTACACCCTCTGCACCAATTGTCATAACGCTAAGGTTGGGATCAACCTCTCCTATGATATAATCTGGAATATGGAAAAAATTAGCTTCAGCACTTAGCTTAAACTTCTCTTTTTTCCAAGAAATCTTAGCATTAACCTCCATAGACTTCTCATTAGCTAGCTCGGGATCTCCAATATAGTCATGGTTATCAAAACTGTTAAAGAGGTAAAATCCATATCCTTCTGAGACTGATGGTGCCCTGTCTCCGTAGGAAAGTCCAACATTTAAATGCCATGGCATCCACATTTTATGCCATTGCCCAGAGATACTTTTTAGGAAACGTGTTTTGGATTTTTGCATTTCTGGATAAAATATCCTTAAACTATTTAATCCAAATTCATCCGCCACATCCTGATTCTGAAGTGCGAGCCTAGTAGCCACTTTTAAGGTACTCCCTTTAAGCCCAATTTCATCCTCCACATAAAATCCTACATTAACTGTACGCACATCTGGCCAAGTAAGCATAAACATTGGTAGTTCCTCTGGAACATTGGGGTACATGGTCATCTCAGCCAGGGATTTATTATAGTAGCCATCCAATTTAAAAAGAAAGCTATGTTTTTTAATATGCGAACGAACTTCAGAGAAAAATCCATAGGTATCGCTCCATCCAGGCATATCCATGTGAATGGGCACATCTGGACGGTTAGTATCATCCATTATATGCGTTATAGTATTAAAATATAGTTTGGAGTTCCAGTTGAACAAGCTGCCAAACAAAGAATCTTGCTCAAACCCAATAGAAGTAATAACCCCTTGAGCCATAGAAACGTCCATCGGGAGTGCAGGGTAGCCTACATCCCTAGCATCATCAAAGATAATACTAGCCGCAAGGGATTGATGTTCATTAAGTTTATAGCCTGAGTTAATCGCAACATTAAACTTTTCAAATTGCGAAAAAGCGACCTCTTCTCCCCCACCAGCACTATAATTCTCTGCTTTCCGATAACTTAGATCTGCATCTATATAAAAATTAGACCTTGAATAATCTAGATTAACACCCCAAACGTTCATTTCATTATTACTTTCAAATCCCGTTTCCACGCCCCCTTGAAGCCCGGTATCCCTAAAATCACTCTTTTCTAATTGTAAATCAATAGCTCCTCCAATAGTAGACCCGTGTTTTGCACCTTGTTGACCAGAGGCAACGTATGCTTTCGCTAAATTAGAAACCTCCACATAAGATGTTATAGGATCCATTTTATCTGTACAGGCACCAAATATCTTCATTCCATCAATCGTTATGGATAGACGTTCAGAGAACATATTGTTTAAACTAGGTTCCCATGCATAAGCACCACGCTTAACCATGGTTACCTTTTTGGAAGACTCCAAATACTCTTCTAGAGTAGAAAGCGGTTTTGCTTGACGATGATAATCTAGTGTTTTCCTTGCAGATATAAGGATTACCTCATCCAAATTTACTGTGATTATAGAATCTTGAGGCAAAATCAATTCTTGCGCAGTAATATTTGTCATGCCTAAGATGACAAACCACTGCGTTAACCATTTTATTGTAGGTTGACACCATGCCATAGGTAAAGTAAATACCTTATGAGCACATTTTATAATAGTCATGTGACAATATTTAGATAAAACAATTTGTTAGACCCTAGTTAACTATAGGAGTATAACTCCTATTGAAAACCAAGAGATAAATTGAATTATCCCAGCTCTGGAGGCTGTGCAATATCTGAAGTAAACAATCTAGAGATTAAGACATTCTCCTTTTTAAAATTATGGACCACAAAATGTTCTCCAAAATCTAACCCACATTGTTCTACATCCAGATCTTCAGAATTAAAGAATTGGATATCAGTAAGTAAGCGCTTCCCATCGAAAGGGTTTTTATCCTCACTCTCCTTCTCTTTTGCTAATTGTTTGGATAAGTAACATTTTCCATCACAGTTTAAAGCGGGTCGATTTCTATTTTCACACAAATTAGTAACAATGTAGTCGTAGTTAACAATGTACTCAGCTAAAGGCCAGAATGGCTTTATTAGCATAAGAACAGTAACAAATAATACGACTTGTTTCATTTCTGACAATAATAGTTCGACAAGGGATTGAGCAATAATACAAACTCCCAAAGTTATTTCAAAGATATAACATAACATCAACTATAAAAGCTGACAAGTATCAGGTTATGGTTATTAATTCATAAAATAAATTCACTACCACTTAAATTAAGGATTATCTACACGCTCTAAATTCCTAAATATTACAAAAAGCCTCTTCTATATTTTAATGCTTTCTTACTAAACGAAATTGATATAGTATACTCCTTAGTTCCAATATGCTAAAACTAGGATTATCCTGTTTTTGCCAGCTTCACCTATGATTTTTCATAGGGCCCAACTATTTACCAATATCAATTATTAATTAAACACTCAACTTAATTAGGATAAATTTGTCCGAAATAAGAATATGAATTATATTTGTCCTAATCAATTTAAGTAACCTATGTTTTCTAAAGCTTGTGAATACGGTATAAAAGCAACAATATTTATTGCGCAAAAGTCCTTACACAAGACTCGTGTTAGTCTTAAGGAAATTGCAGCTGAAATTGGTTCTCCTGAAGCCTTTACTGCCAAAATCTTACAGTCTCTTGCTAGAAACGGCTTGGTGGAGTCGCACAAAGGTCCTACTGGAGGTTTTGAAATGGATAGGGCTAAGATGGATACCTTAAAATTATATGATATCGTAAATGCCATAGACGGAGATAATATTTTTGTTGGTTGCGGATTAGGCTTAAAACATTGTGACGCCAATAAACCCTGTCCCGTTCACGATAAATTTGTAGGAATAAGAGAAAATCTTACCCATATGCTAAAGAGCACTACCATGTATGAATTGGCATCGGGGCTAGATATTGGACTGACACAGTTAAAAAGATAAATTTTAAACAGTTCAACAAACTAAAAGTTCGTTTTAAAATAATAAAGGATAAAAAGGTATTAATATCGCAATATGAATAATAAACGCTCACTTATAACAGTACTAACGCTACTTTTGCCAATTCTCCTATTTCCACAAAACGCCGATATCAACACTGATAATTGGATAACGAGTCCAGGAATTATTGGAACAATTGTGCTTATTCTTATCGTATTCTTAGTTGCTATTATTATACTATTAGCAAAATTAAACACCTATGTAGATACCTATAAGTGGAAGCAACTACAAAAGAAAGATTTAGAATTTTCTGAAGAGATAATCGGCATGCGGGAAGATGAAATAGATCGTATTTTAGAAGGCCGAAAAAAGGCACTTAACTACAAATTATCAGGAGACGAATTAGGGAGTCAGCGAGCGGTTAAAGACCAAAAAGGATTAATAAACATGGTAACACATGAGCCAGAAAACCCCATGTTTGATGAGAAAAAAAACACTCCCATTGCATTAGAAACTCCAGAACCAATAAAGAAAATTGTAATTTATTATTTAGGAGCTGCAGTTTTCTGGTTAGTATTTGGAACCCTTATAGGTCAATATGTTGGTATGAAATTCGTATGGCCAGAAATGGACAGTCAGCCATGGCTTTCTTTTGGTCGCCTCCGCCCAGTACATACTAACGCGGTTTTTTGGGGGTGGGCTTCTTTAGCGATGATTGGCCTGGGTTATTTTGTAATTGCCCGTACTTCAAATACTGTTATCTACAATTACAAAAGCGCGTGGTATTCATTAATCCTTATAAACCTCGCAGTACTTTTAGGCAGCCTCTCATTAATGGCGGGTGTCAATAATGGAGGTGGGGAATATAGAGAATACATATGGCCAGTAATGCTACTTTTTGCGATTGCCATTATTGTAACATTTTGGAATTTTTACAAAACGGTTGCAACTAGAAAAATTAAAGATATATACGTATCCAATTGGTATATTCTAGCTGCATTAATATGGACTACTGTTTTGGCAATTATTGGGTATTTACCCAATTTTCAGGATGGGCTGGGAGAAACCGTGATTCAAGGTTACTACATGCACCAAGGAGTAGGTATGTGGTTTATGACCTTTACTCTTGGTTTAATATACTATTATCTTCCTTCTTCACTTAACAAGCCTATATATTCTTACTCTTTGGGAGTATTAGCTTTTTGGACACAAATGTTGTTCTATACTATGATTGGGACACACCATTTTGTGTTTAGCCCTCTTCCCTGGTGGTTACAGACTACCGCCATAGTATTTAGTGCCGGGATGTTTATTCCTGTTGTGGCGGGTACTACCAACTTTTTAATGACGATGAAAGGAAGCTGGAATCATATATCCAAGAGTTACGTACTACCATTCTTTTTAGTAGGCGTTATTTTTTACTTTGTAGGTTCTACCCAAGGAAGTTTACAGGCTTTCAGGTTTACCAACTACGTATGGCATTTCACAGATTTTAACGTGGCTCATTCCCATATGACCATGTATGGAATTATCACCTTTATCCTCTGGGCCTGTTTTTACACAATTTTACCAAAATTAACGGGAAAAGAACCCCCTCAGGTTTTTGTTGGTGCCCATTTCTGGTTAGCATTTATAGGGTTATTCGCCTATATGATGTCTTTAATGGCAGGAGGCACCTTAAAAGGGTTAAGCTGGATTGATGGCAATGCTTTTTTAGAGTCTGTTATTTTAATGAAACCATACTGGGTATGGCGTGCTATTGGTGGTTCCCTAATGTTTGTCTCGCACCTGGTTTTTGCCTATAACTTTTATTACATGGTAAACAATAAGAAACCTATTGAAAATTTAGATGCTCCAGTATTAGAGCGTGTGAATAACTAAAAACAAGAACGAAATGTTTGATTTTCATAAAAACCATAAAATACTTGTCCTTGCTGCTTTTTTAGGGTTTGTAACCTTAAGCTTTATAGTTGCAGTCTTTCCTGCCTATCAGATGCAAGATGTTGAACCTCTGCCGGGTCAGGTTCAATTAACGGATGATGAAAGAAAAGGGCTTAATCTTTATATTAAAGAAGGATGTGTGGCCTGCCATACCCAACAAGTTCGGAATATAGAAATGGATAATACTTGGGGAGATCGTCCCTCTATCCCATCCGACTATATTTTTAGTAAAGAACGAATGGATATATGGCGACAGTCACCTTCCCTTTTAGGAAGTGAAAGAACTGGGCCAGACCTTACGGATATAGGCAGAAGGCAACCTAGTGAAGCTTGGCACCTACTCCATTTATATAATCCGAGGACTGTGGTAAGAGAGTCTGTAATGCCTTCTTATCCCTGGTTATTTAAAGAGGTAGAAAGTGGTTCTGTAAAAGAGGATGATATAGTGGTAAATCTGCCTGAAGCATATGCAACACCATCTGGGAGAACGGTAATTGCTAAAGAGGAAGCCTTACAACTGGTAGCCTACTTACAATCCCTTAAGCAAGTAAAGTTACCAGACGGGCAAGTTGAAGAATTTATCCCAGCCTTAAAACAAACACAGACAGAAGGAGATAAAGCGAACCAAGGAAGTGCCAGTGCTTCTGGTATTAATGGAGCACAACTTTATAAGCAAGCCTGTGCTGTTTGTCACCAAGATAACGGAAAGGGAGTTGCTGGGGCTTTTCCTCCCTTAGCAGGAAGTCCAATTGTAAACGATGTTGACCCTGAGTTAATGATCCGGATTATTTTACAGGGTTATGATGCGCGTAGTGAATATGCAGCTATGCAGCCCTTCGCAGATCAATTATCCGATGCTGAAATAGCAGCAATTGCAAATCATGAACGTACAAGTTGGGGAAATAATGCACCAGAGATTACGGAAGAAGATGTAAGGAAACTACGTGAATTTGTGGAGAATCAACCAAGCAACTAAAATTGATAAAAAATAATGATATAAACGAAAGTGATGGAAAACTATTTACCCCGTTTAAATACACCATTTTTTTAAAACAAGCAGTTAGAAATAAACTTGGTAAAAAAGTCCATTGTTTAAAATTTAGACCAATCTAGAAAAACGGAAAACAATTGAGATTGGATTATGCAACCATTTCTGATCAACTAATCGCTTCGGCTTAAGTTATCGCTATAATATTATAAACAATGGCCGTAGCAAATAAAACTAGAGAAAAATGAAAAAATATTTAATCATCGTTATTCTATTTTTTGCCTATCAACCACTGATGTTGGCATGCGACCACTGTAAAGAATTACACTCCAATAATGTGGAGGAAATAACAAATGATGAAAAACCTTCAGAAAGTATGGAACCACAGCAAAACTATTTACCAAGTTTAATAACTGCAACCCCATTTGAGGGTAGGCAATTGGCTATTACTCTGGCTAGAAAATCAATTGCAGAGATACAAACCGATCCTGAAACACGGAAAAAATTGAGATCGGATTATGCGACGGATACACAGCAACTAATCGCTTCGGCACAAATCATCGCAATTGAATTCCAGACGATTGCCGCAGCAAATAATTATTGGAGAAAATGAAAAAATATATCGTTCTAGCAATATTATTTATTGGCTATCAACCCATCTTGATGGCCTGTGACCTATGTAAAGAGAAACAGCCCAAAGGTTTGGAAAACATAACTCATGGTCAAGGACCTACTGGTAATGTAGATTATATAATTACTTGGTCTGCAGTTATTTTGGTAGTAATAACTCTTTTTTACAGCCTAAAATTTTTATTGCGGCCAAAAGAGAGCAATCCAGACCATATAAAGAATATTGTTTGGGATCAAAATTTTGAGGAAAATGGAGGACAATAGGATTATAAAAGTATATCTAGATGATGAACAGCAGCCTTTTGCAGCTTTCTCACCGCCTGTAAAATTTGTATTGGATACCACCAAGATTCCAGATGGTAAGCATACTTTAAAAATCATTGCAAGATCATCTAGCAATGTTGAAGGAGTTAGGGTTATACCATTTGAGGTACGTAATGGGCCAGCAATCTCAGTAGTAGGTCTAAGCGAAAATGAAGTAGTGGATACTCAAATTCCTATTACTATTAACGCCTATGGTAGTGAGACCAAAGATTCATTTGTTATTAGAGGATCTGAAACCCCAAAAGCGATTCCGTCATGGGTATGGGCGCTTATTATTGCTTTTGTTGGCTTTGCCTTGTTCTATCTAATTATGTACTGGAATCCTGATCTTTATAAGTCTTTTTTCTAATGAAACAACCGCTAGAACATAGAACCGACATTCATCATTTGGTAGACACCTTTTATACTAAAATAAGGATGGACTCCCTGTTAGCGCCTATTTTTAATGAGGTAATCAAGGAAAACTGGGAAATGCATTTACAGAAAATGTACTCGTTTTGGGAAACGGTACTTTTAAATAAACACACCTATTATGGTAATCCGTTTATGCCCCATGCCGACCTCCCTGTTGAAAAAATACATTTTGAAAGATGGTTATCACTCTTCAATGAAACCGTTAATGAAAATTTTGAAGGGGCAAAAGCAGAGGAAGCAAAATGGAGAGCTCAAAAAATGGCTGAAATGTTCCACCACAAAATAAGCTTATATCAAACAACAAATAATAGACCTCTGATATGAAAGCATTAATAAAATCAACCATTATTCCCTCTTCCGTGTTTATATGGATAGGATTTGTAGGTGCTATAAGCTTTATGGAGGCTTGGATTAAATTCCAAGTTACCGAACTCTCCCTCCCAGTGGGACTTAAGGTAGGAAAATTAGTCTTTCATGCGTTGAATAAGGTGGAATGGACACTAGCATTAATCATACTTATTTATTTGTTTAGGACAACTGGAAAAATTATTAAATGGAGTAACCTATACTTACTCATAGCTATATTTATTTTGGTATTACAAACCATAGTGTTATTACCAATTTTAGACATTAGAGCTAATGCCATAATTGAGAATCAAAATTTACCAGAATCACATGCTCATATTTATTATGTAGCAATGGAAATAGTAAAAGTAGTAACTCTTTTTATATATGGTTTTAATTATCATAAAAACAACTCATGAATAATACTCTCAATAAAATAGAAGATAAATATATTGGATTAGGAGAAAATCCTGAGACCTACCTTAAGGGGCTATTACATGCCAAGCCAATTACGTATTGGGATTATATTGAGGTAGACACCCTACTCTCTCTTCAAAAACCCAGAACTAATTTTAAGGATGAGTCCATATTTATAATGTACCACCAAGTAACGGAACTCTTCCTAAAAATGATGCTGCATGAATTGGAGCAAATTGTTAACGAGAAGAAGATTACCAGTCAGTTTTTAATTGTAAAACTAGATCGATTAATAAAATATACTTCCCTTTTAATCAACTCCTTTGATATAATGAGGACAGGGATGGATTATGATGACTACAATACCTTCCGATCTACCCTTACCCCAGCAAGCGGATTCCAATGTGCCCAGTTTAGGTTGATAGAACTGCATTGTACCTCCTTAAAGAATTTGGTGAGTAATGTCTATAAAGACCAACTTTCCCCTGGCCCCGGAATTAAAGAATGTTTCGATAAGATTTATTGGAAAGATGCAGGCATTAACCACAAAACAGGAGAAAAGACGTTGACCTTACAACTGTTCGAAGAGAAATACCACAAGAAATTTTTGAATACTGCTGAGGAATTAGCAGGTAATACTTTAGAAGATAAATTAAAGCAACTTCCCACCATCCCAGATGCCTTACGGGAAAAGCTACGCAAATTTGATCGACTTTATAATATTGAATGGCCCCTAGTCCATTTAAACACCGCTGAACATTATTTGAACGGTAAAGGGGAGAATAAGAAAGCCACTGGGGGATCTGAGTGGAAAAAATACCTACACCCAAAATATCAGCAACGTAAATTTTTCCCTTCTATGTGGACAAAGGAAGAACTGGCAAATTGGGGAACTAACGTTAAAAGCGAACACCATGGAAGTATTGACTAAACCAGAGCTTACCCATAAAACGGTAGGTAAATCTTTAAAAATACTACAAATAACTGCTTTGGCAGGAATGGATATGCCGCTTCACCACAATACCAAAGAAACGGTAATAGTAGTACATAAGGGAGAAGCAATTTTAAAGACCCAACACAAAGAATTTGTTTTAAAAAAAGGGGCAACCCTATTGGTGCCTGCATTCATAGATCACAGCTTAAGGGTAATACAAGATTTTAATGCTGTTGCCATAATGCAAACAGAAACTGAAATAAACTTTAATTACATATAAGATGAAATAAGCATGACCGAAACCCGGTCGCCAGCCCGAAAGATTCATTTTGGCGGGCAAACACTAATGAATCTATGCGAGTCCCACCCGCCAGAACAACATATTTGGGCAGATATGAACGTTAAACAACAATAAACATTTACATATGAAAAATTTAATGACAAAAAACATCGGAGAAATTGTAGCGGATAATTATAGAACTGCACAAATTTTTAAAAATCATAAAATAGATTTTTGTTGTAAAGGAAATAGAACAATTATAGAAGTTGCCGAGAAAAGTAAGCTTGATGCGAATTCTCTTTTAAAAGAAATAGAAACGGTACAAAAACAAACGAATGGCGACCATATAGATTTTATGACCTGGCCCTTAGATCTGCTAGCAGATTATATTGAAAAGAAGCACCATAGGTATGTAGAAGCTCAAATACCGGTACTAAATCAGTATCTAGCTAAGCTTTGTAGGGTACATGGGGAACGTCATCCAGAATTATTAGAGATTACACAGCATTTTAATAAATGTGCCGGGGAATTGGCCATGCACATGAAAAAAGAGGAGCTAATGGTCTTCCCTGCTGTTAGAAAAATGGTAAAAGCCAAACATACTGGAACTAAATTGGAACCCTCTAAATTAGGTAGCATCAAGAATCCTATTCAAGTGATGATGCAAGAACATGAGAATGAAGGAGACCGATTTAGACTGATAGAAGAATTAACTAATAACTATACACCTCCTGCAGATGCTTGTAACACCTATAGAGTCACTTTTTCACTGCTCCAAGAATTTGAAGAAGACCTACACAGACATATCCATTTAGAGAACAACATCCTTTTTCCAAAAGCAGAAATCTTGGAGAAGGAACTCAATGAATAATTCTGATATAAATCTATAGGGTGAAATGCTATTTTCAGGCACGGTTTAAAGCAAAGTATTTAAACCGTGCCCTAATGGCAGATGATATTACATAAGAATCCAACCGTTACAACACAAATGGGAAAAATAAGGATAAAACGAATTTATGATATTCCTAAAGAAAGTGATGGATATCGAGTTCTGGTTGATCGAATCTGGCCACGGGGAGTTAGCAAGGAATCGGCCAAGTTAGATGATTGGATAAAAGAAATTGCCCCATCGGATAAGCTTAGAAAATGGTTTGATCACGACCCTGATAAGTTTGAGGAATTTGACAAAAGATATCGAATTGAACTCCAAGAAAAAGTAGATAAACTGAAGGAGCTTAGGGAAAAATCTAAAGAAAATATCCTAACCCTTCTTTATGGAGCAAAGGATACAGAACATAATCAGGCCATTATACTAAAAAAGGTTTTGGAAGAATAAACCTATTGAATACCTAAATGACAAAGCATTTATAAGCGCCTTTAAAATAAAGGATGCAGCACTAAATCTAAACAACAATAAATGGGACAGAAAAAGCCAATTAAAAGACATAAGGCCATGCAGCCTTTAAGCAGAGAGCACCATCAAGGATTATTGTTGTCTTGGAAAATAAGAACAGGTATTTCTAAAGGAGTTGCCGCGGAACGAATAAAAACCTATTTAAATTGGTTTTACACCACTCATTTGGTTCCCCATTTTGAAGCAGAGGAAAAGTTGATTTTTCCAATTTTAGGCAATGATCATGAGCTGGTAAAAAAGGCCATTGCCCAACATCGAAGATTGGAGCGACTTTTTAATACTTCTACTGATTTAGATAGGACCATTAGCCTGATAGAAGAAGAACTAGAAGCCCATATAAGATTTGAGGAAAGGATTCTTTTCAACAAAATTCAAACTGAAGCAAACGAACAACAATTAGAAACAATAGCTAAACTTCATCCGGAATCCAAATTTACTGAGAACAGCAATGATGTATTCTGGGAATAGAAAACAATAAATATGAATCTCATGAAAATTTATAACGAATTACTAGCGGAATTTAAAAAAGGCCAAACCGGGTATTCTACCATTGCTATTATTGGTCAAAGTTGTATTGGCTCTGTTGCGGTAATGCTAGCCCTAAAAAACGAAATGCCAATCGCCTTAAGATTTTCTCTTGTATTAATGGTCACTATTCTATGTATGGCCTATAATGCTGCAGTATTGGCACATTTAAAGGCTAATATTACATTTAACCTATTAATAATAAGTGTAGTCTTTAGTGTGATTACTATTGCAGCAAACCTCATTTAAGGTATTTTTACACCCAATAAATGTAGGCATAACTATTAACCGAGAGTTTAGATGTACACTTTAACCTATTTTGATGAATTTGGGGACCAATGCACGGCTAATTTTCACACCAATGAATATCATAGTCTAATGGAACTCCTCTATGATAAATATATGGAGGAATGGGGCGAATGTAAAGGTAGGGCGTGGTGCGGAACCTGTCACATCAAAATATTGGAAGGCGCTATTGATAAAGAAATGGAGGAAGAAGAACAGCATACACTTTCCAAGATTGATGAAGCTACTAAAGAGAGTCGTTTAGCATGCCAGATTCCCGTAAATGCAGCCTTGAACAACCTCGTTTTTAAAATCGTTTCTGAAAACCAGTATGACTAAACGCTAATATTATAGATACTACTATACGGTCCTATTTATTTCACAAGAGGGAGTATACCCAGTATCTTTGTTACACGCATAATTAACTACCTTAGGGCAAAACTATGAAGCATAGGTTGGAAACCACCGATAAGATTATAACTTAAGCGTTAAAGATTTTACTACCCACCTACTGAGTAAGCAATAATTAAGTACATGATAACAAAAACAGAAATAAAAGAACGAAAAGACGTTAATCTTCTTGTGACTAGCTTCTATGCTAAAATTAGAAAGCATGAGGTACTAGGCCCAATTTTTAATGGAATAATTACAGACTGGGACAGCCACCTGGAGTTATTGACCGATTTTTGGGAAAGTCACCTTCTCCTTAAACGAAAATATATGGGCAACCCCATTGTAGCGCATCAGGAGGTAGATAAAAAAATGGATCATACCATTACACAGGAACATTTTGGACTATGGTTAAATGAGTGGTTTGCCACTATAGATGAACTTTTTGAGGGAGAAGTGGCATGGATAGCCAAGAATAGAGCACGAAAAATGTCTACCATGCTATTCTTACATATTTTTCAACATAGGAGTCGCGCATAAGGGCCCTGTCCCCTATTATCATTAAATACCTTACCTCAAATAAAATATCAGCGCTAGTTATCAGTACGCTTTACCTTAGTATTGGACTGCCACAAGATTAGTAAAATGGCTATGGGAATCAATACACTTCCTATAGCCAAATACTTTAAATAGCCATCTACCAATGGCCATCTTAACCATGCTGCCATCCCTTTATAAAATATAAGTGTTTCTGTAAAGACAAATCCCATCAAATAAATAGCATAGGAAACCCTAGTAAGCTTAATCATCCTAAAGTATTCCAACACAAAGAACAAGCCTAAGCTAATTACGCCCAAAAAAGTCCAATGCAAATACCCAACAGTAAAGTCCAGTATAGTAGCCGCTAAATTGGCAAAATAGGGAAAGGTACTTAGCAACTGTAACATCATTTTAGCACATAAAAGCACGGCGACCAATATTAGCATACCATATTGCATTTTGGTCAAAACTGACTTTAATCCACTTCGCTTTTTATAGCAAAACCACACAAGAACTACCAAAGCAATCAACTGTAAGATAGCTCCCATTCCTCCCAATAGATAGAGCAATAGGTGTGGCCCCGTCCAAAGCGCTGATAGAAACACACTCAATATAATTCCAAGAACGGCGTTCCAGAAAAATATTTTGAAAGTTTTTGAAGACATTTTAACCCCATGTAATTCCATAATATGAATAAACAACCCAATAAGGGCTAAAATCATCCATCCATTATATTGAAAATGCAAGTAAAAATAAATAGCTAGTCGGTACCAGATAGATTCAGGCCCCAATAGCGTCATAATTGGTCCCAAAGCCCATGGTCCAACACTTGAACCTACCATAAACCATAATGACACTGCAATACAGCGATAGGCATTAGTATCTTTTACTGATTTGGAAACGTTCTTTAAAAAGAATCCAGTAAACCAATAGGAGGCTATTAAAAATAAAGTTGAAAAGATAATAGAAAATAAGGCATACCCTTGAAAAGGAAAGGTTACTAACATTCCTAAAAGACACAACTGGGTAAACCAGAAAATTCTTTTATACTTCCTTTTCAGTTCCTGTTTCCGTAGGAACATGTAGTATAAAAGTGAAGTAAGTGCAATATATACCCATCCCAACAGCGCAATATGAGAATGCGTATGAACTATATACCTATAATCCATTGGAATTGGCATTGGAGCAACCACAAAGGTCCTGAGAAGCACACCTAACAAAGCAGCTAACAGAAAATAGCCCAAGGAGGAATTAATATGTGATTTAACTGAATTCAATTATAAGGTGGTAAAGCGCTAATGTACTAATTAAAGTGGTCTACAATAAAAAATCCCCGCAGGAGCTGCGGGGTTAAGTTATTAAAAATCCTTTCTTTTCGATTTATATCCCAATCTCCAAACTGGGATTACGGTCCATAAAGTTAGCATAACTATAGAAATCATTAGGCCAAGATTAGTCCCGAAAAATTGTTTAAAGATTGCTCCTGTATACCCCAATAGGGCAGAAATATCCAATTTTAGTAGGATAAGGGTCCTAGAAAGATCTATAGGATTAAACATGGTGGCAATTAAAGAGAAATTATCCAAAGGGTATTTTTCAAAAACAATCAAGGACATTAAAAAGAGCCCGTCATAGATAACTGCTAGAAACAACCAAACCAATACAGCGTATCCAAATCCCTTAATTTTATTTTCATTAGAAAGGGCTATATTAAAGGCCAATGCCGTAAAAATCATAGTTAAAAACGCTCCCGTAATTAGCAATAGGGAAAAATCCCAAATGGCATTACTTTCAAAAAGTCCATATAGCGCAAAGGGAATACCAAGTCCCAATACCAAACTCATAGTTAATGAACCAGCAACACCAAGGTATTGTCCAAAAAATATGGACGATCGTTTAATGGGCTGAGCCAATAGCAGTTCGGTAAATTCTTTGGAATTATAGAAGTACATCACACCAAAAATGGTCCCTATCAGCGGTACCAGTACAATTATGACATTCATTAGCGTAATGACAGCTTTGGACAACTCATTGTTTAAAAACAACAATACAAAGCCTAACAGCAAATAAAAAAGGAAATACACGTAGCTCCATCGGCTGCGCATTAGATCGTAAAAGCTATATTTTAATATTTTAATCATGATTATTAGGGGGTAGATATGGCCGCAATGGCATGTTCAAAATTAGTTTGATTGGTCTTAGTCTTTAAGGCACTTATACTTCCTTTAAAATATATTTTTCCTTCCAGAAGATAGACCACCTCATCGGAAACTTCTTCTACAAACTGCATTATATGTGAGGTTATTAAAAAAGTCTTCCCTTTTCCCTTTTCCTCAAAGATGAGTTCTTTTAATCTGATGAGCGCCAATGGATCTAACCCATTGGTAGGCTCATCCAGGATAACAAGTGGACAATCGAACATAAAGGTCAACACAATATTCACTTTCTGCTTGGTTCCTCCAGATAGGTTGCTCAATTTTTTATCTAAGAAAGGCTCCAGGCCAAATCGGGCTATAAGTTGCTCTTCGTCACTGGGCATCTGCCGTATGTCCTTTATCATCTCTATCAACTCCTTTACCCTAAGGTTACCCGGAAAATTGGCTATTTGTGGTAAATAATTAATCTGTTGGCGGTATTTCCATTGATTTTTAATGCGGGTGTCCATTACAGATATAGAACCCTTATCCGGAATTACCATTCCTAGGACAGCTTTAATCAAGGTTGTTTTACCAGAACCATTAGGTCCTAAGACAGCAAATATATTACCACTGTGAATACTGAGGTTTAATCCCGTTAATACCGGGTTTTTTCCAAATTTTTTATATAGGTTTTCTACCTGTATCATTTTATTCTTTTCATTAATGGTTTTGCATCAACTAAATTATCCGGAGTAAAAACCGGAGAGACCTTTTCAGAAAAATCGATTATATCCATAAACAGACTTCGCAAAAGAATAATAGTTTCTGGAGTTCTGTTTACGATATAAGAAAATAGCTTAACAGGTCTATAGGGTATATCACCTATGCCGTTTCTATCCAAATCATAACCAGTATAATCGCTCCAATAATTCTCCTCAAATACATTGTCGTTTAGATTACTGTTATAGGCAAGGTCAAAAGAATTAAAGAGAAAATTATTTCTGGTGATTGTATTGGTATAACAAGCCCCTCTTACTTTTATAGCCCATCCATTTCTTATAAAATCATTGTTTTTATAAACTATTCGGTTAGAGCCTTCAATACTGATCCCTACGGTATTCTCTTCAAAGGTATTCCCAGAAATCTCAGCGTCATTAATCTCCTTTAACAAGAGGCCAAAAGAAGCTGTTCCCCAATTATTTTTAAAGGTATTCCCGTGCATGTTTATCCTTTTAGAAAACATTACCGCTACCCCTGCTCCATTACTCTCAAAAGTATTTCCCTCATAGATATCATCATTGGAAAACATAAAATGTAGCCCATAGCGCAGATTATTGGCGCTATAGTTGTTCTCAATGGTGATAAAGTCCGAAAACTCTAGATAAATTCCATCCCTTACCTGCTGTACAGAATTATTAGCGACCATGATATGTTGCGAATGCCATAATTGAATCCCATTTCCTGAGTTGTATTCATCTTTTGCATCTCCTATAATAGTATTATTCAGGACTTTCCCATTTTTAGACCTTTCTAAGTAGATACCAAAGAATAACCTTTCTAACTTCACATTCTGTATTACAAAATCCTCACTTCTTATAACACGTATAGCCGCATAGTCCGAAGTATAGCTAGTGCCCACATTTTTAATATGTAAGCCATCTATGGTAACATTATTGGCTGCAATCTGAATAATCTCACCTTGCTCTTCCCCATCAATTATGGGTTGGTCTTCCCCAATTAAGGTCAACGGCTTATCTATCCTAATATTGAACTCATTATAGGTTCCTTTTTTAATCAATATAGTATCAAAATCCGCTGCCTGAGCTATTGCTTCTTTAATAGTCTTTATTGAACATGTACTGCAGACCGTAATTGTAGAAGCCCACATATTAGTGCCAAGCAAGAGCAAAATCACATATATTAAAACATGCTTCCTCTTCATTGTATAATATTAAAGAATTTATAATTTCCCACTGGGGAAATCCCATATGGTATCGCTTTATGCACTTGTTGGTTGTTGTAATTGCTAATTATATACCTCATTAATTCAGTTCTCAAATCTCAGTTTTAACTGTTCCCAATTTAATTGGTCACCATCGTGAATCAGCAAAGCCTCCTCTATCCCTTCCTTTGTTCCGAAAGCTGTTAGGTACTCTCCCATGGGACTAGGTATCCCCTCACTAATCAGATAAAATGCTTTGGTGGCATCTATTAATTTTCCAGGGTTAGAATAATCATTTGTTAAGAATAGGGCTATTTCGCTAGGATCAATATCATTTAAATGATTCATCATACATTCCGTAGCATCAAATTTAAACGCCTTGCCCTTGTCCGTTACAATTTGAGCAGCATGTTGCCTGTCAACAATAGTCATACTACAAAAGTGGCATGCATCCGACCCGTAATCTATGGGTTGTGGTTTAATATTACATGAAGTAAATACGAGTAATAAAATAGCAGGAAGAAAATATTTTGTCATTCTTTATATCTTAAAATTAATAGGCTGTTCTTTTAATTGGTTTCACTATTCACTTTTATGCTATTCCTTTTCCAACCAAAATAGGAAGCAACTAAAGTAAGTAGCATTCCAACAAACAACAGATAGCCACCAACACCTGGTAAAGAGGTAACATTAAAATTCAAAATTTTAGCATTTCCTAATAAGGGCGGTTTATAGGTCATAGGAGTACCATCAGGATGGGTCAGCTTCATAATGGCTCGCGGATCTAAATCAGTTCCATAATCCGTCATCCATGCATTAAAATCATACATTCCTAAAAGCCCCAGAACAGACATCAGCACAAACCATCCAACAAACCATTTATAAGAAACCTTGCCAAACAATCCAAGAAGTCCTATGAGTACGCCAAGAAAAACCATTCCTCCCACGACCAAAGGGAAAGTGCTAAACTCCCACATTTCATCTGGTTTAGGTAAGGTCTTCATCCCAATATAGTGATTTAACCCATCTATGTTCTGAATATCAAATTCCTGTACTCCCCTAATCCCGTTAATATGGATATTCATTCCCAAAGGCTCCGGATACTGAGGTGCCCCTAGCATAATATTCCATAGCGGAAATACAAAGAGTCCCAATAACAACAGTGAGCCAATAATCATTAATATACTTGCTTTTTTCATCTCTTTTCTTGATTTCAATACTAAATTGAAAATGGTATTAGTTGGCTAATCTTAATCCTAATTTGTTAAAAAAGCGGGCAGTCCTTAAACATCGCCCGCTTTCCTTCTAAACTAAAATAAGTAACTCTAATCTTCCCCTAGGGACCAACTCAATTCCAAGTCGGAATCTGCTGGTGAAACCCTTACATAACCTTGCATTTCTTGGTGAAGTGCAGAACAGAAATCCGTACAGTAGAATGGCCAGACACCTACTTTTTTAGGCTCCCATAATAGTGTTTTGGTCTGCCCTGGCACAATCAATAATTCCGCATTTGTAGCACCGATCATAGCAAAGCCGTGAGGGACATCAAAATCTTGCTCTTGATTAGTTATATGGAAATACACCTTGTCTCCCACTTTTATACCCTCTATATTATCTGGGGTAAAGTGACTACGGATAGTAGACATATAGATATGTACATCTTTTCCGTCTCTTTCTATCTTGGTATCGTTTGCTGTTAAAGCAGCATAGGGATGTTTATTCTCAGAAAGTTTAAATATCTTTTTAGAATTAGCTATCAATTTTTCTGCTGGTATCCCTGCTGCATAATGTGGTTCCCCATGAGTTGGGAAATCATATAGCAATTCCATTTTATCCCCAGAAATATCATACAACTGAGCAGAGTGTTCCATCTCTGGACCTACTGGAAGATACCTATCCTTGGTAATCTTATTCATGGAGATATAATATTTACCAAATGGTTTTTGGGAATTTCCTCCGGGAATCATTCCATGTCCTACAGAATAATAAGAAGGTTGTCTGTCTAATACTTCCCAGGTACCTAATTTCCATTTTACCACCTCAGAAGAGATAAAGAAAGTAGTATAGGCGTTTCCTTTTCCATCAAACTCGGTATGTAACGGCCCAAGACCAGGCTGGGAAACTACTCCCGCAAGAACATCTTCGAACTTTAAAATAGGAATTCCATAAGCCTCTCCATCAAATTTTTCATTCTCAATGGCTTCCAACATTCTAGTAAAGGAATGAACTGTTAAATCTGCGGACAGCTTTCCGTTCCCTACTATATATTCCCCAGATGGATCTACATCACAACCATGTGGAGATTTAGGAGTTGGTAAGAAATAAACAGCGCCAGGTACTTTTGTTGGATCTACGGTAAGCACCTCTTTCTTCATGGTAGAAGTAGCTGTATGGGTATGATCATCATAAACGTTATGCGCATACTCGGCCGGCATTATTGTACCACCTCCGTTGTTTACATACTCTTCTATTTTCTTCCAGTTAACCGCAGCGATAAAATCTTTATCATTTTGAGAGGAATTTACCTCCATTAAAGTACTTGCCTCCTCAGTATTATAGGTGGTAAAGAAAAACCATCCATGAGATTTCCCTCTTCCTGGATGCGATAGGTCATAATTAAACCCAGGCATCATCAATTGGAATTTAATATCCATACGACCCGTTTTAGGGGCTACACTAATAAAAGACAAGGCACCTTTAAAATTCCCTTTATAATCTTTAATAGGCATATCTCGCTGAGGAACAGGAACTGCAAATCTAGTACCTGCTACTACATACTCTGTATTTTCTATTATGAAAGAGGAACTATGGTTACCAGCACTATTAGGCACCTCAATAATCTCTGCCGTCTCAAAAGTAGTCAGGTCAATCCTAGCTATTCTAGGGGTATTATTCCCATTGATAAAAATCCACCTTCCGTCTAACTCCCCATTTGTCTGAGAAATATCGGGGTGGTGAGCATCATCCCAAGGAACAAATCCGAAAGAAGTGTTTAGCATGGGCTTAGTTTCCTCAGAATAACCGTAACCATTTGTAGGAAACTGGGAGAAAACTGGAATTTCTTTAAACATCCTTCCAGAAGGCAAACCGTATACGGTTAGGTTACCGGTATATCCTCCGGAGAAGAAGGCATAGAATTCGTCATACTCACCAGGAGCCACATATACACGATCTGCTGCACCAGAACTTAAGGCACCGCTAGATGCCGACTTTCCTTGGTTTCCGCAACTGGTTACTAGGGCAAAAACACCCAGCAATCCAAAAAATAAATTAATGTATTTTTTCATCTTAATTATTTAATTAATTATTCTTATTTATTACTACTCTGTAGGAGGCAACATTACCTTGTCTACCACGTGTACTATTCCGTTGCCTGCAGGAATGCTAGCTATTATTTTTGCGCCACCAACATAAACATCATCGCCTTTGACCTCTACGGCAACATTCTGATTGTTTGCCTGTCCCAGTTTTTTAAACTTCTTTAAAAAATCTACACTGTAATTTCCTGGGGTTACATGATACTTTAAAATATTGGCCAAGGCTTCCTTGTTTTCCGGTTTTAGCAAATCTTCTACTGTTCCTTCTGGCAGCGCATTAAAAGCTTCATTAGTTGGCGCAAATACCATAAGTGGTCCGGCATTTACCAAAACGTTCTCCAGACCTGCCGCCTGGACCGCCGCTACTAAAGTGGTATGGTCTGCTGACCCTATAGCGATGTTCAGTACATTGGGAGTAGAGCCATCATCCTCTATAAAGGCTTGACCTTGCTTTTCTTCTATTTCTTTCCCCGTAGTATTGGAGGTATCCGTCGTAGTGGTCTTGTCCTCATTTTTACAACTAGATACAAGACCCAGAATAAGAAATGATACTGCCCATAATTTTAAGTGGATGATTAGCTTCATATAAAAGTGATTATTATAAGGTTCTGAAATATTCTACTATAGCCCTCGCCTGTTCCTCAGTAAGACCTTGATTGGCCATTGGTGATCCATTAAACTCCATTAAAAGCGCTTTAGCTAAAGGATCTTCCTTTACCATCCCTTCTGGATTTAAGATCATATTCATCACCCATTCCGGGGTACGTCTTTCCATAACACCATCTGGTGCCGGGCCAATAAATTTTTTCCCTACCCTATGGCAGGCCAAACACATTTGATCGTAAACTTCTTTTCCTTTCGCTGCCATAGCCTGGTCTACTTCTGCATCCAAGGTAACTGAGGTAATTGGTCCTACCCCTTTATTAGTTAGATCTACCATTTCGGAAGCCTTTACATCTGAAGCTGCAGGAGCCGCAGGCTTTTCTGTTTTAGTCTTAGCCCTATCTACACTAAATCCGTCTTTTTTCTTTTCTTCCTTTCCTCCACAGCTCATAATTAAAGCTGAAAAAAGGATCGCTGCACTCTTAAAAATTATTTTCATTGGTTTTTTTATTTTTAATGGTTAATGGATAATTGTTCACTTAATTTGATTTGCTAGTCCAATAATTCTTGATTGTTTTTTATTTATTACTGTTGAGTTTAACTTTATGTTAAGACAAAATTAAGTTGACTCCACCGTATAAAACATGATAATAATCATATATCGGACAAAAAAGTCCTAATTGATTATTTTCTGATGTGTTTTTTGATCTAAAATCTATTTTGGGAATCAAACAAGTTGATTTACAATTGAGTACGATTAAACAACCACTTAATTAAATGTGCCAACCCATTAATTATTCATTACTAGTTGCCGTTCTATAAGGAAAACTAGGATAGGTCTTTTAAATCTTTTACATATCTTAGTACAACTTGTGGGAAATAAAAAACCTCCACCCTAGAGAATAAAATTCCTCCACGAATAAACTGCATTATATGACCAACTATTTAATTAAGATTCAAGAAGACACCTTTAGCTTAACTGAAGAAGAATTAGACTCCTTGGATATTATCCCCACTGGTGACTCACAGTATCATGCTTTATCTAACTTAAAATCATATGATATAAAAGTTATCCAATCCAACTTCCCTAACAAGGAGATTACATTAGAGGTAAATGGTAATCCCTATCATTTAAAACTAGAAGATCAATTAGATCAGATGGTGAACAAAATGGGAATGCTAGCCACCAAATCACACCAAATAAACCATGTAACAGCTCCTATGCCCGGACTTATCATAGACATTATGGCCTCTGTTGGTGAAGAGGTTTCAAAAGGCACCCCTTTATTAGTTTTATCTGCAATGAAAATGGAAAATATTATAACCTCCCCTGGGCAAGGAATTATTAAACAACTAGAGGTGCAAGTTAACGATGCCGTAGTAAAGGGCCAGATTTTAATCGAACTGGAATAAGCTAGACCTATATGAACATGAAAAAAATACTGGTAGCCAATAGAGGAGAAATTGCATTGCGAATTATGCGAACTGTTCAAAATATGGGTATAAAAACTGTTGCAGTCTATTCGGATGTCGATAGGAATTCTCCCCATGTGAAGTTTGCAGATGAAGCCGTATTTATTGGCAATGCCCCCTCTTCCGAATCCTACCTAAATATGGAAAAGTTGCTCAAGGCGGCCCAAGACACTAATTCCGACGCCGTACATTCTGGGTATGGATTTTTGAGTGAGAATGCCGATTTTGCACAACTGCTGAGCGATAATAATATAACCTTCATTGGTCCAAAACCCCATGCGATACGGGTTATGGGCGATAAATTAGCCGCAAAGGAAACGGTGAAAGCATATAATATCCCCATGGTACCGGGCATCGATAAAGCTATAACGGATTTAGCTCTAGCAAAGTCCATCGCCAACGAAGTTGGTTACCCTATTTTAATTAAGGCTGCTGCGGGCGGAGGTGGGAAAGGAATGCGAGTGGTACAAGAAGCCGCCGATTTAGAAGAACAAATGCAACGTGCCATTAGTGAGGCCAAAGCCGCTTTTGGCAACGGAGCCGTTTTTTTAGAAAAGTATATTGACTCTCCAAAACATATAGAGATACAAGTTTTGGCCGATAATCACGGAAATGCCGTCCACCTTTTTGAAAGAGAATGTAGTATACAAAGAAGACATCAAAAGGTAATAGAAGAAGCTCCCTCTGCTGTACTTTCGCCCGAAACAAGAACTGCTATGGGTAAAGCTGCTGTGATGGTAGCCCAAGCTTGCGACTACGTTGGTGCCGGAACCGTAGAATTTCTATTAGATGCAGACCATAACTTCTATTTCTTAGAGATGAATACGCGCCTACAAGTAGAGCATCCAGTCACCGAATTAATAACAGGGGTAGATCTAGTAGAACAACAGATAAAAATTGCTAGGAATGAGGTATTAGAAATGAAGCAAGAAGATCTATCTATAACAGGACATGCGGTAGAACTAAGAGTGTATGCCGAAAATCCCTTCGACAATTTTCTACCTAGTATCGGTACCTTAGAAACCTACCAACGTCCTCATGGACCTGGGATACGGTTAGATGATGGATTTGAGGAAGGTATGACCATTCCTATTTACTACGATCCCATGCTTTCTAAATTAATCACATACGGAAAAAATAGGCAAGAGGCCATACAACGTATGCTCCATGCCATTGCCAACTACAAAATTGAAGGTTTGGAAACCACCCTCCCCTTTGGAAAGTTTGTTTTTGAGCATAAAGCCTTTACTTCAGGAAATTTTGATACTCACTTTGTAAAGAAACATTTTAGCAAAGAAGCACTCCTTAAGCTTTATAAAAAGGAGCGAAAAATTGCAGCTCTAATAGGGCTTAAACTTTATTTAGAACACCAGGAAATCCTAAAAATTCCAGAAGGCGAAAATTCCAATTGGGCATTAAAAAGAAGCAACCGTTAATATTTAAGATTCACAAGCAATATAAAGTCTACTATTAAATGAAGGAGAAAATAAAAAAAGTGGAGGAAAAAATTGCCCTTGCCAAATTGGGAGGCGGTAAAAAACGGATCGATACCCAACATGCCAAAGGCAAATTAACCGCTCGTGAGCGAATTCATTTTTTACTGGACGAAGGTTCCTTTGAGGAGATGGGTGCTTTGGTAACCCATAGAACTAAGGATTTTGGTATGGATAAACAAATTTATTACGGGGATGGCGTAGTTACCGGATTTGGAACAATCCACGGACGTGAAGTCTGTGTCTTCGCCCAGGATTTTACCGTTTTTGGAGGTTCCCTTTCCGAAACACATGCCGAAAAAATTTGTAAAATAATGGATATGGCCATGAAAATTGGTGTCCCAATTATAGGACTCAATGATAGTGGTGGAGCAAGAATTCAGGAAGGCGTCCGCTCCTTGGGTGGTTATGCCGATATTTTTCATAGAAATGTAAAGGCTTCGGGGGTAATCCCCCAAATATCAGCCATAATGGGACCCTGTGCTGGCGGGGCTGTCTATTCCCCAGCTATGACCGATTTTACCCTAATGGTAGAAAATACCAGTTATATGTTTGTAACTGGCCCCAATGTGGTAAAGACTGTTACCAATGAAGAAGTTACCTCCGAAGAATTGGGAGGTGCTATCACCCATGCCACCAAATCCGGGGTTACCCATTTTACGGCTGGCAACGACTTGGAATGTATTGCCCAAATAAAACAATTGATTAGTTATTTGCCTCAAAATTGTGAGGATGCCCCAAAGTCGCTCCCCTATTCCCTACAAACGGAGATTAGAGAGAGCTTAGAAAGCATTCTTCCTGAAAACGTAAATCAGCCCTACGATATGCGCCATATTATCCAAGAGATCATAGATCCTTATACCTTTTTTGAGGTACATAAGCTCTATGCCGAAAATATTGTAGTAGGATTTGCCCGATTGGCAGGTAGGAGTATCGGCATTGTAGCTAATCAGCCTATGAGCTTAGCGGGAGTACTAGATGTAGACAGCTCCAAAAAGGCGGCAAGGTTTACTCGTTTCTGTGATTGTTTTAATATTCCGCTTTTAGTATTGGTAGATGTTCCTGGATTTTTACCGGGTACGGATCAAGAATGGAACGGTATAATTACCAATGGTGCAAAATTACTCTACGCTCTAAGTGAGGCAACAGTTCCTAAAATTACAGTCATTACTAGAAAAGCGTATGGTGGGGCCTATGATGTAATGAATTCCAAACATATTGGGGCCGACTTAAACTATGCTTGGCCCAGTGCTGAAATTGCAGTAATGGGTGCCAAAGGAGCCAGTGAAATTATTTTTAGGAAAGAGATTATGGCCGCCGAGGATCCTGAAAAGAAACTCGTAGAAAAAGAACAGCAATACGCAGAAATGTTTGCGAATCCTTTTAGTGCTGCTGAAAGGGGCTTTATAGATGAAGTTATCCTACCTAAGGATACCCGTAGAAAATTAATAAAGGGGTTCTCCATCTTAGAAAATAAGGTGGTAAACATGCCCAAGAAAAAACATGGAAACATACCTTTGTAAAAAAGTACCCAACAAACATAAAGAATTAGTAGCCACAATATGAACAGTATAGAAGATTTAATTGACCTAATTAGCCTAGAGCGCGTAGATGATACTACCTATGTCGGACAAAATTATCAGGCCCCTTGGGGTAGGGTTTTTGGAGGACAGGTACTAGGGCAATCGCTCCATGCTGCCTATCAAACTGTACCAGATAATAAGATTGCCCATTCCATGCATGCCTATTTTATTTTGGGGGGCGACCTTAGTATTCCTATAACCTATGAAGTGGAAAACATTAGGGACGGGGGTAGTTTTGCAACCAGACGTGTGGTAGCAAAACAAAATGGGAAGGCAATTTTTAATATGGCGGCTTCCTTTCAAGTAAAGGAAGAGGGAGAAGACCATCAGATTTCCATACCCAATGTAATAACTCCAAAAAAGCTCTTGAGCAGTTTAGATCAGCTAGAGGAGATGGAGCAAATAGACCCCTATACATATAAGTTTCTCCAACTTACTCACCCAACCACATTCGAGTTTAAACCGGTAGAACGATTGAGTGCACTACTTACTAAAAACGGTCCCCCTTTTAATCATATGTGGATGCGTACAGCAGCTCCTATAAGTGTTAGCTTACCTATGCAACAGCAGCTATTGGCCTATATGTCCGACTACAATATTCTTACCACTGCCTCCCTACCCCACCGGGAAAAATTGAGAGCGGATAAAACCTTTTACGCAAGTATAGACCATGCTATTTGGTTTCATCGCGACTTTAATATTTCCGATTGGCTATTATACACTATGGATAGTCCAAGTGCCAGTAATGCCAGAGGGTTCTCTAGAGGAAGTATTTTTGATAGAAAGGGAAAGCTAATCGCCTCGGTTACCCAAGAAGGGCTGATGCGAAAAATGAAGTAATGAATAATAGACTGCTCTGGACCCTTTAAATAGTCTAGAGCAGTTTATATAACTCCTCTTCCGTATTACTTACCTTCAAATTTTTACTTACTCTATAGCTGATACTTCACCTCTTATTTCTAAACTATCCTACTTCCCTTAAATCCAATCCCTTTAGGATAAACCTATGAAACATTTAATTCTCATTTAGAGATTAAAGTATTTTGTGGATAAGATTATATGGATTATATCCAATAACATGGAAATAATCCATAGTTTAGCATACCTATTTTTTGATATGCTATGAACAAAACAATACTCCATTTAGATTTAGATACCTTTTATGTATCCGTAGAGCGACTCCAAGACAGTAGGCTTAACCATAGGCCTATATTGGTAGGAGGCACTAGTGATAGAGGTGTTGTAGCTGCTTGTAGTTACGAAACCCGAGGCTTTGGCGTACATTCCGGAATGCCCATGAAAATGGCCAAGGAACTCTGTCCCGAAGCAGTAATTATAAAGGGAAACGCAGGCAATTACAGCAAGCAATCGGATATTGTAACCGAGATCATCAAGGAACAGGTACCCTTGTTCGAAAAATCGAGTATCGATGAGTTTTATGCCGATCTTACGGGAATGGACCGTTTTTTTGGCGCTTACCAATACTCCTCAGAACTCCGCCATAAGATCATTAAGGAAACGGGACTCCCTATTTCCTTTGGGTTGTCCGTAAACAAAGTGGTATCAAAAATAGCGACCGGTGAAGCCAAGCCAAATAATCAAAGAAAAATAGACTATGGCCATGAAAAACCGTTTTTAGCACCTTTATCCATTAGAAAGATCCCCATGGTGGGCGATAAGACCTACCAAACGCTACGGAATTTGGGATTGCGCCAGATAAAGACCATCCAAGAGATGCCCATGGATGTGATGCAACGGGTATTGGGAGCCAATGGCGAGGTAATATGGAAACGGGCCAACGGCATGGACAATACCCCAGTGATCCCCTATTCGGAACGAAAATCTATCTCTACCGAGCGTACTTTTGATAAAGACACCATAGATATAACAAAGCTCCGCGGTATTCTTATTGCCATGACGGAAAACCTGGCCTATCAACTCCGGAGAGGGGAAAAACTGACCGCCTGTATATCGGTAAAGATCCGTTACTCAGATTTTAACACCTACTCCAAACAATTAAGGATTCCATATACCAGTGCAGACCATATTCTAATCCCACAGATCCTAGGCCTGTTCAATACGCTCTATAACCGAAGACTATTAGTGCGATTGATTGGTATCCGTTTCAGCCACCTAGTACAGGGAAATTATCAGATCAATCTCTTTGATGATACCGAGGAGGCACTGAATCTCTATGCCGCTCTGGATAAGATAAGGGAGCGTTTTGGCGATAAGAGCATCATAAGAGCAGCAGGGTTGGGCGCCAAGACCATCGGTAGAATGCAGAATCCCTTTAACGGGCAGCCACCCGTGGTATTGGCACATAGGAAGCTTTGAGTAGTGGTCAATGCTATTCAGGCATGGACATTCTATCAATTAACAATAAACATTTATCAATTAACAATAAACATTTACCAATTAGCAATAAACAGTTGGGGAGACCCCTGATTAATTAGGGTATGAATAAAGAATCTACAAAACAGGTTTAGTCAAAAGTAAAAAACCGAATATTTGGTTAAAGCCACCTATCCCCATCTAATTTTATCCAATGGGGTAAAGCCCGTGGCTATTCAAAAACTTCCCCTCTAGCCCAACTTTCAAATTAACTCATTACCAAATTTCCAAATCAAAATAATTGCTACATTTTCACATTGATCTATTGATACACTAATCCTTTATTTTCAAATTAACTCAATAGCACATCACTCCATCACAATAAACAAAGGGGGGGCTTTACCACAGCTATATATTAAACCACTTTAAAATCAGAATCATCCATCTGCACACTAAATTTTACATTTGCCTTTAATGCGTCGAAAACCTTCAAAATAGTTTCGATGGTTACATTCTTAGCACTACGTTCTAATTTTGATATTTGGGATTTTTGTACACCAATTAATTCTCCCAATTGCTCTTGCGTCAATTTCCGCTCTTTTCGAACAGACTTAATCATTTCACCAAGAATTTCCATTCGCAAATCGAATTCGTATTTATCCCGTTCAGCAGTTCCGATAATCCCTATATCATTGTCCTTCATTTGGTCTAGGGTCATCATTCTCATTTTCTTCTTTTTTGTTTCCATAACCTTATTTTTTATTGATCGAAATATGCTGCACGTATCTGTATTGCTTTTGGAACTTTATCTGTTTTTTTGACTATCCCGTGGGTAGTAATTACAAGTGTTGGTTTTTCACCAGTCTTGTCCCAAAATGCAAAAAGCCGATATTGAAGTCCGTCGTATTTAGTCCTGAATTCCCAAATATCGTCAGTTAGCTTTTTAAACAGTTTTGGATCTAGTCCCAGTTTAGCCTTATCTAGATTATAGTATATTTTAGCCCTAGCTTTCTTGTCTACTTTTGCCATAAAATCAATGGCTTGCCCAAGAAAAACGACTTCAAATCTACTTTCCATCTGGTTTAAACATCTTTACTATATAACAAATATACGATAAAAAGTTAACTTATATGGAAACATTTTAAGTGCATTATTTAGTTTGAAATAAAATATTCTTAAAAATTAATAGGCTAAAATGTCGTGGCTATTCAAAAGCTTCCCCTCTAGCCCAACTTTCAAATTAACTCATTTCCAAATCTCCAAATTAAAACCCATTGTTACATTATTACATTGATGAATTTTCACATTAACTCATTTCTAAATAACTTTGAGCAAAACCTAAAATATGGCAGCAGAAGAAAGATTTATAAATGCGATTGAGCAGTTTGATGCTGCCAATAAGGAAGATCCCAATACTGAAGAATGGCAGGGTAAAAACTATCCTAAGGAACTGCTTTATGCCATTAGGATGACGGAGAAACTGAATGAATTTGCACCAACCGCCTCCGAAGCCCTTCAATTAGCAGCCCGTTGCCAACATATCCAACGATGGAAGATTCCAAGGGACACCTACGAAAAAGGTAGAAAAGGCTATTTAAGATGGCGACAAGATCTCCAGAAATTCCATGTAGAGAAAGCCTCTGCCATATTAAAAGAGGTTGGGTACGAGCAGGAAGTAATAGACCAAGTAGCCTTCCTATTACAGAAAAAACAATTGCATAAAAATGAGGAAACCCAAACGCTGGAAGATGTCATCTGTTTGGTATTTCTAGAATATTACTTTGAGGACTTTGCAGCAAAGCACCCAGAGGAAAAGCAATTGGACGTACTGCGAAAAACCTGGCGGAAAATGTCGACCAAAGGGCATGAGGCCGCCTTGCAACTCCCATTATCTAAGCAGTCACGCGAAACAATTTCAAAAGCAATACAAGAGTAGATCCAATGTAGACGTGACCCACGGGGGTATACTTTTATTTTCAAAGACCAAGTGTTATCTTTGTTTATTAGCCTAGTACTTTTAGGAGAACGCGCTTTTTTTAATGTTAGATGCTAGGCATAATTTTAATTTAATATCAGTTATATATGAAGATTGTTGTTTTGGACGGATATACGCTTAATCCGGGTGATTTAAGCTGGGAAGGATTGGAAGCTTTAGGATCTTTGACCGTTTACGATAGAACCCCTTATGATTCCGAAAAAATTGTGGAAGCCATTGGCGATGCCACCATCGTTTTCACCAACAAAACGCCACTACCAAAAGAGGTATTAGAAAAAGTGCCTGCCGTAAAATATATTGGTGTTTTGGCCACCGGATTCAATATAGTGGATATAGAAGCTGCAAAATCCTTGGGAATGATAGTCACCAATGTCCCTACCTACGGTACAGCCGGAGTAGCCCAAATGACAATGGCGCTGTTGTTGGAAATGTGCCATCATGTGGGAGAACACAATCGCGCAGTAAAGGACGGACAATGGACCAATAGCAAAGATTTTTGTTTTTGGAATTACCCATTAGTCGCTTTAGAAGGCAAAACCATGGGGATTATCGGATACGGTAGTATCGGCCGGGCCACCGCCAAATTAGCGGAAGCCTTTGGAATGAAGATCTTAACTGCCGGAAGTCGGAAAAGACCAGAACTTGAAACAGAGAATGTTAAACAGGTAGAAATGGAGGAGCTTCTGCGTGAATCTGACGTTATAAGTCTTCACTGCCCCTTAATGCCCGAAACTGAAGGCATAATTAATACTGCCAATATTGCAAAAATGAAGGATGGGGTGATGCTGATTAACACCTCTCGCGGACCCTTAATCGTGGAAGAAGATTTAAAGTCAGCTTTGGACAGTGGAAAAATAGCTTTTGCAGCGGTAGATGTGGCCTCTCAGGAGCCTATTAATGCCGACAGTCCTTTGCTACAAGCAGAAAACTGTATTATTACCCCTCATATTGCTTGGGCACCTTTAGATTCTAGAATCAATCTTATGCATACTGCAGTAGAAAATTTGGAAGCATTTCTTAAAGACAGTCCTCAGAACGTAGTGAATTAAATTTTCACTCAATTATAATAAAAATGAAAACACCTTCTCTTGAATCTAAGGGAAGGTGTTTTTTATTATGGAGGGGTAGATAAATACCCCGAAACTTACCTCGCTAGTTTATGGTTAGAGTTGGAAAACATATTCCGCAATGCTCCATGGGATTGTCCCACTTACCCTACCCTCGACTACGCTCAGGGTACAGTTTATTTTATTCAAAATCAGGCCAATATTCCGTTATTTTCTTTCTTACAAAGGTGACGCTACGTTCTAATTGGTCCATGCCATCTACACCGTCTTCTATACTAATCCAACCATTGAATCCCACTCTTTTCAATTCCTTAAAAATGGCATCGTAATCATTTAGTCCTTTTCCTATTTCCCCGTGACTCAATCTTTTGGCATAACCTGTTGCGCCGCCTTCTTCCTTTCGTAGATCTTCTATTGTCCCTTCCTTTAAATAGCGATCACTAGCGTGCATAGTCACCACTCGGTCCGAAACCCGGTATAGTAGTTCCAACGGATCCTCACCAGCCAAAAAAGTATTACTTGGGTCGTAGTTCACTCCAAAATTAGGATGGTCTATACGGGATACCAGCTCGCAAAAAACATCCATTTGCTGTGCAAACTCAGGATACTCCCAGAAATCGTCCTTGTAATGGTTTTCTAAAATTAACGTTATTCCTAGCTTTTGGGCACGTGGTAAACATTGTTTTATAGAGTCGGCCGCAAAAGTCACGCCTTCTTCCATGGTTAATTCGGGTCTACGTTGCCCAGACAACACTCGGCAATAAGAACCCCCTAGGGCATGGGTCATTTTGATCCAATGAATTTGCTTTTTGATTTCCGCTTCCCTAAAGGAAGCATCTGGATGGGTGAAATCTGGGGAGCAGCACAGCATGGGAATTACTTTTCCATGGCTTTCTACCTGCTCCCTAAAAACAGGCCAATTAGATGGATCTTCCATTTCCAAGAACCCGGCATACCATTCCAGTCCGTCAATATCCAATTTAACGGCCAGGTCTTTCCACTCGGAAACTTTCATGGTTCCATCTTTACAAAGTTCTTGCATAAATGCTTTGGGGAATACGGCTAATTTTGGCAAAATAATATGGTTTTAATTATTGGTTAATGTTTGGTTGATTGGTTATTCAGGATTCATAGGTTTTCCTGTCTTACTGTTTAATAATGTTTTGTCCGCACTTGTAAGCATTTCATTTCTTAGTAACTTAATACTTGTGATGTAACGCAATTATAATTTTCAGGGTTTGGCTAAAGCCGAGTGCTTCATGTACTATTATTCCCCGTGATAAATCACGGGGCTATTCAATTTTCTGTTTTTTAGATTTCTGAATTGTCAACTGCCTCAGGGACCTACAACCAACAGTATTGATAATTGCTAATTGTTTATTGTTCACTGAAAAACTGATTACTGCCCACCATTCACTGCTTACTGAACCCTTCTCAATACTAATTTTCAATACTCCCCTTCAATTGTGACTTCGGCTCCGCCTACCTCCGGCAGGTAAACTCAGTCACCAGCGGAAAAATCGCCACCGCCAGGTGACCTAAGCTGCCGTCAGGCAGGCTAAATACCCATTCTCAAATGCCGCTCGAGTAAGCATCTCCACATCCATTGGTAATTGCTAATTGTTTATTGTTCACTGAGAAAACTGACTACTGCCCACCGTTCACTGAAAAAACTGATTACTGCCACCGTTTACTGCTCACTGATCCCATCTCAATACTCACTACTTTATACTTTATACTAGCCTAGCGTTAGCAATACTGTAGCTCTCAAGGTTTGACTAAAGCCGAGTTCTTCACGTACTATTATTCCCCGTGATAAATCACGGGGCTATTCAATTTTCTGTTTTTTAGATTTCTGAATTGTCAACTGCCTCAGGGACCTACAACCAACAGTATTGATAATTGCTAATTGTTTATTGTCCACTGAAAAACTGATTACTGAACCTTTCTCAATACTCACTACTCATATCTCAATACTTTGTACTTAATACTTTGTTCTTAATACTTAATACTCCTCCTCAGTGCGACCCCTCCCAACTCTTGGGCAGATTCCGACCTATCATCGGGAACTGTTCCAAATCCATGACTTGCGAACTTACCGGGCCACACTCGTCCGAAAGCCAGTACAAACATACCGTGGCAATCTCTTCGGGAGTGAAGATTCGTCCAGCAGGGGCAAAAATATCGGGGATATCCTTATACCAATCGCTCTTCATTCCCTGTTCTTTTTTATTTAAAATCTCCTTTTCCGTAAGCACCCAACCAGGATTAATCTGATTAACCCGTACCCCATATTCCCGGAACAGGCTATCACCCAAATTTCTGGTCATTGTCATCAACGCTCCTTTAGAAATGCTATAGGCCAATAAATTGGGTTCCCCTCCCCATGCGTTAATAGAACCAATATTAAGCACACACCCCCGCACTTTGGATAAATGGGGCAAGGCAGCCTGAATTATCGCCAAAGGAGCAATCGTATTCACCGCCAGCATTCGCTCCATTAGGGGGATGTCTGTGGTATTTATATTGGACGAACCAATCAAAGCGGCATTATTAACCACTGCATCTAGTTTGCCATAAGTTCTCAGCGCTTCTGCCAGCAGTTTCTGCGGAGCTTGGGGATTGGTAATATCTATGGTGAAAATGCTGGCGTTTTCTGCTCCTAGCTCCTCTACAAGAGTTTTTCCGAGATCCTCGTCCAACCCGTTCACCATTACCTTGGCACCTTCGGCCACACAGCGGCGGGCTATAGCTCGACCAATGCCTGTGTAGCCACCTGTAATCAATATTATTTTCTCTTTTAATCGCATCTATTCAGGTCTTAAAACACTTTTAACTACTTTCCCACTATGCATTTGTTCAAATGCCTCTCGCCACTCGGTTAGTTTCCATACCCCACCAATAATGGGTTTCACATCCAATTGACCCGAAGCCAATAGCGAGAGTACTTTCTCCCAAATAGGCCAATTATGGCTAAAACTTCCCTGCAGCGTCACATTTTTTTGCACTAGGGGATCCAAAGAGAAGTTTAAGGGCTGTGGCCCCCACCCTACTTTGGTAATATGACCATTAGGCCTAACCAATTCTAAAGCAATCTTTAAGGTGGCACTTGCCCCAGCAGCGTCTATTATACAGTCGGCACCCAAACCATCTTTTTTAAGGACCCATGCCGACGCGTCCCCAATAATGCCTTCACAGCCATAGTGTTTGGCAATCTCCAATCTACCTCGGTCGGATTCTAGTCCTATGATTGCTACTTCGGCACCACATAAGCGGGCCATGGCAGCACAAAGGATTCCGATGGTCCCTGGCCCTAACACCACTACCCGATCCCCGGGTTTTATGGGTGAATTCACTACTACGGCATTGTAGGCCACGGAGCAAGGTTCGGTAAGACAGGCTTGTTCAAAAGGTAGGTTATCGGGCACCTTGTGAAGACAACGAGCAGGCACCTTTACAAAGCGCGTCATAGCTCCATTTACCCCATAACCAAATCCCTTTCTGGTAGGATCTAGGTTATAAAGCCCCTGTTTGCTCATGGGATTATTGAGATCTATCACTGCTGCAGTCTCGCTAACTACCCTATCTCCCTCCTTCCAGTCTTTTACCCTACTGCCTAGTGCTACAATATGTCCCCCAAATTCGTGCCCCAATACTACGGGATAATTCACGGGCCAACTATGGTCGGCCGTCCATTGGTGTAAATCGCTGCCACAGACTCCTACGTTGGCGACTTCCAACAGCACATCTTCTTCCCCAATTTCTGGCTTGGCGACTTCCCTAATTTCTACACTGCCCTTTTCAGGGGCATAGTTTACAACTCCGATCGACTTCATAATGGTATTTGTATCAACTCTGATTACTAGTTATTTTGAGACCTTTCCGTAGGCATGAATTTTATCGCATATTAATCGCAAGGATCTTTCCAGATCTCCATCGGCTGTTTTAAAAGAATCGGCATCGATGGTCAGCGGAGCGCCTAAAACTACCATAGGCGCACCGTATTCCGGACAGCGTATGGCCTGCTCTAAACTGAGTCCGCCTACCGCTTGCACCGGAACGTTTACTGCATTTACAACTTCTCTTAACTGATCTAATGGGCTAGGCATTTTTAATCCTTGTGCGGCAATGCCTCGGCGTTCATCATACCCAATATGGTGAATTACATAATCGCACCCCAATTCTTCCAGCAGCTTTGCTCCTTCTACCATATCTGGACATCCTAAATTGTCCCCCATTACTTTTACGCCATAATCTTTGCCTGCCTGTACTACAACCTTGATGGTCTCTACGTGTGCCCTAGCCATTACTACAACGTGTGTAGCGCCAGCTTTGGCCATCATTTCGGCTTCCAAATAGCCTCCATCCATGGTTTTTAAATCGGCCACTATCGGAATACCCGGAAAGGCCTCCCTCAACTTCCTTACCCCATGCAAGCCTTCTGCCAAAATAAGCGGAGTCCCCGCCTCTAACCAATCCACTCCCGCTCTAAGAGCCATGGCGGCAGTTTCTAAAGCTTCGTCAATATTGGTAAGGTCAAGGGAAATTTGTACAATGGGTTTCATGTTGGTGGTATAGTTGGTGATACTAAAATGTCTGGATTAATAGTTCCTCTTAAAAATGCTATAAGAAATACAGGAACTATCCCAGTCATAAAGGTAATTAATCATCCTATACATATTTGATCAATTAGTTAGTCAATCTTACCCTTTTTAGGTCCTCTTCTTCATAAAAACGCCAAATTCCGATCATTTTATAACCGATCTCATTCTTCTATCTCCCCATAAACAGGCGTAACAAACTTCCCGTTCAGAAAGGGGTTGGGGTCTAGCTGACTTTGCAGAATCAATCCTTTTGACTTAGTGCTCAATAAATGATAAGCAGCCTCTACCATAGGAACTGCGGTCGTCGTCTGAATTGCTTTTAGGGTATGTTTCCCTACTTTTTGCGGGTAGATTTTCTTGGCTATTTCCTTTCTTCTAAGAATCCCCTTGGAATCTTTCCCTTATACGGCGGCATAGAGTACAATTTGATCGTCCTCTATATGCGGAATTGCCTCACCCATTACTCGTTGTAAAGTCGCTACAGTATCATCATCCTTTTCCATTCCCTTAATCTGATGGTCTACCCACGCATAATGACCGGGATGCCTCAAGGTTTTATAATCTAAATTCCCTACTTTTCCTTCCAACGCATGGGGCAAGTCGGCAGCACCGCCGGAAGTAAGGTCTTCCTCATAGGCAATTCCATCTATAATAATAGTGGCCCTTTCCGATAGGGACGGACGCGGTTTAATTTTATAATTCCGCAATGTCTCGGCTTCTTTAATATATTCTGTAGCCACGCCAATCGGACTCCAGGTAAAACCATAATAATGAGGGGCTACGGCATGGTGCGTTAAAGCCCCCACCTTAAACTCTAAGGAATCTACCTTATCCACCTTGTTGGCCTTACAAAATTCCAAAAACAGATGATGCGCCAATAAATCGATATACCCTGGCGCCAAACCAGATTGAAGTACAAAACCCGTTTCCGCATCCTTAGCTAGTGTCATGATCTCCTTAGTTTCAGCCACGTACTCCGTTAGGTTTACATAGTGCATGCCATATTCTTTGGCATAACCCGCCATTCTCGGGGCCAAACTCCCCGGCAGACAATCTAGCAGAATATCGCCCTCTCTGAAGACCGACTCCATTTCACTAGTAGTATCATTTTCTGAAAGCAGAAATGCCTTCACCTCGCAGGGTTTGGTGACCCCATCTTTAATCCATTGAGCCAGCTGTTGGGCTTTGTCCAAGGTTCGGTTTCCAATAAACAGCTGTGGAGCACCCTCTGCCCACTCCGCTATAATAAGTCCCACCGCACTAGCAATCCCACCAGCGCCAGCAATTACGATTTTATGTCCCATATTAGTTGATATTTAGTATAGAAAGATACCAATTTTATTTTGGGCGTTCCCCTATCGGGTCGCTCTTTACGCTTAATCTTTTTTGGTTGTTGCTTAGTAAGATTATTACTCACACTTTTCGTGATTATCAACTAGACCTACAAGGTTTGAGAAACCTCGCAGGTCTTAGGATAATTATAAATCACATGTCAAAAAAGGATATCGCTGCAATAGCTAACGCAAAAATTAGTAGTGAGTACAAAGTATTAAGTATTGAGATTGGGTAAGTGGTCTGTAATCGGTGATCAGTAGTCATGTCGGAGCCTGAAATACGTTGACCGTTTATGGTTAGATAATTCTAATCAAAAATGGCAAATTTAAATGGATTGAAAAAAGGTTTTAAGACAAACTATAATCGCACATTTGGCGAAAAATTCAAAAAAGACACTGTAAAGCGCATTGAAAACAATGAATATACGGTGAGAGAGATAAGTACTCTTTACCAGGTTTCAAGAACTGCGGTTTATAATTGGGTCTATAAATATTCTATCTTGTACCGGAAAGGATACAAACAAATAATAGAACCAATGAGCGGCACACATAAAGTAAAGGAGCTGCAGGCACGCATCAAGAAACTGGAACAGGCGGTCGGTCAAAAGCAAATGAAAGTTGATTTTCTGGAAAAACTCATCGAGCTGGCAGAGGCCGATCTGGGGATAGATATTAAAAAAAAAGCTGGTTCCGTACCCAAATCTGGTTCTGGGAGAACCGACAAAAAATAGGTATGAGTCTCAATAGTTTTTTTAATGTGACCGGCATTTCCAAACAGGCTTTTCACGCAAAATTGGATAGGTCACTAGTAAGAAGGGGAGCTTTGGCACAGTTAGAGATTGTTGTGAGTGAGGTCAGGAAGGACCATCCAGGGATGAACCTTAGGGATTTATATCTGATCTTAGCTCCGGACTTCATTGGGCGAGATGCTTTTGAAAGCTACTTTCTCCATATGGGGTATGGTGTGCAGATCAAAAAGGCATTTAGGGGAACTACAGATTCATCTGGTGTGGTACGTTTTGATAACCTTGTTGATAGTATTGAGTTGAACGATGTAAACCAGATTTGGGTGAGTGATATAACCTACTATAGGATAGGGGATATGTTTTACTACATCACTTTTGTAATGGATCTTTTTTCAAGGATGATTGTTGGGCATACCGTAAGTCGTGGTTTACGAACTGAGATGACCACGCTGCCTGCACTGAGGTGTGGGTTAAAAACCCGCAGAACAAGAAAATTACCAGGCCTTGTCTTTCATTCAGATGGTGGAGGTCAGTACTATTCAAAAGTATTCAGAGCGCTCACAGCACAGGCTGGGATATTGAACAGTATGGGAGTCACTGTTTATGAGAATCCAAATGCCGAAAGGTTAAACGGTGTTATAAAAAATAATTATATACGTCATTATGCTCCTAAAAACTATGGTCAGCTCGTAAATGATACGGCTAAAGCTGTAAGAATGTATAACACCCAAAAACCACATAGTTCATTAAACAAAATGAATCCAGTAGCTTTTGAAAACAAAATAAGATGTTTAAGAAAGAAAGAATCAGTAATTTTATATTAATCACTAACTAAAAGTGGTCAATGCTATTCAGGCATGGACATCACTTCAATTAACAATAAACAATTAGCAATAAACAATGTTTTAGGCATTAGTAAACAGACGTCAGTCAAGCTCTATAAACAATAACAAATTAGTAATAAACAGTTGGGTAGGCCCTTTATGAATCAAGGGATGAGTAAAACCCTACAAAGTGCTTAGTGGACTACCTAATAATTTTGGTACAATGTTTTATGCTACATTATACATGTTTTTGATTTTTAGTTCTAATTCCTTTTCTGTCGGTGTTTTATAGTCCAAGGCAGAATGTATTCTAACATTATTATACCAATTTACGTAGTTTCCAATAATTTGATAAGCTTGTAAGTAGGTCTTAAAGTTGTGTCTATGGATACATTCATATTTTATGGTCTTAAAAAAACTTTCAGCTACGGGTCGAGTAAGCCGAAGGGAACCACCCCCTTCAGCTTCTCACAGAACCGTACGTGAGCCTCTCGACTCATACGGCTCTTGTTATTCAACCACCCAATTATAGTATTTCCAGTGGACAAACAAGTCGTTTTTCTTTAAGTATAGGTTCTTCAACCATATACCTGCACGCGTTTTACGTCTATGTAAAGACTTAAACTTCCTCATTACCCACCTAGTCAGTTTGTCATTAATATATCGGAAAATTGACGTTAATGATGACATTCTAAATCCACCGTAATAATTAATCCAACCTCGAATAATTGGATTTAAAATACGAGCACAATTCTCGATACTTTCACTGTAACATCCTTTAATAATGGGATGTTTTTTGATTCTACTTCGCATAGCTTTTAAACTCTTCTGTGATACAGCTGGTGAAAAACTAACGAAGAATAAACCATTTTTACAGCGACTACTTCTAGGTCTAAAAGTATAACCTAAAAAATCAAAGCTCTGGCTTTCATATACATCATTACGATTCGAATCTTTACAATAGACAATCTTAGTCTTCACTGGGCATAGTTCTAATTTGCATTGTGCGAATCGATCTCTTAACCTACTTTCCACATACTTCAATTGTTTATAACTTCGGTAATGCACAACAAGTCGAGTAGGCCTCGGGAACTTCCCCCGAGGCCTCTCCCAGATCCGGACGTGAGACTCTCGCCTCATCCGGCTCCTATTATTCAGTCTGCAATTTTCTTTTATAATGTTTTGATCATTGCTGGTCTCACGCCAAATCGCCAGTGCGCAAATAGATTTGGATTCTGTCTACACATTCGTCCGAGTAATCTAATTGCTCTAGTTTTATGTCGCCTTACCCTTTTAAATTTCCTTTCCACCCAATGTGCAAGCCTTAAATTAAGTTGTTGAAACAAGGGGTACATCTTCGACTTGTAGAACTTACTGAAATAGCCAATATAGCCTTGCAGTTTGGCATTGAACATATGTGCTAGATCTTCGAGAGTCTTGTCAGATCGTAGGTGGAGTTTCCAGCTTCTTATCTCCTCACTAATCTTTTTCCGAGCTCTATTGCTCATCGCAGGACTGAAGTTGATAAAATGCTTACCCCATCGATTCTTTGATCTTCTTGCTCTGAACGTGAATCCTAGAAAGTCAAACTGCTCATTTTCCCAAGAACCGCGTCTAAGGTCGTCCTTGCAGTAAACAATCTTCGTCTTTCGTT